>CAWAPJ010000046.1:0-8965 GCA_963783885.1 Waddliaceae bacterium | reverse complement strand
AGGTTGTGGGCAGATCGCGAGAAACTTCCCAGGAGATGCTCTTTGGAGCCATTGAAAAGGGGGAGTTTCCTAAATGGAAGTTTCAGATACAGATTATGCCCGAGGAAGAGGCTCTTCATACCTCTTACAATCCTTTTGATTTGACGAAGATTTGGCCTCATTCGGAATACCCCTGCATCGACGTTGGCGAGTTGGAACTGAACCGCAATCCGGAGAATTATTTCGCCGAGATCGAGCAGTTGGCTTTTTCTCCTTCCAATATTCCCTGGAGTGAGTTGGTCGCCCGATAAAATGCTGCAGTCGCGCATCTTTTCTTACGCCGATGCCCATAGATACCGTTTGGGGACTCATTATGAGGCTTTGCCTGTGAATGTCCCGCGCTGTCCCGTTCATAATTATCACAAGGATGGCAAGATCAACTTCTTTGGACAAAGAAGCGGAAGCACAGATGCGTTTTATGAGCCCAATTCTATGGGTGGAGCACTAGAGAATCCCTCCTCAAAGAACCGCCGCTTAAATCTCCGGCGATGCCGACCGCTACGACCATCGCGAAGGCAGTGATGATTTCGCCCAGCCCAGGGCCCTCTTCGAGTTGTTTGATGACAATCAAAAACAGCGGCTGTTTAGCAATATCGCCGACGCGATGAAGGGAGTGCCGCAAGAGATCATCGACCGGCAGGTTGACCTTTTCGACAAAGTTCACAAGGATTACGGCGCGGGGGTCCGCGAAGCTTTGAAAATTGCGAGGTAACAAGTATGTCAGAGGAAGCAAACAAACTTCTAAAAGCTTTTGATAAGGCCATTCAAAATAAAGAGAAGGGCAAGTTCGGCAAAGAAGATATCAATGCGATTTATGAGGCGGCCAAGGAAACGTTTGATTTCCGCCGCGATTTGGACCCTGCTTTAATTGATCAAATTCGCGATAAGTGGGTAAAACTGGCGGAAGGGCACATTGACAAAGGCGGAGCGACAAAGAAACTTCAGGGGACAAGCCGGCTGAGGCGATCCGGTCTGTGTTGCAGCAGTGCCTATGACTTGTTTGTTGAGTTTATTTTTAGCTGTTTTGGGGATTGTCAACGCTCCGCAGTATCCCGAAAAAGAATCGCCACAGCTTCCTCTTGAAGTTTATGATGAATCCTTTGCCAAAATCTTGGGAACTGAACCGAGATTGATCCATATTGCTGAAGGATTCGGTTTTACCGAAGGGCCTGTCTATGTTCAGATGAAGGGATCTGAAGAGGGCTACCTGTTTTTTACCGATCAAATCAATGACAATATTCTGATGCTCCGCTGGCACGGTCTTGAGCCTTATAATAAAATCACACCGCTTTCCTGGGACAAACCAGTTGTGTACCGCCATCCATCGAATATTGCAGACGGTCAGACAGCCGACCTAAACGGACGTCTTTTGACAGCGGAAACGACAGGAAGACGGGTGTCGATCACCGAGTTCGACGGGACAGTGAAAACACTAGTCGGCTTTTACGAAGGCAAGCCGCTTAACTCGCCCAATGATCTTGTCGTTAAGTCGGACGGAACGGTCTGGTTTACCGATCCTTCTTATGGCTGCCTGCAATTTCCTCAGCAGTGTTACCTGCCGAATAATGTCTACCGCTATGATCCGAAAACTGAAGAAATAACCGTCGTGGTTTCCGATCTGCAAATGCCCAACGGCATTGCCTTTTCAAAAGATGAAAAAACGCTTTTTGTCATCGACAGCGGCGCTATTCAGGCGCCCCGTACATATTATGAGAAAAAACATCACGCCATTTATGCCTATAATGTGGCCAAAGACGGTAAAACAGTGTCGGGTCAAAGGGTTTTCGCTGTTGTGTCCCCCGGATTCCCTGACGGCATGAGGCTTGATGAGCACGACAACATTTATGTGGGGGCCTACGACGGCATTCATGTCATCAATCCCGAAGGGAAGCTGATCGGGAAATTTTTGATGCCCAAGCAAACGGCAAATCTGACATTCGGCGGCAAAGATAATAATATCTTGTTTATCTGCTCTTCAAATTCCCTGTGGGCAATTAAGCTGAATACCAAAGGGGCTAAACCTATCCCTGTTATTGATTCGTCTTCAGGGTCGACCCGAAATTGAACCCGATAAGAACAAAAGCAATAGCGGCGACGGTTAGAAAGAGCGCGTCAAAGGAAACCCCTTCCTGTTTATGAAGAAATCCGATTCCTTCGGCGGCGACACCATAGCCGATCATGTAAGTTCCGATGACAAGGCCTGAGGCGAAAGTAGGGTTTGTTTTTAAATTTTGCACCCCGTAAGTCACTGAAAGAGGTAAAAATGCCGAGCACCCAAGTCCCGCGAGGATCATAACAGCAAAGGCAGCATCATAAGACGCGATGTAAATCAAAGCGATAGCACTTCCAAAAACGAGAAAAGGGAGAATGCGATAGATCCAGCGGGAGGCAATGGCGATACTCAAAAAGGTCGCGATGATCCTGCCTCCCGTAACCGATCCCCAGAAAAGGGAGAGCAGCGCATTGGCATTGGCAGTCGACATTCCCTTGGCCTGGTGGAAATAAATGGTAGACCAATTGCCATAGGTCGTTTCGATGATTCCATACAAGAATGCGATAAAGGCGAAAACTCCAAGCAGCGCTCTATGAGGGATAGAGGAGCCTTCTCCTTTGCCTTCGAGTTCTGCTGACTTGGGAAGGAGAAAAAAACCTAACAGGAAAAGGGCGGCAAAAATCGTACCCAAAAGGATGGGATCAGCCCACCAAATATTTAAACCGCTGAAGAGAACCCAAAGCAGCGGGCCGATTGCAGTCCCGATTCCCAGACAGCTGTGGAGAGCCGTGACCGCCGAACTTGCGTGATCGGGGAAGAAATGGATGGCGAAAGGGTTGAGAGAGGTGATGTTTGCTCCGAATCCCATCCCTAAAAGCAGCATGACAAGCATCATGATGGAATAACGCACACCGGTCAGCAAAGATGCCCAATAGAAAACAAACATCGCCGCTCCGCTTAGCAAGATTCCTGCAAGCAAGACGTTTTTGACTGTAAACTTTTTGGCCAGAGCTCCTCCCGCAAATGAGGAAACAATAGCTCCGAAAATCATCGGAAGAAATATCGACCCGTACTCTGTGTCGGAGAATTGAAATCCCTGGCTTCCAGTCAAAAAATTGGCTGCAGCCGGTATTGTTGTGAAAGCAATTCCCTGAACGAGTCCGAGGAGATACACCAGAAAAATGGCAAGGGCTCTTTTCATAGATTTATTTATAACGGATTTGACAAAATAATATATATACATAATAAAGTTATTTTAACGCTTAACTTAAGGAAAAGGCTTAAGATTTTGAAAAGTCGCTATCTATTTTTATTGCTTTTGTGGCAGATACAAGCATTGGCAGGGGAAGCGATCTATTCCGATTCGCAATTCAGCAGTATTTTGGATTCATTTGAAGACATTCATATGCAAAGATGTCTATGACAATGAGGGGATTAAAACCCATTATGAATTAGATATAGAAAATCGCTGACTTGTCAAAACTCAATATGATTTCCGCGGGATAGATCCTTGTCTGATTGAAACGAACGTATGGGGAGTTTTGGTCAATGATGACTATCGATTGACAACGACAACCTTGACAGACGGAGAAGAAAACCTAATATCTTCAATCGAGTATGAATACGACGACAGAGGCAACCTCATCAGGGAAACAAAATATGATGGAGAGCTTTTTGAGAAAAGCTACACATATTCCACAGACGGGCTCAATCAATTAATTTCTGCCCAAGATTCCCATGGCAAAAGAACTACATATGAATATCTTCCCAACACAAACATTCTTGCCGAAAAGATTGATTATGACAATGGAAAGATCGAAGGAAGAAGTCATTACGCCTATGACAGCGATTTCAATCTTGTAAGGACGATAGAAGACGACGGAAAGAGCGATCTTTCCGCTCTTGTCGATTCATTTCCCGATCATGGCTGTCTGATTCCCGGCAGGCCGGGACCAGAGGGTCCGACCGGTCCAACGGGTCCGGCGGGACCGACCGGACCGGCAGGCACAACCGGACCGACAGGTCCAGAAGGGCCGACGGGGCCGGAAGGGGTTACAGGAAGTCAAGGACCGACGGGTGCTACAGGAGTTACCGGAGCGACCGGACCAACGGGGCCGGACGGACCGACCGGGCCTACAGGCGCCACTGGACCTACAGGCTCTCAGGGCTTTATCGGACCGACAGGAGCGACGGGTCCCACGGGGCCCACGGGGCCGACAGGGCCGACGGGGCCGACGGGGTCGGCGGGACCGATCGGTCCGACAGGAGTGACGGGCCCAACAGGGCCGACAGGGCCGACAGGGCCGACAGGGTCGGCGGTGACGCAGTTTGTCATGGCCAGCCAGACGGGCAATGTCGCCCCGACGGCAACCGGAGTAGCGATCCAAATCCCCCTTTCCACAACAGGTCCCTCTAATGACATTTCATTTAATTCAGCGGGTACGGTTTTTATCAGCACGCCTGGTATTTATCGTGTTGATATAATGGGGCAGGTTAAACTATTAAATGCTTCTCCAGGTGATTACATGGACATCTTTATGGAACTCGACGGTTCCTTTTACGCGAATTCAAACAATCGGTTAAGTGTGGGAACCTTTGTTGGCACGGGCTCATCAACCGGCCCTATTTTTGGAGCCGTCTTTGCCTCTTATATTGTCGACATTCCGGCAAGTGCGCCTATCCCCCATGAATTGACTTTTTGGGTCGTGACAAATGGTCCGGATAGCTTCACAAACGGATTATTCTCCATAACTGCCTATGACGGAGGGCACATTCCTTCTTTTACGGTTAGCATTAGTAGAGTAGGTGATTAAATAAAGGAATTATAAATTATGCTTAGAATTTATATGTTTAGCACAATGGTTCTCATCGGTTTATTCGGATCTGTTATAGGAGAAGAAGCGATACAACAGGATTGCCTTATCTGGACCAGGCAAAATGATGAAGCGGAAGATCAAAACTTTTGGGATAAATCATACTGTTATACCGATGGCACGGAATTTTGCGGTCCCGCTGCTTGTTGCAATCCTTGCAGCTGCTTTTGGGTTGAAGGTGATTTTCTGTTTTTCAAGCCATGCGTCGGCAGCTTCCTCACTTGTATGTTTGGATCGATAGATACTACAGTCACGACAGATACCGGAGGAACATCAACACTCATCATCGCCAATGACATAAAAGTCCCCTATCAATGGGATGTGGGATTTCGAATCGGAGCGGGAACAACTTTCTGGCAGGGATGTTATGAGCTCGCCGTTTACTGGACCCGATTCCATACCGATGTCAAGAGCGGCACCTTACTCTCATGGAAGCTCGATTACGACGTTCTCGATGTTGCTTTGGCCAAAAAATTCAATCGATGCTGCTGTTTTTCATGGGCTCCATTTATCGGGGTGAGGACCGTATGGATTCAACAGGATCTGCATGTCAATTTTGTCAGCACATCGATAGTTTCGGATGTGACAACTGAAACACTTGCCGTTGATGATAACAATCAAAGGCTGACAGCTACTGGGCCCGTTGCTGGCATCGAGGCTGATTGGGATTTGGGATGCGGCTTTGGGATCTACGCTCTTGCCGATGCTGCCGTTGTTTATGGAAGGAATTGTGTGTTTGCGGGTGAAGTTGAAACCACTTCGGATTCGGAAGATGTCACGACTGTCAGGTCGAATAGGACCCTTTGCGCCTGTGTCTTTGCGGCTGACGCCGGCATCGGATTGAGCTGGAAGAGGTGCCTTTGCGACAATATTTTTCTGACGCTGAGACTCGGCTACGAGTTTCAACGTTATTTTGATTACAACATGATCAATTGCCATGGGGATCTGTCGCTCAATGGCGGATCGCTTTCGGCAAAGCTGGAATTTTAACCTTCGAGCGAGGATTGGACCATTAAAACTTTTAAATATTTAATTTTCGCTTTTGTCATTTGCCAAACATTCGTGTTTGCAGGGAGTGTTGATGACGGTCTGTTTTCCGAAAAATCCGACCATGGCTGCAACAGCCCCTCGAATGGGGAGCCGGGACCTCAAGGGCCGACCGGGCCGACAGGTCCTACCGGAGCGACCGGGGCAAGTCCGACAGGACCGACGGGACTCACGGGACCCACGGGACCCACAGGACCTCAAGGGTTAGTTGGTCCAACAGGACCGCAAGGACCCACCGGGCCGACAGGACCTACCGGCGTCATCGGGCCGACTGGACCTACCGGGGCCACAGGTCCCGCCGGCGTCACAGGGGATGCAGGACCAACAGGGGCTACTGGAGTTATCGGAGACAATGGGCCCTACTGGACCGACGGTCCGACAGGGCCGCAAGGGCCGACCGGCTCTACAGGGCCAACAGGCCCTACAGGGCCCACCGGTCCTACCGGCGTTGTCGGCTTATCAGTCAATGCCAATGCCATGCTCACAGGAAATACAGCGCTGCAAGGGCCTATTCAGGATACATCTGCCACAGTAGCTGTAGGTTTTGACACGTTAACTGCGAGTCCAAGCGGATCCATAACGTATAATTCGGGGACAGAAGAGATCACGTTTACAACCGCTGGTTATTACAGGATTACCTATTCTGTCGAAATAAGGACTCTCTACTCTACCGTACAGCCTGCCGCTGACTTCTGGCTTGAAAAAAATGGCACTCCGGTTCAGGATTCGTATGCACGAGGCCAATTTACTGCAATCCCACTAAACAATAATCCCACCCGCTTTAAAATTGTGACCCATTCGACCCTTGTTGAGTTGGCGGCAAACGATACGATACAAGTTGTATTCTCCGGCGATAATCAGCTGTTCGTAGCGCCTGACACAAACCCGAGCCCTCCTATCCCGGCAATTATGTTAAGCATCAATAAAATTAGCGATATACCGCCTTAGGATAAATGATATGAAACGCATTTTTACACTATTGATTTTGCTTCTGTGGCATCTCGAAATCTTTGCCGGCTGGCCGGCAGTTTTTTTGCCGCCCATCGAGGGTGAACCGGAGTATTTTATCTCCAATCGCGTGAATGTCATCAGCGGGGACTGTTCCCTTGAAGAAACTGACCTCGTGATTGAGCGGCCGTGCCCGCTGACTTTGACGAGATATTACAATACCTTTATCGGAAAAAAAGGGGGATGGAGAGTCTTCCCCGAGCGATTCCTTATCATGGGAAAGGATGTTCAGAATGAGAGAATTCTCGCCTTCGCAGGAGAAAAATCGGGCGGAATTCTCACATACTCCGGGGACAGCCCATTACGAGTTGATGTCTTGAAAGACAGTATCGGATCCGCCAGTCCCTCTCATTTCAGAAACAATCAATTGAGCTTTCACGGAGACGCCGCGGAACTTGTGCTAGGAGACGGCACTCGGAGAAAATATCAAAAAGTGAACTCATACCCCAAACCAATCTTGGGAGAAGAGCTGATCCCCATCCTCGCCGCTCAAGTTGCCAAGCCAACATATTATCGCCTAGTGGAAGAATCTCTTCCCGGAGGGAATTATCTTCTCTACAGCTATGATATTCATGGCCATCTGAAATCGATTGAGGCGAAAAATATCTCAAAAGAAGTCATTCTATCCTGGCTCCGATTTGACTATGACTGGAATCAAGATCAATGCCTAGTCAAAATCTCTTCAAGCGATATGAAACATGTCTGTTATCTTTTTGATTCTCACAAGAGACTTGTTCAAGCCTACGGATCGGATTTAATGCCCAAAACATATGAATATCAATTGGAAGGCAGCCGTCTTCTTTTGACTCAACATGGGGAAACCGAAATCGACTATGACAAGAAAGGAAGGGTCGCCTCGATCAAAGAGAGTCCTTTCGGATTGCAGAAAACCGAATGCAGCTTTGTTTATGGAGAGGGATTTACCGATGTATGGGACGGTGGAGGCCTCAAAACGCATTATGAATTTGATGAAAGACTTCAGCCGACAAAAATTGTCAAATTCGGGTCGGGAGGATCTCCCTTTAGCATTAAGCAAAAGTACTGGGGCAAAGACAAAGAGACAATCGGTCTTTTGATTGCCGAAAGTTTTGCCGATGGAAACGGCCAGGTGCTGTCCTATACCGCTTATGAATATGATCCATTTGGCAATATCGTTAAAAAGACCCATTATCAAGGTGGAGATCTAAAGGTCGATCGCGATGGATCACTCATTGACGCGAGGAATGCCGACTTTTTAGAAAAAAACTTCGTTTATTCTGATGATGGCTTCAATCATTTAATCAGAAGTTCGAGCAGCGATGGAAGCGAAACGACTTATGAATACAAGCCGGGAATCGACTTTCTGATGAGAAAAATTACGCGGCAAAACGGCAAATCACCAAAAGATCCCTATATCGCTACAACAGGGACGGATCGCTTGCGGCGGAAATACAAGATGATGGGAGCTGCGATTTTATTATCAGCGACGGGATTTCAAGCAGTTCGGTTTCGCATGGCTGCAATGCTCCCGCTGAGGGCTCCCCTGGACCTGCCGGGCCGCAGGGACCGACGGGACCAACAGGCCCTGCCGGCACAACAGGACCTACGGGCCCCACCGGACCAACGGGTTCGATGGGTCTCACCGGACCGACGGGGGTGACAGGTCCGACAGGTGAAACCGGCAACATAGGACTCACTGGACCGACCGGTCCCATAGGTCCTCAGGGTGACATTGGTGTGACGGGGCCAATCGGAGCAACTGGACCCACGGGTCCAACAGGACCAACAGGCCCGATAGGCCCCACCGGCCCCACCGGACCGACAGGGCCCACAAGCACAGTAACCGGACCAACCGGTCCCACCGGTCCCACCGGCCCCACCGGTGCGACGGGGCCGTCTGGTCTTGCAGGGCAAGGAACGGTTTCCTACGCCGAGATCAGCTCAACTGCCTCGTCTCAACTTATTGGAACAGGTGGGACAACTCAAATCACTCTTGCAAATACCGATGTCGGCAGCGGTATTTCCC
>CAWAPJ010000045.1:0-11814 GCA_963783885.1 Waddliaceae bacterium | reverse complement strand
ATATTTTGCCTCGTGTTTTAGCGTTTAAAACTATTAGAGATGATTCCTAGAAAGTGACCTTATTGATAGATAGATATGCTGGGGGAGAATCAGTCCCGAAAAAAGAGACCAATTCAATGAACTTCTTATCGAGATCGATGGCGAAAAAATAGAAGTAATCGTCTATCACGAACCCATTTATCTCCTTGGAGGTGTAGCTTCTGAGCAGATTCTCCAGGTGGCTCAATTTTATGTGGCGAACAAAGGCATCCTCTAGATCAATCGCTTCTATAATCTTCGAAATGATGGGCACTTCTATTCTGGTGGGTATGGGAATTTAAAAAGAATGCGGGCAATTGATGCAACAATTCCTTTGATCCATATCGTTTCAGATACGAAGAAAAAGCTGGAATTAATGGAAATAGCCTTCAAATTCCCCCCAAAGAATATGATTGCGAGCACTAAGGCTTTAATATCTGTCTTTGAGCAGACGAATTAGCTTTTGTTTGGATGTAAAAAGTAATTGTCATCCGCTGATCTGTCTGATGTCTGCCAGCCGACATAGCATCCGATGATAGGAGGCACGGCAAGGTAAAGGTAGGGCCAGGAAGCAAAAGCGACAACCAGGATCATTGCTTTGGCGACAATGTTGACCTTCTGAAAGGTATTCCGAAGTCCTGCGATCCTTCTCTAAGTTGGTGGCGGAAAATATGCCCGAATACAAAACCGGCTAAAGTCAATTGAGGAAACGCAATAAATGAGACGACTCCGGCAAACATGACAAATGTGCAGGCGGCGACATCAATCACCTTTTGAGCGGTTGTTCGGTTAAGATTATCATAATTGAATCTGGGAGTTAAATGATTATCTAAAAATTTTATAGTAGAAACAGTTGCGTCTTTAACGTAGTGCATTATTATCTCCTAGTTTTATAAAAAAATAATAAGAGACAATAATATCAGATTTGTTTTTTTTCCGGTAGATAATTTGTGATTACCGAAAACGTATAAGCACCTGCCCCCAAAGAAGTCATAAGAGACGTCTGGTCGGGAAATGCAAATAATAAAATTAATCCTACAACATAAGCTGAGATACGGACCCCTTGATCGGCCCAGATGTCTTGAATTTTTTTAGCAATTTCCTGGACCTCGGGAGGAATTTGGGTGCTGTAGCGGTCAATGGCCAATCCTAGGAAAAATCCCGCAACCGACCCTCCCAAAGTTAGCCAGAAACGGCTGGCAAGCTGGGTAATGGCAAAAGCCAAACCGGCGATCTTGTCAGCGTTTTCGTAGATCTGATAATTTTCAATTAAAGTTTTACAGTTATCGAGTTTTTCATTCACACCATCAAGAAATGTCGGTTCCCTTGGCTGTTCCCAACCCATGTAATAGTTAAGTAGATTCATCCTGTTCCCCCTGTTAAAATAAAAATGAAAGTTTACAGGATTGAGGAATTCTTGGCTAAGAATATGGAAAAGTTTTTTGTTTTGGATGGGCACTATTGCAAAATTCCCCATAAGGCCGAAAACATCTGTAATTTATTGATCAGTGCCCAATTTGTCGCGGAATCTTTTTTCTCCCTTGGGGCGGGTGGTGGCACAAGTCCCTTTTATTTTTATAGTATATCGATATTCAGGATAATTAGAAAATCAAGTATCAACTTTGGACTTAATTTTTTGCAGACTTTTATTAAATCTCTGCCGCATTGCTCCAACTTTCTCGAATTTTTCTTCAACTACCTGGAATGTATTTTCTGTTCTCTGGAATAGGCATTCTTTAGGTAATAAATTTAACAGTCCATGTTGTTCTATTCTTAACTTCATTTCGTGCAAATTATCTTTATATGGCTGTAATTTTCTTTTTTCTTCATATAGTTTTGCTGTTTTCTGGAATCCTTCTTCTGCTTCTTTTACTGCCTCTTTGGCTGTCTTCAGGTGTTCTTCGTTGTTTTTTTCTGTTGCTTTATCCAATGCTTCTGTTGCTCTATCGAGTGCTACCATTGCATTCTCGAGTGCTTCTGTTGCATTCTCGAGTGCTTTTGTTGCATTCTCGAGTGCTTCTATTGAATTCTTGAATGCTCCTTTTGTTTCCTCGATTACTTTTTTTGCTTTCGTGTATCGTTTAAAGTCATAAATACCAATGGCAATGTTGCCTAAAACAGGAATAAGCAAAACCGCTGAGCGCCAAAATGGCTTATTTTGAATATAAGAAAAATATCGATTTTGAGAGATCGTGCTGTTACTTTTAAAACATTTGCAAACACATGTCTCAAATATATCTACAAGATTAGTGACAGTGCTTACTACCGGTATATAATCGCAAATTTTATCTGTTTGAACGGCCACTTTACTAAATCCTGAAGAAAATGAAATACCTGACATTTATAACCTCTTAAAATATTATTTAAAATAATTATAATAAAACAATATTAAGATTTTATAAATTTAAAAAAATATCAAGACTAATTTTTGAGTTATTTTACCTAATTTCCATTGTCTCTAAAGCAATTTCTCATAAAATTGTGGAAAGTTGCCGTTTTTATAGTTGGACAGGATCCCATCTGGTCGAGTCTTAGATTGTACAGGGGTTATTCTTCCTCAAACTATGCGTAAGTTTTCACTGAAGCTTTTGTTTGAGTAGGGTATTGACCGCCTGGGGGTCGGCTTTGCCGCGCGAGAGTTTCATCACTTGACCCATGAGGAACTTGAATGCGCGCTCTTTGCCGCTTTTGTAGTCGTCGACCGATTGCTGGTTTTCGGCGATGACTTGGTCGACGAGGGACTCAATTTCTCCAAGGTCGCTTAAGGGCTGGTAGTCGGGGTTCTCTTTGATGATTTGCTCGGGTCCTTTTTGGGGTTTTTCAAGCATGTCGTCAGCCACTTTCTTGGCGATTTTCCCCGTGATCGCGCCTTTGTCGATGAGATTCACGAGCATTGCGATGTCTTGGGCAGGGATTTTTGTGTCGATAAGGCTTTTTCCCGATTCTTTAAGCCGCCCGGCAAACTCGACAACGAGCCAGTTGGAGAGGGCGCGGGCATTGGAGCAGGTTTTGAGACAAATTTCAAAATAGTCTGCCAGGGGTTTGTCGCTGGTTAAAATGAACGCGAGTTCGGGATTGAGCTTGAGTTCATTGACGTAGCGCCTTTCTCTTTGCAAGGGGAGCTCGGGAAGCTGGGAGCGGATTTTTTCAATGTAATCTTGGACGAGAATGATTGGGGGAAGATCCGGCTCGGGAAAATAACGGTAGTCTTCGGCGTATTCTTTCCGGCGCATCAGGACGGTTTGCTTGCTGTCGGGATCCCAGCGGTATGTGGCCTGGGTAATTACTTCGGCAGGGTCTTTATTTGGTTCGTTTTGATAGGCGAGGACCTGCCGTTTGATTTCCGATTCGATCGCCATTTCCATAAAGGTAAAGGAGTTCATATTTTTGATTTCAATCTTGTTGCGGAACCCTTCTTCTCCCTTGGGACGGACGGAGACGTTGACGTCGAAGCGAAGAGACCCCTCTTCCATGTTGCAGTCGGAGGCGTCTAAGTACTGCAGAATGGCTTTGATGGCCATAGCATAGGCGACAGCCTCTTTGGCGCTGTGGATACAGGGCTCGGAGACAATCTCGATGAGGGGAACGCCGGCTCTGTTGTAATCGACGCCGGCAAAATTTCCGAAGTGGGTAAGCTTGCCGGCGTCGTCTTCGAGATGGACGCGGTTGACGGCAAAAGCTTTCTCCTCGCCCTCGACTTCGCAGATGACTTCTCCGCCCCAGATGATGGGCTCGTCAAACTGAGTGATCTGGAAGTTGCGGGGGCTGTCCGGATAAAAGTAGGATTTGCGGTCGAATTTGCTGAAATGGGCTACTTCGCCATTGATGGCGCAGCCGAACTGCACAGCCTTGCGGACAGCTTCTTTATTCAGAACCGGAAGAGCGCCCGGCATGCCGGTGCAAACTTCGGTAATATTTGTATTGGGCTCATCGCCGAAACGGTTGGGCGCGACGCTGAAGAGTTTTGATTGTGTATTCAGCTCGGAGTGGATTTCCAGGCCGATAATCACTTCCCAGTCTTGTCTTGGCATTCTATCTCCTATTTGGCAAATTCCGGCTGAGTTTTGTGGAAATCGGTTTTTTGTTCAAACGCGTGAGCTGTTTGAAACACGCGGACATCTTCTTTTTGGGGGCCGATAAGCTGCAGGCCGTAGGGCTTATTTTCCTCGACAAATCCGCAGGGAATGCTGATGGCGGGAGTTCCGGCGAGGTTGGCGGCAATCGTATAGATATCTTCCAGATACATCTGGAGGGGATCTTTGATTGAGCCCAGCTCGAAAGTTCCCGACGGGGATACGGGGAGGGCGATAACATCGCATTTTTTGAAAGCTTCTTCAAACTGCTCGATAATGAGCGTGCGCACTTTTTGCGCCTGTTTATAATAGGCGTCCTGATAGCCGGAGGAAAGAACAAAGGTCCCTAGCATGATACGCCTTTTGACCTCGGGACCGTATCCTTCATCCTTCGAAATGTCGTAGACTTCATCGAGAGTGGCGGCTTTTTGGGACCTGATGCCGTATTTAATCCCGTCGAAGCGGGCGAGGTTGGTCGAGGCTTCGGCAGTGGCGAGGATGTAGTAGACGGCGATCGAGTATTTGAGAAGGTCCAGATTGACGTCGACGGCCTCTGCTCCCAGTTCATTGAGCTGCTTTTCAGCTTGATTGAAGATTTCGCGCGACTTTCCCTCCAGCTGCTCGAGGAAGCGGCGGGGGATGCCGATTTTCATCCCTTTGAGGTCTGTAGACTGCGCAGTTTTTTCGAAGCAGGGTTCGGGGTCAAGCGGCAGGCTCGTGGAATCTTTGGGGCAATGTCTGCCGATCACTTCCATAATGAGTGCCGCGTCTTCGGTATTGGTTGCCAGGGGGCCGATCTGATCGAGGGAAGAGCCGAAAGCGACAAGGCCGAATCGGGAAACTCTTCCGTAGGTTGGTTTAAAGCCGACAATACCGCAGAGTGAAGCCGGCTGACGGATGGAGCCTCCCGTGTCTGAACCGAGAGCGACAGGGACAAGCCTCGCGGCGACGGCTGCCGCCGAACCTCCCGAAGATCCTCCGGGCGAGCTTTTGAGGTTCCAGGGGTTTTTCGCGGGGAAAAACGCGGAATTTTCATTCGAGGATCCCATCGCGAACTCGTCGAGGTTGGTTTTACCCACAATGATGGCATCTTCGGCTTCCAGAAGCTCGGTGACGGTCGCGGCAAAGGGAGCTTTGAAGTTTCTTAAGAAATTCGAGGCGCATGTCGACAGGACTCCTTCAACATGGATATTGTCTTTGACGGCGATCGGAATGCCTGCGAGGCGGCCGAGTTTCTCGCCCCGAGCTTTTTTTTCGTCGAGAATTTTTGCTTTTTCTACAGCCCGCTCGCGCAAAATCGTAATGAAGGCGCCGAGGTCGTCGTTATATTTTTCGATACGATTAAGAAAATAAGCGGCGATTTCCCGGGCGGACATTTCGCCTGAAATGAATTTGTCGCGGATCTCGCGCGCTGTTAATTGGTGTAGCATTGAATGTTACTCTCTCTTTTTGATTACGGGAGGAACGCGGATCAGGCCGCTCACCTGCTCGGGGGCGTTGGACAGGAAGGTTTCCCGCGGCATTGTCTTGCCTGCTACATCTTCCCGCATGACGTTGGCCATATCTTTGATGACGGAATTGCAGGGGGCGGCGTTTTCGGTGTCGATTTCGGCGAGTTGTTCGAAATAGCCGACAATTTTTTTCATGTCGGTCAGGAGGGCATCAATTTCCTCATCGCTGCAGCCGATTCGGCAGAGTTCGGACAATTTTTTAATCAGTTCTCGATCTATATTCGCCATACAAGTCTCTTTTAAAATAATGGAAATTGTACATCAGAGGGCAAAAAGATGCAACGTTCTAAAATGAGCTTTTTTTACTTTTGAAGCAAAAAATTTGATCCTATAACTCATATCTATAGTGATTTATGAGCTATAGAACAGTCTTCTACATCTCATGCCAGTTGATCTATAAATCAAAAAAAGCTAAAATGTGAGTTATAGAGGAGGTTTCTATTACTCATGGTTTGGAACTGGGAGCTGGCGGGCTGGCCAAAGTTCATTTATGATGCAGAATCGATCATGCCCTTGGAGAAAAAATTCTTGCGGGGAGCAGGGGGTGGCTTTGCTGTTCTGAAGCACCTCAATGAAGAAAATAAGCGGCAGTTTATCGTAGAGATCTTATGTACAGAAGGATTAAAAAGCGCTGAAATCGAAGGAGAGATTTTGGAACGGGAGAGCCTGCAGTCCTCTATTCAGCGTCATTTTGACCTTTCTGCCGAAAAAAAGCGCATACCTCCAAGAGAGCAGGGAATGGCCAATTTAATGTGGAGAATGTACGACACATTCGATCAAACCCTGACCCATGAAATGCTGTATGAATGGCACAAATTGCTAATGTCTAATGACTCCAGGACAACGGATATAGGGAAATACCGCACTCATGACGATCCTATGCAAATCGTCTCAAACAGGTATGGCAGCCGAACTATCTATTTTGAAGCTCCCCCCTCAAAGATTGTCCGCAAAGAGATGACTCGGTTTATCGATTGGTTTAACAAGTCAAAAAATAATGAATCACTGCTTGCGAGAGCGGCAATTGCCCATCTTTATTTTGAAAGCATCCATCCTTTTGAGGACGGCAACGGCAGGATCGGACGGGCGCTTGTCGAAAAAGCTCTTTCCGAGAATTTGGGACAGCCAACATTAATCGCTATTTCACAAGTTATCACAAGGCAAAAAAAAGACTACTATGCAGCTCTTGGCTCTTGCAATAAAACACTTGATGCAAATAAATGGGTGGCATTTTTTTCCGAAGTGATCGTCGAGTCGCAGGAGGAATCTCTCATGCTCATCAACTTCTTGATGGATAAATCAAAAGTTATGAACAACTTGGCCGGCAAAATCAATGAGCGGCAAGAAAAAGCGCTCCTCAGAATGTTTTCAGAAGGGCTGAAAGGGTTTTCCGGAGGCCTTAGCGCAGAAAATTATATCGCCATCACAAAAGCGTCAAGAGCGACAGCGACTCGTGATTTAGCTGATCTTGTTGAAAAAGGAGCTCTCACTAAAACAGGGCGGCTGCGCCATACCCGTTATTGGCTTAACATTGTCAAAAATAGTTAAAATTATGTCGAAAAATATGCAACCTACTATCGTTTGGCTTCGCAATGATCTTCGCCTTGCCGACAATCCGGCTTTGAGGGCGGCTGTGGACCTAGGCGCTCCTGTGATCGCCGTGTTTATTTGGAGTCCCGGCGGCAAATGGAGTCCGGGAGCGGCAAGCCGGTCATGGCTTCACCACTCGCTGGATGCTTTTAGCAAAGACTGCCGCGAGAGGGGGCTTTGCTTTGTGCTGAAAATGGGAGCGCCTCTTAAGGTGCTCAAAAAAATGATCGGGGAGACAGGCGCCGATGCGGTTTACTGGAATCGCCGATATGAGCCAGCGGGGATCGCTGAGGATGCGCGCGCTTTGGCAAATCTTAAAAAGGAAGGGGTAGAAGTTGAAACTTTTCGGGGCAATGTATTATTCGAACCATGGGAGATAAAAAATAAAGAGGGCAGGCCTTATCAGGTCTTTACCCCTTTTTGGAAAGCTTGCCTAAAGGAAAATGCTATTGCCTCTCCTTTGCCGAAAATAACGAAGGCCAAGCAAAAGCCGCCTAAGTGTTCGAGTGTGAAGCTGGAGGATCTCGGTTTATTGCCCGCAGCCAACTGGGATGAAAAGTTTTACGATGGCTGGAAGCCGGGGGAGCCGGCCGCGAGAAAGCGGCTTCTCGATTTTTTGGCGGGTAAGATCCTCGATTACAAAAAAAATCGGGATTATCCGGGGATTGAAGGGGTTTCAAAACTCTCTCCCCATCTCCATTTCGGCGAGATTTCTCCAAGAATCATCTGGGAAGAAACGCGCAAGAGATATTCGGGAAAAGAAGAGGGGCCGAGGTGCTATCTAAGCGAGATCGGCTGGAGAGAGTTCGCTCATCATCTTCTCTTTCATTTTCCAAAAACAACCGATCAGCCTCTGCAGAAAAAGTTTACCAATTTCAGCTGGAGAAAAAGTCAAAAGGAGTTGAAAGCGTGGCAGCATGGCCTGACGGGATACCCCATTGTGGATGCGGGGATGAGGCAGCTTTGGAAGACGGGATGGATGCATAATAGGGTTCGGATGATCGTCGGGTCTTTTTTGGTGAAGGATCTTCTGATTACCTGGAAGGAAGGGGCTAAGTGGTTTTGGGATACCCTTGTCGATGCGGATTTAGCGAATAATACCTTAGGGTGGCAATGGGTTGGAGGATGCGGTGCGGACGCGGCGCCCTATTTCCGCATTTTTAATCCCGCCAAGCAAGGGGAAAAGTTTGATCCTAAAGGAAACTATGTGAGAAAGTGGGTGCCGGAATTAAAAAACATTTCGGATAAATGGATTCACCGGCCATGGGAAGCGCCCGAAGACGTGTTAAAAGGTATAGATTATCCCGGCCCCATTGTCGATCATCATGAGGCAAGAGAGAGAGCTTTGGAGGCATTTAAAAAATTATGATGAGATATTTTTTGTTTTTATTTGTTTTTTCCGCATGCTTTGCCGAGGATCCTAAGCCTTTTGTTATCGGAAAGTTGAAAGGACAGCTCGGAAATCAGATGTTTGAGATCGCTGCGGCTTTAAGCCTTGCGCAAGACAATGGAGCCGAAGCCTATTTTCCCGATCTGAGCGAGCAGGATAATTTTAATATTCCCAATAATGCTAAGAAGATCTTTTACAAGCTTCGAAGCAGCCGTCCTGAAGGTGAAGTGCAATATTATTACCAAGAACCGGCTCATAACTATCATCCGATCCCTTTTGTGCCCGATATGGAGATAGCCGGTTTCTATCAAAGCGAGAAGTACTTCAAACATAACTTTGACAAAATTAAGCCGTATTTCGAAGCGCCGCAAAATATCATCGACGATCTTATGAGAGACTACGGGGACATTATCGGATATCCGAAAACAGTCTCACTGCATGTCAGGACTTATTTTGGCGAGCATAACAGCCATTCGGTCATGAACTTCTGCGGAATCGACTACATAACAAAAGCGATGGGGCAGTTTCCCGATGAGGATACGCTGTTTGTGGTTTTTTCCGATCAGATCTGGTGGGTCAAAATGGTTTTAAGACAATCGGACAGAAATATTATCTACATTGAAGGGCAGGATTATCTTCATGATTTTTACCTGATGAGTCTTTGCAAAGACAATATCATATCCAACTCCACCTTTTCGTGGTGGGCCGCTTATCTCAATGCCAATCCCGAAAAAATCGTTGTCGCACCAGTGAAATGGTTTTCACAAAAGAAAATCGACTCATCCGATCTGATACCCGAAGACTGGATTCAAATCGACTGGTAAAAAAAATCTTTTCAATTTACTGTTGGGAGTATACAGGGGAGGAACATCAATGAAAATTTTGATTGCGGGTTCATCGGGATTGATCGGTTCGGCGCTTACTAAGTATTTAGAGTCGAACGGTCATCAGGTTCTTCCACTTGTACGAAAGGAAACTTCCAAGGGAGGAATCCTTTGGGATCCTGTTAACCGATCTATTGATACCGAAGAGCTTGAAGGTTTCGATGCGGCCCTGAATTTCGCGGGGGAAAACATTGCAGGCAGCCGGTGGAGCGAGAAAAAGAAAGAGAGGATCTTAAACAGCCGTGTCAAGTCAACTAAGTTTCTTTGCGAGACTCTGAAAAAGCTCCAGCACCCTCCCAAGGTTTTGCTCAACGCTTCTGCGCTCGGCTATTATGGTAATGTTCCGGAGGGAACTGCGACCGAGTCGACTCCCGCCGGCGAGGGATTCTTGGCCCATGTTTGCCAAGAGTGGGAATCGGCAACCGAAGGGCTTATGGGTGAAGACATCCGCATTGTTTTGCTTCGGACCGGAATTGTCCTCTCTTCTAAGGGAGGCGCTTTGAAACGGATGCTGGCTCCTTTTAAAATGGGACTTGGTGGAACAATCGGCTCGGGTGATCAATACATGAGCTGGATCGATATCGAAGATGAGGTGAGAGCGATTTATCACTGTTTGACGACTGAGTCTCTTCGCGGTCCTGTCAATCTGACGGCTCCCAATCCGGTGACCAATCGGGAATTTGCAAAAACTCTTGGCAAAGTCTTGAGACGGCCGGCAATGTTGCCCATGCCGGCGCCGCTAGCCCGCTTGGTTTTCGGAGAGATGGCCGACGAGATGATGCTCACAGGAGCAAAAATCATTCCTGAAAAGCTTCAGAGCACAGGTTTCGCGTTCAAATATCCTTCTCTTGAAGGCTCCCTTAGGCATCTGCTCAATTGAGCAATTGTTGTTAAAAAGGGCCGAAGTGGTTAGACTGCTCTTTCACCTATGGAAGAGCTTTACGGATACATTGAACGGATAACGTTTCACAATCCCGACAACGGATTTACCGTCGCCTGGCTTAAGGCTCCGAGGCAGAGGGATCTGGTCTGCATTGTCGGGACAATGGCTGCGGTCAGGCCCGGAGAGACTGTCAGGGTCTCGGGCGAGTGGCAAAATCACATGGTGCACGGCAGGCAGTTTGCAGTCGCCCTCTGCCAGCCGGAAGCTCCCTCGGATATTGTCGGCATTAAGAAATATCTCGGTTCGGGACTTGTCAAGGGAATTGGTCCCGCTTATGCCGAAAGGATCGTCAATTTTTTTGGCGAAGAGACTCTTCGCGTCATCGATCAAACTCCGGAAAAACTAAAGACAATTCCCGGCATCGGCGATAAGCGGATAGATTTCATCAAGTCGTGCTGGGATGAGCAGAAGTCGATCCGCGATGTGATGATATTTTTGCAGTCGCAGGATATCAGCCCCGCTTTCGCTCAAAAGATATACAAGACTTATGGCAGCGGCTGTATCGAGGTGGTCAAAGAGAACCCGTATGCTTTGGCCAGGGATATGATCGGCATAGGATTCAAGAGCGCGGATAAAGTGGCCCAAAAAATGGGGATCGCGAAGGATTCGCCGAAGCGTGTGGATGCCGGCATTGAGTTTGTTTTGACAGAAATGAGCGGGGACGGCCACGTCTGCTACCCTTTGGACGAGCTGACGGAGATGGCGAGGGAAATCCTTGAGGTCGATGCTGATTTGATTGCGCTTAGGGTTGAGAGTCTGGCGCAAGAAGACCGCATACGTTTAGCGAAGGTCCCTGTGGAGGATGGCCGCAGGGTGTTTGTTTGGCTCAAAGCTCTTTTTATGTCTGAGCTGGGTATCGCCAAAGAGCTCAAGCGTCTTCGGTATGCTCCGTCCCGTTTGCGGGAAGTGAACGCGGACAAAGCGGTAGACTGGGTAGAAGAAAAGCTAAGCATTCACTTGGCAAAACATCAGGCGCTTGCGGTGAAAAAGTCGGTTTCGGAGAAATGCCACATCATTACCGGGCGGGCCGGGAACGGGAAAAAGCACGATCACTAATTGTGTTTTGCGAATCACCGGAAAACTCACATCAAATATTGTGCTCGCCGCTCCGACAGGGAGGGCAGCGAAGCGGATGACAGAGATTACCGGACGGAAAGCCTCCACAATCCACAGCTTACTTGAGTTCGATTTTAAAAAAGGGGGCTTTAAAAGAAATCGGGAAAATCCGCTAAAGTGCGATTTGATTATTGTTGACGAGGCGAGCATGATCGACACTGTCTTGATGAATCAGCTGCTGAAAGCGCTGCCTGACCACGCGAGAGTGATCTTGTTGGCGACGTCAACCAGCTGCCCAGCGTTGGCCCGGGCAATGTGCTGAAAGACCTGATCGAGACAAAAAAGATTC
>CAWAPJ010000044.1:0-19232 GCA_963783885.1 Waddliaceae bacterium | reverse complement strand
ATAATTGAAATTTTTATTTCAATGGCAAGTACAAAGTGCCTTGAAATGACAGGTGTTCCTCTAGCGGGGAGAAAGCCCTTTCGGACGTTCCTCAAAGAAGTCGCCATGTCCTATTTTGTGATCTCGCCCGAAGAAAACGGGGTCGACTGCCACCGCACCTGGGAGGCGCTCTACCTGAGAGCGATCCCCATTGTCACAAGAAGCATCAATTCCGAATTTTATGCCGGCCTGCCGATCATTATTCTCGACAGCTGGGACGATTTTCAGGATTTGGAATTATCCGAAGAGCTCTATTACGAGCTTTGGGGAGATTTCGATCCAGACACCCTGACCGTCGATTTCTTCATTCATCAAAGGTAATTCTTGTTTTTTCTATGCTTAAGACCTCATTCACAGACCCTTTGTTCTGCGATATTCACCCATCCGCCCCCCATGGCTTGATAGGTATTGACAACGGAAGAGAACAACCCCACCCTTGTTTGAATCCAAGAGAGCTGGGCGGGGAAATACTGCTCTTGGGCCTGGAGAACAACGAAATAGGGCGAGTAGCCCCCCTTGTACTGGAGCTTTGCAAGGTGGACGTACTCTCCAGAGGCGGCGACTAGCCTTTTTTGCGCGTCAAATTGATTTTGGAGGTACTCGTAGGCGGCAAGAGCGTTTTCCACATCGCTAAAGGCGCTTATGATCGTATTTTTGTAGTCAAAGAGGGAGGCGAGGTAGGAGGCTTCGGCCTGCTTGACCTGGCCATAGATATTTCCGAAGGTGAAAAGCGGGCCGATGATAGAACCTGCATAGGACCACGTTCTCGATGGGCCGTTGAATAGGCTTCCGAGCTCTCTACTTGCATACCCGTAAAAGCCTGTCAAGCTAATATCGGGAAAATAAAGGGCTTTTGCGGCGCCGACCAGAGCATTTGAAGCGACGAGGTTATACTCGGCCTCTAAAACATCGGGTCTGTTGCAAAGGATCTCAGAGGGAATTCCCTCTGGAATTGTTGGCAAAGTGAGGTCGTAGATCGTTTTTCCTCTCGGAATGGCCCCCGGATTGCTCCCCAGGAGGATAGAGAGGGCATTTTCTGTTTGGGCGATCTGCAATTCCAATTCGGGGATAGTCGCCGCGGCTAGTTCGTACTGCGTTTGGGCTTGGGCGACGAGCATTTGGGAGGCTTGCCCATAGTTGAACTGATTGGTAAAGTAGGTAACCTCCTCACTATAGGCCTCTAGAGTCTCATTGGCGACCTTGAGCTGGGCGTCGAGGCCGATTAGCTGCAGATATGTATTCGCCGTAAGGGCGACAACCGAGAGAATCACAGCTTTTCTTGCCTGATCGGCGGCGAAAAGCTCGGCGCTAGCCGCTTGGGTCAGCCTGCGGATTCTCCCCCAGAGATCGATCTCCCAGGACCCTTGGGCGAGGAGCTCGTATTCTGAAAATGGGTTGCTGAAAAAGAGGGTGGGAAGACCCCCTGTTGTTGTTGTCCCCTCTTTAATGCGGGCGGCATTGACCGAATAGCCCGTTTGGGGAAATAATTGCGACCTTGTTTGGATTAAAACTCCAAGAGCTTGCTCGACATTTGCCGCGGCAATTTTAATGTCATAGTTGTTTGCGAGGGCCTGCTCTATCAATGCTAATAGAATCGGGTCTTCGAACTGCTCCCACCAGGCAGTATTAAGCGTGCCTTCGACGTGTTGGGGTTCGTACCGGTACTCCTGAGGGATATCGAGGCAGGGGCGGCGGTAATTGGGGCCGATCATGCACCCGGCGAGGAGTAGAAAGACAAGCAGAGGGAGTTGCGAAACTAAGGCAAAACCGATTTTTTGAGCTATTTTGCCGAGATTTTCTATTTGTGCCAAATAGCAAAGGTCAGTGAAAAAGCCAAAAAGCGGCCTGCCAGAGTTTTGCAATTTCCTCGGTAGTCTGGCTTTCATCTTTTTCGTCCTCCTAATTTTTCAAATATAAAGTAAAAAAGAGGCACGTAGAGAAGAGCGAGGGTAGAAGCGCCGATCATCCCTCCTAAAATTCCGGTTCCAATGGAGTGGCGGGCGTTTGCCCCCGCTCCCATAGCGATGACGAGAGGAAAAATACCAAAAATAAAGGCGAGGGAGGTCATGATGATGGGGCGCAAACGGAGTTTTCCAGCCTCCACGGCAGATTCTAAGAGGGTTTTCCCTTGCTCTTTGAGTTCGACGGCAAATTCGACTATCAAAATCGCGTTTTTCGCCGCAAGCCCAACGAGGACGAGGAGGCCGATTTGAAAATAGATATCGTTATCGAGACCGCGCAAATAGGTGGCGATGAGTGCGCCGATGATGCCAAAAGGAACAGCGGTCATTACCGCTCCCGGCAGCGACCACGATTCAAATTGAGCGGCAAGGATCAAAAAGACGATCAAGACTCCAAAGGCGAAGGCGGCTGCAGAGCTTCCGCCCGATGCTTTTTCTTGGTAGGCCATCCCCGACCAGGCAAACCCATACCCTTGGGGAAGTATCTCTTTGGCGACCTCCTCCATCGCTGCCATTGCCTGCCCCGAGCTATATCCGGCAGCAGCTCCTCCTGTGATTTGGGCGGCGGGGAATCCGTTGAAATGGGGGAGAAGGTCGGGTCCCATCGTCGCTTCCATGGTGATCAGCCCTGTAATGGGGACCATCTTTCCATTAGTGGATTTTGTATAGAGGCGGTTGATATCCTCCGGGGATTGCCTATATTCCGCATCCGACTGGATCATCACATCCCATGTGCGGCTATACTTTTGGTATTGGCTCACTTGGATCGATCCGAGCTGCGCTTGCAGCGTGTCGTAGACATCTTGTACCGGCACCCCGAGCAGAAGGGCTAAGGGACGGTTGAGATTTGCCTTCAGCTGCTGAGAGGTAGCCTTATAGGTAGTCCGAAGATTTGAGAGTTCTTCTCTCTCGGCCGCTTTTTTCATAAACGTTTCCAAAATGTTGGCCAGATCGAGCGGATTCCCATTCCCTTGGTCCTGGATCCAAAATTGAAAACCCCCTGTAGAGCCGATTCCAGGGATAGCGGGAGGGGCGACGGGGATGGTGATCCCGGTTAAAATGTCTTGCGACTCTTTATAGATATCGAGCAGGACGGCCTTAGCGTTCTCCTTTTTGGCGGTGGCGATATTTTTGTACCGCTCCTCAAAACCTTTGAATGCGATGAACATCGACGACATATTCGGGAGGTATTGGCTGTCGATTAAACTGTATCCATTGATGACGGTCCGAGAGGCCACCGCGGGATTGCTTGCGTAGAGGGCATCGACTTTCGCTGTTGTTTCCTGGGTTCTCACCATGCTCGCCCCATCGGGCATGACTACTTGGGTGAAGACATACCCTTGGTCCTCATTGGGGATAAAGCTCGACGGAAGGATGGAAAAGAGGTGGAAAATCCCATACAGCATCCCCCCAAGAAGGGCCAAAAAAACCCATTTTCTTCTGATTACGAATTCAATTGAGGAACCATACCACCCTGTCATCCGATCAAAAGCCCTGTTGAAGAAGCCGAAAAATCCTTTTTTTCCTTTCTCCTCATCACGCAGAAGAACTCCGCACATTGCAGGGGTGAGAGTGAGCGCCGTAAATCCCGAAAGGGTCACAGAGACCACAATAGTAATGGCAAACTGTTTATAGAGCTGTCCTGTCGTCCCGGGGATAAAGGCTGCGGGGATAAAAACGGCGCTTAAGACCAGTACGACGGCGACCACGGGAGCGGCTACCTCCCCCATCGCTTTGACGGCCGCTTCTTTGGGAGAGATATTTTTTAGGTTTCTCTCGACATTCTCCACCACGACAATCGCGTCATCGACTACCATTCCGATAGCCAGCACCATAGCAAACAAAGTCAGGAGATTGATTGAAAATCCGAGGGCGAGCATTCCGATAAAGGTTCCGATCAGCGAGACGAGGATCGCCGCAATGCAGATGAGAGTTGCCTTGAACGTTTGGAGGAACATATAGACGACAAAAGTCACTAAAAGAGCCGCAATGAACAGGGTTTTGATCACCTCTTTGATCGAAATTTTGACAAACTCGGTCGTGTCGAGGGCAATTGCGTATTCGATCCCGTCGGGAAGGGACGATTTGAGATTTTCCAGGGTTTTCCGCACCCCGTTTGAGACATCGAGGCCGTTGGCGCCGGGCTGTTGGTAGACCACAATCGCAGCTGCTTGGGTTCCATTGTAGAAGTTGTTGCCGATGTACTGCTTTCTTCCCACCTCGGCACGCGCGACATCGCCCAGCCTCACGATCGCCGTTCCATCTTGGTTGGTCCGCAAGATGATGTTTTCGTATTCATGGGGTTCTGTAAAGGGGAGCTGGGTGATCACAGGGATGGTCAGCTGTTGGTCGGGGATAGAGGGTTGCGCGCCGATTTGCCCTGCCCCAATGAGGGCATTTTGTCCTGAGACAGCGTTTTTGATCTCGGTCGTCGTGATCTTAAGCGATGCCATCCGGTCGGGGTTGAGCCAAATCCGCATCGCCTGATCGGGGATCCCGAAGATTTGAGCTTGCCCCGCCCCATCGACTCTCTTGATAGCATCGAGGATGTAGACATTGGCATAGGTGTTGACATACTCATCGCTGTAGCGGCCGTCTTTGTTGTAAACGGCGACGAGCATCAACGTACTGGAGGATTGCTTCTTCACTGAGACCCCGAACTGTTTGACCGCTTGGGGGAGCTGAGGCATTGCGAGATTGACCCTGTTTTGGACGAGAACTTGGGCGATATCGGGGTCGGTATCAAGGCTGAAGTATACGGATATTGTCATCTGCCCTGTATTGGAGCTTGTAGAGGTCATATAGAGCATATTCTCTACCCCGTTGATCTCTGCTTCGATCGGTGCAGCGACCGATTCCCCCACAGTTTTGGAGTCGGCGCCGGGGTAGGTTGTCGTGACTTGGATTTGGACGGGGGTAATCGTCGGGTATTGCGAGACGGAGAGATTCAACATGGAAAGAAGTCCGGCGATCACAATGATCAAGGCGACGACCGTTGCAAATATGGGCCTATAGATGAAGAACTTCGACATCTACCTTTTCTCCCCCGCTGAGGTTTTGCCCTCCATCTACAACCACCCGATCCCCCGGAAAAAGCCCTTGGTTGATGAACCAGTCCTCCCCAAACCACATCCCCACCTCAACAGGGCGGAATTCCACCGTATTCTCCTTCGAAACGGTCCACACATAGTGCCCTTTTGCCGATTGAGCCACCGCTTTTTGGGGGACCAAGATCGCATCGGGGCGGATTAACCCCTTGACCCGCGCCGTTACAAACTGGTTTGGACGGAGGATGCCCTCTGGATTTATGACGCTTGCCCGGATGAGGAAGGTTCCCGTTTGGGGATTAAAGTAAGGTTCGGTAAATGTGATCATTCCCGTATGGGGAAAAGGCTTCCCATCGATCAAGATCACTTGGACGGCATATTCATCGTTTTTGGGCCGAATCAAGGTCCCTTTTTTGAATTCATTGCGAAAAGCCTGCATCTGCATTTCCGAAATGCTGAAATTCACCCAGATAGGGTCGAGTTGGGATACGGTTGTGAGCAGATTGTTGGTCACATTGAGATATGATCCATCCTGCTCCTTTGCCGAGCTGGTAATCCCATGGAGAGGGGATGTGATTGTACAATACGACAGGTTGAGCTTTGCTGTGATCAGATTGGCCTGAGCCTCATGGACTCCGGCGGTAGCCGAGTCGTACTCGCCGATCGCATCGTCGAGATCTTTCTGCGAGAGGGCATTTAGCTTTGTCAGAGGTTTTGTACGGTCCAAATTGAGTTTTGCCGTCTTTTGGACCGCCTTTTTTGCCTCTAATGCTGCTTGAGCGGCGGCGACTTGCGCTTTAAAGGGTTTTTTATCCATCAAAAAGAGGATCTGCCCTTCATTGACGATCTCCCCCTCGGTGTAGACCCGTTTTTCGAGAAAACCGCTGACCCTCGCTTGGATATCGACCTCGCGGGAGCTTTGCGTGCTCGCGACAAAGTCGTAGCTCACTGGCACATCCTGTTTTTCAACAGTAACCACCGTGACTTTTCGGGTCTTGTGCTCTTCCGTTCCTTTTTTTTGTGAACATGAAGACATGAGTACAAATACTAGGACAAAAAATAGTCTCCCCATAGCATGGGACTAAACCATAAAAAAGGGGCTTTCGTCAAGAGGAATTCTGCCGATCATTATTCTCGATAGCCGGGACGATTTTCAGGATATTTCATTCCCGGCTGAAGGCGCGGTCCCAAATTTCGGTGATTTCGACCGCCAGGAAGCTGCCGGCCGTCAAGACGGAAAAACCTAAGAATCCGATATATAAATCCCGGGCTGCCTCATCGGCATCTCCGCCCATAATATCGTAAATGATGCATCCCCAGCTAATGGATGCGGTAAAACAACCAACTGCAAGCAAACCATTCCTAACGATCGATCCGACCTCTGTCGAAAAATGGGGTCTTTGGCTTTCTAAATCAATATTCATAATGAAAAATATTAATTGACAATTAACAATTAATTATAATATAATTTTCTTTTATTATGAATAAAAAACTGCTTCCAATACTATTAATTCTGTCTCTTATCGGTTGCTGCATCGAGGTCGATATCTCGGTTCCAGGATTTCCCGATATGGCCCGGTATTTCGGCACGTCAGAGGATATGATTCAATGGACGCTCAGCCTCAACTTCTTAGGATTTTGCCTCTCCAGCCTCATTTGGGGCCCCCTCTCCGAGAGTTTCGGAAGGAGGAGGATGCTCATCCTCGGAAACATCCTTTTCACACTGGGAGGTCTAGGATGCGCCCTTGGGCAGTCCATAGACTGGATTATCGCCTGCCGCTTTTTTCAGGGGTTCGGAGCCAGCGCCACCTCGATTATCGCCATCGCCATGGTCGCCGATACCTACCAGGGGGAAAAGGCGGCCCGGTTCAACGGCATTTTAAACTCGATCATCACAGCCTCAATGGCCATAGCCCCTGTCGCCGGCGGTTTCATCAACCACTATCTCGGCTGGAGAGCCAATTACTCTTCCGTAGCGCTAATCAGCTTGACCACCCTCATTTTGATCTCCCTCTTCATCCCTGAAACCAAACCCGATTTCGATCCCTGGAGGCCTAAAAAAACGGCGGGCCAATACCTCACCCTATTCACCAGCAGGAAATTTATGACCTACTCCTTCATTCCGAGCATCATTGTTTCCGGCTACCTCGCTTTTTTAGGGTGCGGCTCCTTCCTCTACATCGACCAGATCGGGACCTCGGTCATCCAATACTCGCTTTATCAAGGCTTCGTTGTCGCTTCCTTCTCCCTCGTCAGCTTCTTTTCTGGAAGAATCCTCAAGATCATCGGCAGCAAAACCTCCGTCATCGCCGGCGCCCTGCTGACGACGCTATCGGCAGCCGCCCTTGTCCTGCAATCTTTCGCCTATCCCGGCTCCGCGGCGCTGATTACCCTTTTCATGTCCGTATACAGCGTCGGTTCCGCGCTCATTTACACCTCGGTCTTTACCGATTCCATGGAAATTTTCCCCGAAATGAAAGGACTCTCGTCATCGGCTCTGATGTTCATGAGGATGTTTATGTGCTCGGCGACCATGTGGCTGATCAGCGTCATCTACAACGGATCGCTTTTTCCGATCGCATGCGCCATCCTGTCGCTTGCCCTCATCGGCTCTTTCCTGATATCGGGAATGTATCGGTTGGAGGCGAAAGAACCAGCCGAGAATGTCATCTGCGGCGGGTAAAGGCCGCCCGAAGGGGCCTGTCATGCTTGAGGATGATCCCGCCGAAGTATAGGAAAATCAAGCATGTCTAAGGCCTTATCCCTATCTGTATAGCGAGACAGGTGGGCTTAAATTCCTTTATTTTTGAGCGATAATTAGCCTCAAATTGTCAATTTGAGGTTTTCTTCCAGATTTTTGGCAGAGATATGTCTGATTTGGGTGCGAATGAGAGCAAAAGGTATCGAGTCCCTTCTGGAGCGATTATCGTATTTGGTTCAATCTTCCCAAAAAGGTGGGTCGATGTTGTCTGTCCAATGGGGCGGATCTATGGTTGGAGGATCTGGGCCCCATTCTCCTAGAGTGCGATCTTCTACCTGGGAAAACCCATCCTCTGTCCAGGGCAGCAGCTGGCAGATGTTCATTTCAGGGGGAGGGTAGGGCGGATCGAACATCTGGATCTCGCTCGTAACGCTTTTTAGAAGCTGCGAAACCTAAATACCTTCGTTCTAGAAAAACCTTCCGTTTATCGATTCTATTTTTCTGACAATATGAAACTGGAAAGCTGTCTATAGCAAAACCCTGATCTTTATTTATTTGCTTAAAAAATAGAGCTAAAAAACGGAAAGTGGCGTTCCAACAAATCCAAGGAATTTTATGAATTCGGCGATTTAGCCGGCTATTGCTTAAAATAGCTCTGAATAATCGTAATCTTTTACATAAATATCTGGACATTTTATAGTTACAAGAAAAATATTTTGCTGATAAAAAAGCAAAAGTTATCACTTCTGCGTTGGACATTTGAGATTGAGGATCGTCTTTAATCCCCAAAATTCGAAGGATTTCTTCGCTGATGACATAAACTGTTGTTGCGTAAGTTTCCATGATGCCCCCTTTTTTTGGCTAAGGAAGTATCATAGAGACTGTTGTCGTTAAAATCTTTCATTGAATTCATCTTCTAAGCCTCGATTATCGGCAAGGGATTACCCTTGCCTTCAAATCGAGTCTACGCATCTGAATCCAACGAAAGACTTTAACAACAAGTTTAGGTAGCAATCAGGGTTATAGTAGATTTTCTTGTGCTAAAAACATACAGGATTTATTATTCCGTCATAAATGACATGAAAATTCAAAAATATAGGAAAAATCATGAACCTGAGCGGCATCGATACCACACAATATAAGATTTTTGAAGGTGATCACATCCTAAGCGAAAATAGTGATGATAACAAAAATATCATCGTAAAGGGGATGGCCCTGGCGGGAAGATTAGGAAAGGTTATTGTACGAGATAGTATTCTGAATCATGTTAAAGGTATGCTTGAAGTGCATCTAACCTCAACTGCGGCAAGTGTTGTCGATTCTTACGGGGCAGTGATGTGGTCAGGATGGCATGAGAATTGCTCATATTCACTTAAGCCGCTCATATACGCGAATGAGAGTATATCTTTAACCAACATCAAAGCAAAATATGTTAAATGTTTCAAAGGAAAAGTTCAAATAATAAATGGAAGCGCTGACTTAGTTGTCGCTGGTACGAATATTACATTAAAAAATACTAAAGCCATTGACTGTGAAGCGAGTAAGGGTTACTTGGAAGCACAAAATTCCACATTGAAGAATGTCAAAGCTAGATTTGGCGCTACTTTAGTCGATTCAATCGCAGAGGAAGTTTTGGTGGAACGTGGGGCTCTGCATGTTACTTGGAACAAATCTGAATCGTATCAATTTCTCTCTTTAGAAGCCGAAGCGGGTGTGGAGTTAGATGGCGTTACTGCAAGGTTTGTTAGCGTGGCTAATCATAGTGCGAAACTTAAAAACTCAAAAATTACCGGAGAAGTTGCCTGTAAACAAGAATTTTCCTCTCAAAATAGTCGTATTGAAAAGCTGTTTCTACAGGTGGATTCAAAAATGCCTGGAAAGATAACCCTACACGAAAGTTCAATTAAATCATTGATAATTGTAAAAATTGAACCGAAAAAAACACCGCTTCTTTCTTCTCTTTTTCCATCAGTGAGCCGTGCCGTCAATCTAGGCTCAGTGGTTAAGCGTGATGAGATTAATATAGAAGGTGCTAAAATCGATGGCGATAAGCCTCTGCCGGATGAATATGCAAAATTAGCAGATCTCTTAGGTGGGAAAAAGGAGGTTTCAATAAATGGGCATGTATTTATAAAAGATATTCAAAGTGGTCAATATCTGCCTTTTAAAGCCGGAAGGCAACTAAAGGAGATGACCTTAGATGAACTTGAAAATGAAATTTATGGCATAGTCGGGTCAGTAGGTGGAACTATAAACTATAATGGTGGGAAATTTCGTATCTCGCATGGAAAGTTCGAATGTCTTCAACCCCCTTCTGGTGTTAAACTAGTCTCTTCAAAATCAAAAGCAACAAGCAAAACTGAAGTTACCCTTGAAATTGAGGGAGGATCCATAGAAAATGTTGTTTTTGATAATAATTGTATAGGTAAGATTAAACTGCTAGGAAATGCTACAATACTTGGGAAAATCACAGATGGTGAAATCATATCATAAAGTTAACGGCTAAGCCTTTTTTTAAAAATCTATAACAATCTAACATCAACTTTGCCAACAGTTAACTTTTCACCCCGTGATTAAGTATAGGAAAATCAAGCATGTCTAAGGCCTTATCCCTATCTGTATAGCGAGACAGGTGGGCTTAAATTCCTTTATTTTTGAGCGATAATTAACCTCAAATTGTCAATTTGAGGTTTTCTTCCAGATTTTTGGCAGAGATATGTCTGATTTGGGGGCGAATTAGAGCAAGAGGTATCGAGCCTCATCTGAAGCGATTATCGTATTTGGTTCAATCTTCCCAAAAAGGCGGGTCGATATTGTCTGTCCAATGGGTGGATCTATGAGTGGAGGATCCGGGCCCCATTCTCCCAGAGTTCGATTTCCTACTGGGGAAAACCCATCCTCAGTCCATGGCAGAAGTTGGCAGATGTTCATTTCAGGGGTAGGGTAGGGCGGATCGAACTTCTGGATATCGGCCCAGCAGCCTATTCGTTTTAATATGCGTCTGATTTCAGCTGTATGGATGACAAATGAGGTAATTTTAATTTTATTGCCACATTCACAAAGCAACGGATCGGTTTTGTAAATACGTGCTATGAGCTTTGCCCAGTCGAATGAGACCTTTATAACCTTCTTTGAAGACTCTTGTAAATTTTTCTGGATGTTGAATTCAGGGCGTTTTTGAGTGCTGGCAGCCACCTTTTTTCTTAACGGGGAATTAGGAGCAAAAACTTCATGATAATGGCGGAGATGTCGGCGGGGATAGGGAATGAATCGGGAAATCCTCTCGATAAATTCCAGGGGTTCTATCTGCACAAAGGTTTTTCCGGTGTGGGTGGGTTTAGGAAGGCGATAATGAATCCAAGGGCCATTCCATCGCAAATTCTCTCTCGCAAAGCAAGGACGAGCACAGTATCTTATCAGGCGCTCTAAACCTTTGCGGTCCCAAGAGGGCACTCTTACTTTAGCATCGAGTGAAAAGCCGCTGTTTTCATTAGAGAGCATCCGTTTTATCGTCTGCTTGCCGATCACGAAAACGATCCTTGACCGCAAATCAAAAGGGGCTATTCGCTGGTGCCGTACTCACTTTCCCAATCCGGCAGCAGCTCAAAATGCTTCCATGGGGACAGCTGAATTTGAAGAATTTGTCTTTAGAGCCGGTTTTTTGCACCATGATAATCCCATTGGGAGTTGGAAGGCTTTGGGAAAAGCGCATCAAAGGGCTATTGATTATCTTTCAGAAAAAGAAAGTTTGCATTTCAAAAATGGCAACGGTACGGATTTAAGAGTCAATATATCCGGAATGAAGTGGGTTAACCTATGCGGCACCATTAATTTTCCCGATGGCGAGATTTACACCGGTCCGAATTTAGATGCCTCGGATGGAGTGGTCAAATACGATTTTCCAACAGTTTATCGTGGCGTGGAAGTGGACGGAATCGAATTGACCTTTGAAAAGGGATCGGTGGTCAATGCCAAAGCGGCTCGCGGTGAAAAATTTTTGCTTCAAATGATCGAACAAGATCAGGGGGCTAAGTATGTCGGTGAAATCGCCTTAGGAACAAACTTTTGTGTCAGTACCGGTGTTAAGGATATCCTTTTTGATGAGAAAATCGGCGGGACTTTTCATACAGCCTTAGGCATGGGCTACCCTGAAACAGGAAACAAAAATCAGTCGGCCTTGCATTGGGATCTTGTATGCAACCTTAGAAACGACGGCGTTATTTATGCCGACGAAGAAAAAATCTTCGAAAATGGAAAATTTCTTTTAAACGGGTGGCCAAATAAATATGATTTTTTTTGATTAGATTCAAAATTGCCTGCCTGCATTGAAAGCGCTGCGTTTTTCAAAGAAAAGATGCCCGAACTTCATGTTATAGCAGCTGGTTCTTTTCTAGAATTTGTACTCGAAGATGACAAAGAAATTTCTTTAAGCAAGTTTTGTCGATTCCTTTTTACCTCATCAGCCAGATTGAAAGAATTTTAGGAGAGGTTAAATAGAAGTTAATACTCAGCGGAAACACCTGACATTTTTTTGTTAAGGTGTTGATCAATAATGCGAATCCAAGTACACTCCCCTTTTTTTAAAAGGACTCATGTATTGCGATTGTTTTTTCTTATCTGCTGTTTGAGTTGGATCTCGCTTTTCGCTGGAGATGACTCCGAGGATTTGACACCATCATCTCCATTCGAAATTTCCGATTTGTCTTGCGGCAGAGAGTTTCTTGTCGGGGGATTCATCAACCCTTTAAGCGGGCAGATCTGCATCCATAAAACCGATCTTATTGCCAAAGGCGCTCAAGATATTGTCGTTAACAGAACGTATATACCTCCCTTTCTTCCAGCAAGATGCGACAAAAATCCCGATCGAGATAAAGCGATGAGATATAAGCATCTTTGGGGAAATTACAGAGGGTTTGCGACGCTTCCCCATCTTTCATTGAAGACGAAATCGAACGGCAGAATACAGGTCGTCTCTCAAAACGGCTCTCTTTTAGATTTCAAAAAGACAAACAGCGGAGACTATGTTTTAGATAATCCGTCCTATGGAATAAGCAATTATGCTGCCGGCAAGCCCGGAGGGCAGTTTGATGTCAGAAATATCAGGGTCAATCGCTCGGATAATATGGTTACCATTCATTTTCCCGATGGCAGCCGGCGAATTTATACCAAACTGATCTGTCATTCCTATTGTCTTGACAAAGAAATTCTGCCTAGTGGAAAGGTGATCAAATATCATTATCAAAATGGCGATATCAGGCTGATTGAGAGCACGGACCCCATGGAAAAGCACGTCTATGCCTCAGTTGAGATCAAAGGATCCAAGGAGCTGGGAAAGCAGGAATTTTTAGCTTCTAGCGGCGCTTTTGCAAAATATTCTTACGAAACAAGAATGCTCCAAGCGGAATGGAAGGAAAATGGGGGCCGTTTTAAACAAGAACTGCTTTCCAAACCCTATTTAACGGTTGCCGAAGGCACATTTTTTGACAAAGAATCTTTTTCGTATACCCATGATTTGTTTCTGTCAGAATGCAAAAGTTTAAGCCACCCCTTTAAAAGTTTGATCGGGATCACCAAAACCCGCGATAACAAGTATCACTACCGCGTGAAAAATCTCATTTTTGACACTTCAGATGACGCATCATTTAAGGGGGTGGAAAACATTGAGTACACTCCCCCCCTTCCCGGAAGGAGAAATGGAGAAACCATCGTCCAATATCAGGACGGAGCAAAAATCGTTTACCGTTATACCGATCAACTGCTTCCCGAGTCGGTAAAATCATTTCAACCCGACGGCTCTCTTAAGAAAACAAAAATCTATGTCTGGGATGAAAACAATCGATTATCATGTGTTCAGTTATTCGAAGGTGCCGACGAGCTACTCTACAAAAAATGCTATGAATACGATGATTTTGGAAATCCAACCCTCGAAACCATCACCGGAAAGACAGAATCTTACTGCATAAGAAGGGAATTTTCTCAGGATGGGATGAATTTGCTTCTTAAAGAGCAAGAAGAAAGCGGAAAAGAAGTCGTTTATACTTATCTTGCAGGAACCAACCTTCCCACTTCAAAGCTAACTTTTGAAAATGACACTAATTTCCAAAGGGAGTATTGGGAGTATGACGATTGCCATAATTTGATCCGCAAAATCATCGATGACGGAAGTTCTCCCGGCACTGAACGACGTATGACCACTTATACTCTTCGCAAAGAAGCTCCGTATCTCCATATGCCCGAATGGATCGAGGAAAAATATCTTCAGGGAGAAGATGAAAAAACTCTGAGAAAAATCCATTTGGCCTATGACTCTTATGGCAACGTATCTCAAGAAGATATCTATGATTCGGACGGAAATTTCCGCTATTCAATCTTCAAGGAATACGACAAACAAGGAAATTTACTTTCCGAAACCAACGCTTTAGGTCAATCCGCTTATTATGGGTATGATAAAACTGGAAACCTGCTTTCAGAAACATCATTTTCGGGAAAGTTCAAAAAGGGATATACGTATGACTTCAGGGGCCGCCGCTTAACTGAAACACACAACGGATCCAAAGGCGAACTGAAAACCTTTTCATACGAATATGACAATTATGATCAACTCATACAGAAGACGGAAAACGAGACAAATATCACGCGATATGCCTTTGACTCCGTTGTATTAAAACCAACAACCATCCAGTATCCTTCAATTTCCGGATCAGACGTAAAAATTTCCAGAACATACGATGCTTTAGGACGCGAAATAGCCATAACCGACCCTGAAGGCTATACCACGCTTACCATACGAAACCTCTACGGCTTGCCTCTGCAAATCATACACCCTGACGGAACTCAAGAGAAATTCTGCTATTCAAAAGGTGGATATCTCATAGAATACCTCGACCAGGAAGGCAAGAAAACCGTTTACGATCGAGACATCCTTGGCAGAGTCTTGAAAAAGACATTATTTACTCCTTCGAATGAAGAAATCGGCTCCGAAACTTTTGTCTATAATACGTTTCATCTCCTGCAAGAAACCGACTTAGAGGGGTATACCACTTCCTATTTCTACGATGGAGCCGGCCGCAAAATCAAAGAGGAAAGAGAAGGGAGGATCACAGAATATTCCTATGACTCTCTCGGAAGGCTTGCAGCTATAAAAAAGAACACCCTTTTACACCACACCGAATATGATCTTCTCGATAGGGTCATTCAAGAGGCCAAAACCGATTTGAAAGGATCAGTTCTTTACCGGGTCGACTATGAATATGATGAGGATGGGAATCGCAGTGCAGTCACCAAGAACAATCAATCAGAGTATTTTTCCTACGATGCTTTCGGTCGAATCATCAACCATAGGGACTATGAAGGCAACAGCACCGAATATAGCTTTGATGATTGGCATGTAAACGAATTGGGTTGTCATGTTTTGAGAAAAACAGCCGTTGACCCCCTGGGCAGAACGACAGTATCGGTTTACGATCCTTTCGAAAGGATGTCATCTGTACAGCAGTTTGATCAGAACGGGACGACGCTTCACTTTAAAGAATTCGAATATGACCCTCGAGGCAACCTGGTCAGAATCAGCGATGACATTCATCAAAATGGGCGTTATCAACGAACGCAAACTATTTCTCATGCCTATGACTCAATGAATCGTCTCCACTCGGAAACCCATGGCTTCGAAAGAACAACCCGCTACTGCTATCATCCATCCGGCTGTTTAGCGACAAAAAGTTTGCCAAGCGGTGGAGTTCTGAAATATAGTTATAACAGCCTGGGTTTTTTGGAGTCTGTTAATTCCTCGGATGGCTCGATCAACCTTATATACCGCACGAATAAATTAGGCGACATCATCGAAGCATCCGACCTCAATCAAGCTTACTCCCTATCACGAGAATATGACCCTTTCGGAAATATTTTACGAGAACAGACATCCGACGGCCTCCTCCTAAACAAAAAATACGACGGTTTCAGCCGTCCTCTTGTGATTGATTTTTCAGAGGGATCTCTAGAATACGAATATGATCCCCTCAACCTTCGAAGTGTTTCAAGATTAAACAACCAAAAAAATCAAATTTATAAACACACCTACAACCGCTATGACAAATCGGGCCGCCTTCTTGAAGAATCGCTCATCGGCAAACTTGGCACGCAGAATTTTCGGTATGACAAAAATGGGAGGAAAACAGCCTCATCCTCACCTTATTTAACCCAAACTTGTTTTTACGATGAACTCGGAAACCTCATTGAGTCACAAAAAGATAAGACCACCGACCATTATTCTTATGATCCCCTTTCTCAGCTCGTTTCCGAAAATGACGCCACATACGCTTATGATTCCCTTTTTAATCGGACACGAAAAAATGATGAGGTATTAGAATATAATCATCTCAATGAGCTCCAGTCCAGAGGAGAACAAAAGTACGAATACGACGAATGCGGCAATCTCATTCATGACGGCAAAAGGACCTACACGTATGATCTACTTAATCGTCTGATCGAGGCAAAAGATAATCGGCACAAATTCACATACACCTACGATCCTTTTGATCGAAGAATATCCAAAAAAACGACACTATACAGCGCAAGCGAAGAGCGCATCCTTAACGAAGAGATCTACTTTTACGACGGACAAAACGAGCTTGGAGCCTACACTCCTGACTATCAGCTCAAACAGTTAAAAGTACCGGGTATAAGAACCTATAAAGACTCATACCAGCCAATTGCGATCGAGCTGCAAGATAGAATTTTTGTCCCGATTCTTGATTGCCACGGAAACATACAAAAGCTTGTCGATATTGAATCAAAACAAATTACCCATGAATATAACTATACAGCATTTGGAGAAACCCTCTTTGCAACTGAATCCTTCCACAACCCTTGGAGACATGCCGGAAAACGTCTTGATCCCGAAACAGGTTTGATTTACTACGGCAAGCGATACTACAACCCCTCAATTGGCCGTTGGTTGACAACAGATCCCGCAGGAACTCACGATTCCACCAATCTCTACCAATACCTGTTCAACAATCCTTTTCAATACTGCGATCCCGACGGACAGTTTGTCTTTTTGATTGCAATACCCTTAGGGGAAATTATTTTAGGAACGGCTACAGCAGAAGCGATCATTGGTGCAGTAGTGGGCGCTATAGCAGCTTTTGTCGTTTATGAAGGAACTCATTACGTTGAAGATTGTGTGAATGAAAATCTCATTACAGATTATGATCATATACTTTTTTCCAAAAATGATGGGGATTTTCATCCTTTCCCAGGAACGAAACCACCAGCTAATTCAAATGAATGTCCTGGTGAAGGCTTTGAAAAACGTGGCGGGTCAAAGGGAAATTGGTATAATCCTAACACCCAAGAAAGTTTGCATCCTGATTTAGATCATGATCCATCGATTGATCCTCATTGGGATTACCATGATAGAAATGATCCCGATAATAATGGACGTTGGTTTTTAGATGGCACATTCGAAACAAAATAGAGAATAATTATGAGAAAATTACATAGATATATTCTAGATTTTGAAAGAGCATTTAAATACCTTCAAGTTGAAATAAATGAATCCTTATCTAAACATTCAGGATTTCTCAAAAGCAACTTTTGGAATGAGGGGGTTTTCTACACGGAATTGCCGAAAAATGCTTATATTGATAGAATTTACGACTTTGATTTGAGTGGAATCCTTCCAGCAGAAGATCTCATTGAAGAAAAACAAATTCTTCCAGATGGTGAAATTTACATACCAAAGTGCATTTTTACAACAAAACAAGAGCTAAAAAAATTTATTCATGAATTTTTAAAAGAAAGCGAACAGCATCGCTGCTTTTTTTGGCGTGATAATAAAAAGAAAATGCTTACCAATGCGTCTACATTACAAGATATTTCAAAAAATTTATTTATTATAGAGCCTAGGCAACCGTTTGTTCTCCTTAAAAGTGATCAGACTAAGGATGAAAGCCATGATGATGATTTCTATAATTTTGAATACTTTATATTTCCTGCATATAATGGTGAAGCTTGTATTTTTTGGACGAAAAAATCCAATGTTATAGGTAATTGTTAATGAAAAGAACAATTCGACACATACTCGATTTTGAAAAAGTTAAACCATATTTTATTGATCATATATCTAGCGATACATCACTATCTAAACTATTTAAAAAAGAATTGAATTTTAATAATGGTCAATTTTTCATCGATCTCCCCGAATTTTGTCATTTATCCAGATTATATAATTTTAAATCGGGGGGAATGACACCTAAGGTTGATGTAGGAGCAGAAAAAGCCGCAAATGTTAAAAGTAAAACTTATACTCCACGATTTTTCCAATCTACTGATTTTGAAACTTCTCAATTTATCCTAAAATATTTAAAAATGAATAAAAATAATTTTGTTGTTTTAAACAACATAAATCTTTTACCGAGTGATAAAAATATAAATATTGATAATGTGAAAATGGCATTTGAGAGGCAAGAGGTATATTATATTCTAAAGGGATCCAATACATTTGAAGAAATATATAAAACCTTTAGAAGTAGTTGTTATTCTTGGCATTCATTTGTTGTGTTTTCTAGTGGGGAATTGATAGATTCAAATCATTTTATACTGGATAATCAAGATGTGATATCAAATAATATTCATTATATCCTTGCAGGAGCATATGATGGTGAAGGATATATCATTTGGCAGAAGGACATACAAGCTATTCCCTTGTCGCAATCGTCACTTCCCGTGAAATAGTGTGGGAAAATTCTCCTCAAAGGCTTTTCTTTATAACATGGTAAATAATTATGCACAATGCACAGCACGGCCCCATATCGGCCCCATATTTGATTGGAATTGGTCAAAAGAAAAACCACGTCAACCTGGTCGACCACTTGAACCGGGAGAATAATCAAATGGTTGAGTATGGATATATCAGTTCTCAAAGTCTAAGAGATTCATTAACACCAATTTTAAATTCATTCAGTGAACCAGTTATGGTTTTGAGATGTATTGACAGTTCATCCTCAGTTAAGGATATTGTAAATATTCTTGAATTTCATAAATTTCCTTTTGAGATTATCAATGGGAATATTTGTCTATTCGAAAAGCAAGTAAAAGAAATAAATTTAGACAAATTATTTTCAGGTTTCGATGAGATTTGGTTATTTCATAAATCCGCTCCTGCATATGATCTTAAATCAGTTCCAACAGCTACCAGTGATACTGTTATATTTGATAAGGAATTAAATCAAGATATTTTGAAGATCTTTCAAGAGACTGGATGTACTTTATTGTTGGGAGATGGTGCAGGTTTAAATTATCTCTCCACAGACAAAAAAATCACTAAAATTTTAAAAGAATTAAAAAATTCATAAAATTCTTGATAGGGTATAAGTTTTCGGTCGACTGCGAGGCCCCATCTGACGATCGATTGCTTCTCGGCAATAGCTAAAGCTATTCCCTTGTCGCAATCGTCACTTCCCGTGAAATAGTGTGGGAGAATTC
>CAWAPJ010000043.1:0-81029 GCA_963783885.1 Waddliaceae bacterium | reverse complement strand
GAGGAGCAAACGATCGGCAGATGAGGCCTCGCAGCCGACCGAAAACTGACCGAATAGGTGAGGGAGGCCTTCAAAGTAAATAACTGGAAAAATATAAGCTGAATATTTTTGCTTTTCAATGCCATTTATAATATAGATGAAGGAATCATGGCCGAAAAAAAAGAAGAAGAGCCTATTCCCGAAATACAAACGCCATTTGACGAAGTCGATGAGCGGATGGTGGTGATCAGCTTCCGGGCTTGGATCGGGCTTGGGGCATTGGCAATCATTTTTGTCGCGGTATTGATTTGGGCATTTTTCGGAAGCATTACTCTCAATGTAGAAGGAAGGGGCATCTCTTTAACCTTAGGCGGAGTGTTGAATATTCCCTCTCTGCTCAATGGACAAATTACCGAAATTTACGTTGAAAAAGGCCAGACCGTCAAAAAAGGAACTCCGCTTGTCAAGATTTATGATTATAAGCTCGAAATCGAACTCAAGACAGCGACTGAAAAAATGAACTCTTTGAAAAAGGATCTGATCTCGGCAAGAAAAATCGCCCAAGCCGAAGATAAAGTCAGAAAGGAAGGGATACGGCAAAATATCGAAGCGCTGAAATATGCCATCAATAAAAGACAAGACCAACTTCCGTTTCTAAAAAAAGACCTGGAAGCGAAACAAAAGCTCTACAAGGAAGGCCTTGTCTCTGCAAGCCAGAAGGAACAGGCGGTCAGGAATCTGATGGAAGAAAATATCAGAATTGAAGATTTGGAGGCTAAAATAGCCTCTCTGAATGCCGATCTGGAAAAGAGCTACAAGTCTGATGAACTGAAAAGCTACGAGAGACTTTATCGCGACTCTGCTGATGATGTCCAGAGGCTGAAAGCCAAGAATGTCTATCAGGATATCACCAGCCCTTTTAATGGAAGGATTTTGGAGCTTCAAACCAAAAGCGGAGAAGAAGTGAAGGAAGGGCAGCCTATAGTCTGGCTTGAAAAAGAGAACACAAAAGCAAAAAATCTGCGCTTCTTTTGTTTTGTTCCCGCCGAAATGGGAAATAGAGTCAAAAAAGGGATGACTGCCACGCTGCAGCTTTTTAATGTCGATCCCCAAAAACAAGGCTATCTGATGGGGACTGTTGACGAGATCTCTCTTTATCCGGTAACCGCGCTTTATATCTACAGCATGGTTCAAAGCAAAGATTTAGTTGAATTTTTGACAAATAAACAGCCCGCCTTAATCGAAGTAGTTGTCAGCCCAATTCCCGACCCTGAATCCTACAGCGGCTTTCGATGGACTTCGGGGAAAGGCCCCCAGATCAAGGTTCATTCGGGACTCTTAAGTTTTGTGAAAATTGCCGTTGAAAAACGAAAACCAATATCTTATGTTTTTCCTGAATGGTGGCTGCCAAAGCAAACTGAAGAGAATTGAAGTGAAGAAACTGATCGTTGTTGCCCTAATGGGCGTCTTATCTTTTCAAGGGTTATTTTCCATCAGTTTTCCCGATATCCCTCAAGAAGAATTTTCTTTTTCACAGCCTATGCCCAAACCCGATGAAAATATGATAACCGTTTTGGAAACCTGCGGCCCTATTATACCGATTACTTTATCGGAGGTCATCCGAAATACAATCACCCTGCGTCCTAAAACCGGCATTGAAGTCGAAAATGTGGCCATTCAAAGCGGCATTGTCCAACAAAACGCCGGAAAATTCGATCTGACCACAGATTTAAAATTTTCGCAGGATACGTTAGCGGATATCTTCTTTTTAGGATTGCAGACGCATACTGACGGCAAAATCACTTCAGGCTTCATACAGGAATCTAAAAAATTTCGCCTGGGAACAGAGGTTTCTTTAAAGGCGCAGGCCGATTCGGTCAATAACATTGCCAACTTATTCTTTCAAAGGTACAGCGACGCAATTGTGACTTTTCAAGTCTTGCAGCCGGTACTCAGAAATTTCAAGTACGGTCAAGATACAATCACTGAGCTGGCCAGCCAATATGAGCTGCAAGCGGTATATTATGAATCTCTTCACAATATTTCCGACTTAATCAGACGCTCTTTGATTGCCTACTGGGATGTCGTCCGTTCCCAGCAAGTTTTAAAAATCCAAAGAGAATCAGTGCGAAGTTTTGAAGACCTGGCCTACAAGGTTCAAAGGCTGATCGATGAAGATCAAATGGCACGTGCCGAGATCAACCAGCCTCTTGCTCAACTGGCTTCGGAAGAGGTCAATCTAAAAATCGCCGAGCAGCAACTCTATAGAGATGTGCAGGCATTGAAATTTGCTATGGGAACTGTCGATACTGAGTGTATTTCCGATATTCTTCTTTATGGAATAGATCCCTTTCCCCTTCTGGATGAAAAGCTGGATGTTTGCAAACTTATGAAAGTACTTGCGGATTACGGCGTCAGGCACCGCCTTGACAGACTGGCTTCGGAAATTCGGATCGAAGAACTCTCCGTTTTAGTCAAGGGGGCTGAAAACCAAAAATTGCCGCGTCTGGATTTTTTTTATGAATTTGTCTTGACTCAATATAAAAAAGACCAGCGTTCCCGCTATTTTTTCTCAAGCTATGATTTTTTTAACCCTCAAAGGGACAATTCTGTCGGGGTGATCTTTTCCTATCCCTTTTGCAACAACTCCGCCCAAGGGCTCTTTAGAAGACTGAAAGCAGAATGGCAAAAACAAATCTTAAGCACCGAAGATCTCACCGAGCAGATTGTGTCGAATATTATGGATACCTGGATGAATCATATCCGTTTGCAGCAAGAATTGCAGCAGGCGACTAAGGCGGTCAAACGCTTTCAAAATCTTGTCAATGATGAAAGCAAGCTCTTAAAAGAAGGGCTTGGCAACCTTTTCAACCTTGTCGACTATCAGACACGCTTGACTCAATCGCAAAATGTTCAAATCGAAGTTAAGAAGAATCTTGCTGAAAATCTGGTCAATCTTCACTTCTACACCGGCACATTGATCAAACCGGGAAGCAACCTCTGTTCAATCGCTGTTGAAGATGTCACCGACATCCCTTATGTGGAGTACTGTGAATGAGGTATATTCTCAAAAAAATTTATTGGACTGTGCTGGGTTATTTGGGTTTCGGTAAAAGAGTCACCACACCGACCGTTTTGCAGATGGAAGCAGCCGAATGCGGATCGGCTTCGCTGTGTATCGCCTTATCCTACTACAAAAAATTTGTCCCTGCAGCTGAACTACGGTATCAATGCGGCGTCTCTAGAGATGGCGTCAATGCATTTAACATTTGCGAAGCGGCCAAGCATTACGGCCTTGACGGCAACGGCTATAAAGCCGAGGTCGAGGATCTGAAAAAAGAGATCAAAGCTCCGGCAATTTTGTGGTGGATCAAAAACCACTTCCTTGTCCTGGAAGGGTTTGTCGGGGATCACGTCTATCTCAATGATCCGGCTACAGGACCAAGAAAGGTAACCCTCGAAGACTTCAAAAAAAATTACAGCGGGGTTGTGATTACCTGCAATCCCACCAAAGAGTTTGAAAAGGGAGGAGAAAAACCAAAATTTTTCCGCCCTCTGGCAGAAAGATTGAAAAACTTAAAGGCCATCGTTGCATCGATCGTTGTCCTGCAGCTCTTTTTAGTCTTGATTGGCATCACTCTGGCAATTTTCGGACAGATTTTCGTCGACCATTTTTTTTATCATCATGTCCCTCCCTGGGCAAGTACATTTTTTTGGGGATTTGCTTTATTGACCATCGTCAATATCTGCGCTCTCGGCTTGCAAGGGATTATTCTCAATCGAGCGGGAAGGATGATCGCGATCTCTCTTTCAACTCGCTTTTTGTGGCATGTGCTGAGGCTTCCCATCCCTTTTTTTGGGCAGAGGTTCGGGGGAGAGATCATCCGCAGAATCGGAATCAATACTCGAGTCAGCAACACTGTCGCGAGCCAGCTGGGGGGACTTATCGTCAATATTTGCGTTGTTGTATTATATGCCGTTGTCATTTACCAATATGATCGCTTAATGGCGCTGGCCGCCGTCGCGATTGTGGGAACCCAACTTTTTCTGATCCTTCTTCTGAACCGAATCAGAATGAATGCCTACGCCAGAACCCAGCAGGATACCGCCATCTTGACCGGTGTTTCTATCGACACCATCATGAACGTGGAGACGCTTACTTTGTACGGAAGCGACCATTTCGGATTTCAGAGAGTGATGAACAGCTTTATCAAGATTTTGAATCGCTATCAGCTGATTGGAAAGATGGACGTCTTTTTAGGAGCGAGCACACAATTTTTGACAGGACTCTCTTCTATCGCTGTGCTGATGATCGGGGGATGGCGGGTGATGTTTGGAGCCTTAACTGTCGGCATGCTATTAACGCTGCAGATATTGATGCAGAGAATGATCGCTCCGCTGCAAAAACTGGCATCTGTGGCCCTTTTAGTTCCCACTTTGAAAATGGATTTGCAAAGGCTAGAAGACGTTTTGGAAAATCCAATCGATCCGATTATCGACAAAACAGAAAAAGAGGCTTACATAGAAGGGAGTCCTGCATTTACCAAAGGCATTCGCATCGACCGGATAAGCTTCGGTTATTACCCGCAGGACGATCCGTTGTTTAAGGATCTTAATCTCGAAATCAAAGCGGGATCGATCGTCGGCATCTCAGGGCCCAATGGCAGTGGAAAGACAACTCTGACGCGGTTGATCACGGCACAATATCTTCCCTGGTCGGGACAGATCCTCTTTGACGACATGAATGTGAGCGAAGAGAATCCCGGCTGGCTCCACCACAACATCGCAACCGTTGAGAGTGAAAACCTATTTCTGCAAGGGACGCTCAAGGAAAATCTCACGATGTGGAACCCAGCCACCTCAGAAAAACAGCTTGTCGAAGCTTGCAAAGTAGCCTGTATTGATGAAGACATTCAAAATCGGCATGGAAAATATCTCACGAGAATAAACGAAGGGGCTTCTGATTTCAGCCAGGGGCAAAAACAGCGGCTTGCCATAGCAAGAGCGGTATTGAACAGGCCCAAAATCCTGATTATGGACGAAGCCCTTGCCAATCTCGACCGCGATCTTCAGCACAAAATTATGTTGCACCTAGCAAATCTCAACATGACAATCATCGTCGTTTCCCATAGAATCCACACGCTCAAGAATTGCGAAAGGATCGTCGTCCTTGAATCGGGAAAAGTCACTCAGGACGGCCCTCTGGAGCGGCTCATTCAAGAAGAAGGATATGTCAAAGAGCAATTTTCTGATGAGTATGCCTTGCTAGGCAAGGAGGTCTTCTGACAATGGAAAAAAGAAACGACCAAGACCTTTTTCTTCAAGCCCTAACCCATGTCTCCACCCCCTTGGAGTATGAGGAGCCGCTAGCCGTCGACCCTCTTGAAAGGGAAAACCTGTTCCGCGTCTGCCAGATCATCGGAGGAAAATCGAATATCGATTTTGTAACAAGCCATGAAATCCTCCTCAAAGGGGATAACCTGATTGAGATCCTCACGAACATCACTAACGCATCAAATGCCCGGTTTCGTACAGTGACGCTTGACGGCAAATGGTGGGAAGATGAATCGAATCATATGTTGGCTTTTAAACTAGAAGGCCACAGGCCTGTCGCTTTGATTCGGGAACATAATCACTATTATCTCATCGACCCTGAAAGCCGGGGAAAAACAGTGGTGACAGAAGAGATTGCTAAAACATTGTCGCCCGGGGCTTTTGTCTTTTTTGCAGTCTTCTCACGAGATGAAGATTACCCGTGGAAGAAGATGCTCACTATTCTGTTTACGGGAAGCAAAACGCAGATTCTTTTTTATTTTCTGTTTTTTGCCGCAAGCGCAGGGCTCGGCCTCGTTCTTCCCTATGTTAACAGAGTCTTTTTTGACGTTGTGATCCCCAACCTCGATACAAATCTCTACTATCAGATTTTTATCGCCCTTCTCGTCGCGTCTTTTTGTTCTTCACTCCTGACAGCGGCATCATCGATGATCAAATTTAGGCTGGGGGCCTTTATCACCACAAGGCTTCAGGGGATCGTTTGGAGCCGTGTGTTTGAACTTTCACCCGCTTTTTTCCGCTCGATGCCGACCGGTGAAGTATTGCAAAGGGTTATGCTGATAGAAGCCTTTCAGGCAGAACTCAATAAAAACCTGATCCGGACTCTGATCTCGGGTATTTTGGGACTTCTTTATCTGATTCCGATGATCTACTACAGCTGGCAATTGTCGGGAATGGTGCTGATTGTCGCTTTTTTCTCGTTTTTTGTGTTTGTTGCTTTTGTCCCCAAACTCTTTAACTTTAACATATCCATATTGCGGATCGGTGCCGATATTGGCGCCTCGCTCATACAGATGGTTTCCGGAATTGCCGATATCAGGATTTTCCGGTCGGAAAAAAAAGCGTTCGCCTATTGGGCACGGATGTTTACCCGAAGTCAAAAGCTTGCTTTAGATTTAGGATACCTTTCGGTTTATTTGGGCATTACCGCCCAGTCGCTTTCCATGATCGTCACATTTATCGTCCTTGGCGGCGTTATCCTTCTTTACCAAAATGAATTCGGAGTGATCACCTTTAGCCTGGGAAGTTTTATGGCTTTTAGATCAGCTATGAGCTCTTTTTTAGGTCAGTTTTCTTCGTTTATCGGGGCTGCTATGGACAGCCAAAGCCTGATCGCTCGTTGGGTACGGATTAGAAAAGTTTGGCGTGGAAAAAGGAAACCGGACTACAAAGGGCTTTCACCGGAGATTAAGGGTAAAATTGATGTTTCGGACCTTTACTTCCGTTACGAAAAAGAGACACTGCCGGTGATAAAAGACGTCAATTTCAATATTACTCCCGGCGAATTTACCGCCATTATCGGCCCGTCGGGTTGTGGAAAATCGACGCTGCTCCGCGTTCTCTTGGGACTCGAAGAACCGCTTAGCGGAACGATTCATTATGACCACATTCCCCTTCACGACATCGACCCTCTCTCATTTAAGCGGCAAGTTTCGGCTGTTTTGCAGACGACGAAAGTGTTCGGCGGGACAATCAAAGACAACATTCTTTGCGGACGGAAAGCCAGAATGCAGGATATCGACGAAGCTATAAAGCTCTCTGCATTTGATGAATCGCTAAAAGAGCTGCCCCTGGGTTTGTCAACTCCGCTTCCAACCGGCGGAACGCTTCTCTCCAATGGGCAGAGGCAGCGGCTCCTTTTAGCCCGGGCCTTTTTGACAAAACCTAAAATCTTATTCCTCGACGAAACCACCACCGCCATTGACAATGATACAGCACTGAAGATTATCGACGATTTGCTTGAGAGAGGAACAACCCTTTGCCTCGTAACGCACCAGCCTCTTTTGCTTCAGAAGGCCAAAACTATTTTTGTCATGGAAAAAGGAACCGTCGTCTCCAAAGGAACCTACGACGAAATCTTTGCTGCCTATAGAAAATAAGCCTATTAGAGGGTCTTATCTGGCAATATTAGGAAATAAGGGATCTCTCATTTACTTTTTATCCTCAATCCTTTAATATTCTTTCTATAGTTCATGATTGAAACGGAGAAAGCATGTCCTCAGTAAAAAAGAAACGGCGCAAAAAGATTGCCAAGCACAAGCGAAAAAAGCGCAGCCGCCGTGACCGCCACAAGGCAAAAAAATAAAAATTTACCTAACATTCAATGCATTGGGAATTTCCGGAAGAGTTTGACGTCCTCGTCATAGGCGGCGGGCACGCAGGTTGTGAAGCTGCGCTCGCTCCTGCCCGGATGGGCTGCAAAACCCTGCTTCTGTCCATGTCCCTAGACACCATAGCCAAAATGAGCTGCAATCCCGCCATCGGGGGAACGGCCAAAGGGCACATGGTGCGGGAAATCGACGCTCTCGGCGGCGAAATGGGGATGGTCGCCGATCTGACCGGCATTCAGTTCCGCATGCTCAACGACACAAAAGGGCCCGCTGTCTGGGCTCCACGCTGCCAAAGCGACAGGGTCGCCTACCAGTTCGCAATGAGGCACCGGCTGGAAAAACAGCCCCATCTTTACCTAAAACAAGGCGCCGTCCAGGATCTCATAGTAGAAGACGGCAAAATAAAAGGCGTCACTACCAAAGAAGGAATTGCCTACCGGGCCAAAACGGTCATCATCAGCTCCGGCACCTTCATGCGGGGTCTGATCCATATTGGCGAGCAAAACCTTGAGGGCGGACGCGCAGGCGACGCCCCTTCCATAGGCCTGTCCGCTAGCCTGGAGAGGCTCGGACTGAAATTAGGGAGGCTGAAAACGGGAACTCCTCCAAGAGTCCACCGCCGCTCCATTGATTTCAGTGAAACCGAAGAGCAGCCCGGGATGGACGGGGTCCGCTTTTCCTATGACACAGAAGGCCTGCCCCGCCTGCCGCAAGTCCCCTGCCACATCACCTACACGACAGCCCAAACGAAAAAAATTATTCAAGAAAATATTCACCGATCACCGCTCTTTTCGGGAAAAATCCGATCGATCGGCCCCAGATACTGTCCCTCGATCGAAGATAAGGTTTCCCGCTTTGCCGATAAAGAGAGGCATCAGATTTTTTTAGAACCCGAAGGGCTTCAGACCGAGGAAATCTATGTGAACGGCGTCTCCTCGTCGCTGCCCTTTGATGTGCAACTTGAGTTCATCCGAAGCATTCCAGCTCTTCGCAATGCCGAAATTACCCGGGCCGCCTACGCTATCGAGTACGACTACGTTCTGAGCGGCCAGATCTCCAGCACCCTGCAAACCCACTCGATAAAAGGTCTTTTTTTGGCCGGCCAGATCAACGGAACAACCGGCTATGAAGAAGCGGCTGCGCAAGGGCTGATTGCCGGTATTAATGCTGCCTGCCTCGTTTTAGGAAAGGATCCGTTTGTCCTGGGCCGCTCCGAGGCTTATATCGGAGTGATGATCGACGACCTTATCACAAAAGGAATCGACGAACCCTACCGCATGTTCACAAGCAGAGCAGAGTACCGCCTTCTCCTCCGGCAGGACAACGCCGACCTCCGTTTAAGAGAAAAAGGGCACCGTCTGGGATTGATCGATTCCGCCCGCTACGAAAAACTTCAGAAGAAAAAAGCTATCATTGAACAGGAAATCGGGCGTTTCAAAAAGATTTTCAAACAAGTCAACGGGAAAGGGTACTCGCTCGCTCAGCTGCTCATGCGTCCGGAAAACACATACGACACTCTCCTGAAGCAGTTTCCCGAGGATTTTACCGACTACGGACCTGAAATCAACTTTCAACTGGAGATGCTCAAATACGAAGGGTATATCGAACGGCAAAAAATCGAAGTGAAAAAACTCTCCCACACAGAAAATGTTCGCATTCCCAAAGATTTTGATTATACTTCAGTTGCGGGCCTGAGAACCGAAGCCAGGCAAAAACTGTCTCAACTGAAACCGGCAAACTTGGGGCAGGCTTCGCGCATTCCCGGCATCTCTCCCGCAGATATATCCGTTTTGCTTGTCGGGTTCAAAGCGCTGGAGAAAAAACGTGACTGTCATCCATCTGGTCAGACTACAGAGTGTCCCTATCCTGAAGCAGCTGCAAATCGAAGAGGCGCTGATCCGCGCCGACGATCGAAACTGGTGCCTGATCAATGACGGCTCCACCGATGCCATTGTCATGGGTATCTCGGGAAAACCCGAACATCTGATCCACCCCACCTCGCTCCCTGTCATCCGCCGCTTCAGTGGAGGGGGCACCGTTCTCGTCGATAACAATACCTGTTTTGCCACCGTCATTTGCAACCACTCGGCCCTAAGCATCAAGCCCTTTCCTAAACAGATTCTCGAATGGAACGGCAGCCTTCATTCAACCCTTTCCGGATTTTCAATCGAGGAAAATGATTACACTCTCTTCGGGAAAAAATTCGGCGGCAATGCGCAATACATCACAAAGAATCGCTGGCTTCATCACTCGACTCTTCTGTGGGACTTTGACTCGCAAAAAATGAAAACCCTGAAATTTCCGCCCAAGTCGCCCAAATACAGAGAAGGGCGCTCTCACGATGAGTTTTTATGCAGGTTAAAAGATGCCCTTCCCAGAAAAGAAAAGCTTTTTGACAATATCATTCACTCTTTAAATCAAAATTTCGTTGTCAAAGAAGTTCCCGCATCAACCCTGACTCATCTGACTGCTGCGCCCCACAGAAAGTCGACAACCATTCTCGGCTAAAAAAAAGCCGCCGCTTGGGTCACGGGCTAGCTTTTGTCAAACTGGTTTGGACAAGTGGGTCCATTTCCCAAAAAAGAACTCTCTCTTTCAGCGTCATGGTCCCTATTATTTATAATACCTTGAACCTAAACTAGCTAAAATAAGTCGCCCAAGCGGCAGACATATTATCACCTAACTTTATTATAACTCATCCGGATTTTTCTAGAAATGCTCAAATGGATGTGGAACTACCTCCGCCGGCTCCCCATTCCGAAGGTAAACGAGGGTTCCGGCCTCTGCGGTCAATTCTCCGACGGCATGCAAATTCAGATCTGGCAGTTGTTCGATAAGGCCTGCATCGGCTGCAGCAAGAAGACAATAATCTTCCCCGCCCGAGACGGCAAGATCTTCCGCCTCGTCTTCAGCATAACTTCTCAGTTCATGGGATATCGGCAGTTTGTCCAAAAAGATTTTTGCCCCGCACCCCGAAGCTTTTGCCAGTCTCTGCACATCGACATGAAGACCGTCGGATAAATCCATCATTGCTCCCACTCCTCCGCAGCCGGCCAAACGCTTTCCTTCTTTCAAATGGGCCCGAGGGCGGATATGTTTTTCAATGAGACTCCCCTTGCCAGAGTGCAATAGCTGCCTAAGACCTGCTGCGGAGTCGCCCAAAAAACCTGTAACGCACAAAATATCTCCCGGCTTTCCTCCCGATCGCTTCTTGATTTGTTGAGCTTTCCCAAGCACAGTCATGGACAGGAAAAGATTTTTCCGGGACTTAACGACATCCCCTCCAAGCAGGGGGACGGAAACTTCATCCAAGGCCTCTTTCACACCCTCAAAGATATTTTTTACTTCCAGAAAATCGGAAGGCAAGGCGCAGGATAGATAAACAGAATGGGGACTTCCTCCCATTGCGGCGATATCGCTGAAGTTAACCATTGCCAGCTTGTATCCCAAATCCTCCATAGAGATCTTATCCCTAAGAAAATGAGTCCCTTCAACCATGGAATCGGTTGTCACCAGCCAAAAACCCTCTGACTCATCGGGGAATACCGCGCAGTCATCGCCGATTCCCAGATAATTTGCAGGAGGTGTAAAACGATTCTGCAATAATTGTATAATCGCGTCTTCTTTCAACATTTTCAAGGAAAAGTGGCCAGACCCAGAATCGAACTGGGGACACAAGGATTTTCAGTCCTCTGCTCTACCAACTGAGCTATCTGGCCGAGTGATTAAACACAATAAAATATCCAAAGTTATTGCGCAAGGAAAAACAATTATTGAGCCGTTAATGGCTCATTATTCGTAAGCTCCCACATTGTCCCGATTGAGCTTGGAGTGAAGCCTGATCATGTCTTTCACGATGCTCACCGCTTCGCTCATCTGCTGCTGGGGAGAATAGGCTTGGCCCTGGACAAAATTCAACCTCTTTTGACTATCGGCGCGAAGTTCGGGGAGCATTTTTTGCCATGAAGTTTTTTTCGGCTGAAGCGTCGGGAGATAATAACGGAAAAACCAGGGCTTGGCCTCGGAATCCACATCGCTGAGTTTGTCTATAAAAGCCGGCTCAATGCGGTCGGAATTCAAATGGGTTTTCAAATATTTTTCACCGATATTTTCGTAAGAAAATTCGCTGGGCACCACAATATCGGCTTTTACGCCCTTGAGTTGGGGGGTTTTTCCGGAAACGGTATAATATTTGCCAACCGTCACTTTGAAATACGACGAGTCGCCGCCTTCTGTCACTGTCTGGCTTTGTATCGACCCTTTGCCAAAGGAGTGGTCGTCTCCGACGATCACGGCAACGCCGTAGTCCTGAAGCGCTTGGGCGACTATCTCGGCAGCAGATGCGGTAAACCGGGAAATGAGGACAACAAGGGGGCCGTCAAAGTAGGTTTTGCCGTCGACATCGCGATAATAATGTTTCTCGCCATCGTGATATTTGGATATGACAATCACTCCATTAGTGATAAACAATCCGGCCACTTTTACGGCTTCGGAAAGGTAGCCGCCTGAATTATCCCGCAAATCCAATATTAGGCCTTTCAAATGCCCTTTCTTTTTCAAATCGGCTATGGCTTTCTTCACATCGCGCTCACTGCTGATTCCATGCCCGTTTTTATAAAATGAGTGAAGGGTAATTTCTCCGATAATCCCATCCTCAAAGGGAACAGATTTCACCTCGACGCGATTTTCATCGGACATGATCATTTTCCGCGTGAGATTAACCTTGTAAATGGCTCCTGCCTGGGGACGTTTGAATGTCAGGGCAACAGGTTGTCCTTGGTCGCCTTCTAGCATTTTCATCACAGTTGGAAAAGAATATTTTCCAATCGGAGTGCCATTGACGGCATAAAGGAAATCACCTTTATGGATCTTCCCGCTGCTTGCAGCGGGAGTATTCTGCTGGATTTTTTTGACAACTATACCATCGAGATTTTGCTCGAAATCAATTCCTATGCCGGGATGCCCTTTCAGAAGACGAGAACGCATATCGAAGGCTTCCGAATTGCTGATTACGCTTGTATGGGAATCTAAGCTTTTGGAAAGAGCTTTTAAAACATGCAAAGTGAATTGGTGCTCCCTCTGCTTTGGCAGCAAGGGTTTTCCGTCAATGTCGACATAAAGATAGCCTCTTTCCCAATCATTCCTAATGTTATCATAGCGGTCTAAAATATGCTGCTTATGCGTATTGACAGCTTTGTCGCCATAGCGCTGCCTCTCAAGCTCGATGAAATCCACGATATCTTCTTGCACAAGCTTTTTCAAATCTTGCTGATCCTTTGCATAATCCTTTCTGGGAAAAGAGGAATAATAGGCCGGCCCCAATTGATCCTCAAAAAGAGAGCTCGGACGGGACATCAAATCCTTGCGGATGCGCCGCTCTCTTTTAATCGCTTTGTCGACTAAAGCATCGATTTTTCTGAAGGGGGAATAGTCCTGATTTTTATAATCGGCAAGATATTGCAGGACCTCTTCGTCCGAAGGATTCAAAAAAGGCCGTACTTCCGATTGCAAAAAATAAATATGACGCGGGTCGAATTGCTGCAAATAAAGCTGCAGAGAATCTTTTAAGATTTTTTCGGTCATATGGTTTTTATCGAAATGCTGTTCGAAAATTTCATTCATGATATGGTTGATATCGTTTTTTTGAAGATATTCAGCCTGCTGGGGATAAACCGGAGAAATCGTAAGAATCCACAAAATTATCGTGAATTGTAGAAATAAAGCTTTAAATCGAAGCATTTTCACCCCAAAATACTGAATTATAGTCACTTACTCTCTTAAACTTAGTATAACAGTTTTTCTAAAAAAGTGATATTTTTATCAAATCCGTTTTATGTTATTATACTGATTACTATGAAAATCAAGAATTTCGAACAAAATACCCTCGTACTGGATAACTTTGAAGGGCCTCTCGCCTTCCTTCATTTTTTAGTGCAAAAGAGCGAGATCGACATCTCCGATATCTCAATGCAGCAGATTACAGACCAATATCTCCAGTATCTCATCGACCGGCAGCTTTTCGACCTCAATGCCGGCGCCGAGTTTATCGACCATACCGGAGCCATGATATGGCTCAAAAGCAAAATGCTGCTTCCCCACAGCCTGGGCGATGATGAAATCGATGCCGATCTGGAAAAATGTCCCTTTGATATCATCCCGCAGCTTATCGAGTATTGCCGCTTTAAAGACATCGCCAAACAGCTCGGCCACAAAGAACAGGGGCAAGATGCCCACTATCTGAGGGGCATGCTCCCCTGCCCGGACGACTTCCCCAAACCTCTCGGCATTGAAAGAATAAAAATCGATGAACTCGAAGCGCTCTTTCTCGATTTGCTCGAAAAAGCCGATCAAAAAAAGAAACAGGTGATCAAAGAAGAAACCTTCCTTGTTTCGGATAAAATAGAAAGCATCCGCCTCAAGTTAAAACCGGAAAAGCGCATTCAATTTCACGTTCTTTTTTCTGGCGAGCCATGCAGAGAAGAGGTCATTGTGACTTTTCTCGCTATATTGGAACTGATGAAAATCGGCGAAATGATGGTTGCAAGAGAGGTTGATACAGGAAAAATAATCATAATAGGAAAAATAAACGATGGGTCAGGAAATTAATCACACCGAAGAAGAGCTGGTCAGAGAGCATGCGAAGAAGATTATCGAGTCCCTTCTCTTTGCGGCAAACACTCCCCTTTCGGTTCATAAAATCAAAGACATTCTCCAGAATTTTTATCCCTTTGCCTCCAAAGACGTGATCGATCTTTTGCATGAATTTAAGCAGGACCTTCTTTCCGAAGAAAGGCCTCTCCAACTCGATGAAATCGCCGGCGGCTTCCTCCTGAGGACAAAAGAGGAATACTGCGATTATGTCAGCAGACTCTACAGGGATAAAAAAGCCGAAAGGCTCTCTCAAGCCGCTCGGGAAGTTCTGGCCATCATCGCCTTTAAACAGCCTGTAACAAAACCGCAAATTGAAGCCGTCCGAGGAGTCGATTCATCGGCGACAGTGCAAATGCTGATCGAAAAAGAACTTGTGGAAGCTGTGGGGCAGGCCGAGGCGCCCGGCAGGCCGACTCTTTACGCTGTTTCCAGCCGCTTTTTGCAGCACTTCGGCCTAAAAAGCGTCGAAGACCTTTGCGAAAAGCCCGAAGCTCAAGAGACCCCTCTCGATCAGGAATCTCTCGAATTTAATTGACTTTTGAATTGTTTGCGTACAGTAACGGCTGTTATTGCGGGATAGTAATCCCTGGTCAGCTCAGTATAATCTTCGGCAATGCGGCCGATAGCAGGCAAAACAAATTTATGCAGCATCAGCCAGTTTTTCTGGCTTCTTTCCTTTTCATTTTCGCAAATTTCCATTCTCATTGTCTGCTCAAATTTAGCCTCCTCCAAAGAAACTTTAAGAGCTCTGATTTGACGAAGAAAAATAACATCCTTTCTTTGCTTGCCGAGAGTTTCTAAAATAGTCTTGAGATCCCGTTTGGGCTTTTGATCGGCATTGTAGACATCTTGTTTGATAGACCCCTCCAAATCTTGCAAATTATGAAAAGCGTGGGTCCTTATCGCTTCTCTGTTTTGCTCATAAAACCGCTTTTCTTTTAGCAAGTCTTTCGATCCGATCGGACGATGAACATTGAGGACTTCTTCCAAAACTCTAATCGCTCTTCCGGGCTGTGAAAATTCGCTTTCCAACCTTTCCGAATCGGAATAAATTTGTTCCAAAACAGAATCATCGATTACCTCGCCGGGGTTTAATTTGCGGCTTCTTTCCCTTAATATCAGCAGCGATTTATTTTTATTGGTCGGCGTGACATCGTACCTAAGAAGAGTTTGAATTTGATTATTGCCTTTAATTTCCGGTGTTTCAAAAGCGCTGTCTGTCATGGAGAAAATTACATAAGGGTAGCGCTCCCTGAGTTTGGCAAGCTGCTGCACACAGCCGTTGTTATTTGTCTTCCACGCTTCATCGACATTATGGATACAGACAATTACACGCTCTTTATGCCTTTTTGTCTGGGAGATAAAATGATTCAAAACTTCCCCAGCTGTCCGGGTGGGATGCGCAATCTTTTTTAAATCCAGAGAAAAAACGGTTTTTTTCTTGAGAAAATCGGGCACATCGCCAAGAACAATCCTTCGCGACAAGCCCCGCACAATGCCGCTTTTGCCAACGCCCAAAGGTCCTCGGAGAAGAATATGGTTCTTATTTTCCAACAGCTGCATAATATCGCCGATTTCGCTCTGCCGCCCCGTCACGTATTCCGAATCAGGGTGTTTTGCTTTTTGATTTTCATTTGTCCATTGATTAATACCTGCCGGCAGATCGCTAAAATGGTTGTTGATCCATACCATCAAGGGATAGAGAATGATCAGGGCTAATATGATGTTTCCGACCAGCCCTAAAACCACGCCGCCCAAAGCATATTGGGCAATGAATATCTCGTAGCCGATGAATGTGTCAATAAGCCAGTGGATCGCCGCGAGGCAGACCAGCAATTTTAAGGGCAGAGCAAGCGAGGAAATGCCGTCGCCTTTGATTTTCACGCTGGAACCCAAAATCGACCCGCCTAAATTGAGATACATTCTGGCAAAGGTCGTAATCAGGTTTAAAAGAAATCTTCCCACTTCCTCCGAAACGGTATGAATCAGCGGCTTTGCCGTCTCCTCCCAATAGATGCGGCTTTTGTGAAACTCTTTATCCTGATTCATTTCAAAGTCAACTTCTTTGATACTCATTTCGCCAAGCTCCAAAAGCTTCTCAAGATCGAAGCAGTCAAAAATCCGCAAATTCATCATCTTGTCTTCGACCAAGTTTTTGTTGAACCCGTCTATAATAATTTTTTTTACTGTTTCAACGTCTGTCTGAGCCAAAATGGCCGCAATATCATCCTGCATAAATTCAAAGTATTCCGAACTCAAAGCTTTGATAATCAAATCCCGGTCCTTGAATTTCAAAGTGCTGCCTTGGGTCATAGTCATTTTTAGTTTATGGACCATCTCCTGCTCTTTGCAATGCCACGTGAAGACACCTTTGAGAGTTTTCCATGAGCGGCCGGCAGTTAGCGCCATCTGCCGTGCAACCGTTTGAAACAGGGTTGTCAAAGAATGTGGTTTTGATGATTTTTGTTTTAGTAAATTATAATTAAAATTTGAAATTCCGAGATATTTAATAGCATTTGCATTCATAACTACCACCATAATAATTAAATAAGATAGATAATCTTATTCCCGTATCATCTTTTAAAGCAACCTCCTCCATCTTCTCCTTTGCATTAATTGCCAATTTTTCCTATAATCTTCAATATCCTGCCGTTTTTCCGGCAGATCTGGATTTAAAATTATAAGGAGAAGGCTGATAACATGCCGACAATTAACCAACTGGTGCGAAAACCGCGAAGGAAAAAACAGAAGCGCTCAAGGTCGCCAGCCCTTAAGGCCTGCCCGCAAAGGCGGGGAGTTTGCCTGCAGGTGAAGACCAAGACGCCGAAAAAGCCAAACTCGGCTTTGCGCAAAGTAGCATGGGTCCGTCTGTCGACAGGACAGGAAGTGATCGCCTATATCGGCGGAGAAGGACATAACCTGCAGGAACACAGCATCGTGCTCGTGCGGGGCGGCAGGGTCAAGGACCTTCCTGGTGTCCGCTACCACATTGTTCGGGGATCATTGGACTGCGGAGCCGTCCAGGACCGAAAGCAAGGAAGATCGAAATACGGGGCTAAACGTCCTAAGAAGTAACACTAGGATGCTTCCGGATAAGCATCCTGGTTCGCGGTCTCTGTTTGGCCCGCAAGCCAAGCGAAGACCGCGCACAGAGTCTTTAAGACTCAGGTGAAGTTCTTTCGATCTTTCTCTATACACAACACATTAAATGTATGAGGAAGATATGTCTAGAAGAAGACGTGCAGAAAAACGCGAGACCGCTCCCGATGTTAAGTACGGAAGCACAACCCTCTCGCTTTTTATCAATAAAGTCATGCTCCAAGGAAAAAAGTCGACGGCGCGCCGCATTGTCTATAGCGCGCTTGAAAAATTTGCCAAAAAGGTAAACAAAGACAATCCTCTGGAGGCTTTTGAAGAAGCCCTGGATAACGCCAAACCTACACTTGAGGTCAAATCAAGAAGGATCGGCGGAGCCACTTATCAGGTTCCGATAGAAATTCCTGCAAACCGCCGCATGGCGCTTGCGATGCGATGGATTATCAAACATTCGCGCTCCAAGCCCGGACGCTCGATGGAAGAGGCTCTTGCCGCCGAGCTTACCGACTGTTTTAACAACCAGGGAACAACCATTAAAAAGAAAGACGACACCCACAGAATGGCCGAGGCCAACAAAGCCTTTGCCCATTACAAGTGGTAGGAGGATTGAGAGATAATGCCAAGACCAAATGATGAACAATTAAAAGATATCCGCAATATCGGGATCATGGCCCATATCGACGCGGGCAAGACCACAACCACAGAAAGGATCTTGTTCTACACCGGCCGCCTCCACCGCATGGGAGAAGTGCACGACGGCGGAGCCACTATGGACTGGATGGAGCAGGAGCAAGAGCGCGGAATCACGATCACATCCGCCGCGACGAGAGTTCACTGGAAGGGGATCACAATCAACATTATCGACACCCCTGGACACGTCGACTTCACCATCGAAGTGGAACGCTCCTTGCGCGTTCTTGACGGATCCGTAGCTGTCTTCTGTTCCGTCTCGGGCGTCGAGCCCCAATCCGAAACCGTTTGGCGGCAGGCAGACCACTACGGCGTTCCCCGGATTGCCTTCTGCAACAAAATGGACAGAACAGGCGCCGACTTTTTTGACGCCGTTCAATCCATGAAAGATAAATTGCACGCCAACGCCATCCCCGTCCAGTGCCCTATCGGAGCCGAAGGGGACTTCAAGGGGATGGTCGACCTCATCACAATGAAGGCAAACATCTTTAAAGATGAAACTCTCGGAGCCGAATGGGAAGAACAAGAAATTCCACCGGATCTTCTCGACAAGTGCCAAGAGATGCGCGCGACACTTCTTGAAGAACTAGCGACTATCGACGAAGAAGACGAAGAGTTTATGATGAAGGTTCTTGAAGATCCCGATTCATTGACCACCCAAGAGATCGATGCCGTGATCCGAAAAGGCGTGATTGAAAACAAGTTCACTCCCGTCCTTTGCGGCACCGCTTTCAAAAACAAAGGGGTTCAGCAGCTGCTGGACGCCATCATCGCCTGGATGCCGTCGCCGCTCGACCGCGACAATGTCAAAGGGGTTGATTTGAACTCTGAAGAAGAGTTTTTTATCAAACCCGACGACAGCGAGCCCTTCGCCGGCTTGGCCTTCAAAATCATGAGCGATCCTTATATTGGGCGGCTCACCTATGCAAGAATTTACCGCGGCCAGCTCAAGAAAGGCGATACAGTCCTCAATACAACCAAAGATGAGAAAGAAAGAGTTTCCCGGATCGTCCGCATGCACTCGAATAAGCGGGAAGATATGGACGAAGTTTACTCGGGAGACATCGTCGCCCTTGTCGGACTCAAAAGAGCCAGCACAGGAGATACACTCTGCGCGCCCGGAAAACCCGTCCTTCTCGAAAAGATGGAATTTCCCGAACCCGTTATCTCTATGGCAATCGAACCCAAATCCAAAGCCGACCGGGAAAAGCTGTCGCACGCTCTCTCTTCCCTTTCGGAAGAGGATCCGACATTCCGCGTGTATACAAACGAAGAAACGGGACAGACGATCATTGCCGGAATGGGAGAGCTTCACCTCGACATTCTGCGCGACCGCATGATCCGCGAATTTAAGGTGGAAGCCGACGTCGGCAAACCTCAGGTTGCCTACAGGGAAACAATCACAACCCCCGGAAAATCTCAAACCAAATTCGTCAAGCAGACCGGCGGACGCGGACAATACGCCCACGTCGAGCTTGAGATCGAGCCGAACGAAACAGGCAAAGGCAATGAGGTTGTCAGCAAGATTGTCGGCGGTGTGATTCCCCGAGAATACATCCCGTCAACTATCAAAGGGATTGAAGAAGGGCTCTCTACCGGAGTTGTCGCCGGCTTCCCGCTGGTCGACGTCAAAGTTTCCATTGTCTTCGGGTCCTACCACGAGGTTGACTCGAGCGAAATGGCCTTTAAGATCTGCGGTTCCATGTCTATCAAGGAAGCGGCGAAACAAGCCAAGCCGATTATTCTGGAACCGATCATGAAAGTTGTCGTCACGACTCCCGAAAACCATATGGGGGATGTGATCGGCGACTTGAACCGCCGCCGGGGAAGGATCCAGGGCCAGGAAAACCACAAAGGCTCTGTCATCATCAATTCGGAAGTACCGCTCAGTGAAATGTTCGGTTACTCGACAACACTCCGCTCTCTCTCATCGGGCCGCGCCGCCTATACGATGGAGCCGAGCCACTTCGAGCGTGTTCCCACCAAGATTCAAGAAGAAATTATTAAAGGATAAGCAAACATGGCAAAGCAAACATCATCAAAAAAACAAAGAGCGAAGATACGCATCCGCCTGAAGGGATACGATCAACGGCTTCTTGACCGCTCAGCTGTCGATATCGTTGAGACGGCCAAGCGGACCGGCGCTGGCGTAGCGGGCCCTATCCCGCTTCCCACCCGCAAGGAAGTGTTTACCGTGCTGCGCTCCCCTCACGTTGACAAGAAGTCTCGCGAGCAATTCGAGATCTGCACGCACAAGCGTTTGATCGACATCCTCGATCCGACAGGGAAGACCGTCGACGCCCTCAAGGGCCTGACCCTCCCCGCCGGAGTGGACATTAAAATCAAAGCTTAAAAAGGGTGAAATATTGAAACGCCCGCTCGCTAAAGCTCGCTCAAGACACAAAGACGAAGAGAATTGAAGAATCTTGAGCAAGCAAAGCGAGGGGGCGTTTGTGTTTTTACCAGTCTCTTAGCTCAAAAAACCGAATTCATCATCTTCCTCGTCACTACTTTCAACATCGCCGGGAGGATAAAAGCATCTCTTCTTGGTTTTAATGCGTCAGCTAAATTTTCAGAGGCATTTTTGCGATTACTTTCAATTAAATCAACCCAATCGGACTCGATATCTTCTACTTGGGAAGAAGACGCTTCAACAGATTTATCTGCTTGAGAAGGTGGAGCAAGTTCTTCTAGAGCTATTTCCGTATTTCCAAATCTTACTAATAATTTTTGAAATTCTGTTCTCTGCTTTAATTCATTGGAACCGGATTCGGAAGCTATTCGTTCAATAAGATCCTTATATCTCGTTAGTCGCTGCCAAGGCATTGAGGCAAAATGATTCAATCCTTTAACACCTAACTTCCTCTTCGTTAATTCCTCATAAATTATTTTTTTGGTTTCGTCATTTCCTTCTAGACTTTGAATCAATGGAAGAATGGTATTCTCATACCTTGCCCAGTAAGAAATCATTGGGAAGGTTATTTTTTCCTGCATTGAATTATCTATTTTTTCAGTTACCAGATTTATAAAATTATCGGGTAGATCATTGGGATCTTTCTTATCCAAGGGAGCCAAAGATGAAAGAAGAGAATCGGAATTCTTAATGATGTCGTCAAGTCCTTCAGACAAAATATTAAATTGATCCTGAGTTATACTTTCGTTTGTTTTTAAAGTTCTTAGTATACTGCGATAGGTTTTCAGGGATTCACTTAAGTTTTTTTCGGTATCGACGAATTGTTTCACAGTCTTTTTCGCATTTTCGAGATTAATTTTACCCATATTTTCCGATTTCGATGGATCAATATTAGTTGTATTCAAAACGGATCGATTCAAACTTCGCAAAATTTTTGCTGCGTCTCTTCTAATATTTTGCTTTTCTAATTTTCTTTTTGAGGATGTTTTCCGTGTGAATAAATTCCTAATTGATCCAGGTCCTTTTTTTGCTTCGACAGTTGTTCGTAGCGCCTCACTCAATTTCTTAATTTGATTCAAGGCTGCCAGGCCATTTTCTTCGTTGCGTTTACCATTTTCTTCGTTGCGTTTACCTTGAAAATTCTTAATGCTTTCTTTTAATTCATCAAATCTATTCTTCAAATCTTTTTTGGCTTCTTCAAAAGCTTGATCGCTTTTTTTTGAACCTTCCGTCGGAAGCAACTTGCCTGATTCGAAAATTTGAGTTAATTTTGGAACTGCAGTTTCAAAAATGAGAGGAAGAGATAATGGCTCCTCTACTTCCTTTGTTTGTTCACGAGGAGGAAGCGGTGGGGGCGTTTCTATTTCCTCAGCTTGAGGAGAAGTGCCTTGAGAAGTCACTTTTTCTTTTCCTTTTCTTGTAGCCGGGCCCTGCACAGGAGGTTCTTCCCCTTTATCCGATACAATGCTGTGCCTTAAAGGAGATGCATCATAAGCTTCAAGTAAGTCTATGACATCACGCTTGCCAACCTCTTTGGCTAATTCTAACGGTTTTCCGGAATGATTAGGAAAGCCATTGACGATTCTCAGTTGAGCATTAGGATTTTCATCCAATAATTTTTTTATTTCTTCTACGTTACCTGAATCAATATACTCAAACAATTTTTCAACTTTTGCATCAATATCCTGGTTTTCTACATCCGCTGATGACCTTTGCACTTCAGCTGTATCCATCTTTTGAGGTTGTAAAGGAGGATGAAGATTGGCAGGTGGAACTGGGTTGTCAACTAGGTTGGGAGGGGCCAGGCCGGTTGGTTGAGTTTGCGGCTGTAAAGGAGGATGAAGGTTGGCAGGTGCAACCGGCTCGTCAAGTAGATTGGGATGAGCCAGACCTGTTGGTTGAGAGGTTCCCTCATTCAAAATGTTGTTATAGTAATCGAATGCTTCTTTATTTCCGATGATTTCGACTGTGTCTCTAAAATATTCCACTGTTTTTGGATTGTCCATAAGGTATTCAGTGTATTTTTCACCTCTCGCTACATTCCTCGCCTCAAAATATTTATAGAGGGTGACCCCATACCGGTGCATCCTGTTAAGTTCGGATTCGTAGTTGTAAGGATTCTCCTGTTTAAACCGTTCAAAGGCTGCTTCAAAAGTAGGCGGATTGGATAAAGGCTTGTGAGCAAATTGCCCGCGGGCTTCTGCCATCCATTTGTTATTCAATTGATTCACTTCGGCGACATTGTCGTGAAGCTGTTGGCGATATAAATTGATGTATATCTGCTCTTGCTCAGGATTTCCCTCTGCGATCGTATTCATTCCCTGAAGATTTTCTTTAATGACACCTATCTCTTCATCGGCATTCTGCAAGCGGTGATGAAGAAACAAATTGAGATAAACGCCGCAGCTGGGCTGGCTGCCCTGCATGTCCTGAGTCGGCATTTCATGAAAAGTATAACCTAAATCAAAGGCGGTTTCAGCCAGCTCCGCACTCACATCCGGCCTGTTGCCGGCGCTGTCATAATATTCCACTGTCCTTTTTTCACGATCGACTATCAGCAAACCGGCATGGGTGCCGTGCTCTGCTTCGACAGCTACTGTTGAAGCTAAAAAACGGGGAGCCGGATCAGGAATTTTATGAAAACCTTCAATTGCCTTTCTCAAGTTTGTCTTGCTCAACTTTCCAAATTTTCGCTTCATATCCGTTGGACCCGGAGCCACCCAGACATCCATTCGATTGTGGTCTGCGACTATGTGATCTAAAGACTTTTTAATGGTGTCATAATCCAACCAGGTTTCAGGGTTGGCGATATCTTTTTCCTTGCGGGTAGTTTGCCTGATCCCATAGTCAATGTCGGGTCGTCTGGCTGGCGGTGTCAAACCATAGTAATCTTTTATTGGCTGCGGTCCGGAGGTTAAGTCAGTATAAGGGGGAGCCACTACCTTCGCCAAAGGTTCATTGTTGAAAAATGTGGCGATTTGCCAAGGAAGAAAATCGATTTTATTCGCCGCTCCTCTAACAGGTTCAGCTCCGTTTTGGAGCAACACCTTGGCGAACTCCATATCGTCAACCAGGCAGGCGCGATGTAAAAGGGTATTGCCGTTTTTATCGATAACATTCACATTGATTTTCTTGGAACTAAGCAAAATTTTCATCATGTCTTGCTTGTTCTTGCGGGCTAATTTTGCCAGCTCAAGCGGCCTCAGATACATCTTTTGACATCCGTTGACAATGTCGGGATTTTTTTTGGCAATGCTTTTAACCTTATCCACATCTCCGGTTAAGAGGGCTTTTCTGAATTTGAGCATTTTCTTTTCGCCAACGCTGCCCCAACCTTTGGGAGGCAAAGTTAAACGCACTTTCGGCGGTTGAAGGCCCAACCCGGGTCCGGGGGTAAAAGGGAGGGTTTCAGGATGATGGGCTGCATCCTCAAGATCAGCGTTTCTTTCGTCCATTTGCTGCTGCTGCAAGGCGGCAGCCGATTCCGGAATGCTTGACTCTTCCATTTCTAACTGACTTGCTACCTCATCTAAATTATCAGGTAGTTCTAAATGCACTTGTTTGTTGCTTCCCGAAAGGAATGCCCGACTTATTCTGCCTGGGGGAGGCTGAGCAGATACTCGATTTCTCTTAAGGCTAACTTCTGAACTGGAGGTGCTGGTGGTACTGAATGTTTCCTCAGCAATGCTTGAAGTTGCCGAATATGTGGAGGGACCCTCAAATGTTTCCATCCTTATATACTGTGGAGTGGCCCTAACCCATGAAACTGCATTATCTGAATTAGCCATAATAAAAACCTAATATTAATATTATTATATTAATATTATAATAAACTGTAAATTAACTTTCAAATTAATATTTTATTAAGTTTTAGCGGCTTTTTTCCATATTCTACCGTCTATTATGGAACGATAACCCTCCGGAGAGATATATTCAGCGTGAAAGGAGTATTCCCCATTCTCCTGAAACTCATAGACTTCAAATCCTTCGATATTAGGGTTTCCCCTGAATTCCCAAGCGAGTTTCCCCTTTTCTAGGATGCCCTCGCCGAAAACAGCGCCGATTTGGTCGTTTTCAAGCAAAACTTTGAACTCTTTTGTGCCGATTTCGGTAAAATGGAAGCGATTGAACATTTTTTCGTCCGCCCCACCCTGCATTTCCACTTCCTGGGTGCAGCGGACATTTTTGACTCCCAGGCTCTCATCCCCCTTTTCCGACACCAGCCAGCGAGTATAGAAACGAAGCTCGTCGTCGGAGGCGCTAAAACCGATTTTGCCTTCCCCAAGCCACTCGCCCGGACTGAATATAAAGGGATGCTTGCTTGCCATAACTTCTACCTTAAAACATAAATCTTCTGCTGTAAATACTTTGCAATATGCCGAGAGCCGTCATTGTCAATAAGACAGATGACCCGCCATAGGTGACCAGTATCAAGGGAACACCTGTAATCGGCAGCAACCCGCACATCATGCCGACATTCACCAGAATGTGCATCGCCAGATAAACGCTGATGCCCGCCGATAAAAGCCGCCCGAAATGATCCTTCGCCGCTGCCGTCACCTGAAAACTAAAATAAACTAAAGCATAAAAAAGAGCCATCATCAAGGCGAGGCCGAAAAACCCGAACTCCTCCCCGAATGCGGGAAAAACCGAATCGGTGTAGGGAGCCGGCAGCCACCCCCCGCCGGTAAACTCGCTCTTTTTCCATCCCGTTCCCGTCAGGCCCCCGACGGCGATCGCGGTGAGCGATGCCTTTTGATGGTGGTTGTTGGGTTTCAAACGATCATACTGATAATCCTTCATCACCCTTGTCGCATAGGGCCTCAGCTCTTCATGGGAGGCGATTTCAAGAAAAAAAACGGCCACGATCGTCAGAACTATGGCTCCTGCCCAGGTCATAACACGCACAACTTTAGGATTCAGTCCGCCAAAATAGAACATCACCAGAGTAATCGGGTAAAGGACGAGAGCCGACCCGAGGTCCGGCTGCTTGAGGATGAGCAGAAAAGGAATTCCGACAATCAGTCCGCTGATCAAAGCAGTGCTCCAGTCCTGCGCCTGCTCTTTGCGCCGTTCAAGAAACCAGCTCAAGCTGATAACCACAGCGAGTTTGGCATATTCGGCAGGCTGTATGCTCATGCCGATCAAAGGGATGCGGTACCAGCGATGGACCCTTGCAATCGAGCTTGTGAAGAAAAGTCCCACAAGCGCCAGCACAGCTAAAAGATAAATGATCCAGGCCAGCTCGCGAAGCTTGTTGTAATCAAAGCCGGCAAAAAACAGAAAAACCCCTGTCGAAATAGCAAACCACTCGATCTGCTTTTTCACCTGGGGGCTGCTGAAAATTTCGAAAATCGAGTCGACTCCCTGTCCTGTCGCGTGCGAGCCGATCACCAATATGCTGATACACATAAGAGAAAAGATAACCGGAAGCATCCTAAAATCAATACGATAGAGATACTGCATTCTCCAGAGTGAAAAAAGTCCGGCTTTTCTGCTGGCGCGATTCATAATACATAAGAATTTAAGTGTTGATGATTTTTAGATAAAGTGTTAAATAAGGCATTAAGCGGGCTTTGCATAGTTTTTGATTTGGCCCGCCGCCTCATATCAAGTTTGGGATATGGGGGTTCGAATGTGCCCGATAATAGTGGAACATTGGAGCAAAAAAGGAGGTGACACTAGTCTGCAAGTGCTCGAAACCACGCTCATTGGGCGTTAGTTCTTATAGAACTTTGAAACTTGGCATGAAAATGAACTCGCTGTTTTATAGCGGCGAGGTTGAAAATTAAGGGGAAGCGTCTGCATTGCCGTTAAGTCGGCTGTTTTCCCTGCCGCATCACAGCATTTGAATGGAGGAATGCCTTGACTTTGATCTCTTCTAAAGTAAGAAATGCAAGCGTTGAAATAGAGAGATCGCCTCCCTCTTCATTGGGGAATGAAGAAAAAGGTTAGCTTGAGGCAAGAAACAATTCACATCTGTTATCGGTGGGGGTCTAAAAAACAGCGCCTTGCCGCGAGGTTCGAAATGGAGGATTTTGGAACTTTCGGCAGCTTTTCGGCAATCAAATGCTTTTCTTGATGGAGTTTAAAAGCTGTGAGTCAAGATGAGTGCTCACTCGCTTATGATGAGATAGAACAGGAACATGATCTTGAGACTGAAGACTCGAAACCTGAAATAAATCTTCTCGTCGCAAAAGCGAACGCAATAGAGGCTTGTCAACCGATACCGATACCGATATCGGGAAGCCTCACTATTTCCTTCTAGTCAATGGAGGAAAAAACAAACTTTCCGAAAGGGGCGGCAGCGCTGGCTGGCGCCTCTTTTTTTCAATACTATTGAGTATTAATTATAATATAGGTTAGTATAATAATCATTCCCTTGAATGAGGAGTAAGCAGCTGCATGTCCAAAAAACCTCTTATCATCGTCGAGTCCCCCGCGAAGATTAAAACCTTAAAAAAATTTTTAGGGTCCAAATATACCTATGAATCCTCGATCGGCCACGTTAGGGACTTGCCTGAGAAGGATTTCGGGATCGACATCGAAAACGATTTCGAGCCGGTCTATCAAATCCTCCCCGATAAAAAGAAGGTGATGGAAAAGCTGAAAAAAGCGGCGAAAAACGCTGAAGTGGTTTACCTCTCCCCCGACCCCGACCGCGAAGGAGAAGCCATTGCCTGGCATATTAAACAGGCCCTTCCCGATTCTGTCGAATGCAAACGGGTGTCTTTCAACGCCCTCACAAAAGAAGAGGTCAGCAAATCTCTCGCCAATCCCCAGGAAATCGACTACTCCCTGGTCAATGCCCAGCAGGCCCGGCGGCTTCTCGACCGCATTGTCGGCTATAAAATTTCCCCGATTCTCAACCGGAGGATCCAAAGAGGCCGGTCCAAAGGGGTCTCAGCCGGCAGGGTTCAATCGGTGGCCCTGAAGCTTGTTGTGGAAAGAGAGAAGGAAATCGAGGCTTTCAAGCCGGTCGAATACTGGAATCTCGGCGCCATACTCTGCCCTGAGAAGGATGACAAGACATTTAAGGCTACGCTCTACTCCGTCGAGTCGAAAAAAGTCGAGAAAGAACCCGCCCCGGGCAAAGAAGTCTTCCTTATCGGCAGCAAGGAAAAGGCAGACGAAGTTTTAAAGAGGATGAAAGATGTCCCCTACACGGTCGCCAAAGTTGAACGTAAGGAAAAAAAGCGCAATCCCGTTCCGCCCTTTATCACGTCAACCCTCCAGCAGGAGGCCAGCCGCCATTTCGGATACTCGACAGCGAGGACAATGAGCATTGCTCAGCAGCTCTACGAAGGTCTTGACCTCGGCAACGAGGGGACCGAAGGTTTGATCACCTACATGCGTACCGACTCCGTCAGGGTTGAGCCTCCGGCGATTAACGAAGCGCGCCATCATATAAAAACCCGTTTCGGCAAGGAGTACCTTCCCGAAAATCCGAAATTCTATTCCTCGAAGAAAAACTCGCAGGACGCCCACGAAGCCATACGCCCGACCAATCTCCACCACCACCCCGACATGGTCAGACCATATCTGACCAATGAACAATTCAACCTCTACCAGCTGATCTGGCAGCGGTTTATCGCTTCTCAGATGCTTCCCGCCATTTATGATACTCTCTCTGCCGATATCAAAGCAGGCAGCGACATTGTCCTCCGCGCGACAGGGTCGATCTTGAAATTCGCGGGATGGCTGGCGGCCTACCACGAAATGGCCGACGACGAGGAGGAAGAGGAGGAAAAATCCCTGCCCGATCTCCGAGAGGGTCAAAACTTAAGCCTCATCGAACTTCTGTCCGATCAGGCATTTACAAGACCGCCGCCAAGATACACTGAAGCCTCCCTTGTCAAGGAGCTTGAAAAATCGGGAATCGGACGCCCCTCGACATATGCGGCCATCATGAACAAGATTCAAAGCCGGGAATATACTGTTAAAGAGAGCGGACGCCTTAAGCCTACAGAGATCGGAAGGGTGATTTGCGATTTGCTCGAAGCGAACTTCACAAAGATTATGGACATCGGCTTTACGGCAGCTATGGAAGATGACCTGGAGCTGGTCGCGACGGATGAAAAGAACTGGAAGTCGATTATACGCGAATTTTGGAAGGATTTCGAGCCCACTTTGGAAAACGCCGAAAAGTCGGCGTTCGTTCCGAAAATCACGACTGACATCGAATGCCCAAAATGCGAAGGACGGCTTCAGAAAATCTGGTTCAAATCCAAGTACTTTTACGGCTGTTCCAATTATCCCGAATGCGACTTCAGCGCGCCCATTGAACAGTTAGAATTCTCAAAAGAAGACTACGCCGAAGACTTTGATTGGGACCAGCCCTGCCCCAAATGCGGCTCGGAAATGAAAATCCGCCACGGACGTTATGGAACGTTTCTTGGCTGCAGCAAGTATCCTGACTGCCGGGGAATCATTCAGATTCCCAAAAAGGGAGAAGTCGCTATACCTGAAGCTGAAATGCCTCCCTGCCCTGCTCATGACTGTCCGGGGAGAATGACAGCGCGCCGCTCCCGTTTCGGCAAGGTATTCTACTCCTGCTCGACTTTTCCCGAATGCGACGTCATCGTCAACGACCTTGACAAACTCAGCGATAAATATCCAGACCATACCCGCACGCCCTATAAAAAAGCGGCAAAAAAGGGAAAAGCAAAAAAAACAAAAAAAAGAAAAACTGCCGTCACCACAAAAAAGGTCAAACTCTCCAAAGAACTTTCCGAAATTACCGGAGGAAGCGAGATGCCGAGGGGCGAAGTTCTGAAAAAGGTCTGGGAATACATAAAAGCCAACAATCTTCAGGACCCTAGCGATAAGCGTAAAATCAATCCCGATGAAAAGCTGGCTAAGGTTTTCGGAACAAAAGACCAGATCCACATGATGAAGGTCATGGGACTGCTGCAGCCGCATATCGAATGAGAGCAGAGATCAGAAATCTAGACAACTAACCGTTTTGCCAATCATAAAATCCTTATGTAAACTCATTTTCATTTGTCAATAGTTTAATATTTAAACATTTCTGCTCTCTGCTCTCAAGACAGCCATTCGGGCTGAACGCTGCTTGGCAGCAGCACACCTTCATTTATCTGCCGATGAAAAAGATGTGCGGGGTTTTCAAAAGTGAGCTCATCCCAAGACAGATTTTTAAAAACAGATACCTTAGAGGGATTTCCATCGCCATCATAGACTGTTTTGCTCCTCCAGGGATTAAGCAAAAGAATAATGAAACGGAGTATCAGCTTCCGGATGCACCTAGGAAGATATTTCGAATAATAAATAAGGGCGCCAAAGAGTCCCTTCGGATCCGACTCGAGCAAAGACATAGTAAAAAAATTCTCCCGCGGCCTCCCGATCTTTTCAAGCAAGTCATTCATTAAATTTTGCGACCAGGTAGAACAACTTTCCGGAATGAGGGAAAAGGGAAAATTCCCCTTTTTCGATTCTATGATGGAACAACGTATTTTTTCCGCGAACCACAAAAAATCGGATTCATTGACAACAACGGAATATCTGGTCTGCTGCCTCCAGGGATAAAGATCATTTTGATCATGGCTGACAACAACCCCGTCCTTAGTACTTCCAAGCATCAGCAGAAGCTCAACAAAAGATGTCGGAAGGACGCGGGTGTATTTTCCTGGGGTCAGTGTAAAATATCTCCCCTTCCCGTCAGGAATGCAGAGTTCAAAAAACGAATGGGCCCGATTGAAATCCTGATCAAGATTTTTTCTTGTTGCCCTAAGAGAAACTCCAAAATTTTTTCCGTTCAAGTCAGGGCCGTAGAGTCTTTGAGCCTCTTCGACAGTTAATCTCTCAATCACGGGAATTTTTCTAAACCAGTTGTCTTTTTCGAGTCTTATTGGCTGTGTCATCCCACGTTTATCTGTGGGTCCCCATTCCGCCACATTCCAATTCTCAAAACCATTTTCAGAAATCATGAATTTCACCCAATGCTTATTCTTCCGGCGCATAGCGGTGTAGATATCCCTAAGAGTCGCTGTAAATCCGGCAGGAAATTGAAATTTCCGGTTTTTGTCCCAAACTCTAACCTGTTTCGAACAAAGCCTTCCCTCAAATATAGCATAAACAGGGTAAGACAGACATTTAATCCCTCGGGTCTTATCATTTGTCATGAGAAGCTTGCGGGATCCCGTTTTTGAAAACCCGGGAGAAACTTGCAGCTTATCAAAGAGCTCCTGCGTTTTGGGAAATAAAATAAATTGGGCAACTCTCATCCGATCACGAATCGTCCAATTGAAAAAACGGCCGCAAAGCTTTGGGTCTTTGAGAAGCAGCCTGGCAAAAGTGGTATAGCGAAGCCGAAGCTCATCAATGACAATCTGATCTTCTCCCTGCCAGCTTCTGACATCGAAATGGACCTGTTTTTCCTTCCAAGACATTGCCAGAGAAGAAAGCTGATGAGCCTCGCCTTTGGAAAGAGGCTTTTCCTTTCCCATTTCCGATCTGTATTTGAGGCCGCAAAGCCTCTGCTGCACAATCCTCTTTATTTTTTCAGTTTCTTCACTTTTGCAAGCATCTAATTTGACAATCAGCAAGTTGCCGGCCTTGATCCAATTGGAATCTGTGATATAACGGTACGCTTTTTCAATTTGGTCGATAGCCTGAATAAATGTAACTGCTACAGATATCAAACGGCTTTCGCGAAAGTCCATCCTTCGATACCAGACCGCTTTTCTAAAGCTGCCCTTTCCTGAACTAACAATAGGAATATCATGCTTTAGCGAATGTATGAATCTTGGCAAATGGGATTCAACATGAAATGACATGACTGAAGATTTACCATAATCTCAATTTATTTGTAAAACGGGAGCTTGATAAAGGCGAGCTTGCGCCTTAAGAGTGTGATACCCTTCTTTTCCTGCTGAAAGTGCAAATAGCCGGGGTGGTAGAGGCTGTGCTTATAATAAGTGTGATCGCGAAAGCAAGAAGATTGCATGTGAGACAGTCGAATATCGCGCCCCCCGATTTTAAATGTCATCCCCCTCCAAACGCCTGTCAGCATATAAACCATCGTCACAAGAGAAGGCTGCAAAAACCTAGGGAATTTCTTAATGAAAGTCAGAACAAGACCCAGAGCCCCTTCGGGCTGGACATAGTCCAAAGTGGTTCTGAAAAAATTGGGAAGATGCTTTAGATCGTAACCATCAAGTTCTTTAGAATAAAGAAAGTGAGCGATTCTTTCTCTGATTGCTTCTTCATCGGGATGGCCGTCCTCTTCTATTTTCATCACCATTTTGACGATATCAACCTGTTCCATTTTCGCGCACCCTTCCGTTTGAAACTCGAAGCCAAGTTTGTCATCGCGAGCAAGAATGAGCAAAAACCGTATAATTTCCAGCAGCGTTTTTCCCTGTTCGGGGGTCAGTCCGATGCACTCGCGTGTATGATTGCGATGATTGAAAAACACATTGTCGTCAACAACCTGCAAGGCCGCCAGGACAACGTTGACAAAATCCATGACGAGCTTAATAACCGATCCGGGAAACTTTTTGGGATATTTACCCATGGAAAACAAGTAGTAGCGTCCCGATTTTAGCGGTATCAATACATCTCCGAAACCATGGGTTCGCATAAAACTCATATCCTTTTGCTTTGTCGCTCGAACAACATGGATAAAGTTCTTTCCATCAACGGCGATCCTTTCCCGCATTCTAACCTTGACAAACCCTCCCATCTCCTCGAGTATCTTCACTTCGTTCAATAGTGCAAGGTCGTGTTCCACCCAATACAATCCGTCTCTTTCGATGATCTTCTCCCGAGGCACTACGGCTTCGATCATTTTGATGCCGGGAACAGTCGGTCCATAGATTCTTTGAGCTTCATCAATGTTGATAATCCTAAGCTGGGGCGGACCGATCCAAAATTCGGGATCGTCAAAGTTCATTACCTTCCAAGGTTCATAAGAGGGCCAATAGGTAATGCCAATTCTGGGGAAAAATTCCAGATCACTCGGCCCGTGAACTTTGTTGCGGAAAGTCTCAAACATTTCCTTGAGAGTTCTTTCGGTTCCGTCCTTCATTAACACTTTTTGATCTTTAGCGGCAATATTATAATGCCTCCCTTCAACCGGAATGGCAAGAGTTCGGACAATGTGCCCCTCGATATCAAAATCTGTGTGTATTTGGATATCCCGCCCCATATTATATCCGGTTCTTTGCGAAAGACTGCACCTTTGGAGCAGGTCTGTAAGAGAGATAAACATGACCATAGGAGCCACTGTGTTGTTATCCCTTATGGCCCACTTGAAAAATGAATCCAGCAGCTTTTCATCCCTAAGGAGCAAATCGGCAAAAGCGGGAAACTTTTCGCACACTTCGATAATTTTCCTCTCGGGCTCATGATCGTGTGTATCGGGGTTGAACCCCGGATAGGCATAAACCCAGTCGACCATCCTTTTGCTTAGCACTTGATGGAGATATTCCGCAGAATCTTTCTGCTGCAGCCGGTCTCCCATCTCCAGCCGATAGAAAAGAGAGATTTTCCGCCCCTCGAGCTTGAGACACATCGCTTTGGTTTCTAGAGACTTATACTTTGCTTCTTTATCAAGACATGCATCCGCCTTTTTAATAAGAGTCTCAATCCTTTCAAATTCAGTAGGATGACGTTCAAAATGATCGAATTTATTGATCAGCTTTTTGATTTTTACTAAGGTTATTGGTTCCATATCTTTGCTAATTTTTGTGACTTTCTATAAGAAAAAAAACCCTATTTTTCAATTATTATTATAACAAATTTTTTCTTTAAAAATAAGCCTCAAGGGGAAAAATATATGGATTCTTAAGCCTGTTTTAAGTATGCTAAGCCTTGCACGCATAGTCGATTTATTTCTTATTTTGCACCAACTTTATTAATTGGAGAAGTCATGGAACCAATAACATCTGCTGTTTGCACCTTTTATCAAGTCATTGGACATACAAAAAGAATGCCCAGAACCAACATCATGGATAACGACTTTTACTGTATTCAATCAAAGGACATTTTGACCCGCTGGTGTTCTGCCGAAAACCTTCAATTGGAACCTATCGCCTCCCGCATCGATTTTTCCAAGCGCACCCTGTTCATTATCGGGAAAGAAACCACCGATTCCACAAATTTTATCGGAATCACAAGCGTCACAAAAACTAATGACGCCATCAACGTTTACTTAAAAGAGATCAACATCAACAGCAGAGCCTCTCGAGAACCGGCGCCCGGCTACTCGGCTGCCTTTTTGGCAATCGACAAAAATATTCGTTTTCATAGAGTTAGGATAAAGCATGACGGCCTCTTTGACTTAAGCGATTTGGATGAAAAAGTAGAGAAGGAAAAAAATTCCAAAGCTGAGTGCCATGCTTCCCGGCAAAAGCCCAGTCCCCGGGAGATCGTGAACCGCACTTCAGGTCCATTATTTCAATGATTTGGGGTCTACTCTATATCCTTCTTGAGCAAACGGGTGTTGAAATATATCGGAATACGCCTACTCCTCGCAGAGTGCGAGGGCCATGTCGCGGTACTTGTGCATGAGGTCGCGGCAGCGGGCAGCATCTTCGAAGCGATGCTCTTTGGCGGCGAGGTTCATCTCTTTTTCGTATTGCTTGACAAGCTTTTGAACCTCCTCGGAAGAGAGGTAGTGATGGGGTTCTTCGGCTACTGCCTTTTCTTCGGCAGCCTCTTCGTAAACAGCCTCTTCTGCAACGAGAAGGGAAATTTCTCTTTTGACCGATTGGGGTGTAATGTTGTGTTCTTGGTTATAGGCGATCTGCTGCCCCCGTCTTTCTTGCGTAATATCAAGTGTTTTTTTAATGGAGCGGGTAATTTTGTCGGCGTACATTACGACGCGGCCGCAGACATTCCGGGCGGCCCTGCCGCATGTTTGGATGAGGGACGTTTCGCTGCGGAGAAAGCCCTCCTTATCGGCATCGAGGATGCAGACGAGGGAAACTTCGGGTATGTCGAGCCCTTCTCTTAAAAGGTTGATTCCGACAAGCACGTCGAAGTAGCCGGAGCGGAGGTCGCTGATGATCTGGATGCGCTCGACTGTGTCTATATCGGAGTGCAGGTATTTGGCGCTGACATCAAGCTCGAGCAGGTATTTTGTGAGCTCTTCGGAAAGGCGCTTGGTCAGGGTTGTCACTAGGACGCGGCCTCCCTTCTCCACTTCCTGCCTGATCTGTTCGATGCAGTCGTCAACCTGACCCGATGCAGGCTTGACTTCGATGACAGGGTCGAGAAGGCCGGTTGGCCGTATGATCTGTTCGACAACGACGTTTGACGCTTCCCTTACCTCCCACTCCGCCGGAGTGGCAGAGACGAAAACCACTTGATGGATCCGTTCATAAAACTCTTCAAACTTTAAGGGCCGGTTGTCATAGGCAGAAGGGAGACGGAAGCCGAAGTCGACCAGCGACTTTTTACGTGCTTTGTCGCCGTTGTACATCGCGTGAACCTGGGGAATGGTCTGGTGGGACTCGTCGATAAACATGAGATAATTATCGGGAAAATAATCGAGAAGGCACGAAGGGGGCTCGCCTTCTTTTCTCTGGCTGAAATGGCGGGAATAGTTTTCGATCCCTTTGCAAAATCCGACCTCTTTGATCATTTCCAGGTCGTATTTGGTCCTTTGGTTGATTCTTTGCTGCTCGACAAGGAGATTTTGTTTTTCAAACCACTCCGACCGCTCTTTCAGCTCATCTTTGATGCTTAGTATGGCTCTGGTCCGCACCTCTTCGGGGGTGACGTGGTGGGACGAAGGGTAGATCACAATTTCGGGGACGCGTCTGATGACTCTGCCGGTCAAAGGATCGATTTCGCTGATTCTTTCGATTTCGTCGCCAAAAAATTCCACACGGATGGCCAGATCGTCTTCGTAAGCAGGAAAAATTTCGAGAACGTCTCCTCGAACCCTGAATGTGGCCCTGGCAAAGTCGATATCGTTTCTCTGGTACTGCATTTCGACAAGGTGCAGCAATATGTCGTCGCGGCGCACCTCGCGGTCCACTTCAAGCTGGAGGTTCATTCCTCGGTAATATTCCGGAGAGCCGAGGCCGTAGATGCAAGATACCGAAGCGACAATGATCACATCGTCGCGCTCAAGCAGGGATCGGGTAGCGCTGAGGCGCATCTTGTCGATCTTGTCGTTGATAGCCATATCTTTTTCGATATAGGTATCTGTCCGGGCAATGTAGGCCTCCGGCTGATAGTAATCGTAATAGGAGACGAAATATTCGACGGCATTATTAGGGAAAAACGATTTAAACTCCTGATAAAGCTGGGCGGCGAGGGTTTTATTGTGGGCGAGGACGAGGGTCGGCCTCTGAACATTTTGAATCACTCCAGCCATTGTGAACGTTTTCCCCGAACCGGTGATGCCGAGCAAAACCTGGGAACGCTTCCCCGAAACCACCCCTTCTGAAAGCTCGCCGATCGCTTTCGGCTGGTCGCCCCGAGGCTTAAAATTTGTCACAAGCTCAAACGGCATTTTGCCTCTCGCGGGCAATGCGGGAAATCTTCTTCCAGGTTCCCGCGACACCCATCGCCTGATGGACCGCCTTCATTGTTTCAGCGGCGATCTCATTCATTTTGTTGGTCCCGTGAAAAAGAATTTCCTCGACAAGGCCCTTCTCACTCTCGTAAGCTTTGCGCCTGTCGCGAATGGGATCGAGGAAATGATTCAGGGCAGCGGCTAGTTTGTCTTTCACTTCGACATCGCCCACAGTTCCCTTTTGGTAGCGCTCCTTTAAGTCGCGAACCTCATCCTTATTGGAATTGAAGATATCGTGATAGATAAATACCGGATTCCCTTCAACGGTGCCGGGAACATCGGCATGCACCCGTTTGGGATCGGTGTACATGCCGCGTACTTTTTTAATGACAGTCTTAGAGTCGTCGGATAGAAAAATCGCATTGCCTGCTGATTTGCTCATTTTCCCTTTGCCGTCGGTCCCGACAAGCGTCGGCACATTGCTTAAAATAGCCTCAGGGAGAGGGAACACCTCGCTGTAATACTGGTTGAAGCGGCGAGCGATATCGCGCGTGATCTCTACATGCGCCTCATTATCCTTTCCAACAGGGACTAAATGGGCTCTGGGGAGCAGTATATCAGCTGACTGTAAAACGGGATAGCCGAGGAGTCCAAAAGGGACGTTCTCGGGGTCCATATGGGCGTTGCGGGCCATATCTTTGAGACTCGGCAGGCCCGACAGCCGGTTGATGGAGACCATATTCTCAAAAAAAAGATTGAGTTCATAAATCGCCGGCACCCCAGATTGGAGATAAATGATTGATTTTTCCGGATCGATGCCGCAAGCCAGATAATCGAGGACCATATGGCGCAAGTTATCGCGCATTCCCATAATATCTTCCCGGGAGGGTTTGGTCGTGAGCATATGCAAATCGGCAATGATAAAGATGCACTCATATTTATCCTGCAGCTGGGCCCTGCTTTGAATTGAGCCGACAAAATGTCCCAAATGCAATTTTCCCGTCGGCCTGTCGCCTGTTAAAATCCGTTTTTTTTCCTCTGCCATCATTCCCTCTTTAAAAATACTGAAAAATTCCCATTTTATTCCCTGCCTCCAGAAGTATCAACAAACAGGCTGTCGCGAGAGCCAGAGCGAGAGCCGGCTTACCCCCCGGCGTTTTAAATTGGTCAGAGCTGAAACTTTTGCTATACCGTCCCCACCATACCATAAGGATAGGCATCACGACGAGAAGAATGAGAACACCGAACACGCCGGCATAATCCAAAGCCATAAAAAATGCCCGATGGATTGTCAGAGCAAAAAACAATGGAGGCAGGAATGTGAGGAAATAAAGCATCCACCTTCCCGAAGCGGTATTCTTTATGCCAAGACCATCTGCTAAAAAGTCCCTAAGACTCAAGGAAACTCCCAAAAATGAGGTGACAATGGCAAAAAATTGAAACCACTGAGCCGCACTGGCCAGCCAGGTATTTCCAAGGTGGCTGATGATCAATTCAACGGAGTTTTTCCCTTGTATATATCCTTCCATCAGGCCGCTGGACCCTCCTATCGGTATGATGCCGAGCGTGACAAACGCCCAAATGCCATTGATAATCAAAGGGGTCGCTCCCCCGATTACAATCACAATGACTAAAGCCCTCACATCACGGTTCAAATAACGGGTTACTGTGGGAATAATGATATGATAACCGAAAGATGTGGCTACCATCGCCACAGCCAGCGGCAGAAAATGCCAATTCTGATTCGTCAGCAAATCCAAATCCAAATGGGGCAGAAGCCATGTGCTCAGCACCACGTACGTAAAAATAAGACCGAACATGAGGAGGCGATTCAGATAGTCGACATATTTGGCCCCTTCGTAAACAAAAAAGCTAAAAATCAAAATCAATGGAAGCGGACCGAACCAAGCGGGCATAGCAATTCCTGTCACATAGGACACAAACGACACAAACAAGGGGCCGCTTGCCGCCATATAAGCGGTCGTCAAAGTATAGAGAAGAAAAAGGTAGAGAATCCACGACACCACTTCTCCCCATCTGCCGAGTGTCGCCTTAGCCATAGAGATAATGTTGACCCTCCGATCCGGAATCCACAGGTCCACTTCAAGAAAGAGGCAGGCGGAAAATGTCGTTAAAATCCAATAAATCACAAACAACGCCAAAGTGGGAAACAATCCCGACAAGCCGGCAGTGACGGGAAGAGCCAGAATAGCTCCTCCAATGGTCGTTCCCGCCACAAGCAATACACCCCCGAGGATTTTACCCGCATATTTCACAATACAATCTCCAATAAGTTAACAATCACGACCCATGAGGCAAACCCGATGATGAGGCTGAGGGCGGCCCGCCCTCCGGGAACAATCCGTATAGTATCTGTCTTTAAATGATATCTGCCTCTCCAGACCATCAGAGCCGGCATTATGCCAAAAAGGATGATCGCCCCAAAGGCTCCCGCATAGCTTAGCGCTACGAGAAAAATACCCGGATAGATCATCGCGAGGATAAACGGAGGAGTCAAAGTCAGCAGGCAAAGAGAGAATTTCCCTTTAGCATCTTTTTTGATATGCAGCCCGTCGGCTAGAAAATCGAGAAAGCTCAAAGCGACGCTCAAAAACGAAGAGATGAGGGCAAAAAACGCAAAATGCTGAGCAAGGAGGATAACAATTTTGGAATTGACAACATTTTTTAAAGCAAGAGTGGCAATCTCGCCGCTATCCAAAGCCATTTGGAAACCCTTCACCGGCACAATCCCCAAAATCAAAGACTCCCAGGCCAGATAAATGACCAGGGGGATGAGGCTTCCAATGACAACCACGCCAATCAGTTTTTTCGAGTTCCCATGCAGATAGGTGGTCAGGCTGGGAATGAGGTTATGGTAGCCGAAGGAAATGACCATCGCCGGAATGACCAGCAAGACAGCAGGCCAATCGCTTCTTTCCAAAAGATCCGGCTCGATATAACCGACCCCAAAAAACAATAGGGAAAAATAGGACGTAACAAGGCCGATCATGAGGAGGCGGTTGAACCAGTCGACCACTTCGGTTCCAAAGTAGATCAGCACGCCAAAAAAAATTGTAAAAATCACACTCCCCAGCCATCTGGGCAGAATGAGTCCGAAATCGTCCGCCACACCAGCGAGAAGCGAACCGCTCCCAGCTATGTAGGCGACCATGACCGAATAAAAGAGATAGCAAAACAAGATCCAGCCGGCGATCCGCCCGCCTCTTCCCAGCGTTCTTCCTGCCATCGAGATGATACTGACATCTTCATCTTTGAACCAAAGGTTCACTTCGAGAAGAAGCAGGCCTGTTGTCATCATAAAGAGCCAGACGAGGAAGAAAAACACCGCACTCGGAATGAATCCTGCGTACGCGCTCAGGACAGGGAGCCCCAGCATCCCCGCACCAATGCAGCATCCGGCGATCAGCAGCGAACTGCCCAGAACACTTCCCTGATGTGCATGTTTAAGACTCTCCATGGGTTCAATAAGTCTATCAGTTCAAACGATTATTCTCAATAACTAGGAAAAGGCTTGAAAAATAAAGGTTTAATTACTAAAACTTTGAGGCATTATTGCAAAGGAGTTAATCATGATATACACAAAACACATCGATTTTAGAGATGCAGACTATGCCGCAGAACAGTTCTTAAATCAGAGTTCGATAGGCGCAAATTATTGCCAAACTGTCGCCGACTGCCACCTTATTTGGAACATTTTTGTAAAAATCATCGATCAATATGAGAAACCAGGAGTCAATAAAAGTGCATCAGATGAGATACAAAGTGATAAAGAACAACTTCTAGAATGGATAATACAACCTAACACAAACCAACAAAATAATAAGGCAGTTATCGAAAAAATGCAGAATTATGTCCGCACTTGGTTTTTTAAATTGAGTCTGGAACAGCAAAAAATCTGGGTAAACAATAAGAAAAGAAAAAAGGAGCTGATTAATCAAACGGCAAAAAAACACAGGTGCAATAATAAAAGATTGTCTGAAATTTACCATAGTACGCTATCTCAGGGTAACCTTCCCGGACAGCGGAAAAAAACACTGTCAAAGATTTCAAGATCGATGCCTAATTTGCATCGGAAGCAAAGCAAAGAAATTGACTTTGATAATTATTTTGAAGATCTTATGGGTAATCCACTTGATCCACGTGAACCCCAAAATTGCTTGGATCAAGAGGCTAAAAAAACGTATGTTCCTCCTCTTGCTTCATCAAGCAGCTCGGAAAGTTCATACTCATGCGATGAGATGGAAGCCTGTCCTGATTTTCAATTTCCCCCTCCTCCTAAGCCGCAACAGTTAAGAACTTCTTTTAACCCTTTTACCGAGAAACCAATTCCTGCAAGACCCCCAAAACCGGATCTTATCGACTTTGGGAGTTAAGTTTCATCTTTTCGACTTTTCGCTGCTCCTGGCCGAGACGGCCGAGATCGTAGCCTTCATAGTCGACAAATTTGAAAAACCTCTCGAACTCGGGAATCTTTTCCGAAACCTGCCGGGCCATTTCCTGAGCAATGTAGCGATAGTTGGGATGGCCGGCAGGGGATGACCGAAGTTCGGTAATCCACTGAAGTGCGCGCAGGTTCACATGAAAGTACCAGCGGATATTATAGGCCATGGGGACAACATACTGCGCTTCTTCGGGAAGCTCCTCGGAAATGGCATCGTAGACCTCTTTCGCCCTGCACATCGCCTCCACATATTCGGCTTCTTCGCCGAGCCCCTGGAGCTCGGAAGGAGTATAAAATCCATAGTCGCATGTCAGCAGCTGCCTTTCCTGGGTGAGGATGCGGTGCCTGTGAAGGTCCCGATAAGCTCCGAAATCGGCAACGATTTCAAAGGTCAATTCGGCATGCTCCAAAGCTCTGGGACTCTTATGACGCCGATTCTCCCTGGCACTGCATCCGGCGTCCAAAATCCTGGCGATTTCCTCGCCGGGCAAGTTTTTGCAATATTGGCGAAGCTCATGAAGCCCTTTGTCGGAATGCTCGAATAATAGCGCTGCGGCGACATTTTGGACAGCGTCGGAATCCCAGGAAAGCAGGCGAACGCCCGGTTCTGTCGACTTCCCTGCAAACTCGGTATTTTGTTCGGTGATCAGCTCGATCGCTTGGTCCATAGCCTCTTTAAACTTCACAAACCCCTGCTGGGTCCGGTGTTCGGGATCTGAGCGGCGGATAAACGAGGGGATAATTTTTCCGAGCTCTTCCTGTGCAGTTTTTCCGATATCCTGAAGTTCGGCAAGATTGTGGCAATGTAGCCGCTGGATCATACTCTCGAAAAAACGGCCGTTTCCATAGATGCCCATATTGGTCAGCGTCCCGGCAGGAAGGAGGCCGCGAAGGCAGTCGAGGACTTTGGCGCGGATAGAGGCTTTGTAAGCTCCGGTTGAAATTCCCTCTTCCTTAGGATATTTGCCTTCCATAAGGGTCGTTAGCGGCGGTATCAGCTTGCTGTAGGTCTCGAAAAGCATATTGCACGTGTTGACATACACATCCCTAAAAGCCGACGTCATGAGAATCGGCTCCCTGTAAAAAAGGTACTCGCCTCCTACCTTCTGATCGAAATAGATATAGCGGGTCGACTTCTCCAAGGGAGATCCCCCGATGCGGCGGTCTTCGATGATCTTAGCTCCAAGCATCGAGACGTTTTCAATCGCCAGATGCGCTCCTCCAAGCTCGCCGATAGAGTCGTCTCCATAACCGTCGAGAATGCGGTCATAAAAATTCTGAGCTTTTTTCAAAGCCAGTATCTGCTTGTCTTCATTCTCTCCCGAGACGGGAACGATTTCTCCGAATGCCGTCTCTTCGTCATTGAGTATAAACTCCTTGAGAAGCAGCGATCTGAGTCCTAATGAAGATCGCGAATAGCGGGAAAAAAGAGCCCCTTTGATAACTTCGGGCAAGTTGCGAAGGCAGAAGATACGTCCGGAGGTGTTTGTCACATAATTCTCCAAAATCTCGACTTCCTTCGATGAAAATGCTTCATAATTTTCTAGCATAAAAGGTACCTATTTGTCTGAATGGCCATGAGCGGTACCATCAAGGTTGCCAGAAATAACAGCAGTTTTCAAGGGAAAAAATGGGAGACTGAAAATCAGCCCTTTCCGTAAAAATTCAACGCAGTGCTCTCAGCATACTTTTACCCATATCTTTTTTGACAGAAATATCCGTTTGTGCAGACGATGGTGAGATGCTACATCTTTAAACCGATTCAATCCTCTAAATAAACGTGATGCTCACAACTAATTAACGATGAAAACGACTTAACGATAGCAACGATAAAAGAAAAAGGTTGAGGTATTGATTGATTATCCTTTATATCGTTACATTGTTCTTATTGTTTGTTTTTCTAGCCCGCTTTTCTCACAGATGCACGTAATTGGAATTTTACATGTCTTAAAGAGAAATCAGACCTTATGGGTAAAAGTATGGTTCTCAATCCACATTGATAACTTTCAAATGATGATTTCAGCGATTGGCTAGAAACGGCTTGAATTATGCTTTTTGGCTAATAATTCCAAATACTCTCTATAAGCTTTCAGAAATACCTCCCTGGTAGGAGTGTTTGGGATATTGTATCCTGCTGAATTCAACATAGAAGCCAATTTGACGAAATCTTCATGACGAGAAATCATGCTGCCCCCTTCATTGTGTGAGAGCCAATAACAAAGCTTATTTATATCCGAGTCCTCAAGATATCGATAAAAGTGGGACTTGCAGAAAAAATCCTTAAAAGCTTTTACAATATTGTCATTGGCAATTGATTTATCGATTTCTTCCTTCAGTGGAATCTCTCCAATTTCAAATAATACTCGCTTACCTAATGATATGAGTTCTTCATAATTGCGGATCAACACAACGCCATTATCCTCTTTCAGCCACCGCACTAAAAGACAAAGGCGATTTTTCGAGCTATCTTGTTGATTTCTTCGCCAAACATCAAATCTTTTTTCAGCTTTTTGGAGACGCACGATTCTTGAAGATTCAGAAGAAAGCCAGAATTTTTTCTGTATCTCCGCAAGGTTTTCTTTTATTTCTTTTACCATAGACCCTGATTGCTACCTAAACCTTAGCTAGAGCTTACACGAGTGCGCCAGATACAACTGTAGCGTCGACGGCAAGGGTAATCCCTTGCCGAGGCGCTACAGGCAGTAGATGGTGTGCTCGTGTAAGCTCTAGCTGAGGTTTAGGTAGCAATCAGGGGCGAAGGGCCGCAAGGCGCCCGATGGAGGCAACCCCTCCAGGGGTTGTCGAAGCAGACCAAAGCCCCCGCAAGTTATCCGGGAAACGTAGATCGCCGAATGCTTACTTCCCTATAGTTAGTGAACTGCACCTCTTTGTGTCTTTGTGCCTCTGTGTTTTAATATTTTTTTGAATCGGTTTATCTTAAAGCAGCTTAGAACACCCGATTTTGCTTTGACAGACGGTAGAGAGCCACTTGTTTGAGCATCACCTCGATCTCCGGAGTCGTTTGCGTCTTATTGGGAAGGCAAAGAAGCTTGTCGGAAATCAGGCGCACATCTTTCGTGGCCAGGATGAATTTCGACCTCTCCCACTTAGAAAGCTCTGCTATGCTGTTGATCTGGTTCGCGAAATGTATCAAATGAACGCGGCATACAAGGGAGATAATGCCATCTAGAAAGTAGCCCATTTCACTTTCCCTTCTCATTGAGGGAAACCCGTACTGTTTCAAAAAAATATCGTATCCGTCGGCATCATCATCGTAGATGAACAATCCATCATCGATACGGAATTCCATATACCTCCCGGATCTTCGCCAGGCAATTTCCTCATGATTGAAAAACTTTTGAAAGAGTTCCTTTCGTTTAGATTCGGTCAGTTGAACATTCATAAGGTTAAAAGAATAAGAATTTTCAAATAGAAAGCAATGAATTATTCTTCTTCAGGGCCGCTGAAAATGTTGCGCAGGGCCTGGAGGGTCACGGCGCGGCCAATTTCGGCGATGCTGTCAGTCAGAGGAATGCGCTTGGGGCAGACACGGACGCAGTTTTGAGCATTGCCGCAGCCGCCGATACCCCCTTTTCCCATAAGGGGGCCAAGTCTTTCATGCTGCTGAGTATGACCGGTGGGATGCAGATTGAGAAAACGGACGGTGGAGATGGGAGCCGGTCCCATAAAATCGGATCTTTCGTTGACATTGGGGCAGCCTTCGGAGCAGCAGCCGCAGGTCATGCATGTTGAGAGCTCATACATCACCTGCTGGACGGCGGGGCTGATTTTCGGGCCGGGACCCCGGTCGTAGGATAGGTCGGCATCTATCCAGGCGTGCACTCTTTTTAGATTGTCAAACATGGCCGAGCGGTCGACAATCAAATCACGCACTAGGGGAAATTTGGTAAAAGGCGCAAGGGTAATGACATGGCTTCCGGTTTCTTCGATGATATTCTTGATCAGAGCGGTGCATGCCTGGCGGGGATGACCGTTGATGAGCATCGAACAGGACCCGCACACTTCTTCAAGGCACCCCTGCTGCCAAACGACCGGCTCGACCGCCTTTCCTTTGCGGTTGACGGGATTTTTTTGGATTTCCATCAAAGAGGAAATCACATTCGCCTGCGGCATGAGCTCGAACTCGAATTCTTCCCAATATTGCTTGCCCGGCGTTCCCCGATAAATTTTTAAAATATACGTATCGGCCATAAGCCTGTCCTATATGGGCAGTTGAATGTTCTCCGGAATATTTTTCAACTCCGGCTTCACTTTTTTAGCTTTCACATAATTGCGCTGCAAAGGTTCCAGATGTCTTAAGTCCACCGGCTTATAACTGATCACCGGTTCATCCCGATTCGGTTCGTAGGTTGCTATCGTATGCCTCAGCCAATTCTCGTCGTCGCGCTCGTCATACCCTTCTTTATAGTGAGCGCCGCGAAACTCGTTGCGGAGCAGCGCCCCTTTCACAATAATTAACGCAAGATTGATCATCGCGTCAAACTGATTTGCGAAAATATATGTCTGATTGGCAAAGCGCCCCTTGTCGCTTAAGGTGATGTGTTGATACCGCTCTCTGATTTCCTTGATGAAATCGAGCGTTTTGCGGAGATTTTCATCGCTTCGTTTAACGGTGGCGTTATTGACGAGGGCATCAGCTAGCTCATCATGAAGCTTGAACACATTTTCCGGCCCCTTTCGGGCAAAAAGATCTTCTTTGAAACGCTTTTCCTCCTCTAAGGCCCGGTCAAAGACGCTTTCGGGAATTTCGGAAAACGCTTTTGAGAGGTTGTCGATATACCGGGGAACCTCCTGACCGGCCACGAGTCCGCTAAAGATACAAGAAAGCAGGGCATTGGCTCCCAGGCGGTTGGCTCCGTGGTAGGAAAAGTCCGACTCGCCTATGTTGAAACAGCCGGTGATATTTGTCATTTGGCGATACCGCTCCAGGCGGTCTGGGTCGTCGGCAGCGGGCCAATCGACCCAGGCTCCGCCCATTGTGTAGTGAACAGCGGGAAAAATCCGCATGGGAACCTTTCTGGGGTCTTCGCCGGTGAATTTTTGGTAAATCTCTAAAATAGCATCGAGCTTGTGCTTGGTCTCATCGGGAAGGTGTGACACATCGAGGTAGACTTGCATTTTGCCGTCAACCCCAAGGCCCATTTCGCAAACACGGAGGACAACGCGGGCGCCGATATCGCGCGGGACTAAGTTACCGTAGCCGGGATAAAGCTCTTCGAGGAAATACCAGGGCTCTCCCGTCTCGCCGCAGGGCACTTCTTCTCCATTTGGCGCCGTAATGGTTTTGGAAGAGTCTCCATAAACCCAAACTCTTCCCCCCTCTCCTCTCGCTGATTCGGACATAAGCCGCATTTTGTCGATTCCCGGGATAGCTGTCGGATGAATCTGGATAAACTCGCCATTGGCGTATTCCATCCCCTGCTTGTAGAGACGTCCGTTGGCAGCACCCGTACAAAAGGTCGAGTTGGTCGATTTTTTAAAAAGAAGTCCAAGTCCTCCTGTCGCAATTACCACAGCATCAGCTTTGAGAACGTCCAATTTGAGATTGAACAGATCCATGAGGACAATGCCTCTTGCGATACCTTCCTCGTCTAAGACAAGGCGCATAAACTCATGGTTTTCGAACTTTTCGACAAGCCCCTTCACTTCATAGCGGCGCACCTGCTCGTCGAGGGTGTACATGAGCTGCTGACCGGTGGAGGCACCGCAAAAAGCTGTACGGTTATAAAGAGTGCCCCCGAATCTTCTAAAGTCCATATTCCCTTCGGGAGTTCTGTTGAAAGGACACCCGAAGCGGTCCATCATGCGGATGATCGACGGGGCTGTCAAACACATTTCTAAAATGGGGGGCTGGTCGGCGAGAAAATCGCCTCCTTTCATGGTATCATAAGCATGAATGATCGGAGAGTCTTCTTCTCCCATCAGATTCATGGCGGCATTGATTCCACCTTGAGCGCAAACCGAGTGGGAGCGCCGGCATTTCGTGATCGAAATGAGTTTCACACGGCACCCGTTTTCGGCAAGCTTCATCGAGGCGGAAAGACCCGCCAGGCCTCCGCCGACAACAATGACCTCTTTTTGTTTTTCCATGGACTACCCTAAGCGGTTATAAAGCCAGCCTAAAATAAAAAGCCCGATAAAACCATCGGCAAAACCGTAAAGCAGACCGATGATGCTTCCGCCAAAACTTATGTTGTAGCCGGGATAGACGCTTGCCATCACCTCGAGCCACATGGCAGCATAGCCGTTTGCCATGCAAATCCAGGTTAAGATAAGCATCGAAACCCCCCATATTATGCCTCCCGCAACACCGAGAGCTGTAGCATTGAGTTTCATAATTGTACTCCTAACTTTTCAAGTTTAAATAAGTTAAAAAGACCGAAGCCAACCCCAATGCGGTGACAACGACCATCAATGTATTGGTCACGAGAAAAAATTGACTCTGAGTCTTGGGTTTGATATTGAATCCCCATGTGATAAACGCGGTCCAGAGCCCATAAAACGCGTGATAGCCGGCAGCAATCACGAAAAGGGCATAGAGAATAATCATCAGAGGACTCTTAAACGTATCGCGCACAACCATAAGCGAGGCGGTTCCAAAATTTGCGGCGACGACGGCCACCTCCCCCTGCCTAAGCGGTTTTGCCTCAAGCGCATGAAGAAATTTGGTATTTTCTTTCTTTTTCTGTTTCTGAACAGCGCCTGCGGCTGCAGGCTCTGCCTCCAGTTGTTTTGATAAAGCTTCTACCCTTTCCTGGGTAAAAATCTGAAAATTCAGCTTCCAGGCAAGGGTCTTAAGGCCGGGATCATCGCTGACCCTGACGATATAATTTTCCTTTGCGCCCAAGGGGGTTTCCTCAGGATAGTCGATAAATCTCATCTGCACCACATGGGCGACGACTCCCACCGCTAAAATCCAGGCGGTTATCCTCTGCCAGGTGAATCCGTGATTTCTTCTGTAGCGTGTCAGCGCAGGCCTTGTGCCATCCGAAGGAAATGAATTGAATTTGGCCTCCCGCGCATACTTTAATCCCCATAATCCATGAACAAAGAAGGGGAGCGCGAGGAAAATGATTTCGATAGCGGGCAGATAGGGAAGGCTGTGAATCCAATTAACCGATTCGATAAACCCCCGTCCGTCATTGCCGAAAAAAAGGGCCGACTGTGAATTGGTCAGCAAGTGTTCGATAATAAACAGGATCAGCCAAAGCCCTGCAAGAGAATGCATGCGTCGCCAGAAAATCTCTTTTGGAATGGTCCTTTCTTTCATATCTTACTTATTTCTATAATGGGTTTGCCTATTTCTTGAAAGGCTTCCGGATAGAGGCATAAGAATGAACCACCCCTGCAAAGATGATAAAGGCAATCACTATCCAACCCATGAGGATAGTCGCCCATCCGGGATAACCTTCGTAGGGCGTTGTGATATCTTGGTACAAACCGCTTGCAATCAAAAGAAATAAACAGACTGGGGCAAAATAACGGATGCAAAATGGCCACCACCTTGTCAGCTGCCAGGTCGAGACTTCGTTAATCCAGTGGTAGAGCGGCTGAGCTTTGTAGCACCAGCCGGCAACAAGGGCCTGCAAGAAACTGACGGTCACAAGTCCATAAAAAGTCACGTAGTGGTCGGAAATGTCGAGAAAGTAAATGCCGGCCGTCGTGGTAAAAATGAGTCCTCCCAAGAAACAAAAGACGCAGACATATAAAGTTATGTCTTCTTTTCTGATAAAGCTCCATTGATCGTGCAGAGTTGTGGAAATCGCTTCGACCAGAGAAAACAAACTGTCGATCCCAAGCATCAATAACATCAAAAAGAAAAAGAAAGCAAAAAAAGGGGCTCCGGGAATCAGCGACAGGGCCTTGGGAAAGACAATAAAGGCCAGGCTCGGCCCCGAAGCGGCCAAATCGGCCAAAGAAGAACCGCTTTCATGCGACATATAGCCGAGAGTCGCAAAAACAACGCAGCCCGACAAAAGCGCAACAGCGGCATCGGAAAGCGCTATAATATAAGCGCTTTTGACAATATCGCCGGTCGATTTTTCGTAACTTCCATAAGCGATCATCACCCCGAAACCTAAAGAGAGGCTGAAGAAGACCTGCGTCATTGCCACCCTCCACACTTCGATATCCAATAGCGCTTTGAAGTTGGGAGAAAAGTAATAGATAAGTCCGTCTACAGAGCCGGGAAGCGTGACGCCGCGAATCAAAAGGATAAACAGTAAAATAACGGGAAGGGGCATCGTGACGACAACAACTGCGCTGACACTCTTCACCCCTTTCCATATGCAGAAATAGACGAAAAACCAGCAAAGAACCAGAGCCGTCAATACAGGCGTGGGTATCGTCCAAAGGTCCGATGGACCAGACGCGCTGTGCAAAACATCTCGAAAGAAAAATGTGCTGGGAGACTCGCCCCATGAGATGTTCACGGAGTAATAAATATACATGATGCTCCAGGCCATCACGACGGCGTAGTAACAGGAGACAAAGAAACTGCACAAAACAGCCCCCACCCCGATGCCGGAAAACGGTTTGCCGATTTTTCTGAAAGCGCCGACAGCTCCCAGCTGCATTTTTTGTCCCAAAGAAATCTCCAGAACCAGCAAAGGAATTCCAAAGAGAAAGAGAAGAAGAATATAGGGAAATAGAAAGGCTCCTCCCCCATATTTGCCGACCAGGTAGGGAAAACGCCAAATATTTCCAAGCCCTACCGCAGAGCCGACCGCGGCAAAGATGAATATTGTTTTTGATGGCCACCTGTCACGCATCTTGGTCAATTTGAATGAATGTAGCCGACATACTGCCCCTTTCCGAAGTCGATATCGGTGACAAAGTCAAAGATGACACAGCCGCTTTTGCTGACTCCTTCAGTCACTTTTTCGGGGCCGAGCCGGTTGGCCAGTTCGGTCATAACGGGAACGTGACCGACAAGAAAAACGGATTCGCCGTCGGGTGTCCGTTGAATTTCCTTCACAATCTCTTCTGCGCTTCTGGATCCGTCAAGAATCGGCTCTTCCTGAACATCTAGCCCGAATTCTTTGGCCATAATTTCGGCGGACTGCATGGCGCGCAAAAGAGGGGAGGACAAAATTTTTGTGGGCCTGATCCCCTGATTCTTCAACTCTTCGGAAATGCGGCTGTGGGTATCGCGTCCCTCTTCGCTTAAAGGGGGATTTTCACTGCTCGCTCCGCTTTCAGGTTTCGCATGCCTGACTAAAACAATCCTCTTCATATCCCCGCCTTATATCACGAATTGCGGGAGAGGACAAGAGGATAAGTGCGCTTATAGAATGCTTCCATATCTTTTGATGGATTTTCAGTGAAGATATGAGGACAGTCGGGAAGACTTTTTAGAAACTGTTTGCCGTACCCTTTTTTTATGAGGCGGCTATCGAGAACCATAACAACGCCTCGGTCGCTTTTATGGCGGATCAAACGGCCGAAACCCTGCTTGAATTTCACAATGGCAGAAGGAAGCGAGTAGTCGAGAAAAGGTGATCTTCCCTGAGAGGCGATCAGTTCCGACCTAGCCTGAAAGATCGGCTCGGAAGGCACTCGAAAGGGAAGCTTCACAAGGATGACAAGCCTGAGCGCCTCCCCGGAAACATCGACTCCCTCCCAAAAGGAGTCGGTAGCAAATAGAACCGACCTGTTCGTGTTTCTAAAATGATTGAGCAGGGTCTGCCTCTGGTCGTCCCCTTGCTTCAATATGACATAACGGAGCTTCCTGAGGATAGGGGTAAGTTTTTCGCAGCACTGCCGAAGCATGATATAGGAAGTGAACAAAATGAAAGCATTTCCATGGCTGGCTTTGACCGCCTGAAGAATGGCCTCCGACGCTTTATCAATATAAGAGCTTTCCTGCGGCGAGGGCAGAGTGGAGGGAATGACCAGCATCACTTGTTTCCGATAATCAAAAGGCGAGAGAAAAATCGCCTCCTCAATATTCCGATAAGATAGCTCGTCCAACGAAAGCCCAAGCCTGTTTTTGAAATAATTAAAATTTCCGCTCGTTGTCAACGTCGCGCTGCAAAAGACAATAGTTTCAAATTTCTTAAAGAAGTTTTGCACAAGGTAAGGGGAAATATCGAGCTTAGCTTCAATCATGGTGATGTTTTGCAAAGTATTGACAAGCGATGTTTCAAGCCAGCGGACGCACTCTTTTCCAACCTCTTCAAAAACGCATTTTTCAACAACAGCGGCTTTTTCATCCAGACGGGCGGCATACGCCGATATTTCGGCAAGAAGGCCGGCTGACTGCTCCTGCAGAGGCTGATGGTCGATCTCTTTGATTTCCCTGCATAAAGTATAAAGAGTATGCGTATAACTTTTTATACTCCGAAGAAAGGAGTCCGCATAAGGCTTGACTTCTTCCAGCCAAAAACGGTCATTCGCATAGCCTTGAAAGAGCCTGAGTTTATTCTCTTCCTCTCCATTCTTTTGTTTATGACTGAAATAATGTGTCAGAGCCTGAAAAAAATCGGCAATCTGCCGGATCACTTCCCGCCGGCTAAAAAGAAGCTGTACATTAAACAGAGTCATTAGCTTATCGAACTGATCTTTGGGAGCCAGTTTGCTGGCCTGCATCACTTTCTTTTTTAAAATGGACAACCTTCCCGCATCGGACCCCGTTCTCTCTGACGATATTTTTCCCAGGATTTTCATAAAATCAAGGCGGGATGCATGATCGGCAAAAAATTCTGTCGCCACATCTTCGATGTGATGCGCCTCGTCGACAATCACATGGCGATAATGAGGAAGCAGCGCCGCATCGTCGTAATTGTCATCGGCGGCCCGCATAGCAAGATCGGCAAAGAGGATATGATGATTGACGATAAGAATCTTAGCTTCTTTGGCCTCTTCGCGGGCTTTAAAGAAATGGCAATCTTCGTAATGAGGACATTTGCGGAATGTGCAAGTGTCGAATTCGCAGCCCACTTTTTCCCAAACAGAGGAATAAGGATTGAAATCCAGCTCCGATTTCGATCCCGACGGCGTCGTTTCTGCCCAGGCTTGGATTCTTCTCAACTGCTTTGATTCTGCCGGCGGCAGAAGATCGAGTTCATTTTCTGTATCTTTGAGTTTTCTCAAGCAGACATAATTGCCGATTCCCTTGACAAGAGCGTATTTAAAATCAAAGCCCAAAACTTTCGCAACTAAGGGAATGTCCTTTTCAATCAGCTGCTGCTGGAGGTTGATGGTCTTTGTCGCAATCACTACCGGTTGGTTGTCGCCCGCAGCTTTTACCGCAGCGGGAATTAAGTATGCCAGGCTTTTTCCGGTACCGGTCCCCGCCTCGATCAGAGAAATGTGCTTACTGTTAAATGCCTCGATGACAGCCCGCATCATCTCCTGCTGCTGGATGCGGGATTCATATCCGCTTAAAAACCCGTTCAAGCGACCTTTAGGCTCGAGCAGCTTAAGTAAGGAGTCGGTATCGAGGCTTATTACCCCGCTTTTATCACAGTCTTTTGACCAATTTGTCTGCCGATTTTGCATAAAACTCTCGTCGGTCTAGTTTGACGTATGTCACTCCTCGAGTTTTTGCAAACCTCGAGTTCCTGTGATAAAAGCGGGTTATTCTTCTTCGAGGAAATCGAGAAAGGCTCTGAGTCTTTTGGACCTTGTCGGATGGCGCATTTTACGCAGCGCCTTCGCTTCAATTTGCCGAATTCGCTCCCTGGTCACATTAAATTCCACACCGACTTCTTCAAGTGTTTTCGGCTTTCCGTCATTGAGCCCGAAACGCTGGATCAGAACCTTCCGCTCGCGATCGTTCAAGGTCTCAAGCACTTCGGCCATCATATCTTTCAAAATGGAATACCCCGTTGCCTCCGATGGAGAGTCGGCTGCGGTGTCTTCGAGAAAATCGCCGAACTGGCTTTCCCCTCCGTCACCCACTTCAGCCTGAAGAGATATGGGATGCTGGGCAATCTTGTAAATTTCACGAACCCGCTCGGCTGTAATGCCAAGCTCTTCTGCCAACTCTTCAGGGGTCGGTTCGCGTCCGGTTTCCATCATCAGTTTTTTCGCACCGCGAAGAACTTTGTTGATCGTCTCGATCATATGGACGGGAATACGGATGGTGCGCGCCTGATCGGCTATCGCCCGGGTAACGGCCTGCCGGATCCACCAGGTCGCGTAAGTCGAAAACTTATAGCCTCTGCGGTACTCAAACTTTTCGACCGCTTTCATGAGGCCCATATTCCCTTCCTGAATCAGGTCGAGAAACGAAAGCCCCCTGTTGGTATACTTCTTGGCAATCGATATGACCAGGCGGAGATTGGATTCCACCATTTCCCGCTTGGCTTCCTGGGCCTTGTCCATCCAGCGGTGGAGCATCCGGACATCTTTCTTAAATTCGTCGAGGGTTCGGCCTGCGGCAAGCTCTTTCTTTTTCAGCTTCCTTTGCGCAGCGGCGAGCTTGCCGGCGGCAAAACGGTTCCTCTCGGCCCGCGGCTCCAGTTCCTTGATCTCTTTTTCCAGCTCGAGAAAACGGTTATAGGACTGGAGAATAACCTCTCCAAAATCCTCGATGATATTTTGTTTAAGATGCAAATGCCTAAGATAAGCCTGCGTTCTGATGCGACACTTTTCCACTTCTTCGAGCAGCTTGGCGCGGCCCGCTTTCTTTAGCTTGGGGTTGTCCAGTTGTACGAAAAGATCTTCCAAAACGATATCTTCTTGCCGCAGCAGTTCGCACAGCTTGGGAAGCTTCCTAACAAATTCCTGTTTATTCGAGACTTCTTTTTCCGAAATGCACTTATCGAAGCGTTCTTTATTCTGCACAAGGTAGGTCGCAATCGCGATCGCCTCGGAGGCTGAATAACGGAAGCGCATGATGATTTTTTCGACCTGCTGCTGGGCTTTTTCTATACGCTTGGAAATTTCAACTTCTTCTTCCCGGCTCAGCAGTGGAACCGACCCCATCTCTTTGAGGTACATGCGGACCGGATCGTCGGGAGTCCCCTCTGCCCGCTTGGGAACGGATTCCATTTCTTTAGCTTCTTTCTTCTTTTCTTTCTGGCGTTCCACTTCGGATTGATTCAGAATCTGAATATCCATGCCGGAAATGAAGATGAGAACCTGGTCGATCAGCTCGGGGTTGTCAAACGACATAGGCAGGATGTCATTGATTTCCTCATAAGTGATAAACCCTTGCTCTTTAGCTATATGTACCAGCTCGTCGATCTTTTGCTGGTGCCCGGGAGTGAAGGTGTTTTTATTATCTGATTTGTTCATGCTCACAATTGTTTATAGGGTCGAAAAAAAAGTAAGTTCCCCACCCAGAATATAGAGTAAGAAAACTTACCTGTGCGTGCAAAACTTGTAGGTAATATCATTGAATATGTCGAGGTTTTTGTCAAGTATGTCCTATTTTTAATACGCAATGACGTTTTTATACAATAAAAAGAGAAAATTTCCTATGATTTTATTGAAAAAAATATTACCTGGCCGGTCCTTATGTCTGTCTTTTCCAAAATTGATCTGCTTCCCGCGGACCCGATCCTCGGAATCCCTCCGCTGTTTGCGGCAGATAAGAGGGAAAACAAGGTCAATTTGGGAGTGGGCGCCTATCGGGACGCCAGGGGAACCCCCCATGTCTTAGACGTTGTCAGAAAGGCTGAAAAAATCCTTTTAGAAAAAAATCTAAACAAAGAATACCTCCCAATTGACGGCGACGCAGTTTACCGGCAAAAAACCCTCGATCTGATACTTGGAGAAGACTCTCCCCATAAAGAGAGGGCCTGCGCGGCGCAAACCGTCGGGGGAAGCGGAGCCCTTAAAATCGGAGGCGAATTTTTAAAAATCGTAAGTCCGGAAGCTAAAATCTATCTATCCCGCCCGACATGGGGCAACCACCGCCTCATCTTTTCAAGATGCGGCTATCAGATAGAAGAATACGCGTATTATCGCGGCCACAGACTGGATTTTGAAGCTATGAAAGCCTCGCTTAAAGAAGCCCCTCCGAAAAGCATCATCATCCTTCATGGAAGCTGCCATAATCCCACCGGCATGGACCCATCCCCCGAGCAGTGGAAAGAACTCTCGCACTTAATTAAAGAAAAAGAGCTGTTTCCCTTTTTCGACCTGGCTTATCAAGGATTTGGAGACAATCTGGAAACCGACGCCTTCGCTATCCGCCAATTCGCAGGTGACGGCCACGAGATGGCCATCGCCACTTCCCATGCAAAAAACTTTGGACTCTATGGCGAGCGGGTCGGGCACCTGGCATTTTTAGCTGCGGACCCGGCAGACCTTCCCAAAATTGCCTCGCATATTAAAAGAACCATCAGGAGCATTTATTCGTCACCTCCCCTCCAAGGAGCGAGAATTGTCTCGACAATTCTTGATTCTCATGAGCTTACAGAAGAGTGGCAAGGGGAGCTTGCGGCTATGAGAAACAGAATCGTCGAAATGAGAAACGCCTTCGCCAATGAACTAAGTTCATTAGAAAGCCCCATTGATTTTGAGTTTATTAAACATCAAAAAGGAATGTTTACCCTCCTCGGGCTCAGTCCCGAAGAAGTGCAGCTCCTCATTGACAAACACGCCGTTTATATGATTCCAAGCGGAAGGATCAATATAGCCGGATTGAACCCAGACAACGTAAAAACTGCCGCAGAGGCCATCGCCAGCATATTATGAAAAAGATCACAACCCGATCAATTTTACTGATATCTCTCTCACTCGTTTTTTTACTCAGCCTCTCAATTTACTCGTCGCAAAAACTCCAGGGTCTCACCATCGCTCTTGTTAAACCTCTTTGGAGTCTTTTTCAGGTAAGCCGGCAAGGCGAGGCCGAAGAGACAATCGCCAGACTTGAGCTGGAAAATCTTCTCCTAAAAGACAGGATCTCACAGTATAAGGATTTGACCCGCCACGAGCTGGATCATGATATCGAGGCACTCTCTGCCAGCGTCATCTATCGCTGTCCTATTTCCTGGAACAGCTCGCTTTGGATCAACGTCGGCGAAAAAGACAATCAAAAACTTAATAAAACAATCGTAGCCAAAAACAGTCCTGTCGTTTTGGGAAAATCGCTTATCGGAGTTGTCGAAACCGTTCAATCCAACCGTTCCCTTGTGCGGCTGATAACCGATCCTGAGCTCACCCCATCAGTGAGGGCCCAGCGCACAGACAGCTCAGGCGAGCCCCTTTACCTGGCGAAAGGAGAACTTCACGGAAGCGCCAAAACCATGTGGCGCTCCCGCGGAAGCACTCTCATCGGCGACGGCTTTAATTACGATTACGACGATGAATTCAGCCCCGCAAGAGACCTCCGCTCGGATCCGGCCATCCTGAAAATAGGGGACCTTCTGGTCACAACGGGAATGGACGGCGTTTTTCCCGCCGGCCTCCATGTTGCAAAGGTCACAAAAATCCAGTCATTAAGAGAAGGCGACTACTACTACGAGATCGAAGCATCCCCGACAGCCGAAAACATCGAAGAGCTTGCGCTTGTGCATGTCCTGCCGCCGCTTTAGAGAGCAGAGATCAGAGATATGAAATCAGAAATGTAGGCTAGAAACCTTAGAGAAACAGAACATGACACAATATTGTGTCAATATTAAGCTGACACAATATTGTGTCAATATTAAGCTGACACAATATTATGTCACTTCTTTCTTACTGTTCTTAGTTGTATTTTTCTTCAACCTTATCTCTTAGGACGCTTATTGCATCATTAAATTTATCATGAGTCAGGTAACCGCCATTAATCATGAGATATGATGCTGCCACAGATGGAAAGTGGTAAAATATTTCCAACCTCTTTAAAATTTCTTTTCCCAAAATCCTCTTTCTTTCTAATGCATTCAGACTTGCTTGAGATAGATCAAAAACATGGGCAAATTCCCTAGTTGTTAGATTCAAAGATTTTCTGAATTCAATCACATTATTAAAGGTAATTTCATGTTCATAATTTGGATAAAAAATAAAAGATGAGGGACCTTTTCTCCCAATTGTACTAAGTAGAACAAGCTCATCTTTCTCTTTAGGATCAATGCCCATAAATTGACAATATTCAATATAAGCAGGATTATGAGATGAAGGAATTCTATCTTCAAGCGAAGGAAAAAGTTTTTTGGACTCAAACTTTCTTTGTGTTAATGGAAACTCAGGGCCTAGTGGAATTACACTGTCAGCTTTAAAATAATTTTCATCATAGGTAAAAACAAATACTCCATTTTGTTTCAATAGTTCACCGACAAGCGTTCTTGTTTTGCGCTTTTCAAGAAATACAAACACTCCAATAATTTTTAATTGGCGCATAATTGTTGACTCCTATAGGTAATAAGCCTCAAAAATGCTTCTTTCCGTTTCTTGCTCAAAGGGCTTTTGTTGATAATTTCTGTGATATTTTCAAGTATTAATTTATCTTTAAGCTCTTCAACAACTTTTCCAAAACCTAGTCTCTGCCATTCAAGAATATAATCATTTATAGTCGGTTCGTTTGATCGCTTCGTATAAATAGCTCCTCTAGGTTGGAGATCCGCACCTAAAAATGTGGCCTCTTCGACTCCCAGTGCGGAAGGATTATCATAAAAAGGAGCCAACCGCATCCTTTTGGAGTTTTGAATAAATCCTAAATTTCGTCCATGGCGATCATTATTTCCGATGAGGCTGTCTACTAAAGTCAAAAAGGCAAATTTTTCTTGATCTATTCTTCTTCCTGTCTTTTCACCAATAATTCTAACGAGATTTTCACAATTATATTCTTCGCCGCTTTCGACAAAATGATACATATGAACAAGAGTTGCAGGATTTGAGTTGGAAATAAAATTTTTTGTAACAAAACAAAGTTCTTCTTCATTGAACCGAACTAAATAATGTTGAGGAACCTGTATCCCTAAAGCTACAAATATTTGATTGCTAATAAACTCAGTTGCAGGCAATTCAGGATATTCATTTTGTTGTACTTTTAAAATGTAACTATCTCCTCCGAGACGGGCAGAATATTTGCGAAATTTTCCATGGAAAAAACTCGAATTGATCTGTTTGCCTTGACTTTGAGACAATGATCTTGAATAAATATCGGAAAATTCTTCAATTTCCTTTAGGCCAAACCAATCTAAGAAACACTCCACATGCAATCCATACCGCTCCTTACTTTTTTCAATTTTGAGACCACATTTCAAACATATTAATGTCATTATCAACTCCATTTTTTTCGCCATCTAATTCCAAGATAATTCTGACACAATATTGTGTCAATATTATAATGACACAATATTGTGTCAATATTAGGGCGACTCCGCTTTAGAGAGAAGAGATCAGAAATGTTGAGAAACAACCGTTTTGCAGATCAACAGAATTTTTGTGTAACTCTCCTGTAATTGTCAAAAGCGCATCATTTCAACATTTCTGATTTCATAAAGAACTGGTAATCAAATTCAAGGGGCTGTTCATATGCTTTACCTTGCATTGCTGCACCTTCAGGACTCATTCAATATGTTAAGTTTCATTTGGATAGAGTAATCCATTTTGGGACAGTCAAATTTGCAAATTTTTTAGTTTTGATAAATGTTGCAAAATTGGCCTTGTTCTCTAATCGCGCTGCTTAGTTGCGTAAGTCGCCTCTCAAGAGTCTATTCGCTTGCTGAGGCTCTTCAGAAAATTTTCAATAAATCATTGATTATCAATAAAAAGTAAAATAGACTCCTTAGTCGCTATAACCATAAGGAGTCTAAAATGACAAATTACCGAGTTGGTAACTGGTCTGAGTATAACAAAAGTCTGAAATTAAGAGGAAGTCTTACTGTTTAGGTTACTGAGGATACAGTTAATTCTTGACTTGCAACTCGTCCTGAATCTTTAAAAGGTAGACCGAATACCTACTCAGATCAAGCTATCCTCTGCGCAATGATCATCAAGATCGTGTTCTCCCTACCCTATCGACAGACTGATTGGACAGACAACATCGATCTACCTTTCCTAAGAAGATTGAACCAAATATGAAGATCGCCTCAGAAGGGGCTCGATACCTTTTGCTCTCATTCGCCCCCAAATCAAGACACATCTCTGCCAAATCTGAAAGATTGCTATAATTGAGGATTTTCCGCTGATTATCGTTCAAAATAAAGAAATCAAAGCCAACCTGTCTCATTATCCGATCTAGGATTAGGCCTTAGACATGCTTGAATTTCCTAAACATTAGTCATTATCATCAGACTTTTAGTGCAAGTACATAATCAAATAGAGCTTTCTCTCGAGCTGCAAAACACAAATCTACGCCATCGGCCAATAAGAGATCACAATCCACTTTCTCGAAAATTTCAAGCGTTTTAGGATCCAAATCCTTCTTGCCAAACATTGCATCGCCAGTTGAATACGGTACATCCTCGAGGCAAATAGAAGGAAACTGTTTGGAAAATAACCAAACTTCATCAAACCCAGAGAACAATCTTTTTTCTATGAAATCCTTTAATACGTTAAAAGTAATGCAAATGTTATTATTTATAATTTCATATTTCAATCCACGAAACGACATTATTTTTACTAATTCGTCAACTCCTCTGCTACTATCAACACTTCTTAAAACAGAAACAAATTCTCTGCTTTTTAACAAACTTTCTAAAACAAGATAAACACTCAAACCATCTGTTGTCGTAGAGTAGGTCATATTATTTTCCTGGTCTAATGGGCCTTCCAGGGGTCTTCTTGGGGGATTTGCGCTCCAATTCCATTCATGAGCATGAGGATCTCCTCCACCATGATCATGTCCGAAATCTTAAGTGAGAGAATCATGGTAACGAGGCTCTTTTACCTGAACTACTTCTTTTTCCAATAGACATAACCTTCACGATCATATGCACCAACAATAATATAGTTGATTTTCGAACAAATTAGAGGAAATATCTCAAATTCTAACTGTGAAGGCGGCATATAAAAGTCATCGACTAGCAATATTAAAGAATGCCAAATGAGATCTGCTACACAAAGTGCCTCATCGATTTCTTCTCTACCATTTTTGTTGTCCAAAGCATAATAAATTTCATTTTTATATGAAAACATATTTACATTTTCTATTCCTAGATGAGGATCATCAGGCTGTTCATTAAAACTATCAATAATCATAAGCCTTTTTCTACTTTCGATTAAATAATTTTTAATAAAATCAACATGGAACTGATCTGATATACCAGTTTTCCGCTCAATGCGAGGTTGATCTTTGATTCCAGAACAGCTTTCTAAGCTTTGAAATGCGTTTGGAAATATTCCTCCCCATTTAAAATTATAGATTCGATCTATTTCTGCGTTACTTGGCAGAAATGTAAAAAATTCCCCTTTCTCAAAATCAATGGCTTTAATAACTTCTTCGGATAAAGCATTTCCACAACGAATATTATCTACAAAAAAAGGTATAGTTTTCTTTGGATCTAGCTTATGTTTATTTATTTTTAATTCCATATCCAAACACCTCCTGAATATAATTTAGCATCTTAGAAAGGACCAAAAAAGTCCCAATGTGGCCCTGTGATAGGCCCGTAAATATATTTGATTTTCACTTTTGATGTCCCGTTTCCTGAAAGAAATTCTCCATATTTGGATCGAGTTTGTCATCGTTTTTCCAAACTATATATGATTCCCGGTCGTAAGCACTACCAATTATGTATATGGCATCTCGTGCAATCTGTTCAAAATTGCTGAATTGAAGACCTTTATTATTAAATTTTTCGCCTTCGCACAAAACAATGAGTAAATGGTAAGTTGCATTAGCTCTTCTGATAGTTTTTTTAATTTCTTCTTTTGATAATTTTTTTTGAAGAAAGTAATAAACCTCTTTATCATAAAGTAGATATTCTACAGTTGACTCAATGACTAATTTATCATTTGGACCGTAACACACATCCTCTGCCAAACCATAACGACGGTTATTTTGTTTCAAACATTTTTTTATGAATTCTGTCATCGAGTCAACAGTTGTAGGTATTAATTGCCAATATCCTTTATTGCTTGGAGACTTCTTCAAAGGTGGTTGTAGAAGAATTCCTCCAGAACGTAGATCCTCAATATTTTCAATTTGAGCATCTTCTGGAAGTATTGTAAAAAAGTGTCCCTTTTTAAAATCAATTTTTTCTATAAGAAATCTTGATAGTGAATTTCCCCATTCTATGTGATCTTTAAAATATGGCCATGCCGTCGTGTAATTTAACGTCCATTTTTTCATGAATTATCCTGTGAGTTAGGAATGCATTTAGCTGGAAGGTTTTCAAGATCATAAGTCAACAAATCATTCGCCCAATCTTCTACGTATTGAGTATTTTCATAAGCAAAGCAGGAAGCTCTGCCCACTAAATAAAGATAGGCTTCCATATTTGATAAACTTTCATATTTGAAGGACACTCAATATCTTTTCCTTGTTGGTGAAATTGTTTGTGAACTTTAGCATAATTTAGAGCAAGTTCATAATCGGGGAATAATAGATTGCCGTTTAAAGACTCATAAAACTGTCTCAGATTACTATTTATTCCAAATAAGATTTCATTAAATATTGAAGAAAAAATTGTACAACCTTCTTCACAAACTCCATATTCATGACCTACTAAGGATAGGTTCTGTACATCCTTTTTTTCAAATATCTCAGAATCGGAAAAAACATAAAGTAATAGATTTTTATCTGGGTCAAATAAAGTTTCAAGCCTTGCTAAATCTTTCTTATGCAAAGCCATCTGTAATAACTCGCCCTCGAATCCATTATACCTTTGTATGATTTCTTCAGTGGATAAAGTTGAACCTATCTTCCTTTTGTGAAGGTTATTCCAAAAATTCATATTTTCAAAATACTTGTTGATAACGACATATCGATACATGATTACCCAGCTTTCCAACTTAAATAAGCTTCTCCATCATAAGCATTAAAGATAATGTACTCTAAATTTTTAAGAATCACCTCTTGATTATCACTAACAAAATGATTTGAAAAAATAAGATCACCTCGTGACAGAACAATAACTGTATGTTCATCATAACAAGCAGAACTTGTAGTTTTGCAAATATCCTTTTCTGAATTTTTAGAGGTCAATACATAACTGGCATAGTCTCCTTCAAAACCAATGGCAACATTGTCGATTGGCAAATGCTTATCCACTGCTTTTAACAAATACTCATCAACAATGATGAAATTTTTGTTATCCAAATCTAAATATTTTTTAAGAAAATCATTTAATTCATTTTGAGTAGACATATAAAATCTTGGTGTATAAGGTTTTCCACTATTTGTTAATTTTTGCTTTGCTCCGACATCTAGTTTATAAGCAATCCCACCAAACTTAAAATGATAAATTCTATTCAAAATATAGCCCTCCGGTAAGTCAACAAAAAAATGTCCTTTGGAAAAATCGACTTTCTCTGATAATACCTTTGTAAAAGGAGTGCCCCAATGAATGAGATCTCGAACATATGGGTAGGTTTTTTCATAATTCAAATTATGGTGAATCAATCGTTTCATAATTTATCCTAGATAATAAATTCATTCTTTGGTTTTTTCCCAAATAATATAGGACTCACCATCATATGCGCTACCAATAATATAATTGACATTGTTATAGATTAAATCAAAATCTTCATATCTCAAAAATCCTGTATAATTATGAGAACCATTAGTTAATACAACAAACATATGATACAAGGCATTAGACTTCCAAATAACATCTTCAATTTCATCGATAGAATTCTGCATATCTAGTAAATAATAGATCTCATTGTTATAAAGGAGAAATTTTTCAGCGGACTGCTTAACAATTTTGTCTGTAGGCCCGCGAAGAACATCTTCTCCAATACAATAATTAAAAGAATTCTGATTAAGAAAATCTTTTACAAAATCAACCAAAGCTTCTTTTGTATTTGGAACGGCTTGGTACGTTCCGCTTCCATTATCAATTGGCAAACAAGGTCCAGCTGGTGGTAGTATCCCTCCATTTTTTAAATCTTCAATTTGTTCAAACTTGGCGTTATCAGGTAATATTGTGAAAAAATTACCACTAGAAAAATTCATTTTTTTATGAAAATAAGTTGATAAACTGTTTCCCCAGTCAATATGATCGAGAAAATAATTGATAACTTTATTGTAATTTAAGTTGTACTTTTTTATCTTCATATATACGACTTTATAAGTTATTTAGGTTCACAACTGCCATCCGGTTTTATCCGATATCCTCTATGTTTTTTTCCGTGTGAATCATCCGGTGAATAGTCCCAATGAGGGCCATCTGGAGGACCATGTTCCAAATCGGGATGATAAGATTCTCCTGTTTCTTCATTAAACCAACTCCCTTTACCACTCGATGGAGGGCCTCTACCTCTCCACTCAAAACCATCAAGGTTAGGGCATTCAGGATTCCATCCAAGATCGTCCCAGCCATAAGGGCTTGGATTATCTCGATAGTGTTGATTCATCCAATCTTCTACGTAATGAACATTCTCATAAGCGAAATAAGCGCAAAAGGCGCCCACTACTGCACCAATGATCGCTTCCGCTGTAGCTGTGCCCAAAATGATTTCGCCTATAGGAATGGCTATCAGGAAAACGCATTATATAATTTAGCATCTCAGAGAGGATCATAATAATCCCAATGTGGTCCTGTGATAGGGTCGTAAATATATTTGATTTTCACTTTTGATAATCCTTCTCCTTAAAGAAATTCTCCATATTAGGATCGAGCTTGTCATCGTTTTTCCAAACTATATATGATTCACTATCATAAGCACTTCCAACTATGTATATTGCTTCTTGTGCAATTTGCTCAAAATCACTAAATTGAAGGGCCTCATTTCTAAATCTTTCACCTTCACCCAAAACAATGAGTAGATGGTAATTTGCATTCCCTATTCTGATAGTTTGTTCAATTTCTTCTGTTGATACTTTTTTTTGAAGAAAGTAATAAACCTCTTTATCATAAAGCAGGTATTCGACCTCTGACTCTAAAACTACTTCATCATTTGGTCCATAACACACGTCTTCCACCAAACCATAACGCAAGTCATTTTGCTCCAAGAAATTTTTTATAAAATCTGCCATTGATTCGATAGTTGTCGGTATTGATTGCCAATATCCTCTATTATCTGGGGACTTCATCATAGGAGGTTGTGGAAGAATTCCTCCGAAACGTAGATTCTCAATATTTTCAATTTGAGCATCTTCTGGAAGAATTGTAAAAAAGTGTCCCTTTTTAAAATCAATTTTTTCTATAAGAAATCTTGATAGTGAATTTCCCGATTTTATATGCTTATTAAAATATGGTCATGCCGTCGTGTAATTTAACTTCCATTTTTTCATGAATTTACTTACCTTTTTTCCTTTTTCCTTTATTTTTTGGCTCGCATCTTCCATCCGGATACAAGCGATATCCATCATGCTTTCTTTCAGGATAATAGTCCCAATGAGGATCAATTGAAGGATGATGCTCTAAATCTGGATGTAAACTTTCACCTGTATTTGGATTAAACCAATTTCCTTTTGAACCTCCATATTTTTCAAAGCCTTCTACGGGACAATCATTTGAATTGCTTGGCGGTTTTACTCCAGGAAAAGGGTGAAAATCATTCTCATTCATACAACACCCTCACGAGCTAAAGCTTATGAGGTTCGTGTCACACCACGACACGGCCCCTCTTACCCCAGCTCATTTTTTTTCCAAATAACATATGACTCGCTATCATAAGCGCTACCAATGATATAACAAGGGCTTTCACAAATTAAGTCAAAATCTTTTAATTGCAAATGAGTTTGGAAATCATGATTCCCTTTTGCTAAAACTACCAGCATATGATAGATAGCATTTGCGCACCAAATTGCATCTTCAATCTCATTTTCCGGGGATCCCTGGTCTAATAGATAATAAACTTCATCACTATGTGTTAATAGCAGTGCATTGGATTCATTTATCCCCTCATCTTTAGCCCTTCTAATTACATCCTCTGCTACACAATAATTGACAGAATTTTCATTTAAATATTCCTTTATTAAACGAACTAATGCTTCCTTAGTATTTGGTATTTTTTGATAGAATCCGCTACCGCTTGGATGTTGTTTACGAATTTCTTTGTTAGGCAGAATTCCTCCATATTTTAAGTTTTCAATATGTTTAAAATTAGCTTCTTCTGGAAGAATTGTAAAAAAATGTCCTGAGGTTAAATCAACTTTATCCAGAATGCATTTTGATAGGGTATTACCGCATCCAATATGCTTGAGAAAGTAGGGCAAAGCTATATCAAAGTCTAAAACATATTTCTTCATATCGAAACTCATTTTTCTTTGGGTTCAACACGTCCATCAGGGTAAATTCTATAACCATCATGATTCTTTTCAGGTATATAGTCCCAATGAGGACCATAAGGGGGGCCATGTTCCAAATCAGGATGATAGGATTCTTTAGTTCCTTCATTATACCATCCTCCTTCCTCGCACCCTGGTGGGTTCTTTCCCCTCCATTCAAATCCCTCAATATTTGGATTTGCCGGATCCCAGCCAAGATCATCCCAACCATAATGAAATCCATCGCGGTAGCAATCATTCATCCAATCTTCTACGTAATGAACATTCTCATAAGCGAAATAAGCGCAAAAGGCGCCCACTACTGCACCAATGATCGCTTCCGCTGTTGCTGTCCCTAAAATGATTTCGCCTATAGGAATGGCTATCAAGAAAACGCATTGCCCATCGGGATCGCAGTATTGGAAGGGGTTGTTGAAAAGATACTGGTAGAGATTCGTGGAATCGCGGGTGCCGGCAGGATCGGTTGTCAGCCAGCGGCCAATAGCCGGGCTATAGTAGCGCTTGCCGAAGTAGACCAAGCCCGTTTCAGGATCCAGGCGTTTGCCTGCGTACCTCCAGGGATTGTACAAGGGTTCGGTAGTTTTGAGGTTATCTCCGAATGCTGAATAGTTGTATTTATGCGAAATTTGTTCTGATTCGATATCCACAAGCTTTTGAATATTCCCGTGGCAGTCGAGAATTGGGGCGAAGACTCTGTCTTGGAGTTCGATCGCAATGGGTTGGCAAAATTCTTTGCAGGCTCGTATTCCGGGTACTTTTAATTGCTTGAGTTGATGGCCTAGTGTGTAAGCGCCAAGTTCATTTTGCCCGTTATAAAAGTAGACCTCTTCGTTAAGGATGCGCTCTTCGTGTGCGCTGTATAGGGACACTTTCTTGGATATTCTTCGATCAAATGGATCGTAAGTAAAGGTGATTTTACGCCTGCCGTCCTTTGCCTCGATCAAGCGATTGAGAAGATCATACGTGTAGGTCATTTTGCCGTCGTGTGTAAGATTGCCGCATTGATCGTACTTGTATGTTTGCTTTCCTTTTGAAATGAGCTCGCTAAGCTGATTGTATTGAAATGCCTCGTCATTTTTTTGTGTTCGATTAAAGAAGGAATCATAAGCATATGCCGTGTCATTTTCAGAAGTTAGCTGAGAAAGGGCATCATAGGAATAAGAGTGAATTGCTTGATCTTTTGTTGATTCAACGAGGTTGCCCATCTTGTTATAGTTGCAAGTTTGAGTGAAGTAGGGTGAAAATGAGGCCGTTTTCTGCCCGTTTTTATCGTATTGGAAATTCGCTGTGCCAAGTTCGCCTATAAGCGATTCTTCAAGCAGGCGGCCCGATTGATCATAGCGGCTATAGGTGTGGGTATACAGCTGATCTTTTTGGCTATTGAATCTTGAAACGCATCGAAGGTAGAGGGGATCATATTCATACTTTATAGAGCCTTCTGAAAATTCTAGCTCAAGGGGGCGGTTGAAACAGTCGTATTTCTTGTCTAGGACAAGGCCATCCGATGTCTGCTCTCTTAAAATGTTGCCGAAGGGATCAAGTTCCCGTGTTATGGAATAAGCTTGACTGATATCAACGGCTTCGATGATATCGCCAAGTTTGTTCGTGCGGAAATTGAAATTGATTGAACCGTCGGAAGAATGGAGAGATTCTAAATACCCTAAGGGGTTATAGGCGTAGTTGAGAACTTTTCCGTTTGGCAGGGTTTTTGAAGCTAAACGGCCGGAAGGATGATAGGAATAGTGGATCGATCTTTCGAAGCCATGAGTTTCAGATTGGAGGCGATTCATTGAGTCATAGGCATAAGTCAGGGTTTGCGTTCGCTGATAGCGGCCGTTTTGATAAATATCATCACTGATTTTGATCAGGCTGCCTCTCGAATCATATTTTAAATCTTTAAAGTGAAGCGTCGCTTTATTTTGATCGAACAGTTGCTCGGATGTCATCCTTTCAAAGGGGTCATAAATAGTGACTGTTGTTTTGCCTGAAGGGTCGACAGCTGTTTTTCTCAAAAAGGAATTTTCGTACCAGTCATCATAGGTATAAGCGATGGTATTGTCTTCATAGTCTTTATGGGCGGTGATCCGGCCAAAAGCATCGTATGAAAATTTTTCGGCGGCATGGTTTCGGGTAATTGCTGAGCGGTTGCCATCTTCGTCATATTCATAGCCGACTTGATAAAGAATTGTTCCATCTAAATCGGTTTTCGTCTCTTGAATCATACGATCGAGAAGGTCGTATTCGTAGTGGTGAAGAAGGGAATCTTTCTTAACAGCTGCCAACCTTCCCAGAGAGTCATAGGAGTATTCAGTAATTCTCCCCTCTCTTTCCTCACTGATTTTTCTACCGGCTCCATCGTAGTGATAAGAGGCGGCATGCCCCTCTAGATCGGTTTCTTTCAGAAGGTGAAAGGAATTGTAGACAAAAGATTTTGAGCCGAGTTCTTCTCCTGCCTTTGTAAAAAATGTCTTTTTTAAAACTCTGCCAAGTATATCTCGGATGTAGGCGGTTTTGCTACCTTCTTGGTCGATATATTCTAAAAGATGTCCTTCTTTTGAGTATGAAAACCTCTCCTCTGTTCCATCGGGATGAACAATTTGCAGTGGAGAGCCGTAGAGGTTTCGAGTGGTGTATGTTGTATATCCTTCAGGATCGGTTTTGGCTGTTTCGCGTCCTAAAGCATCGTATTGTCTGCAGATTTTTACGTCTGAAGGATATTGGATGGTGGTCGGTTTTAGGACAATGGGATCAAGGTTATAGCGAGTGATGTGTGAATCATTGACGATCTTTTGGATCAGTTGATCGTTATTATCATACTTGTAAAGAAAAGTTTTCAATTCGCCATTGGATCCACGATGTGTTTCAGTTAAACGCCGTCCTCTAAGATCGTAGGTATACTCCTTTTTCAGTTTTCCGGATAAAGAGGTTTCTGTTAGAAGGTTGCCATTTTGATCATACTCGTAGTAGGCTGTTTGTCCTAGCGCGTTGGTTTCGGAAATTAAATTGCCTCTCTTGTCGTATTCCTTGAATCGTGAATACCGGAAATTTCCGTCAGAGTCATATACATCCTCTTGCGAAACATTGCCATATTGGTCGTAGATCAAATGAGTTTTTTTCAGGATTTTTTCGCATTCCCCTTCGAGGTATCTTTCTTCGATCCATTCCGGCATATGGAGATACGGCGCTTCTTGGCGAAGGGTATAGGATGTTATGCGCCTTTCAGCCGGAGGAGATTTTCCATCATCAATAATTTTGCCGATCAAATTATGACAGTCGTCATACTCCCAATATTCTCTTTGGAAAATGTTGCCATTTTCTGAAGTAAGTTTTGATGTCGGGAGGTTGGTTTCGGAAAGGTAGGTATAAACTGTCTCTTTTCCGCTGTCCTCTTGTTCTTTCAAGAGCAGATTCATGCCATCCTGAGAGAATTCCCTTCTTATGCTGTAGGAAGCATTTCCTGTGATCGTTTCAAGAATCGGATTGCCAAAATCATCGTATTCATAGGCCTTTTCATAGAGCAGTTCTTCGCCGCTATCAAATAACTGAATCCTTGACAATCGATTGTTGTCATCCCAGTGAAAGAGTTTTGTTTTCTTAAGAGATCCATCCGGTTGAAATGATTTTACCGATTCGAGAAGCAATTGATCTGTGTAACGATAAACGATTTTAGAGCCGTCTTGATAAGCGACCAGGGTTTCTCCATTTAGCTTTCCCGGCAAGGGGGGAGAGTACTCAATGTTTTCCACTCCCATGAAAGACGTGTCATCGGACGTGTCAAAGATAAGATTTTTCACGCGAGTGTCATATTGGTTATCTGGGGCTTTTGTGATCTTGCTCAAACTTTTAAATGGGAGACGGGAGCTTCTGCATTCCGATAAAAAAAGATCCTCGCTATACGAAAACTCCTCTTTGTCAAAAGATGAGCCTTCTGCTGCCGTCAAATAGGGTTTGGAGAGGAGTCCTTGTTTAAAACGACCTCCATTGTCCTTCCATTCGGATTGAAGCATTCTTGTTTTATATGAATGTGCCGCAAAAGCGCCGCTTGACGCGAAAAATTCCTGCTTCCCTTTCTCCTTCGATCCTTTGACTTCAACTGAGGCATAGATGTGCTTTTCGCCGGGGTCCAAGCTCTCGATCAGGCTGATAGCGCCATGTTGATAATGATATTTGATGATCTTGCCGCTCGGTAAAATTTCTTTGCCTAAGGTATATGAAGAAGTACTCTGTTTGTTATAGACACGCCTGCAACCATCGGGAAAATGAATGGCGATCTCATTTTCTGATCGATTGATCTTGATGTTTCTGACATCAAACTGTCCTCCCGGCTTGCCGGCGGCATAATTGCTGATTCCATAAGGGGAACTGTCTAAAACATAGTCTCCCCGGCTTGTCATTTTAAAATCTAAAAGCGAGCCATTCTGAGATGCAACTTGTATCCTTCCATTTGACTTCAATCTGAGTGTAAGATGAGGCAGTGTTGTAAATCCTCGATAACTGCGAAAAAGTTGTTGATGTCTGAGCGCCTTATCGAGGTCCGGATTTTTGTGCTGCTTTTCCGGGAGGAAAGGAGGTATGTATGTTCTGTTAATGACAATATCCTGAGCGCCTTTGGCAACCAGATCGGTTTTATTGATGCAGATCTGGCCGCTTAAAGGATTGATCAATCCCCCGACAAGAAATTCTTTGCTGCATGTCAAGTCGGAAATTTCAAAAGGTGATGATGGAGTGAAATCTTCGCAATCATCTTCGGCAAAGAGCGCAATCCAACCCAAGCAGCAGAGAAGAAAAAGGGATCGTATGAAATACCTCCATTGAAAAGTACCAGGAGTGTACTTGGATTCAGATTATCGATCAACACCCGAAAAACTCGAATTAGGAATTTTTTGCTTTTTTTACCCTTAATCAACGTATTCAAGTAAAACGTCTAGTCATTAAATTCTATGCGTAGCCAAATTGCAAAAAGAGGATCATCAAATATTACAGTTCCTCTACCCGCTCCCTCTTCATCAAGAATTTCTTTATCTTTGAGCGATTTTATTGCCGAAGATAGTGCCGGGCTGCTTGAAATTTCATATTTTTCTAAATTCTCTTTTGCAAAAATTTGTTTTCCTTCTGATGCAGCAAGGCGTAACGTTCTTTGTTGTGTAGGTGTTAAAGAAGCAAGGAGTGTTTGATAAGCATAAGCATTCTGTCTAACAACGATATTTAATGCTCTATCAACTTCTTCTACAGCAACTTTGTCAACACCGATTGCTACAAGATGAAAGCAAACCATTTGTACATAATTTGGCGTATCTTGAACCAATGTTCTAAGATGGGTAACCGCATCTGTTTCGCAGTGTATTCCAACACTCTTAAATCTTTCAATTATCCATGATGTGAATTCATCCCCAAAGGCAGGGAATTCAATAGGCTGGCAAAATCTGTACAAAGGCCGACTTGGATTATTAAGCATTTCAGAGATTACACTTCTTCTTGATCCTGTAAATAGAAAAGAAGTGTTTCGCAATTGTTGCATATGTGTACGCAATGTAGCTTCCAACCAACCGTTGTCCCCTATTTCAGCAATTTTCTGGAATTCATCAATAACAAAGAGAAGGCCTTTGCCTAAATTTTCTAGTTCTGAAAGAACATCTTGAATGATCTCTTTCACCTCCTTTTCCGAGGAAGTTGCCAAGTTAAAAGACAGATCAAAAGAAGTTTGTCCTGTGTTTGAATCAATCTGTGTCGTTATTTTAGGGCGGATTCTTGGGATAGCTTGGAACATTGATTTGATTTTATCACCCAACCTTTTCCTGGACTTTAGCCCCCGAAGTATTTGATGGAGAAAGTCTTTGTGGGAAGTGATATTAAAAATATCAATATATAAGAAAGGTTTGGATTGAGCATCATACTTATTCAGTAAATTTAATATAAAAGATGTTTTTCCAAACCGCCTTGGGCCTATCAGCACTACATGTATGCGGTTGTTAAGAAATTGAAGTACTGTATTTTCAAGTTGAGGACGAGGTAGATAAAATTCTTTTTCAACAGGATCGCCGAACTTGAAGGGATTTGAAAGAGGTCTTTTCATATGTCAATATGTAACAAATTTGTTTGTTATTGACAAGTGATTTAGAGTGAATTTGAGCTGTATCGGCAAAATATACACATATAGTCGATTAAATCTAACAGATTTGTTACATATTGAAACATGGGAGGGGCTGAAGCATTGAAAGAACAAACCCTGAATTCCCGCCAGTATAACATTCTTGATTTTGTTTATGTTGCTTTGCCAAGTCAAACGCACAAACCTGCTATCAAGCAACCAATTTACAGAAACAATGTTGCACTACCATATTCATGGGTGATGTGTTTTGATTCGATATCCACAAGCTTTTGAGTATTCCCGTGGCAATCAAGGATAGGGGCTAAGACTCTGTCTTGCAACTCGATCGCAATGGACTGGCAGGATTCTTTGCAGGCTCGTATTCCGGGTACTTTTAATTGCTTGAGTTGATGGCCTAGTGTGTAGGCCCCAAGTTCATTTTGCCTGTCATAAAAATAGATCTCTTCGTTAAGAATACGCTCTTCGCGTGCGCTATATAGGGACACTTTCTTGGATATTCTTAGATCAAATGGATCGTAAGCAAAGGTGATTTTATGCCTGCCGTCCTTTGCCTCGATCAAACGATTTCGGCAAAAAGTGAAATCCCACCCAGGAAACAGAGAAGAAAAAGGGATCGCATGACATACCTCCATCGAAAAACACCAGGAGTGTACTTGGATTTAGATTATCGATCAACATGAGAAAGCAGAAATATGAAATCAGAGATCAGAATTGTTGAGATGTTGCACTTTTGACAATTACAGGACAGTTACACAAAACTCTGTTAATTTGCAAAACGGTTGTTTCTCTACATTTCTGCTCTCTGCTCTCTGATTTCATATTTCAAAACATGAGGTGTATTGTTTCCAGAATCATGATGAAGATCGTAAAGGCAAAAAGCAGCGCCAAAAGTCCCCGCCCGCCAAAGAGAAGCGGCCTTCCCTCAAGCTTCATATGATACCTTCCCACCCAAACCAAAGCAATGGGCAGCAGGCCGTTGAGAAAGGCCTCACCATACCCCCCGGCAATACCCAAAGCTTCAATAAAAATCTCCGGATTGTTGTAGGCAAATGCCGCAGGAGGACCAAACACCAGTATCGTCAGCGCCAACCGCTGAAAACCCTTTCGCCCCATTCCGAAACCATCCCCCATGAAGTCAATCATGGAAAGAGAAACCCCCAAAAGAGAAGTGACTATTGCAAAAAAGCCGAAAAAGAGCGCAATACTCCCGATCCAAGACTTTCCGGTAACCTGAGCCAAAATATAGTTTGCCGGTATTCCCTGGGAGGCGGCATGTTCCAAATATTTTGGAGGGACCGATCCCATGATCAGCCATTGCCAAATGAAATAGACGACAAAAGGCAATGTCGTTCCCAAAATAACCGCAAGACGCAAGTGATTCCGATTCCGTCCGAGATAGGTGGAAATGGAGGGGATAATATTGTGATAACCATAAGCGCTAAAAAGAATCGGCATCGCAAACAGGCTCAGCTTCCAATTTTTTTTGAGTAAAAGGGAAGGATTTACATCGCCTGCACCGGTGCCGATCAGCAGTATATAGGAAAGGATTAAAGAGAACATTAAAACCCAATTGACCTTGTCGACAAACCACGCACCGGCCAGAAGGACAGAAGCTAAAACTAAAGGGAAAATGAAAAATCCCCAAGCGACGTCCATCTGAAACCCCGTCAGCTGCCTGACAGCCTCGATTACCAGCGGGGCTCCCCCGGCAATGTAGGAGACCATCAGATTGTAGTAGAGAAATAAAAAGAAGAACCCTCCGAGCCACTTTCCGACCGGGCCAAGGAAGCGGCCCGACATAGAAATCACATTTGCACCGTCGGGCATCCACAACGTGGCCTCCAGAAAAAGGAGACCCGTTGCCAGCATGAACAACCAACATATGATATTGACAAAGATAGCGGGAAAAAAACCGCTCATACCGGTAGCGATGGGGATGGCCAGCATGCCCGCCCCCATGCATGTTCCCGCAATAAGCAGCGCCCCGCCCAAAGCAGTGCCTGTCCGCTCCCTTGTTTGTTCTCCAGAACTCAGTTGCATTATCTAGAAATTTTATCATATCTTGTAATTTTAGGATTGTGATTTAGACTAGATGCCACTAAAATGTTTTTCCAAATGATGAAAACTAAAGAGACACCGGTCTTCATCCTCTGCGGAGGACTTGGAACCAGAATTAAAGAAGAAACGGAATTTCGGCCCAAACCCATGGTCCCCATAGGCGGCCGGCCGATCCTCTGGCACATCATGCGCACTTACCGCAAATTCGGTTTCCGACGATTTATCCTGTGCTTAGGGTTCAAAGCGGAAGTCATTAAACATTATTTTTTAAATTATTCGATTTTAGGAAGCGATTTCAGCATCGACCTGGCCACCCGCGAGACCACTCTCCACTCGGTCCACCACGAAGAAGACTGGCATGTTACCCTCGCCTATACCGGAGAAAGCACAATGACAGGGGCGCGCGTGGCTCTGGCCGCGGAAAATTATTTGGGAAACGCCGAAAACTTCGCAGTTACCTATGGCGACGGCCTGACCGATGCCGATCTATTGGAAGAATACCATTTTCACCTAAAACACGAGAAAATCGGAACGGTTCTGGGTGTCAATCCCCCCTCGCGGTTCGGAGAGATCTGTCTTGAAGGAAATGTTGTCACAAAATTTTCCGAAAAACCCGAATTTAAAGAAAAATGGATCAATGGAGGATATTTCTTTTTTAAACGGGATATGCTCCGCTACTTATCAAAAAACACCGAATGCGTCCTCGAAAAGCAGCCTTTAGCAAGGCTCGCGGAAGACGGGCAGCTGAATCTTTTCCGGCACAGCGGCTTCTGGGCTTGCATGGATACCCAACGGGACCGGAACCATCTGGAAAAGCTTTGGCACTCGAAAGAGGCGCCATGGGAATATGCATATGAAGTTAATTGAAACACCCTTGGAAGGGAGCTTTGTCATTGAGCCCTGGAAAAAAAGAGACGACCGCGGTTTTTTTTCCCGCCTCTTTTGCCAAGAGGTTTTTAAAGAGAACGAGCTCGAGCATGAATTCGTTCAAATCAACCACTCGTTCAGCGCCGAGAGAGGGACCCTGCGCGGCCTTCACTATCAGCTTCCCCCTCACGACGAAGTCAAAATTGTCAAATGCGTGCGGGGTTCTCTTTTCGATGTTATTGTCGACATCAGGCCCAATTCTCCAACTTTCGGCAAATATTTCAGCGCTCACCTCAATGAACAAAATGGACTGATGATGTATGTTCCCAAGGGATTTGCCCACGGTTTTTACTCTCTTGAGTCTGATACGGAAATCATTTATTTTGTCTCGCAGTTTTATTCTCCCGAATATGAGAAAGGAATCCGCTGGAACGACCCGACAATTTCCATTAAGTGGCCAGGCGAGCCGGTTGTGATTTCCGAAAAGGACGCATCGCATCCCAATTTAGAGATATGAAAATCCTTTTTACAGGCGCTAGTTCATTTACAGGTTTTTGGTTTGTTCATGAATTGATATCCCGGGGCCACGAGGTGACAGCAACTCTTAGATCGGACTATACCGGCATTCGAAAACTGCGGACGGGCAAACTGGGCGGCTGCCGCCGAGCCTTCTGCCGATTCGGCTCGAGTGATTTTCTCGATCTTCTCGATAAAAATTCTTTCGATGTCCTCTGCCATCACGCGGCTATGGTCAGAGGGCTACAAAAGCTTAACCTTCGATGTGGCAAAAGCATTTTTAAACAACACCCGCAATTTGACTCGTGTTTTGGAAATCTTTAAAAAAAACGGCGGAAAAAAAATCGTGATCACCGGTTCTGTTTTTGAAAAAGGCGAAGGGACCGGAACAAAGCCTCTCGAAGCATTTTCTCCCTATGGACTGTCCAAAACCTTCACAGGCGACTATTTCAACTTCATGTCCCTCCTCTTCAACCTGACGCTTCAAAAATTTGTCATCCCCAATCCCTTTGGTCCCTACGAAGAGGAGAGATTCACAACCTGGCTTGTCAAAAATTGGGCAAAAAAACTCTGCCCGGTCATCAAAACACCTTTTTATGTCAGAGACAACATTCCCGTTTCGCTTCTAGCCAAAGCTTATGCCGTCTTTGTCGAAAACAATGCCCGCAAATTGAACCCTTCAGGCTACGTCTCCACCCAAAAAGACTTTACCAAGCGATTCGCAAGCCAAATGAGAAGCCGCCTCAACCTTCCTTGTGAATTTAAGCTGCACAATCAAACCGAATTTCCCGAACCCAAAGAAAGATTTAATACCGACAAATTGGATTCAAAGCTCTTGGGCTGGCAGGAAGAAAAGTTTTGGGAAGAACTAGCGCGCTATTATAACGAGAGGATTTTATGACTGTAGGCGTCGTCTTTGTCACTCATAATGCCAAACACCACCTCCCCCACTCTCTTTCCCCAATACTCGACTCTCCGATAAAACCCAGGGTCCTTGTGATGAACTCCTCATCGCGTGACGGTACAGTAGAACTGGCAAAAGAAATGGGAGCGGAAACTCTTGTCATCCCCCGAAACGAATTCAATCACGGACTCAGCCGGGAAAAGGCAAGGAAACACCTCGGCACAGACATCGTCGTGATGATGACCCCCGATGCCTATGCTTGCGATAAAGAGACATTGGGACACTTGATCAAGCCGATCACCGAAGGGGAGGCCGCTATTTCCTATGCCAGGCAGATTCCCCACGACGGCGCCGGTTTTTTTGAATCGTTTCCCCGCGCGTTCAACTACCCCTCCCAAAGCCACATCCGCTCCTTTGACGATCGAGCCCTTTACGGCGTCTACACCATCTTCTGTTCTGACTCCTGCGCCGCCTACAGCTCCCGAACCTTGGATGAGGCGGGAGGATTTTCCCACTCGCTCATCGGCGAAGATACTTTTGCAGCGGCAAAACTTCTGAAAAAGGGGTATAAAATCGCCTATGCGGCACAAGCTGTCGTCAAGCATTCCCATCGTTATACGCTCCGCCAGGAATTCCAAAGGCATTTCGATACCGGCCTTGCTCGGAAGAAGAATCAAGAATTGTTGAAAGATTACCCTTCGGATGAGAAACGGGCCCGCAGATTTGTGTTTGAAATGCTAAAAAAACTGAAGGCCGAAAGCCCTCTGCTTATTCCCTACGCCCTGGTTTGGACGGGGGTCAAATATTTGGGCTACCGCATTGGAAAGGCAAGCCAAAACGCCCCTCTTTGGTTTAAAAGGGCCTGCAGCGGACAAGATTTTTATTGGAAAATAAATCGCTAATCTCTAAAATTTTTCGTAAATTTTAAGAGGTTTGCATGCTTTTTTATGCTTATTTTTTTAAAAGTGGAAAAACATTGGAACTTTCCTATGATTCCTGCATAGATCTAAGCGGATCCGACACAACAACTTGTACAAGTATTTTCGAATCATCTCAATCCATTGAAACTTGCAGACGCCATTCAATCGGATCAGCCACCTTAGAAAAAACAAACTTACCCTCTCACCGGGAAAAAATCAGAAAAATGTGGTGGCTGCACATTACTGCAGATAAACAGGAATTTGTCTATATTGGAAATTCTCAAACAAGCTGCCGGGAATTTATCTCGTCAAAAAATCCACTGGTAAAATGTAAGTTTATTTTTTTATTTGATAAAATCCGGGATTACATTAAAGTCGTAAACTTTTAAACCAAAGGAGTTGCGATGTCATTCATCAGAACTGAAAAGACTTTGCTCCTGCCACGTGAAGATTGGCAAACAAGCGACGAAGACACTACGAGCAGCTTATCTTCCGACGAGGAAAGCTTTGATCCCGATTGCCCTTTTACCCAAAGCGGGAGAATCGATACAACACGTAAAACAGAGGTAGAAATTCCCCAGCTCAATTTAGAATGTTTGACTCGATACGAAGCCAAATCCTATCTAGATACTGCCAAAACCAGCGAAGAGCCCTCAAGCGGCGACGAAACCTCTTCCAGAAAGCAAAGGCAGACAACCCCAAGATATCGGCGCTTCTCGGTAAGCGGCGAATATTTCACAAAGGAAAAAAGAGATAAAATCTCTACTCCATATACTGAAAAAAGAACATCCATAAAGATAAAAAATAAATTTTTGACCATAAATTATAAGAATAAAGCACCTAAAACAGTAGATTTAGCACATTTTTCGCTCTCTGATAACTCTCTATATAATGAAAAAGGAGCTTTGTGGAATTTAAGAAAATCATCAAAATCTACGGATGTTTTACAGATAAAAAAAACTCTGACAATAAACACTTCTCCTCCTAAAACAATTCAACTTCCCTTATTTCGAAAAGAACCTCTTACAGGCAAAACATTTTTTAAATTGTTCAAAGAAAACGGAGGCTTGAAAATAGCCTTGGTTATTTATAAACAACCTCGCAAGAACGCAATTTTTCATCTGAAAGAATTTAGAAAATTAAAAAAGTCAAACGAACAGCTAAAAAATATTCAAACGATCCAGTACTTTTCTCTTAAATCACTTGAGCAGTCATCATTTGAACACTTAAAAAAATGGCAAGAAAACCTTAAGTCATGTTTTAATTGATAGCCGATGGAACGGTTTATCATACTCATTTGTTTATGCTGCCTGGCGGGTTGCTGCCCCCAAACATTCGACTACTGTGTCGAAGGGGCCGATGAGTTCGTCATCGACTCTTACAATATCAGGCAAGGAAAGCTGACCATCCTCGAAATGCAGGGGCACTGCCTCGGATGCCTCCCCTGCGATGCCATGTTTGAATACGAAGATGTCATTTCCGAAGACGATATTTTGAACATCGCCGTCTACCACCCCTTAAGGCAGGATTTGATGACATCCTTCAGCTTCATCAACGACACCATCGGGTTTAAAGTCACCGACGGATGCGTCGATATCCCCGATATCCCTCCCGTCTGGGTCGAAGGGTTGACGCTGACTGAAGCGAGGCTCGCAATCCAAAACGCCTACAGGGACCACATCAGCGAAATCGAAATCTTTATCACCTACAAAGACCGACTGGCGAGAAAAGTCGACCTTGCCGGCCTTGTGGCCACTCCCTACATCCCCGTTGACGGAAAAATCCGCCTTTATGAAGTTCTCTCGAAAGCCCGCGTCCCGGCAACTGCCAATTTTTTTATGAGCTATGTCGAAAGAGACGGCGAACTTCTTCCCGTTGATATGTACCGTCTTCTCGTCGAAGGCGATATGAGCCAAAACATTGTAATGAAGGGGGGGGACAAGGTCTTTATCGCCGACCCGAATGAAGCGAGAACAATGATAATGGGAGAGGTCGGACGGCCGACAGCCGTCAATCTTCCCGCGGGCTACATGTCTCTTCGCGAAGCGCTCGTTCTGGCAGGCGGCATCCCCTTTACCGGAAATAAAAACTGCATCCAGGTCATTCGAGGCGGCCTCATCAACCCCAAAATTTACGTCCTGTCATGGAAGCACATCATCCACCTGCCAAATGATAGTTTGCTATTAATACCGGGAGATACCGTTTACGTTTCCGAGAAGCCCATCACGAAATGGAACCGTTTTATCAGCCAGCTGCTCCCGAGCATGCAGGGGGTCACCACCAGTAATGAAGCCTACCAGGTGTTCATCCCATGAAGCTCGAAGATTACCTACTGAATTTTTCCGATATCGTCCACATCTTCAAACGGAATCGAAAAACTATCGGCATCGCCGCACTCGCACTTGCTGCCCTCGCCTCCTTTTACACAATGTCTCGCCCCGTGGCGCACCAGGCAAAAGCCCATTTTCGGGAAGTTGGGAAAGTGGAAGGGTCGTTCAACTCCTCCGTCACGCAAATTCTTTTGGGGGGGAAAAAAGATATCCAGAGCAGCCAGGCGATCTCCGCGATGAAATCTCGAAGCATCTTAAGCGAAGTCGTCAAAAACCTGAGGCTCCAGGGAAATATCCAGGAGGCGGGGAAAAGCCCAAGCCTCCCGAAAAAAATCTTCGACAACCTCAAAGTTCAATGGGCGCACATTCTGAAAAAGGAAACCGTCGATGTCTATTGTCCCGAATGCTCCCTTGAAATCGCCGAAATCGAGTACCCCGGCCAAACCACCCTTCCACTCACGATAGACTTCACAACTTCCGGCACATATCTCGTCAAAAACCGTTTCGGCACCATCGGAGAAGGAAAATTGGATCATCCCTTCAGGACCGACCACTTTTCCTTTATCATTGCCTCGAAAGGTCCCAAAAATTATGAAAACCGCCGATTTACCCTGACTCTGCTGCCTCTTGTCAAAATCGTCGATCATCTTGCAAACAGCGTCGCCATCGACGAAGACGATGAAGACGCCACCCTGCTCGTCCTCGAATACAACCATCCGAGTCCGGAAAAAGGGCGCCTGATTCTCGATGAGATCATGGCGGCCTATCAAAACCACCTGAAATCCGAAAGCAGCCGCTTTGCCGAAATCCAGCTCTCATATCTAAAAAAGCGGCAGGAAGAGATGTTTGCCAGCCAAACCAAAATTATGCAAAAACACGCTCAGATTCTCGCAGACGATCTCTCTTCTTCGGGTTTTGTGAATTTTGAAAAGGAAATGGAATTTTTATTCAAAAACCGTTTGAGCTGCCTTGAAAAAATCAACAAACTCGACATGCTCGTCCAGCGTCTGCAAACCCTGCCCGAAGAAACCGACCGGGCTGGCCAGATACTGACCCATGAAGAACTGTCCCCCATCAATCCTTCCCTCAAGCAGCTCACCGAGCTTAAGATGCAAAGAGACAGCCTTTCGCTTGCCCTTTCGCAAAGTCCCGAGACCTCCGCCCCCTCGGACCTCTCCGAACACCTCTCCAACCTAGGCGAGGTCAGCCGCACGAAAGAAGAAATCGAAGACATTATCGCCTGCGTTGAAAGCGGCCGCCCTATCCCATCGGATTTCGCCATCACGGAAACACCCTTTCTACTCGTCGGAGAGTGGAAGGAAAAACTGGAAAACAGCTCCGAAGTGTGGGAAAAAAACTCCGACGAGCTTCAAAAACAAACAAAGACCTTTCTTTCCTATTTGAACAATCTCCACCGCCTTTATGAAATGCATCAAAACCTCATTCAGGACAGACTGGCCCACCAAACACGCGGCCATTCCGAATTCCGGGGCATCGATCTCGATTCCGCAAAACAGCTTTATTTAACCTACATGCAAGAAGTCCACGGCCTTGAGTCAACCCAAAAAGAACACGATTTTATCTTAAAGCAAATGGAGGATCCCGATTTTGAAATTAACAGCTTGAGCGGCGCCCTGAAAGACCCGATCAGCCAAAATATCATCCAGAAATCCGCCGGTCTTGCCCTCCAGCTTCGCGACCGGAAATACCACAGCCCTAAAGAGCAGGAAAGAACCCGCAACGAGATGGACTCCCAAAAAAGTTTTTTGCAGGCCCATTTGGAACAATCCATCAAAATCCAAACTCTCCAGCAGGCTCTTTTGCAGGAAAAAGTCAAAACCCTCCAGGAAGTGATGCTGGAGCTGACCCACGAAAAGATTTCCGTCCTGGAAAAACACATAAGCGACTTCATCGACTCTCAAATTCAATCGCTCACAAAGCAAAAAGAACTAATCATCCATTCCATGAACCAGGTGAATCAAAATATGGCCGCGCTGCCCGATAAATGGCTTTCCGAACAAATCATCAAGCAGAATGTCGATCTCAACAAAGCCATCGTCGAAGAACTCACCCGGCTGGTTGAAAACAAAAACATCAGCCACAACCTCGACCTTGTAGAATCCACTCCCCTTGACAGCGCCCATACTCCGGCTCTGCCGAAAAGCCCGCGCATGATACTTTTTGCCCTTATGGGTGCGTTTATGGGATGCCTCTTTTCCCTCTCCTTCTTTGTCGTCAAACAACTTTTCCGGGGAGTCGAAGCGACGCCTTGCAATCTGAAGCAATTGAACCAGTATGTCGCCGGAGATCTTTCCACCGCAGCCGGCGCCTCAGGAAGCGATCCCATAACCGACCCCAACCTTGAAACGCTCAGGCGCCTGGCATCTTTTATGGAAACGCGGCTGCCCTATAAAGACTCCGGAAAGTCCGCTCTTCTTGTCCTCGGCAGCGGCCCCGACTATTCGCGACAACTCGCAAAACTTTTAGCCAAAAAAGGATGCAAGGTTCTTCTACTCCCCGTTTCCTTCACCCATACCGCCCCTCCCGGCCAATCCCCGGGGCTCTTGCATTATCTC
>CAWAPJ010000042.1:0-15829 GCA_963783885.1 Waddliaceae bacterium | reverse complement strand
GATTGAAGTTCATCGAAGATTAGGTCCAGGCTTGCTTGAATCGACATACGAAACTTGTCTTTGCTACGAGTTGAACCTTGCGGGTTTGAAAGTTAACCGGCAGATATCAGTACCTATTAATCGTGATAAAAAGCTAGACTCAGGCTACCGGATCGATATGATAGTGGAAGATAAGGTTATTTTGGAGATAAAATCTGTGGCCAATCTCTTGCCTGTTCATGAGGCCCAACTTCTATCCTATCTTAAGCATAATGGTGGTGGCAGAGGTTTGCTCATCAATTTCAATGTAAAACTTCTAAAAAATGGGATTAGGCGTCTAATCATTTAATTCCTCTCTCATAATCTCTCAGTGAGCTCGGTGGTCTCAGTGGTGATTTATGCAACAACGCCCTTTGGGCTTCTCCTTGCCGGATCGCATCAAAATCATTATTAAATTTAGCAAGATTAGTATAGTTAGTTTTTATAAAATTTACTTTTTATTTAATTATATAGTTAATCCTATTATTTTCAAATTTAATATCTAATTGCAACAAGTTTAAAAGTTTCCAAACGAAGGAAAAAATATTTTTTGAATATAAGTGATTTATGTCTTTTCACGCTTATTTTATTGATCAGCAGCTATTGTCTCTTGACGATGAATCTAAATAGCCAGGAAAGTCCAGTCTTACTCTCTACATAAGTGATTTAGGCTGCAGCGTCGTTTTTCAGATTAACATAATATTTACCTTGATCCCTTAATAAATTTAAGTATACTTAAAATAAATGACCATTTTTTTAGAGTAGGGTTAAACATGAGCGATATCTTAAAAGAGACATTTGAGCGTCTTATGGCTGATGTCTCGTTGAAAACGAAAAGAGGGCTTTACCAAAACTTTCAACCCGGCCGGCTAACAGGTTTATCTGGACCACGAGGCGTTGGGAAAACCACATTGATGCTGCAGTATATCAAAGAATATCTTTATCATGACCGCAAAGTTTTTTATTTTTCCGCGGACGCGGTTTATTTCCAACAAACAACATTAATAGAATATATCAACGAGCTCTATAAGTTCGAGGGGCGCCGCATATTTTTTATTGATGAGATACATCAGTATAAGAACTGGGTGCAAGAACTCAAAAACATCTATGACAGCTTTCCCGACGTGAAAGTATTATTTTCAGGAAGCTCCATGCTCGACCTGATCGAGGGGGGACACGATTTATCGCGTCGGGTCAATATGTATCACCTTCCCGGACTATCTTTTCGTGAATATCTGCTTTTTGCAGAAAATATTGAATTGCCCGTAGTCCCCTTTAAAGATCTTCTACAAAACCCCGAGCATTATGCAAGGCTTGGCCTTATAGAAAAGATCTTGGGCCATTTTAGAACTTATATTGAAGTGGGATATTATCCCTTTGTTTTTGAGGAGCCGTCAACATATCACGAGCGAGTTATGAGAATTATTAAAAAAATTATCTTCGAAGATATTCCAAATCGATATGATCTCAAAACCGCAAATCTTTATTTGTTTAAAAAGCTTTTAGGATATCTTGCGTCGATCCCACCCGGAGAAACAAACACTAATAGCATTGCGAAACATGTGGGTGTCGCGCACCAAACGATTGAACACTATCTTCATATTCTCGAAAGCGTAGGTCTTGTCCATCTCCTCTACCCCTATGAAGGCGGAGGACTGCACTTAAGAAAACCTCAAAAGATTTTTGTCCATAACACAACGCTTATGCACACACTTCAAGCTTTTGTCGGAAGGGATTTATACAAAGGGACACTGCGCGAGCTCTACTTCATACAAGCGCTTCGGGATGCGAATCAGAGTCTATTCTATTCCAAAAATGGCGATTTCCGCGCAAATGACCACATCTTTGAGATTGGAGGAAAAAATAAGAAGGGAAGACAACTTGAAGGCTCCGAACTACCCGGCATCATCGTAAAAGATGATGTTCTGACCCCAAGGAAAAATACAATCCCCCTTTTCTATTTCGGCTTTCTATATTAACCACTTTAGCGATGTGAGCAAATCTCTCAGATTGTTAGAAATTTATAGTCTATGCGATTGTAAACCCCGACTCCAAGCCCTCTGTGAGAAGAAGATTGAGTTTATTGTCAAAAGTCTCTTGGTCGGGATAAGCGGTGGAAAATTCAATAGAAAAAAAGCACGTATGTGCGACGGGGAGATAATCGGGGCCGCGATGGAAAAGTTTAACTTTAAGATTTTGGGGACCCAGCGTCCTGTTCGAGCTGACCGCCCAAACGAAACGCTCAAGCGTTTCTTTTGATGCACGTCCGATCCAATCTTCGGTAAAGCCTTTGATTTTGGAAACTTCTTCAGCAGTAATCCCCTCATGTTGCTGACTCCAGTCCAACTTTTCTTTAAGAAGATCCTTCGTCAGTTCACCCTGTATCCTGCTTTGTAGATCGACATCCTTCAGCCGATCCCAGGCCTGCCCGCCAAGCACAGCCTTCATTTCTTCTGCAATCAGGTTCATAACGAATAAAGCCTCATCCTCTTTCATCTGCTTTTGCAACTCCTCTTTCAACTCCTCTCTGTGCTTTGCGCTGTCGAAATAGCCTTCGGGCTTTCCTTCTTCAATATCGAGTATAAATCCCGCATTGACCAGAATACTGTCTTCAAACCCTTTGCCATCGGCAGACTCTGCAAGCTCGACAACCCTTTCAGGGATTGCGTTGATCTTAGCAAAAATCTTTGTTCTGTCCTCAGCTTTAATTCCTTCAAAAAGCAGAGAATCAAAAACCGGGCCTATTTTAAAAGAAGAACCCTCCTGAGCACATAGAGCAAAAAGTCTGCCCAATGTACGAAGGCACTTTCGATCATCTTTCAACGGGAGCACCCCCTGATTTGGACCTTCCTTATATTTAAGAAAATTCTCTTCTGAAACAGAATAGATGTTTTTCACTAAACGGGTAACAAAATCACGCCGCAAGCCTCCCTCATCAACCCCTTCCAAAGGTTCCTTGCCCTTAAAGTAGGAGACCTCGGGAAAGGACGATTTATACTGAAGATAGTTTCCTAACTTGTCTAGATATTTTTTGGGATTGCTGCTGATTTCATCTATATCTACCTCTAAGATTGTAGATTGGGTAGAGTTAAAATCTGAGATAATTCTGACATTCCAGGGAAGCTCGGGCAAAGTAATTATGGGACATTTTAAAGATTGTAACGATTGGCACTTGGGAAGCTCCGGCAAAGTGGTAAGAGCGTCACAACCACAACAAGCGAACCATTTACACTCTGGAAGCCGCCCCGGGAAAGAGGTAAGATTAGGACAACTTCCTAACCCAACATAAACTAAACGAGAGTTGTTTGATAAGCTCTGCAAACAACTTCCTTCAATTTTACTATCCATTATATTTAATCCAGAAAGTTTTGGTGAATTTTCTAATAATCTTTTAATAAATTCTTCTGAAAAAGAAGCATTATCAATAGATCCGGTATTATCATTATACACCCCATCTTCTAAATTTAAATAAGTGAGGTAAGGACCGAGAGCGACCATTTCTTCTTCGGAAAGATTGAGTTTTTTGATGGAAATCTTGTTTTCAGAAATCCAGGAGCCTAGAGCCCGTTTCTTTAATTCAGGGTCGTTTATTTTGTTAATTTCACTTAGAGATCCCGGTATATCTTCTTTTGAAAAACGGCATAAATCTAAAGCCGCTATTTTTTTTATACTCTTCAGTATTGCGCTTTCTTCTTCTGATGAGGGGTGTATGGTCGTCACATTATTTAAAAACCTAACTACCTCATTTGGAGCGCTTTCTTCTAAAATTGACACGCAACTTTCAAGCGCTTTAGCGATATTAGGGTCGCTTTGGGCTTCTCCTTGCCGGATCGCATCAAAATCATTATTAAATTTAGTAAGATTATTATAGTTAGTTTTCATAAAATTTACTTTTTATTTATTATATAATTAAAAACAATTATTATGCAATTATAATATTTAATTGGGATAAATTTAAACAATTCCTGCGGATGAAGGTACAGTTCATTGACTCTGAAAGAATTGCGCTATTTTCAAGCCTATTCCTTAATATGAAGATCGCGCTGCGGAAATGGGACGGTGATATTGTATTTTTTTAACGTATTATCGATTTCCCAAAGATAAGTCGAGATAACCGATCCCTTTCTCCCCTGCACGCCATACATATTCACCCAGACAACCAGATCGAACTCAAGGGCGCTGTCGCCAAACTTGGTGAACCAGATTTTTGGAGGGGCAAGCGTGGGATGGCTTGAAATTGTACACTCGACATTCATTGCCGCCTCGACGGCCGCCTTTTCCACAAGCTCCTTATCCGTTCCGTAAGCCACGGAGAACGGAACATGAAATCTCATAAAAGGGTCTCTCATTGTCCAATTGTGAAATTCCTGGGAAATCAATTGGGAATTCGGCACCACGACATCAATTCCATCCCATGTGCGGATTGTGGTATTTTGAACGTTGACATCCTCTATTTGCCCCCATATCCCTGTAGAGAGTTCGATATAATCGCCAATATTGACATTGCGGGAAAAGAGAATGACCAGGCTGCTGACAAAATTATTGACAATCGACTGAAGCCCGAATCCGATACCGACGCTTAAAGCGCCCAGTAAAATAAAAATCGTGCTGACATCGAGACCGATGACGCTGATAGCAAGGAAAATCCCTACGATGATAAAAAAATAGGTGATGATCCTGTTGATCAAAAAAAGCGTCCCTTTAGTGATCCTTCCATGTCTTTTGGATAGTTTGATCACAACTATTCTCAAAACAACACCGATTAAATAAGCGACGAAAATCACAAACAGCATGTCAATGAGGCTGCTTATGGAAATCGGAACGCCGCCAATTTTGAAAATAGTCTTGTAATACCACCCAAATAAATTCGAACAACACTTGTAGAGACCATCATAAATATAGTAATAGAGGCTGACCAAATTTGATTGACGATTGACAATCATCTGATTAAAATCTTCAAGAATTACGGAAGTGGCAAAAATTTTGCGGTCAAGAGATTCGATGTTGGCCATAATTTGCTGAACGGTCTGGTAGCGCTTTTTTTGCACATCCCTATATTCAGCACCTAGTTTGGCCTCTTCTTCAGGGCTGACTTTAGACCCGAGCCTCTCAAGCTCTTCATTGCTTTTAATTTTCCACTCTGCCAAAGAGGTCTTGATATGATCCAAATTTTCTTCCCATTTGTCAACCTGCTGCTTCATCTTGCTTAAGTCAAATCCTTTGACATTTTGAGCCAGCTCGCCGATCCCAAGCAACGTCTTCTGAAAAATCAAATCAACCTTCACGATAGACTCGGCAAGATCCGCATTCAAAGCGTAATCTGCCATCAAATGGCTTTTCGTCCGGCCGATTCTATCTTCGGTAAAAACCCCTATAGCATCGAGCTCAGCGCTAAGAGCTTCCTTTTTTCTTTCTTCAAACTCTTGTTCGATTTCCGATATCTTTTCTTTGATTTTGTTTAAGTCGAGATTTCCATGCTGCGTGTGCTTGCGGGCGTATATCAGCTCGTTTTTCAGATTCTCTAATTGCGAATGAATATTTTCCGTTTTCTTTTCCAGCAGGCGGATTTTTTGCTCCGTCACCCCCAAAGCTGCCTGAGAAGACATGATATCGAGACCTGCTTTGAGTTTCTCGGGAGTATTTTCATCGATATTCAGGTAAGAAGCCATAGTATCGTCGATGTGCTCCCTGATAGCATCGGATCGGTTTTTCAGCAGCTGAAGCTCCCTGCTTTCGCTTTGAAGTTGTGTTTCCACCTTCCTAATGTTAGTGGCTACATCGACCTGCTGCTGTATTGTATAGCTCTCCTTAAAGGGTGCCGGAGACACCTCCTCTACTTTTTGGGATTTGAGCTTTTCGTAAGCCTGCAAATTAACGATGGTTTTTTCAATAAGACCTTGATAGGCCTTTTTAGCTTCCGGCGATAAGATTTTTTCGTATTCCTTCATTCGCGTAAGAAAATTTTGAACCCGGGCCTCTAGCTCTTTACCTTCAACAGAAGAAAAATAAGTCCACCATTTAGGATCTAATGTCGTCGGAGTCGGAACCTCGGCATTCTGCTCAATAGGTTTTCCACTAATATCTATGACAGGATTGACCAGAAGAACCTGAGCAGTAGCTAAAATGATTGACAACAGCATTGTATCGCCTTTATCCTAAATAAGCATGGAGGTGCTTAAAATGGACAATACTGAAAAACCTAAGTTATTTCAATATGCTGTTTGTCCTTTTTGTCAAAAGGTCGATGCTGTCCTGTCCTATAAAAAAATCCCCTATGAGGCTATTGAAGTCCACCCGATCAACAAAAAGGAGATACAATTTTCCTCCTCTTACAGAAAGGTGCCCATCTACGTAGAAACAGACGGCCGCCAGATCAATGATTCGACCCCCATTATGCGCCACATTGACGCCGCTTATGCCGAGCGCCCCGTTTTCGAAACGGATCCTGTGGCCAAAGCCAAAGAAGATCAATGGCTTAATTGGTCGGACAGCGTTCTCGTCTCATCTCTTCCCCCTCTTGTCTACAGGAATATGAGAGAATCGTGCAAAGCGTTCGATTACATCACTAAAGTCGGTAAATTCAATGCCTTCCAACGCATGACTATCAAGTACTCGGGAGCCTTCTTTATGATGATGGTCGCAAAAAAAAGCGCAAAGAGAAAAAACATTGCCAAACCCGCCCTTCACTTTAAAAACTGTCTGTCTGAATGGGAAAAAGCCCTGGAAGGGGGCAAATATTTGAATCATCAAAGGCCGAACGGGGCCGATTTGGCTGTTTTCGGCATATTGAAAAGTATCAGCAATCTTCCGGCATTCAGGTATGTCAAAGAAAACCCTGCCGTATGCGAGTGGTATCAGAGGATGGAAAATGATGTCAATTGTAACTGAGATTAAAGAAACGCTATCCGAAGCCCTTCCCGATTCTCAAATCCATATTTTGGACCCTATGAATGATGAGACGCATCTCGAGGCCATTGTGATCTCCCCCTTATTTATCGACAAACCCCTAATCAAGCAGCATATGATGGTTATGAAGCCGTTAAACGAACACTTTAAAGGGGCTCTCCATGCGCTTTCAGTAAAGACGTATACCCCCGAACAGTGGAAACAAAAATCACGAGAGGATTTATGACTGATAATCAAGACATACAGAAATTCATTGAGCATGAGGTGAAATCTAATCCTATAGTGCTTTTCATGAAAGGATCTAAACTGTTTCCGCAGTGCGGCTTCTCGGGACGCGTGGTTTCGATCCTCAGCACCCTAGACGTTGAGTTTGTCGCTCACGATGTTCTTCAGTCTGAGCGGTTAAGACAGGGAATCAAAGATTACACCGGCTGGCCCACGATTCCCCAGCTCTTTATTAATGGAGAATTCATCGGGGGTTGCGATATCGTCATTGAACTTGCCGAAAACGGCGAATTGGAAAAGCTGATAAAAGCGCAGGAATGAAATCCTGCGCTCTTATCAAAAATGATTAATGAGATTTTTTCTTTTCGATTCTGGTTGCCTCAAGCTCCTTTTTACCATCAAATCCATTGGTAACATTTGCTTGGATATTGATGAGGTCGCCCTTTTTCAGATGAAGGGTTTTTTGCGCATCATCGATATCAACCATGATATCGCCGGAGGCATCTCTTAGAATGATCATTTGCTCTTCGGGCAATTCAATTACTTCGCCCTCAACTGATACTTGTTGGCCGGTTCTTGCATTTTTGAAAATCTCTGCAATCGGAATAATTTGGCCGTTTTTACCATTTTGCCCTTTCTCACCATTCTGGTCGTTTTGACCGTTTTGGCTTTGACTTTGATTTTGATCTTCGTCAGCAAAACGGGTTTGATTCTGATTTGAAGCAATGACTCTTGTAGCATAATCAGACTGAGGATACACAAGGCGCCTGCCGCTCCAGATTTCTTTCGCAATAATCTCACGATGGTTATTGCTATGAGCATTCAGCTCCCCTGACACTGTAACCAGCTCTCCTACATTTAGTTTCAGAGGCTTATATTTATTTTGATACTCAACATTGATTTGGTCGGTACCATCATCGATGACTAGCTTTTCATGTTCTTTAAATTTTGAGACTTTTCCTCGTATTGTGACAATTGATTCATCCTGATCATGATAAAGGTTCTTAATCGGGCTTATTTGCGAGGCCGCGATCAAGCTGTTGCCAGACAAGCTGGCGTTTGAAGGCATACCGATCATGCTGACTCCCCAGAAAAATATCAATCCGAAGAGGGGCAGCACCCACAGTTTTCTCAATAGAGACTTCATATAGACTCTCCTTGCTCTTTTGCATATTGTCACTCAAGTTCATTAAACAGTGTTGTTTAACAAATTTGAGCCACAATGAATAAATTGATTGATTCAGACTATTTGAGTTTTGAGTCCCAAACTGGGTATAAAAAGATCGTGATTAATGTCTAATTGCATCGAATAACAATTGGTTTTTATTTACAAGAAAATTTTATATATCTAACGATTAGAATGTTGCACTTTGATGTTGATCCTTGAAGCAATAACGTGTACACTGGTTCCTATGATAAAAGCCAGAAGTGAAGTTTTACCTGAAGAAACATGGAATGTTGAAGCCCTGTTTCCCGATCTCAAAAACTGGAACGAACACTTTGTTGACGCAATTGACAACGCAACGCCGCCCCACTGGCCCGGTCTTGCGAAGTACAAAGGGAAACTCGGAGAGAATCCTGAAACTTTGAAATCCGCTTTAGAAGAAATTCTAAACATTCACAGAAAATTATCAGCGCTTTATACCTGGGCGCACTTGCGCCACGACGAAGACATCACCCATAACGAATATAAAACAGCATTTGCCAGAATCACAACAGCGCTTCATCAATTCCAACAGGAAACGGCCTGGTTTCAACCTGAAATGCTAGCCCTTCCTGAAACCGTCATCCAAGACTGTCTTTCAAGCAAGGCTTTAAAAGATTACCGTCATTATTTAGAGTCGATTCTCATCGTTCGGAAACATACCCTGCCGGCACAAGAAGAAATGATTATGGCCCAAGCCGGGCAAGCGCTTCAGACGCCGCATAAAGCCTTTTCCGCCATCAACGATGCCGATTTTACATTCGGCACAGTAAAAGATTCCCTAGGAGAGGAGCGTCCTCTCTCGCATGGCACCTATATGGTGTATATCAGAGACAAAGACAGAGCGCTCAGAAAAAATACCTTCGATACCTACTGCGCAAAATATAACGATTATCAAAACACAATAAGCGAACTATTGACAGGACAAGTGCAAAAAAACCTCTTTAATTCCCGCTGCAGAAAATACGGAAGCTGCCTCGAGGCCGCGCTCACGCCGCAAAATATCCCTGTCCGTGTCTACCAAAATCTTATCAAAACCGTTAATGATCATTTGGACTCTCTCCACAAGTACATGGCTCTTAAAAAAAGGACCTTAAAACTTAAAGACCTTCATCTCTACGACATTTATGTTCCCTTGATCGAAAGCATCGACATCACATTTTCTTATGACGAAGCTGTCGATGCCGTATCGGAATCGGTCCTCCCTTTAGGCGAGGAGTATCGCCAAATTTTATCGCAAGGCTTGAAAGTCCACCGCTGGGTCGACCGCTTTGAGAACAAAAACAAACGTTCCGGCGCTTATTCGAGCGGATGCTACGACAGCATGCCCTATATTCTGATGAACTATAAAAATTTATTGCGCGATGTCTTTACCCTTGCCCATGAAGCCGGACACAGCATGCACAGCTACTACAGCCGTAAATCCCAGCCTTACCACTATTCCGACTACTCCATCTTCGTCGCCGAGGTAGCCTCGACTTTCAATGAAGAGCTCCTCATGAAATATCTGATGAAAAAATTGACCGATAAAGACTCACAAATATTTCTTATCAACCAAAAGCTCGAAGACATCCGTTCGACGTTGTTCCGCCAGACGATGTTTGCCGAATTCGAACTGATCATCCATGACCTTGCCGAAAATTATACCCCTTTAACTCCCTCACTCCTCTCAGAAGAGTATCGTAAGCTAAACCAAAAATATTTCGGCCCCGAAGTTGTCCTCGATGATCCCGGTATAATCGAATGGGCCCGGATTCCCCACTTTTATTACAATTTTTACGTTTACCAATATGCCACCGGCATAAGCGCCGCCCTTGCGCTTGCAGACCGAGTGACATCCGGCGGAGATAAGGAGCGGCAGGATTATCTCAATTTTTTAAAATCCGGCAGCAGCTGCTATCCAATAGACGCCTTAAAAATTGCCGGCGTCGATATGGAGACCCCCCGTCCTATCGAATCGGCAATCTCTCTATTTGAAGCACTTGTCGACAAACTTAGCACCCTTGTTTAACAACTGCTAGATTTTTCTTGCCTTAAAATCGACTTAAGAGATATAAGTATAAATACATCAACTTAAACTTCTTAATTTTAGGAGTATGACTATGGCAACAGAAGAAAAAACAAAGACAAAAGCTCCCGGCCTAAAGCCTCTTGGAAACCGCGTATTGGTCAAGAGATTAGAAGCCGAAGAGACCCTGAAAGGCGGAATTATCCTTCCGGACTCCGCAAAAAAGAAACAAGAAACTGCAAAAGTATTAGCCGTTGGCGAAGGCAAGAAAGATAAAGACGGCAAAATCATTGCTGTTCCTGTAAAAGTCGGAGACCTGGTCTTAATGGACAAGTACTCGGGTACGGATGTCACTTTGGAAGACGAAGAGTATGTCATCGTCCGCGCTGACGACATTATTGCTATCGTTGAAGAATAAGAGCACAAGGGAGTTAAAATTATGACCAAAAAGAAAATACAATTCGAAGAGAAGGCCCGTCAGAAAATCTTAAAAGGGGTTCAGACGTTAACAGACGCTGTAAAAGTCACTTTAGGCCCCAAAGGGCGCAATGTGATTATCGACAAGTCCTACGGCGCGCCGCACATCACAAAAGACGGTGTGACTGTAGCTAAGGAAATCGAGCTCGAAGACAAGTCCGAGAACATGGGCGCTCAAATGGTGAAAGAAGTCGCCAGCAAAACCGCCGATAAAGCGGGAGACGGGACGACCACTGCAACTGTTTTAGCAGAGGCCGTTTATCGCGAAGGCCTTCGGAACATTGCGGCCGGAGCCAATCCCATGGATCTCAAGCGGGGCATGGAGAAAGCCGTGGCAGTTTCTGTCGAAGAGCTCAATAAGCTGGCAAAAACGATTGAAAGCCAGCAGGAAATCGCGCAAGTGGCGACAATTTCTGCCAACAACGACAAAGAGATCGGCGAGCTGATTGCCCAGGCCATCGAAAAAGTCGGCAAAGACGGAACAATCACTGTTGAAGAAGCCAAAGGCTTCGAAACAACGCTTGACGTCGTGAAGGGGATGAACTTCGACAGAGGCTATCTATCAGCCTACTTCATGACAAACGCGGAATCGCAGGAATGCGTCCTTGACGATGCCTACATTCTGATTTTCGATAAAAAGATCAGTAATATCAAAGACCTCATCCCCATTCTGCAGGCCGTTGCCGAAAGCGGAAAAGGGCTTCTGATGATTGCCGAAGATGTCGAAGGCGAAGCGCTGGCGACTCTTGTTGTCAACAGGCTCCGCGCCGGACTGAAAGTGTGCGCCGTTAAAGCTCCCGGCTTCGGCGACCGTCGAAAAGCGATGCTTGAAGATATCGCGATCCTGACCGGTGGCCAGGTCATCAGCGAAGAAGTTGGCCTCACACTGGAAAACACCACCATTGAGATGCTCGGAAAAGCCAAAAAAATCACCATTTCCAAAGAAGAAACAACCATTGTTGAAGGAAACGGCGACAAGAAACGAATTCAGGATCGTGCCGCTCTCATCAAAAGACAATATGAAGAGAGCACAAGCGACTATGATAAGGAAAAGCTTCAGGAGAGGCTGGCTAAGCTCGTCGGCGGCATCGGAGTCATCCGGGTCGGGGGATTTACCGAAGTCGAAATGAAGGAGCGCAAAGACCGCGTTGAAGACGCTCAGCACGCAACTCAGGCAGCCGTTGCCGAAGGCATACTCCCCGGAGGAGGCGTCGCCTACATTCGCTGCATTCCTGCTCTGGAAAAATTGAGCGAATCTTTGTCCGGCGACGAACGTACAGGAGTGAACATCGTCGTGCGCGCGCTCAGCTGGCCGCTTCGCCAAATAGCGAAAAACGCCGGCAAAGAAGATTCCCTTATCCTTCAAAAGGTCCGCGACCACAAGTCAGGCGAAGGGTATGACGCTCTAAACGATCAATTTGTCGACATGTTTAAAGCAGGGATCATTGATCCTAAGAAAGTGAGCCGCACCGCTCTTGAAAACGCCGTCTCTATCGCTGGACTGCTTCTCACAACAGAGGCATTAATCACCGATGAGCCGGAAGAGAAGAAAGCGGAAGCCGCAATGCCGGCCATGTATTAATCCATGCCAAAAGGAGCGCCTGCCAAAACGGCAGGCGTTTTTTTGTCCCCCTTCCTTGACATAATACGACTCTCAAGTTTCATTCCTTCCACTTTTCTTCTTGCTTGACTTCGAATTCACGTGATAAAGTTTTGTTTAAAGGGGTAAAGCTTAATGAAAAAATTCTTTGGGACACTCTTCATTATTATCATCATAGCTCTCGGACTGCTATGGGTTTTCAGAGCCAATATCGCCTCTCATTTGATGAGCCAAAAGCTGGGTCTCAATGTCGTTTTGGAGCAATTCGATCCCTCGCCCTGGGGTGTCAGAATAAAGGGAGCCGTCTTTCATCTTCCGGAAGTAGAAACGACTATCACCATTGACCGGCTATCATTAAAAACCCCTTTTTTTGGCTTCTTTGATAACCCTATTATTGTCGATAGGCTGGAAATGAAAGATGTCAGCGTTATATCAAAACCGGGCAATATCAAAGTTAACCCTCTCGGACTTTTGGTGAAAACCGCCGATTTTTTTAAAAAGGAAAATATCAAATTCCAAGACAAAGCCCCCGCAAAATCCCAAAGATTTGTTGTCAAAGAAATTACCGCGACAAATATTGTCGTGAAAATAGACAACCCGCTCGGCAAGGGATCATTAATTGAAAGCAAAATACCAACAATTGAACTCAAAAACATCAATCAGGGAAAACCCGTAGCCCTTGAGGATTTATTGGACTTTCTCTCCGCCACCTTTCTTAAATCAGCAAATTCTGCTAAACCAAAAAAATCATGACAAATAAGGTAGCCATTTCGTCCTTTGGCTTGTTCAATATCATCCAATTTCTGGCTGCTATCAATGAAAACGTCTATAAATTCCTGGCAGCCTATTTTCTAATTTATGAATTGGGAGAGAAAAGCACCAATACGATTATGGCAACTGTAGGGGCAATTTTTCTCATACCGTTTCTCCTTTTTTCCAATGCGGGAGGTATCCTCGCAGACAAATGGCCCAAAAACAAGATTGTAATCATCACAAGGTTTCTTGAGCTCATATGCCTGATTGTTGCCTTGTTTTTATTCGGCTACCATATACGAAGCAGCGCCTATGTGATTCTCTTTCTTATGGCTACACTCGGGGCTATTTTCGGCCCTTCAAAATATGGACTCATACCCGAACTCATCAAACCGGGCCAGCTCCTTTGGGCCAATAGCCTTGTCGCCGCCCTCACCTTTCTAGGAATCATCATCGGAACTTCTCTGGCCTCCTTTACGGTTTGGGCAACCGGCAACCGCTATGTTTACGCCCTGCTTGTCAGTGTCGCATTAGCTTTGACCGGGTTTCTCTTGAGCTTGCTGCTTCCCCAAACTCCTGTTGGCAATATCAATAAAAAATTTCGGCTTTTTTTCTTTAGAGAACTATGGGAATCTCTGAAACAGGCTTGGTCTATCCCTTATCTCTTCAGCACCTTGATGGTCTATGCCTATTCGCTTTTCATTGGAGCGTTTGTCCAACTGAATATCATTCCCTATGCCATAGACGTACTGAAAATGACCTACGTCGACGGCGGCTATTTTTTCCTGCTTACAGCCTTTGGGCTTGGCTTTGGAGCCTATATGACCGACCGGATTTCCCAAAGCGTGATCAGGCTCGGTTTAATCCCGCTAGCGGGAGCAGGCTTATCGCTTTCCTTATTTTGCCTCAATTGGTTCTATTCTCCCTGGTGGCTGATTATCATCTGGATGTTCATTCTGGGATTTTTTGGCGGGATTTTTATTGTTCCGGCTCAAGCATACATTTTAGCTGCAACCCCGGAAAAAGACCACGGCCGTAATTTCGGAACAGCCAATTTTTTGAGCTTTTCGTTCGCGCTGCTTGCCTCTTTTACCCTTTATTTTCTCAATTCCTTTTTAGAACTCTCCCCGGCAACAAGCTTTTTAACGATAGGAGTACTCAACCTTTTCCTAATGATGTTTCTTTTTATGATTTATAGAAAAATTATATTCTCTTAATTATTCATTAATTTTTAGTTATTAACATTATGATAATAATAACCGGAGGTTATATATGAATAGTGTGACTGACTTGACTGTCAGAATATGCAATCTGGATGAGCTCCAGGAAAAGTCCGTAAGAAATTGCGTTATCAATCATTCCATGCAGCCTTCCGGCATATTTGAGCGGATCGGGGTTATTTTTTACTTGATCGTTGAAAAGGGAAAAATGTATTTCCAATGCTCGGATTGGGATAAGGCCGTTAGAGCCTTGGAACAAAAGAGCTTTCAGGTCATTCCTCAGACCCTGATTGCTACCTAAACCTTAGCTAGAGCTTACACGAGTGCGCCAGATACAACTGTAGCGCCTCGGCAAGGGTAATCCCTTGCCGAGGCGCTACAGGCAGTAGATGGTGTGCTCGTGTAAGCTCTAGCTGAGCTCCCCTTTGCATAAAAACGAAACACTATAGGCAAGAATTGCACAGAATACTTTTATCAAAAAGCCTTGTTCAGTGCAGAACTTAAAAGTTCTTTGGAAAAGGTTTGTTATGCAGCTAAATGTCGTCTCGACAATCTGTCGCTTGCTGCTAATTTCCCTCTCTTCAATTGGTGTTCGGACTCTATTCTTTGCTTTACATCCCCGTTTTGCAAGCAATGTAATTTGTTCTTCTTTCAAGATGTCTTCTAAATCAAAGCAATTATACGCACCATCTGCATAAAGTTTAGAATCTGGTGGAATGTCCAGTTTCATTTCCCAGAGCACCTTTACATCGCTTACTGCTCCTGGCTTGAAAAGAACTTCAACCGGCTTGCCTTCGCTCGTCACAATCCTATGAACTTTTATGCCGCAAAAGTAACGCTTTTTAGAAGCTGCGAAACCTAAATACCTTCGTTCTAGAAAAACCTTCCGTTTATCGATTCTATTTTTCTGACAACATGAAACTGGAAAGCTGTCTATAGCAAAACCCTGATCTTTATTTATTTGCTTAAAAAATAGAGCTAAAAAACGGAAAATGGCGTTCCAACAAATCCAAGGAATTTTATGAATTCGGCGATTTAGCCGGCTATTGCTTAAAATAGCTCTGAATAATCGTAATCTTTTACATAAATATCTGGACATTTTATAGTTACAAGAAAAATATTTTGCTGATAAAATAGCAAAAGTTATCACTTCTGCGTTGGACATTTGAGATTGAGGATCGTCTTTAATCCCCAAAATTCGAAGGATTTCTTCGCTGATGACATAAACTGTTGTTGCGTAAGTTTCCATGATGCCCCCTTTTTTTGGCTAAGGAAGTATCATAGAGACTATTGTCGTTAAAATCTTTCATTGAATTCATCTGCTAAGCCTCGATTATCGGCAAGGGATTACCCTTGCCTTCAAATCGAGTCTACGCATCTGAATCCAACGAAAGACTTTAACAACAAGTTTAGGTAGC
>CAWAPJ010000041.1:0-16978 GCA_963783885.1 Waddliaceae bacterium | reverse complement strand
ATCTCGACCTGAACATAATCGGGAAGATATCCCTTTTTCTCCAGCCCCTGCAGCTGAGATAAATCCACATTGGAAAGTCCGACATTTCTGATCTTCCCCTCTTTTTTTAATCCCTGCAGATGATTTAGGGTTTCTTTAGAGATCGCGTCCGGAGCGTGCAGGTAGAGGACATCAAGAACATCCACTTGCAGCTCTCTAAGAACAGAGGCGACTACCTCTTGCACCCCTTGTCCCTGATCTCCCCTAAAGTGATTTTCGAGTGAATCTCTCCCTTGAAGGTGCCCGTTGTTTTTTCCAACGCTTCCGGAAATGCTTCATGGGTCTTGTAAGCTGATGCAAAATCGAGAATGGAGTAACCGTTTTTTATCGCATCGGCTAGGGCGCTGGGACCGGTCAATTTGAAACAACCAAAAGCCACAGGCTGCATAATCGCTCCCTGGTTAGTGTTTGCGCTATTAAACCGAATCAGGACATATTAATCAAATCCGTAAATATAGTCCTCATTTCATCGGTATACCCAAGTTGCTGTTGAACCGGTTCTATTGCAAGCAAAAATGTCTTTTATGGTAGATTATAGATGATGGAAAACTTTACGCCTATATCGGGAGCTGTTGGAGGCATACTTATCGGCCTGGGGGCTCTTGTGCTTCTTTTTTTCAACTACCGGATCGCAGGAATCTCGGGCATTTATTCGGGCCTTGTTAAATTAAGCCCGGGTGAGACTTTATGGCGCTTCATATTTATCCTGGGCCTTCTTGCGGGAGGAGCAATCGTCAGGCTTGCCTATCCCGAGGCCTTCGATCTTAAGCTCGACAAACCCTATTTAGTCATCATTGCCGGCGGTTTGCTTGTCGGCTTCGGCTCCTCCTATGGCCACGGCTGCACAAGCGGGCATGGGGTGTGCGGCATCGGCCGCTTGTCCATAAGATCCATCATCGCCACGGCCATTTTTATGGTTTTCGGCATAGCCACAGCAACATTTGTCTTCATGGTTTTCGGGAGGTAATCATATGCGCTATTTCACATCGCTAATTGCCGGAATCATTTTTGGAATGGGGCTTGCCGTATCTTTAATGGTACAGCCCCAAAAAATACTCGGATTTCTCAATGTCGCGGGCAACTGGGACCCGACGCTGCTCGTCGTCTTTGTTTTTGCCACAGCGACCTATGCCATCGGATTTCCTCTCATTTCAAAAAGGCCCCTCTTCGACAAAAGCCACATGCCGACAAAAACGCAAATCGACTCCCCTTTGCTGGTAGGTGCCTCGCTATTCGGCATTGGATGGGGACTGATCGGCCTCTGCCCCGGCCCGTCGCTGACCGACCTCGTCACGGGTAATTTCAGGGTGATTATTTTTGTTTTGGCAATGACTTGCGGGATGTATATCGCGAATGCCTTAGTGCTCCGTCGCTCTTAAATTTCAGGAAATCTACCCTAAAATTTAAGCGTGACAGAGCACTAGAAAAATTTCTCAATGGCCGACTTCAGCAATGAACGGTGGCACCTTTTTTCGTCTTTGCAGCTGCAGAGAAGGGTGATCGTTTTTTTCCGGCCTCTTTTGCCAGCTGTTTCAGAAGTTCCTCTTTCCCCTTCAAACTCTTTAAATACTCTTTGCGGAAATCACTCCATGACACCTTGCCTGCTTTCCACTTTTTGATGAGCTCTTTGTCTGTTCCAAGCTCCTTCATCCACTCATCGACGGATTCTTTGGACACCCCTCTTGGCCAAAGCTTCATGACAAGGATTCTTTTGCCGTCCGATCGGGAAGGAGGATCATAGACAGTTTTGCCGGTTTTAATCACGATTCTGCACCTCTTTTCTCAGTTGGTTCACGGCAATATGCGCCTGCCTAGTCGGCTCGGGAAGCCGAAAGCGGCCGGTGCATTTTTTCACAATACTGACACTTCCATTTAAATCAATCAGATGCCCCGGAGAAATGAACAGCGGCTTGACTTGAGCTCTCGTCCTGAGAACCGTCCCGACGGTCTCCCCTTTGTGTTTGAGCAGGCTTTTAGACCACTGCTTCTCTCCAACCGGACGATACTCCCCGATAAGGCGGCTTTTAGCGCATCCGATAGTCGGGATGTCTAAAAATAATCCCAAATGCGAGGCCAGCCCGATCCCCCTTGGATGAGCGATCCCCTGTCCGTCGCAAAGAACAATGTCGGGAGTTTGCTTCAGTTTCTTAAAGGCCTGAATCAAAATGGGAATTTCTCTGAAGGAAAGAAGGCCGGGAACATAGGGAAAAGAAGCTGTGTCGACGGCGGTCGCGATCTCGACAATTTCCAATTCGGGAAGCTTCAATACAACCACAGCGGCAAAAATTCGGGGATCCTTTTTTGAGAAGGAAACATCAGCTCCGGCAACAGTAATAGGAGTATGTTTCCAAAGGGGCAAACTCAAGACGGACCGCCAGTTCCTTCTGGATCGCGACTGCCTCTTTGGGAGAGACATTCCATGAATGAAGATCAACCACTTTCATGATGAGGAAAATGTCTGATATATCCATGATAACCAGCTGCTTTTTCCAGCTAGAAGACGGTATCTATCGACAAATTTCTGTTTGTGTTTCTTTTGTTGTTCCTCGTTAAAAGGTTTTAAATGTACATCTCGGGACAAATCGTTACTCTCGTACATTTTTTCAACCAAAGAATGATATAAGGTATTTACCTTGTCCACTTCAATTTCATAATGTAATTGGACATATTTTTTTTCGCTTAAGCTTCTCTTTTGAGCTTTTAAATCCAAATCGAGATACTCTTGGAAATAAGTTAAATTGCAGATTTCGAATAAGATAAAAAGCAAGGATGAATCATCATCCAATGTTTTGAGATAGTGTATTTTGGGAGACTTGAGATCGTGCCCTTTTTCCTTAGAATAGTTCCATTGAACGCTGGAAGAGGCCCCAAAAGGAGCCAGGTTCGATTTTACCGTCACGGATTCGACGGTAATTTGATCCCCGCCGCACATTGTGACTGTCTTGTCCCAAAGGTTTTTGATTTCGGGATACCCGATGAGGCGGTTGACCAAAAGACTTGTTCTGCCGTCGATCATAGGATAGATGATACCAACTCAAGATATTGTGCGTCCACAGTTTCTTTTTGTGAGAGAAAAAAATCGAGACACCGCCTTTTAGAACCGCTAGACTGATCCTTCGATTCAAGGAAAAGATGAAGGGCGGCCAAGATGACAGCCATTTGATGAACCAGCGGTTTTATCTGCAGGCTTTGAAGGTCGAAAGAGGAAGATTTGAAAGTTTTCAAATCATGCTTGAGCTTGTCTAAGAGGTCTTTGATAGGCTCGCAGGGCCCGAAGGATTCGATATGATTAATGAAAATTTCGTCGATCTTGTAGCGGTGAATATCTCTTAAGATCTGCATGCGGAGGACATTGTGCGTCCCTTCCCAGTTCTCGCAAATGATGCTGTCGTGCAGAAGACGCGGTATTGACGAGAAGCACTCGATGGTGCCATTTCCGGCAAGCACATCGAGGGAATGGTGGATATGCTCGACTGTCCAAAGAGCTGTCAGGTATTTGTTGAGATTCACTATCAGACGGAGAAGCAGTTTCACTTCATCGCCTGCAATTTTTCCCGTATCGAAATCGTCCTGCAATTTAGCCTCGGCAAAGATCGAGGCCATCAGAGCAGTATTTTCCGCTTTGATGCGGGCAAGGTTTTCCCGGACGAGAGGATATTCGATAATCGGGCGGCCGAACGCTTTGCGATGCTTTGCGTAGGCAAGGGCGATATAGAATGCGCGCCTGGCCATGCCCACAACGCAAAACGCGTTGAAGATGCGGGAGATATGAAGGACATTTTCCATGAGGATTTTAAATCCCTCTTCCGGATGCCCCATAGGAATCGCGTAGGCACCGTGAAAGTCCATTTCGGCAGTTGCCAGGGTTTTTGTGCCAAGCTTCTCCTTCAGACGCCGCATGGTATAATGATTGCGCTCGCCCGATTCAAGAACTGCCGGTACCAGAAACAGCCCAAGCCCTTTGGTTCCTGAAGCCGAAGGATTAAAGCGTGCTGTCATCAAAATGAGATCGGCATCGGCATTGGAGCAAAACCATTTTTCGCCCTGTATGTACCACCTGCCCTCTTCATCCCTATAAGCTTCAGCGGCGTTGGCGCCGACATCCGAACCTCCCTGCACCTCCGTTACAAACTGGGCGCCGGTAAAATTTTCCCGATAGGAAGGCTCGATAAGTTTTTGCAAATACATGTCTTTTTGGGGAAAGTCGTGAACTTTTTGCAAAACGCGGATGATCCCCGCGGAACAGGCCGCCGGGCAGTTGTGCCCCGCCTCGCCGGCCTCAGACGAAAGAAACATGAATACCAAAGACTCCAGAAGTCCCCCCGGTTTTGCCATACGCTCCAAAAGGCGCGAGCTGTAGATCACATCACCGGCAGCGGTGTAGCTCGGATGGTGGACAACTTTTTCTAATGTTTGCCCAACACCATCATAGTGTTCGATTTGGGGCAAATTTTGTCTCAGATGATTTTCCTGCACAAGCGGCTCAAGCTCGCCAACCACCCTTTCGGCAAAATGGGCCAGTTCGTCATCCAGATCGGCATCTTCTAAATAAAAAGAGACCGAATGCTGAAAATCCTCATCGATTCGATAGGGATTTTTCCGTATTTCCCGTTCCCAATCGGCAAGCTCCTGCCGCCCCAGGGCATTGCCCTTCATGGTTTCTTCAATCGTCTTCATATCTATCAGCAGTGTAGCAAACTCATGATTTACATTGTAATTTGTTTTTGAATTCAGTAAATACTAGAGTATTCACAAATTCAAGGAGACAGTCATGACTATACAACATTCTAGTTTTCAGCCCTGCTGCACCATCATCCCTCCCCATATGATAAAAAAGATCAAAAAGAACTGCGATAATAAAGATCTCAGAGTTATCGCAAAACGCAATATACGAAACCATAAGCAATTAAGAGCCAAGCGTGCGGAGATTTTCTGCGGCAAGCGGAAGGCCACGTGTAAAACTGCCAAAAACACAATTGTCAAAGTTTACAATTCCAGGCACAAGAAATCCCTTCCCGGAGTGAAGATTTTAGACCCCTGGAATTCTCCTGATGTCGAGGTTCGGGAAGCCAATGAATGGGCCCAAAAAACCTATGAGTTTTACTGTAAGGAGTTCAAAAGAAATTCTATTAATGATGAAGGAATGACTATAAAGTCATCGACTCATTTTGGCAAAGATTATGACAATGCTTTTTGGGATGGCGAGCAGATGGTTTACGGAGATGGAGATGGAAAAATCTTTACCCGCTTTACGATCGATCCTGATGTCGGAGGCCATGAAATGACTCACGGCGTCACCCAATACCGCAGCAGTCTGGTCTATTCCGATCAGTCCGGTGCTTTGAATGAGTCGCTATCCGATGTTTTCGGCATCATGGTCAAGCAATATATTTACAAGCAAACTGCCGCTCAGTCCAATTGGCTGATTGGTGAAAATGTTATCAAAAGAGAAAATTGCGCCCTTCGCTCGATGAAAGCACCTGGAACGGCTTACGTCAATCATCCTCAATTGGGCACCGATCCCCAGCCGGCGACAATGGATCAATACAGAGACATGAAAGGAGATAACGGCGGTGTCCACATCAATTCCGGTATCCCCAACAAAGCTTTCTATGAAGCTGCCAAGAACCTCTCAGAAATCAATCCTGAAAAATTTGCTTTTGCATGGCAAGGGGCCGGGCAAGTGTGGTATAAAGCAAGTTCACCACAACGTATCAAACCCACTGCAAATTTCGCAGATTTTGCCAATGCGACAATAACTGTTGCCGATGAATTTTTTGGAAAGAATACAAAAGAATCGAGCGCAATCCGCTATGCCTGGAAGGCAGTGAAAATCTATGGGCAAAAACCTGCGCCGGTGCCGCCGGAAGACCATAAACCTGCGCCGGTGCCGTCGGAAAATCATAATCCTACGCCAGTGCCGTCGGAAGAATGTAATCTCTATTGAGAAGATAGAATGATCACAATCGAAAACTGTTCCATGATCATTCCCCCTCATATGTCGAAAATGGTGATCGAGCATCGCGAAGATCACCAATACATAAGCTGGGAGGAGCAAGGACTTCAAAATTCGGAAAATGTGCGCAATATGAGGGAGCTGGATATTAAAAAGATGCCCGGCAGTCCCTCCAATAAAATCGTGATTCAAATTTTCGACGCGGAAAATCGATTTTTTCTGCCGGGGAAAAGAATATTCGAGCCGCAAAAATCCAAGGATGATGCTGTAAAAAATGCCTATAACTGGGCTTTCAAAACCTGTGAATTTTATCAAACTGTTTTTGATCATCATTCCCTAAACAGGGTATTTTCCTCCGTTCACTACAACCTCAATTTCAACAATGCTCTCTTTACAGGAAAAAGGATTGTCTACGGGGAACCGGACCCGAAACTTTTCAAACCCTTTACCGATTTTCCGACGATCACCGCCCATGAACTGACCCATCAGATGATGCAAAACACCAAACTCCGTAATATCAATCAATCCGGAGCTATTGTCGAATCCTACTGCGATATTTTCGCAAGCATGGTGAAACAGTATATAAATGATGAAACAGTCAATGAAGCCGATTGGCTGATCGGAGCCGAACTGCTTGTTGGCGGCGGATCGCTTCGCTCTCTCAAGCAGCCGGGACAAGCCTATCAAAATCACGTGATCTTTAAAAACGACCCTCAGCCTAAAACCATGGATGCCTACATTGAAACAAGCGAAGACCACGGTGGCATGCATACCAACTGCTCAATTCCCAGCGGGGCATTTTATAAAGGGGCCGTGAAACTTTATGATATTAACTCTGAAAAATACGCCCGCTCATGGGAGAGTGTCGGCAGGGTTTGGTATGAAACTCTTGAAAAGCTTTTGCCGAATACAAACTTTGCCGAATTTTCTCAGATGACAATTGAAACTGCCGATACGCTCTTTGGCAGAGAATCCCCCGAAAGCAAAGCGATACGCGAGGCCTGGAGAGAGGTCAAAATATTTGGCCATAAACCACCGCCCCGCAAAGTCAAGAAGCTATGCTTGGTTTCATAATCACGGACTTTCCATTCAGAGCGCCCGCCGCCATGAGCCACACTCCGACTGTTATCAAAACAACAGCCCCAAGGTAGGGAGACAGTTCGGCAAGGCTTAAGCCCGTTCCGAATAGAAGAGCCTGCTGAATCAGCGCTCCTCCCGATTTTCCCAAACGGGAACCGACAACATCGACTGCCGCTTTGCCTCGAAGCTTCGACTCTTCATCGAGAGGAATGTAGCACATTTCCTTGGTCGGGTCGAAGAGCGAATATTTGGTCGCCTTGCTCATGATGTTTTGGCCAAAGCCAAGCCAGATTGCTATCACCGACGGAGCTGCTGCCAAAGTCGAAAGAGTATAAGGCTCTAAAGAATCCTTGAAGGAGACAAAGGCAAAGAAAAAAAGCCCGGATGCCAGAATCATAACAGGAGTTAACGAAGCGCTGACAAACCAGCCGAATTTTCTGACGATCATGCCTCCAAGGAACATAAAAACGATGGTCACAAGGCCCATGTAAGTGGAAAAATTCCCCATAAAAGCGCTGTAATCATTCAAGTTTCCATAGACAAATTTGATTTCGTTTTTCCAAACAGCTTCAACCACATTGATCGAAATCCCATAGCAGATGACAAGCAGGCTGATGCAGCCGAGATGCTTTGATCGGACCAGATATTTGAAGCTATCCAAAAGCGACATTTTTTGTTTCTTCTTCACCGCAGCCTCGTCCGGAAGCGGATGGCGCTTGTTGATCCACCAATAAGTGAGCATAAGGCAAAGGCAGCTTAAAACAACCGCCCCCATCAGATAATTGAGGCTAAGCCCCCAGGGATCGACACCTTCGGAAAGACCCCGCCTCACTTTTGAAAAGTAGGATAAAGCAATTCCCGCTCCAATAGCGCCGAAGTTGGCAATTACGCCGAACAGCGGATAAAATCTTTTGGCCTGCTTCATCGCGAAGAGATCATTGGCCGTCTGCCAAAAAAGGAGCGACAAAATCACGCTGCCCCAAAGCTCTGCCATGACATAAAAAAGGGCATAGCTCCAGCATCCCCAAACATGAGCGAAGGTTTTCATACGGGGAAAATCTGCAGCAATTTTTTGAACCAGCGCTTCCTGGGGATGCAGGCTTGCCAGATTGGGATAAATGACCAGTGCAAACAGCCCAAAGAAAAGCATAAACGGGGTGACAGAGATATAAAACATCTGCCGCCTATTGAAGACCTGGCTGAGCTTGGCGTAAATCAACATAATCACAACCGCTCCCGGAACTGTTCCGATTAATTTAATCAAGCTGAGCGCCTCGCCCCCCGCTGCCCCCACCACCAGCGTATCTTTCACGTCTCGAAGCACAGTGTAATTGAACAGAGTGAAAAACATCATCAGGCCCATTGGCAAAAATAGTTTCAATTCGCTTGTTCGAACGGGAAAAAGCCAGGACCTCGCACGTCCGAATTCTTGACTGGGTTCATTCATAAATAAGCCTCCTTGTTGGCTTATCATCATAAAATTCTTGACTAGAATTAGTAAAATTAAATATATTTATTCTTAGGTTTAGTTATGCTTAATCTCATTTATCTCAAATACTTTTCCGACGCCGTCAGATTTGGCAGCGTGTCGGCATCTGCCAAACACAATTTTGTGACCCAATCGGCTGTCAGCCAGGCCATTTCCAAACTTGAAAGCTCTTTAAAAAAACCCTTAATCCACCACCACCCCAACCGCCTGCGTCCGACCCCGGAGGGACAGATGGTATTTGAAAAGAGCCTCGCCATTTTTGATGAAATCAAAAAACTTGAAGAGTCTCTTCAAACAGAAGATTATGTAGGGAAAATAGACTTCGCCTGTACTCACAGTTTTGCCCTCGCCCTCCTTCCCAAAAAACTCAAGGAGGCCAAAAAGAAATTCCCCAAGCTGCAGCTTAACTTCCGTCTGGGGCATCCAGGACTGATTATGGACATGCTTAAAAAAGGCCTGATCGACTTCGGGATTGTCCTTGACAACGAAGATTTGTCCGATTTCCAAACTCGCGAAATTTACAGCGGCGAGCATAAGCTTTATATTGCCAAATCCGCCGCAACTCCCAAAAATCTCCCCTTTATCCTTTCCGAGGAGAGAATGGAAACAAAACTTTTGAAACAAGCCTACCGAAAAAAAATGAAACGAGACCTCAAAACGAATATGGAAGTGTTTAGCTGGGAGGCCATTGCTTCCCTCACAGAAGAAGGGCTCGGCATCGGTTTTTTCCCCGACTATATCGCCTTCAAAAGGCCGAAATTGAAAGAGTATTCCCTGAATCTCGGCCCCTTACCCTACAAACTTTTTGCCATCCTCCCCAAAGGGAGAAAGCCCAATAAAAATATAGAGGGCTTTGTTGGCATCTTGTCAAAAATTCAGTAAGGCGATATACTTTAGCCATTTATGAATGTTTCTTATCAACAAGATTTGATTCGTTTGACAACGGCCCGCTCAAGAAAAGACTTTTTTCAGGCGCTGGCAAAAGCCTCTCCCCAAAAAAATTCCCTGACTGAAATGATTCTTTCCTGGATTGATCAAAATCAACAATCGTTTAAAATTCACAATGTTTTCGAGCTTCATTGGGTACAGATCAGGATCGCGAAATTTTTTCCGGAGGCTAAAATCTCTAAAATTAAGGATAAAATCAGTCGGGTCTTCTCCAAAATTGCGACTCAAGCTAATCTGCCCAATCTCTTAGACAACTTGAATTACCTATCCTTATTGGTTAGCTTAATCCCTCATAACCAAAGACATGAAGCCACCCTCGGCATTGTTAAACTGAGTCAAGAAAAAGGATTCGACAATTTTTTCCCTCTCATAAGATCATTTGTAGCGAAACTTCCAGAAGAACAAAGGCTGCAGGCTATTGGGCCGCTTAATTCCTTAATAAAAAATTGCTCGCCTGACACAAATTTTGGATTTTTATCGTGTCTGCCGGAAACTGCAGAGCTCAAAATCCTCAAAGAAGTAGCAAATGTTCTTGAAAATGTCCCCGATAAAGATTTAAAGGAAGAGATGCTGCTTGCTGCTTATTTTATCAACCCGAAATACATAGCACGATTTATGAATCTCATTGCCTCATTCGAAAGCATTCCCTCGACGATTCCTGAAATGCTGTTTCAAGCGTACAGTATTGACGCAAACCTTGCCGCTTCTTCCCACATTCATCTTGAGAACCGGCTTCAAAATTCTCAGTCAGCATTTGAACTGGCTGGTTATTTAAATAAACATCGCAAGAAACTATTGATTGATCAAAACAGCCGGTTAATGGATAAAATCATCAATCAATTTACCGGCTTGATAGCCCAGATATTTGCATCCCGAGAAAAAACTTGCGTTTCGTAATTTTATTTATCTTGTCAATCGCCAACTTAACGGCCCGCTATCACGATACTTTTTCATTGGAAAGCGATATCGATTATCTTTGGTTGAATTCGATACCGTCAAATACTTTTATGTCCGGCTTTGTCGGAGGATTTCGGGCCATACATGAACATCGATATCAGACCACAGGATATACGATCTGCCTTTATGGAATCTTAGGCCCGCTCGGCGGCGAAGATCTTTTTGATGACGATATCCGCATTCAGTATACCGAATTGGATGGAAATTTCCGATTTAATCTCTACTTTTATTACTCTAAACTTCATATCACTCCTTTTATCGGCTATGGCATTCGGCAGCACCGTTTTAAAAGAATTCGGCCTTCCGACCTTCTTCAAGAAATCAACTATCTCTACATTCCTCTGGGACTTGCTTTGAACTATGACTGCCGCCCCAGCCTATCTCTTAAAGCGGAGTTCAAACTCGACATGATGACTTATACCCTCTGGCGTTATCTCCATCCCGTCATTGAGGCCAACTATCATCATCTGGAAAAAACTCCCTCATATGAAGGAAATATCTCCCTAATCTGGAAACCTTCTGAGCATTGGTCCTTCAGCCTCTCTCCTGCATTCCGCTTTGTCGATTTAAGCTTTCCCCAAAATATTCTTTTTGCTCCGGAATCAAAACGATTGTATTTTCTCTGCATGCGTCTTAAAGCGGAATACAGCTACTGAAGCATCTTTTCGATAATTCATAAATTGTCCAGGCTGTCATCATAGTCTTTGCTATTAAATTCTCGACATGTATATCCTATTTAGAAATTGTCGGATAAGTTCATGAGAAAATGGCTCATATTCCTCGTGTTGATTGTGCATTCCGGAATCTTTGCGCATTTTGAAGCTGAGAGGATCCAAGCCTATCAAAGGGACATTCCTTCATTTTCAAAGGGAAGCTTTTTCAAAAAACAGCAGCAGCTTTTGCTTGCGGCAGAAAAAGCGCTCAAGCAGCAGTCATCTATGCGGCTGGAAGACTATCCTCAAGGGGACAGACGCTCTTATATCCATTATATCACCGACATAGAAACCAATGACATCATCGCGGTATTCAAAAGCCAGGGACCGAGAATACCCGAAGTTATCACCTGGGAGCTAAGCGGAATTTTCGGCCTCGAGGATGTTCTTACCCCTTCCATGCCGCTGACGCTCTATGGAATTTCAGGAGAACTGCAGCTTTACCAGAAAAATGATGTGACCGCAAGCCAAAGCTATATCGAACAGCTCTTCGAGTTGATCACATTCGACTCCTTTCTTAAGTGCGCGCTGGCTGTTTTGCTCTTTGCTCTGGAAGATATGCATAATGAAAACTGCTTTTATACATTTTGCCGCGAAGGCTATGTCTTCATGGGGCTGTTTGATACGGAGGTTGCTTTTGGCAGAACCGAGTTCGCCCCTTTGGGAGAGGGTGGCGACTTTCCCTCTCTTATAACGCCTTTTAACTGGATCGGCTGGGATTTCCCCCAAGCCGAGAGGATGATAACGGGAAAATTCAAAACTTGGCTTGAGGATTTGATTGGGTCGTGGCCGGAGCGAATCGAAGATGCTAGCCGCTACTTCGAGCATCCCATGACTCCTTATGAGCTGACAGAAAAGCAAAAAAGGGAAATTATTGAACGAGCAGAGATCCTTTACAATTTGATTTCAAGCAACCCGAAGTCCCCTGCAAGCAGCTGGCATGAGCTTTTGGTTCCCGGCTACCCGCTTATCGCGAAAAAACTCCGCGATGTCTCACCCACCTATAAAACGACATGGCTTCTCTTCAGGCTGCAGTGGTTTCCCGAAAGGTTCTACTCCGACTGGATCGCTCCGGAACTTCACGAGGAATTTAAAGAATGGCTGAAACAATTTTTAGAAAAGTGATAATATGATCGTCTATTGTTTAATTTTAGGAACTCTTACTATGAGCATACAAAATCCCTGTATCTTAGTCGGGTCAACCAACAAAAATAAAGTAGAAGCTGTCAAAGAAGTCATTGCAGACGCTCCAATTCTCGCCGATTGCGACGTCAGGGGAATCGCTGTGGAGTCGGGAGTCAGCGAGCAGCCTCTAACGCTTGAAGAGACCATACGAGGAGCCAAAACGCGGGCGGAAAACGCTTTTAGACACTGCCATCTCAGCATCGGCCTCGAAGGGGGCATGATGGCGGTCCCCGAAACCGACGGCGAATATATGATTGTCAGCATTTGTTCGATTTTTGATGGGGAAAAGCATCATATCGGCATGTCATGCGGCTTTCGGCTGCCGAAAGAGGTCGCCCGGTTAATGATTGAAGAGGGACTAGACCTCAATGAAGCTATGTTTCAGTGCGGCCTGACGTCTGATCCTCAACTTGGCGCCTCCATAGGAGGTGTCGGATTTTTTACAAACGGCCGCATCAACCGCAAAGAGTTTTGCAAACAATCCTTGACTACCGCCCTAATCTCGATTGAAAATAGCGAAAGATTCGATGGGCCGAGTCCTCAAAGAAATAGGAGAAGATATGCAAAAAATGTCCCGCACTTTGTCAAACACCCTTTATAACAACCCGGCATTAAAATCACGGGTCGAAGAATTTTTTACCAAGCTGGATTTTTCTGGAGGTTATAACAAGAAAGCTTATAAAAAAAACCTCTTTCGGCAGATCATCTCCAAACTCCATTACCCTATTGAAATTGACGACACCTCCATCCACTTTACGATTCGTTGTCAATGTCACAATGGACTCGGCGACCTTATGTTCGCTGTAAAAACAATTCAATCTCTAGCCAAGCATTTTCCTTCATCGCAAAGAGAATTTGAATACATAGCTGAAGACAGCGCCTTGCCATTTAAAGATTATTTGGAAAAAGAAGGGATCATTGCTCGCGATTCTAGCAATTCAGAGAATCAAACTGAAAAGGATGATGCCTTGTCTATTCTCATCGATGTCGCTACACCGGAATCCAGTATAAGTCATCCAGACGGAAAAATTGTCTACCATATTGATGAATACAATGGCTGGCGCTGCAAAGGGGCCTATCGACATCTCAGTGCAAGTGAATACAAAAAGCGGGGATGGCACTCAGCGGGAATTGGAAAATCCTCCTGCAGCCTTCCTACGGTTGGCATTCATATTGATACATCAAGGCAGCAACCCTCAGAGATTGATGCCTTGCACAATGCTCAATTAAAAAAAGACCTCAAGTCAATTTTAGCCAAGAATCCTGAAAGCCGGATTTTTTTCGGTTATAATTCCACAGGAAACATCAATTACCTCCATCGTTTTATTAGAACGATAATATTGGCAGACCAAACATCTGAGTCTCTTGTCTTTGTCATCCGCGACACAAATCCGGATTTTCCTCCAATACGGAAAGAATTCTTAGATAAGCTTCAGAATATCAGTAAAATTCGTCATTTCAACTACGAGGAAAGATACCGAGCCACTGTACAAAAGACAAAAGTTTCTACAGACCGCGAGGTGACATTTATCCTGACCGATCAACTGGACCCGCAAGACATGATCACCATGCGCAATATCTCCGAAGGGCCGACACTTTTAAGCGGCGATCAATCCTTTGCAGAAATTATTTCTATGAATGATAAAATTCCCTTCTATCAAGTCCAGCCGTGGAAACGCGATTTAATTGAACAATTTACGAAAACAGCAGAATATCTTTTTGGCCGGTTAAGCACGATCGTTCATTTTCTTGATGCTACAACCCTATATTGTTTTGATGAGGAAGAAGAAACGGAAACAATAGCCGTCATGGCTGGATATCTTCAGGAAAATAACCTTCAGAGCCAGTTTAATACCTTATTTCAATACCTGAGATCTTACTATAATATCGAACACTGGCTGATTGGCGATATCAAAAAACAGATTTTGCGGCACAAACACTCCCAATTAGCCGAAATAGAAAAACTGCAATATAAAAGCTCGGATTCAATCACTCATAAAATGGAGAGAATTATGCAGGCGACACGTTCGGTGCTAGGAAAAAGGCCTCCTGCGAAAAAGTTGAAAGGGCGATCCCGAAAAAAGGTCAAAATGATGATAAGATATTAAATTCTAAGCTAAGATTTTAAGCTAATTTTGGAGGCTTTTTATGTATCCTCTAAAAATTCTGATTGTTTGCTTGCAAGGGAAAACCCGCATTGGTTCACCAAAGTTTTGATCGAATGATCGCCGGCCAGTTCAAATTTGAGGACAATTTGAAGCTGGCCGCTAAAGGAGTTGATAGCGAGCTATCCCGACGGAAAGCTTTTCGAAATTAAATAACGTCAAGATCTTCGGCTATTTTTTTCGCTTTGTTCAGATTGTCGGTTCCCAGCACCTGATTGCCGCGCATTGTCACGTAAAAAGAGGTAATGTTGACCCCTTCGTCGGAAAGGCGCTTTGAAAGATTGGCCATCGTCCCCGGCTCATTTTCCAGCTTAAGCAAAAGGGCTTCTTTTTGCTTAAAATGTATCCCGGCGTTTTCCAAAACTTTGACAGCTTTTTTCTCATCATCGACAACAAGATGAAAATGAGCTGTAGGGCCGAATGAACTCACATCGGCAAGGCCTTCTATATTGACTCCCGAATTGCCCAGAGCACGCGCAATTGCAGTAAGCTCTCCTGGCTTGTCGGGAACCGTAAAACAAAATTCTGTAATCATAGCAACCTCCTGGGTACACGAGGACCAAAGCAAAATTCATGCCATGCTTGCCTATATTAAAATAATTGATAGAATAGGGAGGAAATTCATGAATACCGTTGATCAATCCAATCCGTTTCTTTTATTGCCCAATGAATTGACTACCCATATCTTTTCTTTTCTAGATCCCTTTTCTTTATCGAATTGCTCGGATTCCTGCTCTCATTTTAAAGGGATTGTGAACGACGCTCCCCTTTTAAAAGCTTATAACATTCGACATATTCTGCCGGAAAAAAACGGAAATATTAAAATACTATGCCAAAGAATCTCCACGATATGCAATATCGCAAAACGGCAAAATATTGCTTTCCATCCGGAATCGGATGACATTCGGAACAAGTTGCCCCCTCCCGCCAATAACTTTGACTACTCGGCATTGCTTGGTATTTTAAAAAATGGAGGGAGTCTTCAAGAATTAAAGTTTCTAGTCGAAAAACTCAAAACATCCTATGCCGAATATCGCGTTTTTCTTTCAGATATTATTTACTACATCGAACAGTGCAATGAACAGCAAAATTGCATTGACCCGAAGGTTTTGCGATATTTATTTGATTGTATTGACAGAAAAATTTCCAACGCCAACCTCACTCTTCTCGATCATCATGCTGCTGGGCAACAACTTTATCATAACGATGGTAGAAAAAATATTAGAAGAAGCAACCTTTCCACGTTTTTAAATACTTTGGCAACGATTACATCTTTAAACAATGTTGTGGTTAATGAGAAGATCATAAAAATTTTGAAGGGAAAGGGGGTTCGTTTTTCACACAGAAATTTTCAACAATCTCTAAGCGGCACGAATTTCTCTTCAGGAGCGGTCAGGGAATTGCTCTGGTCGGGAAAACGAGTAGAAGCCCAAGATTTGAGAATTATCAAACAAAAATATCCCAAAGCAAGCTGGTTGAAGATTGAAGCCACGGGATTCCGAGCTAAGACAATCGCGTCGGATACAATCAGATCTATTGCCTCGCTAGCTGCAATAATATCTCGGGAAGCCCTCCCTTTATTCTTTCAGATCGCAAAGACCGGCCTAATATTTTGCATCAATTTATTGCTGCTCTATGTTTGCGGCACCTTTTTAAACTTGTTTATCACCTTCATAGGGATGATGATTTCAACCCCCTCGCTTCTGACCTTTTGGAATGTCGCAGCACTTTGTATATTCGCCGCCAATTTTTTGATATACACCGGCCTGGAAGCCTACAGCGCCTTATATTTATTCAAAGCCGTCTTCCACTTACTGTTCGGTTGAGGGTAGAGCCTTGCGCTGACTACTATTCCACTCTTCAAGCACATCGTCAAGTTTTCGTACTCTTTTAGAATTGACACCAAAAGGAGCGTCATTGATATTGAGAGTCGTGATTGTTCTTGCTTCTTTGTTCCACTTGATGGAATAGCCAACTCCGGTATAAACAACGAATCTCCAATTTTCACTTGCCCAAATAGCGTTCAAATTCTTGTTCGCTGGATCTATGCTCTTCCCTGATTCTTTATATTCCAAGACCTTGGGTAACACGATTTCATGCCTATCGGGTACAAGCTGACAGAGAATTACCTTTTCCAAATGAAAGATTTTGCCCGCAGTAATTTCAGCACTATAGGCGCTGTCGAGAATAAGCCGAAAGGTGTGGTCTTCTTTTTCCCGCTTCCAATCGACCACCTTGCAGCCTTTAAGAGCCGCCTCGAATAATTTTGTAAAAACCTCTTCGCCAATCTGACTATCAAGCTTTTCATTTATGGTGTTAAAAAAAGCTGCCCTTGGGTCAGGTTGACCAATTTCTTTCGGTTGCATAAAAAAACCTCCTGATTAATTTAGAAGGCATCCTATCAATACCGAAGATTAAACTAAAGACTTACTTTCTGCTTATTCGT
>CAWAPJ010000040.1:0-7256 GCA_963783885.1 Waddliaceae bacterium | reverse complement strand
AAGGAAGTAGTTAAAGATAGTATCCCATATCCTGTGTGCGTCGAATACAAGGGCTGGGCTCCTCTGAACGCGTTTCAATCAACCCTGACTTTTTATAGTCAATGCTATATGCCCATATATATCAGCGCCTGCGTCAAAGAACGGTTTGGAGAGTGGAAGCTTTACAAAAGTTCCGCCCGGGTGGGCACATATGGTTGGTGGAAATTGAATATTGACTCCAGCTTTCAGCCGAAGGCGGTTGAGATTGCCTACGATCATTTTGCTCCCCCAGTCCCCGAATCTTGTCAAAAATGATTGCGAAATAACTCCGAAATCCGGAAAGTAAGGTTTGATAACTAATTTGGGGTTTTGGGGATGAAATCTACAATTTCAATCATTTTGTATTTTCTGATTGTTTTTTCTTCTTTAGAAGCTGGTTGGCGTCAAAAACGGCCATGCCGGTCGGGGTGTTCGATGCCTGTCGGCTGGTATCAGGGAGGTTGCGATCAGGAGCCTAGGTACTGTTACCAACCTTATGTGAAGTATGTATGCGAGACATGCAAAATTCCCGAATGCACTTACATACCCGAAGAAAAATGGAATAGGGGAGTCAAATATGTTCCCCGCTACTATGAGCAAAAATTTATTAAATACGAACCAAAAGTCTATACGCAAAAAATCCTGCAGTATGAGCCGGTTGATACCTATAGCAGGTATTATACGTATCAGAAATGCGTTAAATACAATCGGCATGTCAATTGGGTTCCCAAACAATGCTATAGAAGGTGCAAGTATTATCCTCCGGACTGCAGTCAATGCAGCGAGTGTCCCCCGCAAGGTTGCATAGAATGTAAATAGCTGTATATCAGTTAAATAAAAAAATATAATAAAAATCATTGCAACAAAATTCCCTATATAAGAAATAGAGATGTAGAGGACAAAAAGATTAGCCTATCATCAGTCCTCTTAGAGGAAGGCACTTCATTTTAAGTAGAACTGCAATCTCAATAAAGCTTGAACGCTCGTTTCTTCGCTGGCAGTTCTAAACTTAGTACAATAATATATTTTTTGGAGGTAACACATGAAGCGTTACTTTTCAGTGCTTTTTGCACTAGGTGTGCTATCATTCCTGCCCGCATTTGCCGGATGGGGCAACCACCAGGTTGCTCGCGACGGCGTTGAATGCGGCCGGGAATACAATTGTTGTCAATGTCCTACCATCTGCTATCAGCCGGTAGTGACATACAAACCAAGATACTATTGCAAACCACGCTGCGTTTATGAGCCTGTGTGGAAATGCAAAAAATGCGAAACTTGCGAGTATCAAACAAGGCAAAAAAGGTGCTGCCGATATGTTCCACAGTATTACTATGAAACATATTGCGTAAAAGTTCCTAAGTGCCACTACGAACGTTATTGCACATATAGAAAAAGAACTGTCTACGACCAATGCTGCGAATACATTCCATGCTGCAAATACAAAAAATGCAGCTACTACGATAATCAAGGATCTTCATGTGCAAACGGCAGCTGCCCTGCTCCTGCCTGGAGACCGAATCAACGCAACAGCCAAGGCTACTACCAGCACAACCCCAATAACAATAACATCAAAAGCAGCAAACCGACAAACGTAAAAAGCAACGGAAGTTTAAATCAGTCTACGAAAAACAAAACAAATCTCTAAGAATAGACATTTGCATCGATGTGAAAGGCTGCAGGCAGTTTCTGCTTTCAGCCTTTCTTTTTTATTGATAACTTTCAAGTGAAGATAGGGCGATTTTGCTTTTTACAAATGTTCCCATGCCGACTGCCAGCAGGTCGCCGGTTTCATCAAAGAGTCTGGCTTCGGCAATGTAGGAGCTTTTTGATGCGAAAGTCAGGTCGGCACTCGATTTTATCATCCCTTTTGAGACCGGTTTCAAGAGATTGATGTTAAAATTAGTTGTCAGAGCAAAAACATCAAGAATAATGGAATTTGCGGCGAAAAACGCCGCATCGTCGAGCATTTTAAAATAGATAGAACCATGGACCGCCTCGGCGGCATGGTAAAATTTAGGGTCGAGCGGCATTGTGATCTCGCAATGCCTGTCGGAGATAGCGATCCTGGGCTTATACCATTTATTGATAGCTGCAGAGAGGTACATCCTCTCCAGCTTGCGGTAGTGATCGTTATTCTTCGGGCCCAATCCACATGATCCCTTTTTCCAGCCAAGTATAGTCATTGTCTATGACTCTTTTGGCGATAGAATTTGTATGCCGGTCGTCGTTGTCCTTGACAGCCTTGAAGTTTTCTTCAATTCGTCTTCTGGCAACTTCGCAGAAATAATCGGCCAGGTCGATGGGGGAGTCGTTTCCGATCCTCTTTTCCTCTTTAATCGCAAAAGAACACGTTGCGGCCATCATGAATAGATCTGTTCCGATATCGATCAAACGGCCCAAAAGCAATTGTTTTTTCTCGAGCTTTTTTTGATACTTGGCCATATAAAAGAATATGTTCCTCGCTAATTTATGGGCAGTTTTTTCAATAAATTTGCAATGCTTTTCAAGCTTGCCCGCCTCAGGATAGGAGGAGGATTTGAACGACTTAAAAAAGCGGCTCTGGTACCAACAACTGTAGTGCCCGACGAGTTTTGCGATATACTTGTATTTGTCCATTCCTTTGAATTCGCCTTTAAGAAGCGGCATGAGCCTCTTGATATGGGTGTCGACTGCCTCGCGGGTCAAAAAGAGCTTCATGATCTCGGAGGACCCTTCGAGGATGCGATTAATGCGGCAGTCTCTCATAGCCCTTTCGACAGAATAGGGGGGTTCCCCTCTGGCTTTGAGCGATCGTCCTGTCTCATACCCTCTGCCTCCTCTTAGCTGCAGGGTCTCGTCGGTTATCTTCCAAAACTCCTCGGTTGTAAATAATTTAGCCATAGCGGCTTCAATACGAATATCGATCCCTCCCATGTCCTGCCACATGCTTGTCAGCCAGCTGACCGCCTCCATGGCGAATGTTGTCGAGGAAATATAGGCTATCTTTTGCCTGCCTGCTTCATGCAGTCCGATAGGCTGCCCCCACTGGATCCGGCTTGCGCCCCATCTTCTGGCGATCGATAGGCACTGTTTGGCTCCGCCTGTCGAGGCAGCAGGCAGCGTCAGGCGGCCTACATTGATCGTTTCAAGGGCCATGGCCAGCCCTCTCCCTTCATCGCCTAGCCGGTTTTCCACAGGGATTTTAACGTTGGTAAAGCGGAGCAGTCCGTTATAGATCCCACTTAATCCCATAAATTCGCATCGATGAACGACTTCGACACCTTTAGTCCTCATTTCGAGGATAAAGGCAGTGATTTGCTGCCTTTCTTTCCCTTTGACAATTTTCGGAGCGGTTTTCGCTATGACAATGATGACATCGGCGATGGTGCCGTTGGTGCACCACAGCTTTTCGCCATTGAGGACATAATGAGTCCCGTCTTCGGAAAGAACAGCTTCAGTCGACATGCGGGCAGGGTCGGAGCCGACAGCCGGTTCGGTCAGAGCGAAAGCGGAAATTGCCCCTTTGCGGAAGGGGGGATAGTATTTTTTCTTCTGTTCTTCGGTACCGTAAAATTTCAGCGGCTGAGGAACGCCAATAGACTGATGGGCTGAAATGAGCACTGCTGTGGCTCCGCAGTAGGACGCGACTTTCATCACGGTGCGGTTATAGTTCATTTGGGAAAATTCAAGGCCGTCGTATTTTTTGGGAACTTTTAGGGCAAAGACCCCCAGCTTGGCCATTTCGTCGCGCACTTTCTGAGGAATCTCCCGCGTACGGTCGACCTCTTCAGGATCGAGCTTTTCTTTGAGAAGGGTTTCGATTTTTTCGATAAACTCATCGCCGATTTTCTTATCCTCTTCATCCTGTTCGGGAAAAGGGTACATCATATCCCAGGCAAACTTACCCATAAAGAGCTGGGCGCCAAAGCTAGGGTGTTCATAGGCAAAGTCTCTGGCTTCTTCGGCAATTTCTTTTGTCTCTTCTGCCGCTTGTTCATCTTCGCGAAGATCATGCTCCATAAAAAAATCCTTTATTTATCCTTTCCTACACATAAAGGGATTTGTATTCTTAATAAAGCAAAAAATTGATAAAGTGGTATTTTCGGAAGTGTATTGGAGAAAAAAGGATGATGTACATTTTAGTGATTCTTCTCAGTCTCTTTTCGCTCTCTTTATTTGCTGAGGAAAGCGGGCTGCAAACCGCCACTTTTGCCGGAGGCTGCTTTTGGTGCATGCAGCCGCCGTTTGATAAGCTCGATGGCGTTGTCTCGACAAAAGTCGGCTATGCCGGCGGACATACAGAAAACCCCACATATGAGCAGGTTTCATCAGGAACGACAGGACATGCCGAATCAATTCAGATCACTTATGATCCTCAAAAAATTAGCTATCAAAAACTTCTCGACGTGTTTTGGGTCAATATCGACCCGACTGTGAAAGACCAGCAGTTTTGCGATAAGGGCTCTCAATACCGCTCGGCCATTTTTTATGAAAACGAAGAGCAAAAAAAGCTTGCCGAAGAATCCAAAGAGAAGCTTTTGAAAGAGGGGAAAGTGAAGCATGTGTATACACAGATCGTCCCTTTAGAGAAATTTTGGCCAGCGGAAGAGTATCATCAAGAATACTATAAAAAGCACCCCTACCGCTACAAATTTTACCGAACTTTATGCGGCCGCGACAGCCGGCTAAAAGAAATCTGGGGCAAGTAGTTTATGCCCGCTATTGGAACGCCCTTGTCGTCAAATGCCACAACGGCCCTGATTCTGGGAGCCGGTGAGCTCGGAAAGGAACTGGTCATTGAATTGCAAAGATTGGGTGTGGAGGTTGTCGCTGTCGATAGGTACCTCAATGCTCCCGCGATGCAGGTGGCACATCGATCCCATACGGTATCCATGCTCGATGAAAAGGCCTTATTGCATTTGATCGAAGAGGAGCAGCCCGATCTTATCATTCCTGAAATCGAGGCTATCGCTGTCGACGCGCTCATCAAACTGGAAGAAAAAGGCTTTCGGGTCATTCCCACGGCAAAGGCTGTCAGCACAGCGATGAATCGGGAGAGGATTCGGCGGCATGCCGCCGAAGAGCTTAGGCTGCCGACAACGCCCTATAGAATTGTGCCCACCAAAGAAGACTATTTAATAGCGGTGAAAAGTATCGGCTTTCCCTGCGTGGTGAAACCAATTATGAGCTCCTCGGGGAAAGGGCAGTCTTTTGTCAAAACCGAGAGAGAGGCTGAGGCGGCCTGGGACTCTGCCTGCGAGCGCGCGCGCGGGAAAGCGGACAAAGTGATCGTCGAAGGCTACATTGATTTTGACTACGAGATCACTCTGCTGACCGTGCGGCATGCCGGTTCCGACGGAAACATCATCACGTCATTTTGCGAGCCCATCGGCCATCTGCAGGAAAAAGGGGATTACAGGCAGTCCTGGCAGCCCCACCCTATGCCCCAGACGGCTCTTGAGAAAGCAAAGTCCATCGCCGAAAGAATCACCTCTTCACTAGGGGGTACGGGCATTTTTGGTGTAGAGCTTTTTATTAAAGGCAAAGACGTCCTATTTAATGAAGTGTCGCCGAGGCCTCATGACACAGGCATGGTAACCATGATATCTCAAAACCTTTCCCAGTTTGCTCTCCACGCAAGAGCGGTTTTGGGATTGCCCATTCCTAAAATCAAGCAACTGGGACCTGCCGCATCATCGGTAATAATAGCTCGAGGAAGTTCGAAAAATGTCAGCTTCAACAACCTTAAGGAAGCGCTCTCTCAAGAAGGGACTGAGCTGAGACTCTTCGGAAAACCCGAGGTGGATGGGGAGAGGAGAATGGGCGTGGCTCTTGCACTTGGAGAAACTCTTGAAGAGGCCCTTCAAAAAGCCAAAAGCGCAAGCAGCGGAGTAAAAATCGGACTTTAACCCATGATTGTGACCTAAGGCGAAAGATGACCTTCATTTAGGTAGAGTACCTAGAAGGTATAATCAGCGATTCCATTTCTTTTAATTTCAAAATGTCTGCTATGAATTTTTTACCACAGAGCCCACAGAGATCACAGAGAGGAAGGAAAGTGTTACCTATTTTAGTGAACTGTACCATATAAATCTCTCTCAGTGATCTCTGTGCTCTCTGTGGTATTTTTTAAAAGATTGCCCACTGAAGAATACAGCCAATTGTTACCATCCCAATAAAATTTGCAGCATGCTTCTCGTATAGTGTGCCTATTCGTCTTCTTCTTTTGTCAATATTGTTCGAGCCATATTTATTCCTCTGCAGTCAGAAGAACTAAATACAAGAAAAAATCTTTTAAGTATATTGCCTAATAAAAGTATCGGAAAATTATGAATCCATCATCTGCCAGTACCTCAAGAGACTTCCTTCAAGGAGCGGTGAGCGCAGTCAGTGCGACCTTTGCAACTAATCCCCTTTTGCATTGGCAGTATTGCAGAGTAGAGAATATGCCGCTTCGTCTTCAGGATATTTGGCGGGGTGCCTCTGCAAATTTTTTCAGCTACTTCGGGTTTATGTGTGTCGCCCATCTTAGCAAAGGGGCTCTTCGGAATGGGCTTGAAAGATGGAAATGGAAGCAAACAGATGGTACTGAATTAGTCATTGGATTGATTTCCGGTGGTGCTTCGGTCGTTGCGGCTTGTCCGGGTGAGCGGGTTGCCGCCTTAGATAATAAAACCGGAAATGGGAATCTGTCCTTATTCCGGGAAATCATTCGCTGCGATGGCTTCCGAGGACTCTATAGGGGATTTCTTCCTACTCTGGGGCGCGACTGTATCGCAGTCGGCGGAGTGCTGACTTGGGGAGCTGTATTGCAGCGGAAGATATCCAATAAAGGAGTAGACCCTTCTCTAGCAATATTATTCAGCAGTTTGGCTACAGGCTTCGGCACTTGCATAGCAACACAGCCTCTCCAAGTATTTCGCATTAATTTACAGGTAGATCCTTCATGCACAATCAAGGGAATTTGGAGAAGTCTTAAAGTCCAGTCCTTCAAACAAAAAATCCGAACTTTATACGCAGGCCTTATACCTCGAACAGCGGTCAACGTTGTACTTGTAGCATGCGGTATCCTTATCGATGACAATCTAGCGCGTTTGTTAAATTGAAAAAAAAGCTTTATTTGTAAGCGTTCGGCGATCTACGCCCCTAGAGAACTTGCGGGGGCTTCCGGTCTGCTGCGTTGTCCTGCTTCGACAACCCCTAGAGGGGTTGCCTGCATCGGACGCCTTGCATACCGTCGCCCGCGCTTCGTTCTCTAA
>CAWAPJ010000039.1:0-17937 GCA_963783885.1 Waddliaceae bacterium | reverse complement strand
AAGGTAGTTGGATGCGGGTGTTTTTCCTTTGTAGTTATAGGTCCTATATTTCCATTCTGATGGGGTCTTATATTGAAAGATGTGTAAAAAGTAATGAGATTCGGGATAATGGACAAACTCAATTGTGGTTTTAAGGGTGTCCCTATCTAGCGATTGCTGTAAATCACGATATTCAGGAGAATAAGATCTGATACCCATGTGAATCAGCTGATTCTTGTCTTGCCATATCGCCCACTTACGATTAAAATTCAAAGTACAAAAACGAAGCTCCCCTATTTTATTTTCTATGTTTGCCGATTCTTTGGGGGATAAGATAGGGATGTTTACCAGGTTTTTTTGAAATGGAAACGCTTTCATTAGCTCTTTGGGAAATTGACCGTAAAAAACTCTTGCTGTTTCTCTAGGATTTTGTACTGAGGGGAGATTCTTAAACATAACTTTCCAAAATCTCGGATCTTCAGAAAGAGTGTTCCACCGACGGCAAACCAAAGCTGTTGTCGCGAGCTCCCTTGGTGTTAATAAATAAGTAAAAATTTTATAATAAAGTTCATCAGGCAGCTCCAAGATTAAATCTTCTTGATTAGGAGGGATTTGATACCGGTATTTGTGTGAGGATTTGCCCCATAAGGAGATCATTTGAGACCTGCTAGATATTTAAACGTTTGTTGTTTTTGATGATTTATATTAGAAAATTATAGCATGAATTTGCAACTTTTACCAGTTAAAATCGACTCGCCTATTGCATTATAGCCGGCTCCTACCCTCTCAATCTCCCGAGAAACACTCAGTCGCCGAATGCTTACATCCAGAAGATCATATTGAATTTCTAGAAATACACACTAGATAAAAATTATTCTGCTTAGTAGTATTTGGTAAAAAAGGACTTTCATCTATTATTTTTTCACCATATTTACCAATATAGAATCAAATGCAAACTCTCGATAACTTACAACCGGAATTTTTTCGGATCACCGAAAAAAAATACGAAACCAAAGATACGTTTACTTTAGAGCTTCGTCCTCCTCCGGGGAAAAAACTGCTGTTTTCACCCGGACAATTCAATATGCTTTACGCTTTCGGCATCGGAGATATCCCGATCTCGATTTCAAGCGATGTCAAAAATGATAAATGCTATCGGCACACAATCAAAATTGTTGGCAATGTCACGCGGGCACTCTCCCGCCTCGATGTGGGACAGCAAGTTGGCATCAGGGGCCCTTTTGGGTCGAGCTGGCCGATCGAAAGTTGCAAAAATAAAAACGTTGTCCTGATCGCAGGAGGTATTGGCATTGCCCCTCTCCGCCCGATGATCCACCACCTCCTCAATTATCGAAAAGACTACGGTGAGATCGCCCTCTTATATGGAGCGAGAGAGCCTGCTGATATCGTTTTTATGGAGGAGCTCAAACAATGGAAAGAGCAGCTTGGCGGACGCGTCTACATCACTGTCGACGTCGCAAACGAAAATTGGAAAGGCAATGTGGGCGTTGTGACAAAGCTCATTTCCCATATTCCCTTTTCCCTAAAAAACTCGACGGCCCTATTATGCGGACCGGAGATCATGCTCCGCTTTTCCGCAGGCGAGCTCCTCCAAAAAGAGATAGACGCCAGCGATATTTATCTTGCCATGGAGAGGAACATGAAATGCGCCATCGGCCATTGCGGCAGATGCCAGTATCTCTCAAACTTTATCTGCAAGGATGGTTCGATTTTACCCTATGAGAAAGTAAAACCATTCTTTGCTAAAAAGGAAATCTGACATCAGTATATCATCCACAGCTTTTGGTGATTTCATATTGCTAAAGGCTTCAACCTTTAGCTTCAAAGAAATCACCAAAATCTAACCGGAATCTATGGCGCTAAAGATAAAAATAGGTTACAAACTGAGGTATGATGAAACCAAAGCTTGCCGTGTGGAAATTTGCTTCTTGCGACGGATGCCAGCTGACCGTCCTCGACTGCGAAGACGAGCTCCTTCCGATTGCCGAGAAGCTCGAAGTGGCCTATTTCCGCGAGGCCACAGAAACCGAAATCGAGGGACCCTATGACCTCTCTCTTGTCGAAGGGTCGATCACCACCGAGCATGACAAAGAGCGCATTCAAAAAATCAGAGCCGCCTCCAAATACCTGGTCACTATCGGCGCCTGCGCAACTGCCGGCGGAATACAGGCTCTGAAAAATTTCAAGGATGTCAAAGAATACCTCTCAATCGTCTACGCCAGCCCAGAATACATCGACACTCTCGACAAATCGACGCCGATTTCCCACCACGTCAGAGTAGATTTCCAGCTGCAGGGATGTCCGATCAATAAAACCCAGCTTATTGAAGTGATCTCCTCTTTTTTGCTCGGCAAACGCCCCAACGTTCCCAACAAAAGCGTTTGCATGGAATGCAAGCAGAAAGGCAATGTCTGCGTCATGGTGGCCCACGGCACCCCATGCCTGGGACCGGTCACCCACGCAGGGTGCGACGCCCTCTGCCCCACCTACAATCGCGGATGCTACGGCTGCTACGGCCCGAAAGAACACGCACATACCGACTCTTTAAGCAGCTGGTTCTCGATTAAAATGGGTGTTTCCGAACGGGAGCTCGTCCGCAAATACCGAAAATTCTACGCCTGGATGGAACCCTTCAAATCGGAAAGTGTCAAGCATGAAAAATAAATCCCGCACTAAAACGATCAATGTCAACTATCTCGCCCGCGTTGAAGGAGAAGGAGCCCTTTATGTCGAAATCGAAGAGGACAAAGTTAAAGATGTGAAACTAAAAATCTTTGAGCCTCCGAGATTTTTCGAAGCCCTCCTTCGAGGGCGCGATTTCCGCGAAGCGCCCGACATCACTGCCCGCATCTGCGGCATTTGTCCCATCGCCTATCAGATGAGCTCCGTCCACGCCATGGAAAACGCCCTTGGCATCACTGTCGAAGGACAGCTTGCCAAGCTCAGGAGGCTGGTCTATTGCGGCGAGTGGATAGAGAGCCACGGTTTGCATATCCACCTGCTCCACGCCCCCGACTTTCTCGGCTTTCCCGATGCCATCAAAATGGCGCAAAAATATCCCGAAGAAGTGAAAAGAGGCCTTCGCCTCAAAAAAGCGGGCAATAGCATAGTGGCTCTCATGGGCGGAAGGGAAATCCATCCGATCAACGTCAAAGTTGGCGGGTTTTACAAAGTACCCGAAAAAAAAGATCTGCTAAGCCTGACTGACGAGCTCAAATGGGCCCGCGACGCCGCCGTTGAAACGGTCAAATGGGTCTCTGGATTTGATTTTCCCGATTTTGAAAAGGACTATGAATTCGTTTCGCTCGCCCACCCTGAGTATTACCCCATGGATGTCGGGGAGATTCAATCCACAAAAGGAATTAACATTTCTCCCGAAGACTTTGAAAACCATTTTGAGGAATATCAGGTCGACTATTCCAACGCCCTGCAATCGCGGATCAAAGAGCGCGGCTCCTACTTTACCGGACCTATGGCCCGCTACGCCCTCAACTATCAAAATTTACCCCCCATCGTCAAAGAAACGGCAAAAGAGATCGGCTTTCCTAAAATTTGCAAAAACCCCTTTCAAAGCATCATCGTCAGAAGCCTCGAAGTGCTTTTTGCCTTCGACGAGGCGCTCCGGATTATCGACCAATATGAAAAACCTGAAGAATCCGCCTATCCCATAGAACCGAAAGAAAGCGTCGGCTACGGCGCCACAGAAGCGCCCCGCGGACTCCTTTACCATCACTATGAAATCGAAAAAGACGGCACAATCCGGTTTGCCTCGATTGTCCCCCCAACATCCCAAAATCAAAAAACCATTGAAGAGGATTTGCACAACTATTTAGTCGACCATATCGACCAAAGCGAAAAGGCGCTGACCACAAAATGCGAGCAGCTCATCCGAAACCACGATCCCTGCATCTCCTGCTCGGCCCACTTTTTAAAACTCAAAGTGAAACGATCATGAGAAAGCCCCTAATCATAGGTCTCGGAAACCCATTAAGAGGCGACGACGCCGTCGGCCTTGAAATCGCAAGCGCTCTCGAAAAAAACTTAAATTCCTCAGCAGATTTCGTCTACTGCCGCGGCAATACAATCAATCTGCTTGACATATGGAAAGATCGAAAGTCCGTATTTCTGATCGACGCCATATTTTCGGGTGAAAAAGAAACCGGCTTCCTTCACCGCTTCGAGCCTCTTCAGAAAAAAATACCTGCCGTTTTTTCCCGCTCATCCACCCACCTTATGGACGTCTCTGAAGTGATCGAGCTCGGGCAAGCCCTGGGAAACTTTCCCGAACAATTTATCCTCTATGGTATCGAGTCCGATCATTTTTCTCTTGAAGAGGACATCTCTGACAACCTAAAAGAAAAACTGCCAAACATTTGCAAAACAATAGAAGAGGACATCCTGCAATGCATGAAATGAGTTTATTTAAAGACCTGCTCGCGAAAATCGCTTCGCTTTCCGAAGAAAACGACGGCAAAAGAATTGTAAAAATGAAGATCAAGCTGGGGGCCCACTCCCATCTTTCGGCCCCTCACTTTCGCGACCACTTCGACACATTTTCCCTCGGAACCGCCGCCGAAGGCGCCCAGCTTGAAATTATCGAGGACAAAGACGAAAACGCCCCCCATGCCCAAAGCGTGATGCTCGAGAGCGTCGAAATTGAAGCTTGAGGTGGTGGGGCAGGGTCTAAGCATTGCCTTCTTTTAGCGCTTTTATCTCGCTGGTTGAAATTTTGGAAAATTCATCAGATAGTGTCGTCAAATTAGGTGTCTTGCTCTTTGGAGGAATTTAATTTGACGACACTATCTAAAATCCACAGCAAAATGTGTGCCGCTCAACTCATATATTAAACGTATGTAATCTTTTTGCAGTTCATCCATCCAATGATGGTACATCTTTACACGCTACAGAAAAAAACTGTAAATGGAGGGATTGCTCATGCTGAAAATGATTAGGGAGACTGCAGCTACCGAACTAACAACACACATTGTTGTTTTTAACCTTTCCAGATCTTTATCGCTTTCTCCATTGATAAAACAAATGACTGCCGAAGCGTGGATATCAAGCGCAATGGCAGCTCCCGAAAAGATCGCGTCTCACTTATCAATACAAAGTTGATAGAGTACTAGTGAGCGTCTTGCCTAAAGCCTAGAACATGGGTTTTCCCGCATTCCAGATAAATGAGTTTCATCTGCTCTTTATCCCAAACAACCTGATCGTAGGGGAATTCTTTGTCAGTTACCCGCTTGCCGGTTTCAGGATCCCAGAATGTTATTTTTTTCTTCGATTGAATCATAACGATATTTATTTCAGGGTCATAATCGATTCGTTGGGGAGCGTGGTCACCTTTCCAAAGCGAGAAGCTCCTAATCCGTTTACCGCTGGCTATGTCCCAAATCTCTAAGTTAACTTCTTTCCACGGTTTACTATGCTCATCTCTTTTTTTCACGGCTGTGAAGAGTTTACAGGTAGTCTGGTCATAAAAATTAACTAAATGCTCTCCTTTTGCGAGATGCGTCATCGTTGTGGAATATAAGATGTCTTCACTCGATCCATTGATAACTCTGAGATAGTTTTTTTCTATGGCAATCAGCCAATGGTTCTTATCATCATAAAAACATTTAAGAGTATCGAATATGTGATATTTAATCAGATCCCTAAATTTATATACATCTTGTTTCAATTCCAGGAGTTTTAAGGAATTTTGAGTTATGTTGCAGTGAATAAAGATTTTATTGAGTTTTTGATCGACTTTGAACCAGCCTATGTTTAGATCTTCAGTGAACGAGATCTTCTGTAGAAGTTTGAAGCCGTGACGCACTTCTTTATAGATTGTCAGAACTGTGGCATCCGTCGGTTTATTGAAGATGTAGAGTTTCTGGTTTAATCTATCGTATCGGTATCGAATTCGTGAATTGTAAAGAAAGCATCCTCGGGCGAGGATATGGGCCTCGGACAACTCTCTATCTAAATAAAAAATACTATCTTTAGTTGAAAAAACGACGTGGCTTCTCAATAAGGTTTTTCCCTCATGTGTTGTTGTCAGTTGGTTTATATACGTATTTAAAATTCCTTGTTGGACTAGCTGTTCAATGTATTGTTTAAAGGTGTAAGATTTGAAAACAGTCTGTCTGCTTTTAAGGTCATCATCAAAAATGGTAAAGTAATGTATATCTTTTTTATCGATTCCGAATTCAGGGACGAATATTTCATGTGTTTCTTGCGAGTGAAAAAATCTGCGTTTTGGAGGAAGCACGATTTCTTTAACTCGAGCGTCTTTTGAGAGCATTTGGCAGAATCGAATATATCTTTGGTCAATAGGGAGGCAATGCCGGAATGTTTTGCAGACATGGGAAAAAGATAGTCTATCCTGCCATGCGGGTAGGTAGCTTGCGATATGCAAAATCAACTCATTGGGGATAGTGTTAAAACTTCCCAATTCAGGGGGTTTTTGAGTGAGAAAAAATCTTTTAATGGCATTCATCGGAGAAAGTATATCATAAAGGAGGCTCCGAAATCAATGATGGCGATGCCGACGAGCTTGCGCACAAGGTTTAAGTAGCTGCGAGGCAACCGGAAAAGAATGGTAGAGAAGGGACTAAAACGCTTTAAGCTTAAATTGGTGATCCAGTCCCAGCATATTCAATTTTACTGGAAATCCTTATAGATCTAACCTATTATATCATATATTTTAAAAAATGAATTTGATGACGAATGGCAAAAAGCAATGTTCAAAGAAAGCGGTTAGTTGTAAAAGGCATTGTTCAAGGTGTCGGCTTCCGTCCCTTCATCTATAACCTCGCTAAAAAATTGGGCATAGCCGGATGGATAGTCAATTCCAATGAGGGAGTTGTCATCGAGGCAGAGGGAAAGGCGAGGAGTCTCGATGACTTTGCTCACCTTCTCCAAACGACGAAACCCAAAAACGCCTCGATTGACGATATCGAAATTTCGTTTCTAGAACCGATCAATGAAAATGGATTCGCTATCAAAAAAAGCGATAAAGCCTCCACGCCCGATACGATTGTTCTTCCCGACCTTGCCACGTGCAAAGAGTGCCTCAAAGATATCACCGATCCAAAAAACCGCCGCTTCCACTACCCCTTCACCAACTGCACCGACTGCGGGCCCAGGTTCAGCATCATCGAAAAGCTCCCCTATGACAGAAGCTGCACGACCATGAAAAAATTTACCATGTGCCAAGCATGCCGTGCGGAATACGACGACCCCGCCGACAGAAGGTTTCATGCCCAGCCTAACGCCTGCCCAGAGTGCGGCCCTCAGCTTGCCCTGCTCGATTCCGAAGGCACTCATCTTGCCTCAAAAGAAGAAGCACTCCAAATGGCCTTAGAGCAAATTCGACGAGGGTCCATTCTGGCCTTAAAAGGAATCGGCGGGTTTCAACTCATCGCAAACAACCAAAGCATTGAAACCTTAAGGCAAAGGAAGCAAAGGCCCGAGAAACCTTTTGCCCTCATGTTTCCCTCCATGCAGCAGGTCAAAACCTATTGCCATGTCTCGGAAACTGAAGAAAATCTTCTTACATCGCCGCAGGCTCCAATCGTTTTGCTTAAAGGAAAATCATCAAATCTATTAGGGATTATGCTCCCCTACTCCCCACTTCATCATTTATTGCTAAGCGAATTGAACTTCCCTGTCATCGCTACCAGCGGCAACAAGTCGAATGAGCCGATCTGCATTGATAACGTAGAAGCCCTCTCGGACCTTAAAGGGATCGCCGACTTTTTTCTCGTTCACGACCGCCCCATCGCCCACGCTGTGGATGATTCTATCGTCCGGGAAGTTGCTGGACGCAAAATGATTCTCAGGCGTGCCAGGGGCTACTCGTCGATTCCACTGACAATTGACCGCGAGCTTCCCCCCTCCGTTGCAGTGGGCGGGCATATGAAAAATACCGTCGCGGCGGCAAGAGGAAAAACGATCACCATCAGCCAGCATATCGGAAATCTTGAAACCCAAAAGGCTATGAACAGTTTTTCCAAAGAAATCAACTCTCTACTCAGTTTTTACAATATTGAACCGGAAGTTGTGATCGCCGACTGCCATCCAGCCTACTTCTCCACAATGTTTGCCTCCAAAATGGGAAAGCCTCTTATCCACTGCCAGCATCACGCCGCCCATGTTTACTCCTGCATGGCCGAACACAAACTGACGCCTCCTCTACTCGGAGTCTCCTTCGACGGCACCGGATATGGTCTCGATCAAACAGTTTGGGGCGGCGAGTTTTTTCTAATTGGCAAAGATCTCGTATCAACAAGAATTGCCCATCTTCGCCCGTTTCTTCTCCCCTGCGGAGAAAGAGCCGTCAATGAACCCCGCCTTTCCGCTATCGGGCTGCTGTATGAAATTTTTGGAGAAGAGCTTTTTGAAAAAACCAATCTCTTTCCCATTCAAACTCTCTCAAATTCCGAACGGAACAATTTAAAAACCCTTCTCTTAAGAGGGTTTCAAACGCCTCGATGTTCCAGCGCAGGACGACTGTTCGACGCAATTGCCTCCCTTATCGGACTTCGCCAGACAATCACCTATGAAGGACAGGCAGCCATGGAGCTGGAGTTTTTAAGCGAAGAGCCGGAAACCGACGAAGCTTACCCATTTCAATTCGGTAGAAACAATGGCATCATCGATTGGGAGCCGATGATCAGACAGATCATCACAGAACCCCAAAACAAAACTGCGGCCAAATTCCATAACACTTTAGTGGAAATGATCCTCGCAGTTTGCGAAGTTTCAGGACAAAAACAAGTTATCCTTACCGGTGGGGTGTTCCAAAATAAAATTCTTACAGAAAAAGCAATCAAAAAATTGACTCAAGACGGCTATGAAGTCTTTTGGCATGAAGATATTCCTCCAAACGATGGAGGAATATCTGTGGGACAGTTGTTTTCTGTGTACTGATATCTACATGAATCACTCCCTTAGAAAATTCTTGTCTAAAGTGAGAGCGAAAATGGTTGAGCTGATTGTTAACTCAACCTATTCCAAACTAAGAACAACAATACTGAGCAGATACTCCTGACAGCCCTCCGAGATATTGTCAAAAGTTGTGTTTGAAATGAAAACAGCGTACCCTCCAAGAATTTGATAACCAAAAAAAATCACATCAGACTGCATAAGGTATGGACAAAAAAAAGATTCGTCTGCTAATTTTTCATAACTAAAAAAACCCTAAGGAGAAAAAAATGGGATATTCTAGCGATGGAAAAGAAGGTGGGTCAGACGAAAAAGAAGGTGGAAAAGACGGTTCAGAAGATACTGGATTTATTTCAACATTCGAATTTGATGATCTTATCACAAATGAACAGTCTGCAGAAGACGTATTTGAGTTTTAGGGAATGAAAAGAACTTTTATTCCTAAATCATTTCGGCCTTCAGTTCCTGGTTCGACATTGAAGACCATTGAAATGCCTCAGTTAAGAAAAGGTGACAATGTAGAAACTCATGAAAGTATTGTCATCCTTTCAAGCATGGAAGATTTAGTTGCAAAAAAAATTCTATGCAGAAGCGATCTCCTCAGCACCTGTTCTGCATCTATATTTTGATGAATTAGGTTATACATGGGACTTCATTTTCAGAAATGGCGATCTTCTCTTTTTTACAAAAGATACGGAAATATCCCCAATCTCCGTTTACCATAGGCATCCAGGTGTAGTGGTTGACCATCCTTATTACAATAAGCATATGGCATTTTTCGAGGTTATGGATATTTGGAAAGGTAATAGTATCGGACAAAAAAGAGATCATTATCAAAACTCTTCCAAGCCATTTCAAGCGATCCGCTCTTTGGTCAAATCAAAAAGCTCTTCGGTTACAATTCCAAAAACATATTTGATTAAGGGAGATGCTAAGGCGATAAATGAACGAATTCAAGATGATCTAATTTCAAAGTCATGCTCTAGCATGAGATCAATCGCGGCAACAGGCAAAGAATATAAAGATTGGGAAAAGGATAATCTTCAATATCTACCGACTCTTTTTCAAGAACGGGTTAATGGAATCGATCAACGTGTCCACATTTTGGATAACCAATGTTGGTCACTTGAGGTATCTTCAAAGGATCATATCGATTACCGGTATGCATCAAAAGGTTCAATCGAATATTGCGTTTCAAAATTACCAGAAAGTATTTACAAGTTTTGTAAGAGCTTGGCTTCAATCGAGAAAAATCGATTCGTTGGGATAGATTTTATCAAACAAGGTGAAAAATACTTCTGCTTAGAATGCAATCCAGGGCCAGGCTGGAGCACTTTCAATCATCCAAGCCGAAGCCAATTTACTCAATCATTTATCAAAGCACTTATACAAAAAAAGGAAAATATATTATGAACAAAATTTCATTACAGTTTTTTATTTTATTAATACTAACATTTATTGGTCTAAGTGGAGCACCTTCTATGAAATCAAATTATCAATATTCAGAAACCTATAAAAATGAAACTCTTGACCGAATAGATAGTAATGGAAGTATTCTTGTAGATGATTGTACAATTAAGAAAAGCATTTCAGTTAATGGTTCACTTGCCCTCCACAACAGCACGGTGGAAGAAGTCGTTTTAAATGGCCAATTATTCATCTCTAATACGCAAGTCAATTTGACTAAAGTAAACGGTTCAATTTCCGGAGGAGGCAGTCAATTTAATGAATTAGTGAGTGTTGCATCAGAGAATACAAATTTTAAAGATTGCGAACTCAATAGTTTGTTAATCCGAAAAACAGAAAATCCGAATTCGACGCAAGTCGTTAATTTGCTCGGAAATACTATAGTAAACAAAAATATTACTTTTGAAGTTCCAGGAGGACAGGTCATTGTCTCAAAACATGCTCAAGTATGCGGTAAAGTAGAAAACGGAAATATCATCTATCGATGAGTACGATTCTAATTTTTAGTCATAAAAATGAGCCAGTCACGAAGACATTATTGGATCGTTTGCAAAATATCTATCCTATATCGCTTCGTGACTTCCTTGACAAAGCATCAGTTTTTGACGAAGTGAGTGAATCAGGTGTTTCTGTTTCATGGGAATTTCCAGATGGAAAAGTCGTCAAAAATTGCAAAAGCACGTATCTAATAAATAGAGTTTTTGGAATTTCTGATGAGTTATTTGTTGATTTTGTTCATGAGGATCAACAGTATGCCAAATCCGAATTTCGCGCTTATCTCATGTTTGCTCTCTCCGCATTTCCAAAAGCATTCGGACAACCTGGAGCCTTCGGGTTAAATGAAAATCGATATTCGCTCCCCCGTCAATGGGAGATGATTCATAAACTGAAAACAAAGTTGGCAACCCCTGAATACTTTCTCGGCAACCTGGCTGATTACACTAATCATCCAAGACTTGTTTGCTCCAATCCAAACAATTATTACTATTGGCGCCCTTCAGTAAAGGATAGTTCCTTTGCATTTGTTAAGCCGGATGGAGTGCCGGTTGTTTCATCTATAGTTGGAAAGGATGTCAGAATATATCAATGTGAAAAAAGTTTCTCACTTACTTGCGATCAAGCGAATAAAATTAAACTATACTCCATTCAGATTGCAAAGCTTTTTTCTTATCGGATATTTGAGATTCTCTTCTTTGTAAACGGCAAAACAATTTGTTTTGGAATGAGTTCACCGATTCCCTATTATTCTTCTAAAATTGAAGGATTTCAAAACAGGATTATTGATTATTTTAATAATATTATCTAATGACCTTAATAGTAAAAAATGTCTCAAAATCATTTGATCGGAAGAAAATCCTTGTTGATTCTAACCATAGATTTTCAACTGGGGAAATTATTGGATTTGTCGGAAGGAACGGTTCGGGAAAAACCACATTTCTAAAAATTCTATGTGGAATATTAGCTCCGGATAAAGGGCATATATATTATGACAACACTGATATACAGCTTGAAAGGAATAACCTTATGGGAAATATCGGAACTCTTTTCGATAGTACACGCCACCTTTACTGGAGGTTGACTGCTCTTCAAAATTTCATATATTTTGCAGGTTTAAAGGGGGTGTTTTCCAACTCACTGATTAAAGAAGGAATCAGATTATTTGATTATTTTGGAATCAAAAATTACATAAACAATAGAGTTGAGGAACTATCACTAGGAACAAAGAGAAAAGTAGCTATTTGCTGTTCACTCGCCCATGATCCTAAGTTTTTATTTTTGGATGAACCGACAAATGGACTTGATGTCAATTCGAAAATATCATTTAGCGAGTATTTGAAAGTGCTAAGTTCTAACCAAAAACTCATCATCGCAGCATCCCATGACGATGAATGGATAAATCAAACCTGCACCAGGATCATAACATTGGAGAAATAGATTGAGCTTGTTCCTACGGTTAATTATGAATGAAATTCAAAAGGAAATTTATACAATCTTTTCCTATCGTTTTCAATGGCTTGGTGAACTGATTGGAGTTTCAGTATTTTATTATTACCTCTCCTTTTTATCTGAAACTCGGGGTTTTTCATTTGACTCCTATTCAATATGGTTTTTTTCTATTGTTCTCATTGGCGATTTATCAGGGAAAATTGCTAATGAGATGAATCTTGGAACATTTGAACAGAATTATCTGTCTGTTTTTTCTCTAAAAAAATTATTTGCAGCCAAAATTGTTGCGGCCATAACAAGAGTTTTTTCAATACTTTTTGTTCTGCAAATTCTCCATTTTTTTGTGACTTTTCAAACAATTTCACTCTCGACATATTTAATCATGGTTGGAATTCTTCCGTCGTTGATGGGTATATCGTTTGCTTTAACAGGAATTACATTAATTTTGAAAGACACAGGTTGGCTGGTTAATATTCTTAACAACAGCCTTCTATTTTTGTCAGGCGTATTCTTTGCCTCGGAATTTTTTCCTTCATGGATTCAAATGATAGCGTTTTATTTACCGACAAGGTTAGGTGAACACCTTAGAAATAGCACATCATTATTTGATATTTCAATTTCGATGGTGGTACTCCAATGCGTATTTTATCCCTTGATGGGAATTATTATTTTAACCTTATGTGAAAAAAAGTCGAGATATGAAGGATCCTCAGCTTATTACTAAATATGGTAGGATGAGCATTCGTGATAGAGCATCTTAAAAAATCATTTCAACAGTCACTCTGTGAGCTCGGTTTCACACGTGCTCTCACCTTAGGTATGGGTATTTTTGTGAGCCGGCCTTTTTTGTTTAAGGTCAGAATCGATCGGCCCTCAGGAGTGAAAAGGATTCCTTTTTGCAGCAGGCAGCGCGCCTGCGCAGGCTGCAGACGAATTCCAGGCTGGTCTTTCCAAAGAACGAATTTGCAGCCGCTCTTCCACGCCGAGCATCCATAACCTTTTTTTCCTTCGATAATCGGCTTCTCGCAAAGAGGGCATAATCCCAGGGCATTTCCTTGAACGGATAAGATGTCGCTTGTCTTAAGGATGCTGTGTGTGAAGTGCGCGATTTCTTTCATGAAAGTATCCGGAGAGAACTTTCCCTCTTCGATCGACTTCAGTTTGGCTTCCCACTCTCCGGTCAGCTCCACCGATTTCAAGGAGGGATCCCGGATCAGTGCGACGAGACAGCGGCCCCGTTCAGTGGTTTTTAAATTTTTCTTGTCGCGTTTGATGTAACCGAGCAGCCGAGTGTATGGCAGTCGGTGGGCTGGAGGCAGTGCGGCTCAGATGCGACGATGAGCTGCTTTGCCAAACTTTCGGTCACGAAGTTCGGCACTCCGCTTTTGGGAACTCTTTCCCTTTCGACTTTGCCCTGGGCCCACGGGCGCCTGTTGAATCAGGAGTCGTCGTTTCTCACAATGGAAAATTATTGGAAAGCGGTTCAGCGCCTCTTAAAAGATCTGGATGAAGAGTTTATCACAACACTTTCGAAAAGGGTCGTGCGCCTGCCTAAAGAACAGGCAGGTGTTCTGGATCATAAAGCTATCAGCCATCTGGTAGAGATTCTTTTCCGTTTTGCGGGCTTTAAGCCCCTCGATTATCCGATCGCGTTAATCGAAACGTGCGAAGTGGTAAGAACGGCAAAAAATTCAAAATTTGATTCGGAACAAAATGTTCCCATCCTGAATAGTTTCTACATCCAAGATCTGGAAAGGGCCGGCGCTTCCCTTTTTTCCCAAAAAGGGACCCCTCTTGATCTCTATTTGAGCAGAAAATGCAAGCAGCGGGTCCTTCTAGAGGGAGACAGGGGCGAGGCAGCGGTTCTCGAAGCGCTGAAGCCTGAGAAGCTGCCAAAAGGCCGCTGGCCTGCAAGCAGGTCCCATCAACAGGCATTGATGCAGCAGTTTGCCGTCAACCAAACGATGTGTTCTCTCGCCGAGGGCGGCATTTTCTCGGTCAACGGTCCCCCCGGTACAGGAAAGACGACCCTCCTTCGGGAGATTATCGCGGAGAATATCGTAGCAAGAGCAGAGGCTCTCGCGCAGTTTACTCGCTCCAAAGCCGCCTTCACAGGGACAATCGCTGTTGGTTTCGAGGGGGGAGATCCTGTCTATGTCAGTACCCTTCATCCTTCTTTGCTTGGGTACGAAATGGTTGTCGTTTCCTCCAATAATACGGCTGTCCAAAATCTCTCGCATGAACTACCCCTCCGCAGGCAGTTGGACCCTGCCTATGCTCATACATCCTATTTAGAGCCGGTTGCCGGCAGGCTGCTTGACCTTGAGAAAAATGAAGCGTGGGGTTTGATTTCCGCCGCCTTGGGCAATGTGGAAAATTGCCGCCGCTTAGTCAATAGGGTTTTTATCAGCCGCGACGACAAGCTGCAAGGAAAGCGAATTTGGGATTGGGCCGGCGAGTATAGCGGCCCCTCATTCGCCGAAGCCAGGGATCGGTTTTTATCCCTTCAGCGCCGGCATGAGGCATTGGCAGATGCGCTTGATGACCTCGCCTATCTGCACGATGAGATAAGGAGAGCAGGATCTCTTCATGACAAGGGGCTTAGCGAACTGCTGGAGTTAGAAAAGATAACTGATGCCAGGGAAGCTGGGCTCGATGAGCTCCGAAAAGAAGAGGAAGAAGCCAAAATGCGTCTCGATCTTGTCGAAAAGCAGGTAGAACTTTGGAATCAGCAGCGTCCCGCAATCTGGAAGCGGCTGGCCAAAGAGAAAAGCTGGAACGAATGGTCTAATCAGTCCAGACAGTATGCACGGAAGCAAATTGCCGCTATAGACGAACTCCATACACGCAAGGAGCATATTCAAAAAATTCAGGAAGAACTGAAGGAGCTTCGCAAAAACGTAGAAGCTAAAGAGCTCGAGCTGCTCGATGATGCTCTTTGGGAAAACATATGCAAAAACTTTTATGAAAAGTTAAAAAGAGCCCACCGGGATGCCCGCATACCGGATGGCTCTCTTGAAGACTCTGAAAATCAAAAACAGGGATTTTATCAAACGGCTGCGCTCAACCATATCCGTACAGAATTATTTATCGCGGCCATAGCCCTTCATGAAGCCTGGCTCGCAGAAACCCTCCGGCAGAGAGGAGGATTCCGGGGGGAATCTCATGGCTATCTCGAATCTTCTCCAAGGAAAAAATCCGACAACTGCAAGCGATACCCTTCTTGTCTGGCAGAGCGTTTTTCTGCTTATCCCCCTCCTTTCTTCGACGTTTGCTTCCGTGGCCCGTCTCTTCAGATATTTAGAACCTCAAAGCCTCGGCTGGGTGTTCATCGACGAAGCCGGACAAGCGCTGCCTCAGGCAGCTGTCGGCGCGATCTGGAGGGCAAAAAGAGTTCTTTCGATCGGCGATCCCTTCCAGATTGAACCCATTTGCACCATCCCCCCGGAAGTTGTCGATGGCATGGCTAAACTTCGGCTTAAGGATCACCTCCTTTCTTGGGCTCCTTCCCGAGTTTCCGTACAAAACCTGATGGATGCGGCTTCCAAATATGGAATGACACGTCATGTTGGGGAGGTTTCCTTTTGGCTGGGGGCCCCTCTCAGGGTCCATCGGCGCTGCATGGAACCCATGTTCTCTATTGCCAATGAGATCGCCTATGAAAACAGCATGGTGCTGGCTACAGAATCCCTTCTTTGCTCCTTGCCGAAGAGTTGCTGGTACGACATTCCCGGAAATGTCACGGATCGTCAATACGTTCCCGCTCAAGGAGCCGCTCTTATCCATCAACTTACCAGCCTCTTGAACAAGATGAACACCCCCGATGTTTTTGTCATTTCCCCCTTCCGCGAAGTGGTGCGGCAAATCCAGCATCTCATCGTGCGGGAAAAGACCATAAAAAAGCTTTTCGAAGTCAAATTCAATGCATCGCTCCGTTCATGGGTGGGAGAGGCTGTTGGGACCGTGCACTCTTTTCAAGGAAAACAGGCATCAGCTGTCTTTTTTGTTCTTGGAGGAGACCAGACAACTTTCGGTGCTCTTGAGTGGGCAACCCGCAAGCCGAATCTCTTGAACGTCGCAGTCACTCGCGCATGCCTGCGATTCTACATTATCGGCGATTACGCCCTTTGGCATCGGTGGCCTCATTTCGACCTGGCAGCTCAAAAGCTCGAGAGGATTGAAGTTTCGGATTGAGCGGTTTGTATCTCGAAACTATTAATTATAAATAGCTTAGCATAGCAGGTATTTGTATAAATTTGTATTCGGTGGGTTTGCAAATAAGAGATAAATATCTCTTAATGTAAACCATTATTTTCAATAACCCATATTTCACCTATCCGCCGAATACGTTTGATTTTTTCCCTTTTTTCAGGTAATATTATATTTTGAAATTAAGAGGATAAATGCCTGAGATTAGCCGCTTTCTGGGAATAGTGATCGCAATGTTTTATAAAGATCATAATCCCCCTCATTTTCACGTGAGATACAATGAGTATAAGGCTACGATTTCAATCGAAGATTTAGCCTTACTCGATGGTAAATTGCCACCCAAAGTATTAGGATTAGTCATCGAATGGGCAAGTATCCATCAAGAAGAATTGAGAGAAGACTGGCAATTGGCGGAGAAATTTGCCGAATTAAAAAAAATTCCTCCACTGGAGTAAATCATGTTGCGTGATGTACAAGAAGTTAAGGTTGTTGGTGAATATAAGCTGTTTGTGCGTTTCGATGACGGCTTGGAAGGAGAGGTGAATATCTCTGAGATTATCCCATTTAAAGGTATCTTTGAAAAATTGAAAGATCACAAGTATTTCAAAACAGTAAAAGTGAATCAAGAACTTGGAACAATCGTTTGGGATAACGGTGCAGACATTTCACCAGCCTATTTATATTCTGTAATTTCGAAAAAAGCTGCCTAAATTCTATTCATACCTCTATCCATTGCAAAAACCTGACCTATTCCACAAGAACCATCTCGACATTATGAATGTTAACTTGCATTTTATCTTTACAGACTAGTGCTCTGTCACGCTTAAATTGTCGGCATCTTCATCGAGATTTTTAGGTTCTTGTGAAGAATTGGGGGCTAAAAATTAGAGGAATCTGATGAAAAAAATTTGATATAAAATCGGGCACGGGCACGCACGCGGGCACGGGCACGAGCTTTTTCTTAGCAAATTTTTTTCATGAAATTAACCTAAGACCGCCCCCAATTCTTCTCAAGAACCACATTTATTACAAGAGGGAGTGACAGAAAACACTTTATTAGCGGTTATTGGACAAATTACAGATATTAATTTATGGAAATGTTATCCAGGAGTATTGGCGCGAGTATCGGTTGCAGATGGAGAGAATGGTTGGTTTGTAACTGGGAGGATGCGCTTTTCTGATTATAAAAAAATAAAAAAAGAACCTTTTATACTGAGTTTAAAGGTAGGAGAAGCTGTTTTTCCTGCTCAATCAGGAAAATCGATCAATGAATAAAAAAGGATCCAAGTCTTTCTGCATCTTTACATTCTTTTTACGAAGAGAAACCACCCTGTATAGGTAAAACAAAATATCATGATGATTGAATTATGGTTGAACAAGGGC
>CAWAPJ010000038.1:0-18915 GCA_963783885.1 Waddliaceae bacterium | reverse complement strand
AAACATGACAAAGATCATTTTAAAGCAGGGCGACATTACAGAAGAAGACGTTGACGCGATCGTCAATGCCGCCAACTCGGGGCTTCTTGGCGGAGGAGGTGTCGACGGCGCCATACACAGAGCAGGAGGCCCGGTGATCCTTGAAGAGTGCAAAAAAATTCGGGAAACCAAGGGAAAATGCCCCACCGGTGAGGCTGTAATTACAACAGCCGGCAACCTGAATGCCCGATATGTCATTCATACAGTCGGCCCGGTATGGCAGGGCGGCGGCCAAAACGAACATCAACTTCTTAGGAATGCCTATCTCAACTCGCTTTCCCTCGCTGCTGAAAACGGGGTGAAAACAATCGCATTCCCTTCGATCAGTACCGGCGCCTATGGGTATCCCATTGACAGCGCTGCTGATATTGCACTCAGAACCGTCAAAGAATTTACCGAAAGCAACCCCATCCTCTCGGAAGTGAGATTTATCCTCTTCTCCCAGTCAGACTTCAAAGTCTACCAACAAAAATTATGATGACTTGTTGGCACTGATAATTTTATAAATCCTAAAATTTTCGTCTTCGTTTTTGACATAAAGTTCGTGGACGCCCAAAAATTTTATGGGAGAATTATCATGTCCTTTGACATGAATCGTCGTTCTCACAACAATTCGATCATTTTTAGTGTCTGTTTTGAGGGAATATTTTTTGAACTGAAATTCAGCGAGGCCTTTCACACGCTCAAAAAATAGCTCATTGGCTTTTTGAATTACCTGTTCTTTGCCGGCAAATGAAAGTTGATACGAATCTCGTGTGTACTCCATGCAGACATCATCGCAAAGCAGCTCTGCAAACCGATCCGAATTCTCCTGTGTGAAGCAAGCGGCAAATTCCTTTCCAACATTAATTCTTCGAGATAAATCCACATTTCCTCCTTGTTTTTAACTCGATTTTATGATTTTAACTGTATTTATGACTAGTAGATATTCGACAGTTCTCGACGCGATCGGGCAAACTCCTCTTGTCAGGCTGCAAAGGCTGTGCCCGAATCCTTTAGTGACAATCCTTATAAAATTGGAGTTCTTCAACCCGGGACTCAGTATCAAGGACCGCATTGTCCGCTATATTATCGATAAAGCCGAACAGGACGGCCTCCTGAAACCCGGGGGGACGATTGTCGAAAATACTTCGGGAAATACCGGAGCGGCAGCGGCGATGATCGCCGCCATAAGGGGCTACAGAGTTATCCTCACTATGCCGGATAAAGTCAGTATGGAAAAACAAAACGCTTTGAAAGCTTTCGGTGCGGAAATTGTCGTCTGCCCCACATCGGCAGCACCCGACTCGCCCGATCATTATGTCAATACGGCACGCCGCCTGGCCGAAGAAATTCCGGGAAGTTTTCGCATCAACCAGTACGACAACCCCCTCAATCCCGAAGCGCACTATCTGACAACGGGACCGGAAATTTGGGCGCAGTGCGATGGCGAGGTCGACTACTTCGTTGCCTCAGGAAGCACCGGAGGAACAGTCAGCGGCGTGGGCAAATACCTGAAAGAAAGAAATCCCGACTTAAAAGTGATTATGCCCGACCCGGTCGGCTCGATCTATTATCCTTATTTTAAAACCGGAAAGATTCCGAAAGACGCTAGCTGCAGCTACCAAGTAGAAGGAATCGGCGAGGACCACATCGCCAAGGCGATCGATTTTTCCCTTGTCGATGATATGATGCAAGTAGAAGATGAAGAAGCGTTTGACACGGCGAGAGCTTTAGCCGCGCAGGAAGGGATTCTGGCCGGCGGCTCGACAGGCGCCAATGTATGGGCGGCCCTCAAAATCGCACAAGGACTCACAAAAAAAAGCGTGATCATCACGGTGGCGCCCGACAGCGGCATCAAGTATCTAAGCAAGATTTTCCTGAAAACTCCCCTGCTGAACCCAGAGGCAGTCGGCCTCGCTCTCCCGAGATAAAAGCATCATTACATATAAACACTCTACTGAACGCAGAGTCCGCCTTCCTCGCACTCCCAGCCCCCGCCCAAGGCTTTGTAGAGTCCGACTAGCTGCTCAAAAGCCTGAATCCTGCTGTCTATGACAGACTCCCTTGACTGAAGGGTCTCTCTTTCTTTTTCCAATGCCGTTATGGCGTCTGTTATCCCCTTGTCATAGAGCAGCCGGGTCAACTCCCACGATTCCGTGTTGTCCTTAAGGGCCTGAGACAATGACCGGATCCTGTCGAGCTCCTGCGTGTAGCCCAAAAGGCGGTCCTCTGTCTCCTCAACAGCCTGCAGAATGGTATTTTCGTAGGTGTAGAAGGCCTGCTCGGCTTTTGCCTTTTTCTCGCGGATGCTGGCCTGGATTCTTCCTCCGTGAAATATGGGGGTCAGGATATCGGCTGTGTATGACCAAACAAAGCCGTCCAATGTTTGGGTTGGGAGAGAAAACTTCTGATCGCCGATACTGGCGGCAAGAAAAAAACGGGGAAAAAGGTCGCCTACGGCGACACCGATGTCGGCAGTAGCAGCGGCAAGCTCGGTTTCAGCCTGTCTTATATCGGGACGGCGCTGCAGAAGTTCGGAAGGAAGTCCGGTATTGACAACCCGGGGCAATTCCGGCAGCGGTTTCGACTCCTGCATTTCCTCAAGAAGCCCCCCGGGGAAATGGCCTGTCAACACCGATAAACGGTAGATTGCGGCATAAAGCTCGGTATACAAGTGGGGCAGCTCCGATTCGAGACGGCTGAGCTCGGCCTCTCTGTTTTTCAGCTCGATGTCGCTGATAAGTCCTGCAAGGTATTTATCGCCTGTTAATTGCAGCGCTTCGCACATGACTTCAATTTCACGCTCCTTGACGAAGATCTTTTCCTGAAGGCCTCTAGCATCCAGATAGTTCCACGCTGTTTCGGCAAAAACAGAAATGAGGGCGCCATAATAGTATTCAATCGAGCTTCCGATCCGATAACAGGCCGCTTCGACCTGTCTTCTTGTCCTCCCGAAGATATCGATTTCCCAGATGGCATCGAGTCCAACGAAAAAGATTTCCTGCTGGAAGTTGGTCGTAAACGATTGGATGTTTCCGGGATTGACATCTCCGGCGCCTCCGAAAAATGTGTTGAAGGAGTTGCGGTTGTATCTAAGCTCGGCGTCGATATCGGGATAAAGCCTGGAAGCTGCCTGAGCCCTTAGGGCCCTGGCCTCAGAAATGTTTGCAAGAGCAGTTTGAATGTCCTTATTATAATGCGAGGCAAGCCGAATGTAGCGCACAAGTTGCTCATCATCAAAAGACTCCCACCAACACTCGTCGGGACTCTCTTCTGTTTTGGCTTCATCGGAAACTGTCCAGGCGACTGGCATGTCGCAATCGGGCCGCCTGTAATCGGGGCCGACACGGCAGGAGGCAAGCGCTAAAACAATCCCTAAGTATAATGCAATCTTCATTCTAGTTTTTTTCTAAAGAACCAGTCGGCCCCAGTCAAGGTAAAAAATGCGATAATGGCCATGGGATAGGTCTGATTCCAGACAATAGAGAAGGAAAGGTTCTTGAGAAAGATGCCCCGAACGATGACGAGAAAATATCTCAGAGGATTGGCAAGCGTGCCCACCTGCAGCCACTCGGGCATATTCTCGATCGGAGTCGCGAAACCGGAAAGAGCAACAGCCGGCGCCATAAAAATCATCACGCCCAAAAGACCTTGCTGCTGGGTTTTTGAAAGAGAAGAAATGAAAAGACCGATTCCGACAATCGAAGAGACGAAAATAATAATGCTGAAATATAAAAGAAAAAGAGAGCCGGTAAAGGGAATGCCGAAGAAAAAAATGGCGGCAAATAATATCAAAGACCCTTCAGCAATTCCGATAACCATCGCGGGAATGGCCTTGCCCAGAAGTATTTCCGAAGGAAGGAGGGGCGAAACAAGAAGCTGCTCGAATGTTCCCACCTCTCTTTCCCGGGCCACAGACATGGCAGTGACCAAAAGGCAGATGAGCATAGTCAGAATGCCAACCAAGCCGGGAACAGTAAACCAGGTGTAGAGCAAATTGGGATTGTACCAATTCCAAGGAATCAATGCTGTCCTCGCTTTCGGCAGCCCGATTGCCGCCTTTGTATCTTTCTGGAACTGCTCTAAAATGCTGACGGCATACCCTCCGACAATCTGCGCGGAATTGGATTTTCTCCCGTCGAGCAAAAACTGAACCTTGGCAACTTTTCCCGACAAAATATCTCGGGAAAAGTTCTCGTCTATATGAACAACAATGAGAGCCTCTTCATTATCGATGGCCCTTTCTACCTGTTTTTCGTTATGATAAAAATAAATGTTCTTAAAAGTGGGCGATCCGACAAATCTTTGAATAAGTTCATAGGAATACTTGCCATTGTCTTTATTCCATACGCCCATATTGACATTCTCAACATCGAGGGTGGCGGCAAACGAAAAAATAAACAGCTGCACCAAAGGCGGAATGATCAGGACTGTTCGGCTTTTTTTGTCCTGAAGTATCGCGAGAAACTCCTTGATAATGAGAGCTTTGAGCCGCTTAATCATTGTCAATCAAGCCTTTTTCTGGAAATTTTAATTGTCAGAATAAAGATAATGAAGCAAAAAATCAAAAGCGCACCAGTATCATAGAGGAGCAGCTTCCAAACATTTCCCACAAGGAATACGGTCTGCAAAGATGTTACATAGTATTTAGCGGGAACAATATAAGTGATCAATTGAATCACAATCGGCATGCTGGAGATTTCGAAAATAAACCCCGAAAGCATAAATGCCGGCAAATAGGAGACGACAATCGACATTTGAGAGGCGACAAACTGATCGCGCGCAAGAGTGGAAATGAAGAGTCCGATTCCAAGGGCTGTCATCAGAAACACTGCAGACACAAGGGCAAGCACCCAAACGCTGCCTCTGAAAGGCACATTGTACAGGAATACGGCGATCAACGTGCAAAAAAATAGCGATGTCATACCGAGGCAGAAATTGGGCACAATTTTGCTGATGATCAGCTCGCTGATTGTCACCGGCGTAGAGAGCAATGACTCCATCGTTCCCCTTTCCCACTCCCGCGCCACAACAACCGCCGTTAAAAGGGTACCGATTAGAGTCATGATTATCGCAATGGACCCGGGAACGAGAAAATAATGGCTGTTGAGATCTTCATTATACCAGAATCTGGATTCAACTGTGATCTTAGGCCTTCTTGTAGTTGCTTTGTTAATATCTAATAGGCGCACCCAGTTTAGCCAGGCCTGCCTCACATAATTTTGGACGAAACTGGCCGTATTCGGAATAGAGCCGTCGGCAATGACCTGTATGGGCGCCTGGGTTTCAGGATTTAAAAAATCGCGGGAAAAATAAGAGGGAATGACGACAAATCCACGAATGGCCCCCTCCTCCATCATTCGATAAAACGGTTCGGAGGATCTTTCGACCTTGACCGAAAAATATTTCGAATCCTTGATAGAGTCGACAAAACTTTGCACTAAAGGAGAGGAATCTTCCATAGCAATACCGATTTCAAGATTCGTAATATCAAGAGATATGCCAATGCCATAGATAAACAAAAGGATAAGAGGCAAGATAATAGCGATAAGAGCGCTGCTTGGATCGCGCACAATTTGAAAAAACTCTTTTTTGATGAGCGCCCAGGTTCTCAAAACCTTTAAACTACTTTGCATTCCCTTCCCCTCCGCACAAGATAATGAATGCATCCTCGATGCTCGGATTTAAGAGCTCGTCCGATTGAACGCTTTCTTTAAGCTCGTCCGGCGATCCTATGGCAACCAGTTTGCCTTGGGATAAGAATCCGATCCTATCGCAATATTCGGCCTCGTCCATATAGTGGGTGGTGATCATCACGGTCGTCCCCTTATCGACGAGACCGTTAATGTGATTCCAAAATTCCCTTCTGGTCACCGGGTCCACTCCGGAAGTGGCCTCGTCAAGAAAAAGAACTTCGGGGCGGTGCATCAGCGAACAGGCAAGGGCAAGACGCTGTTTATATCCCAAAGGGAGCTGCCCGGCAGGAGTATTCAAATAAGGCTCAAAAGAAAAAATAGAAACCATGTCTCCTATGGCTTCTTTGCGGTTTTCCTCTTTGACAGGATAGATGCCGGAAAAAAAATTGAGATTCTGGCTGACGGTCATATTGCCGTAGAGAGAAAATTTTTGCGCGACATAGCCTATCTTCGACCGCGCCTTGCTGGGAGCGTCCTGCAGAGAGACCCCTTCGACATAGGCAGCGCCTTCTGTCGGCTTGATAAGGCCGCAAAGCATGCGGAATGTCGTGGATTTTCCCGCGCCGTTCGGTCCGAGAAGACCGAAGATTTCCCCCCTCGGCACGGAAAAGCTGACCCCGGCGGTCGCCGTGAACTTCCCGAACCGTTTTGTCAAACCGTCGGCTTTAATAATGATTTCGTTATCTTCGGGAAAGTGAGTCATCCTTTTAGTGAGAGGCGACACCTCTTTCGGCCCGCCGCCTAGTATATCAATGAATGCATCTTCGAACCTTGGGGTTGCCTCCTCATAAACGGCTCCCTCCCCCGCTTCAAGGTCTTCAAGAGGAGGCCGCTTTTCTCCTTCCTTCACAACTAATCTTACCGCTCTTCCCTCAACGACGCTGTCAAGAACCGCAGGATTCAGAAGGCAGCGCGACAAGACATTCCTTTTGGGGCCGGAAATTCCCTTAATGAGAAACCCCCTGCCAGCCATTTTCCCGGTCAAAGTCGCAGGAAGCCCCTGAAACAACAAGCTGCCCGCATTCAACAGCAAAACCTCATCGCATTTTTCAGCCTCGTCTAGATAGGATGTGCTCCAGAGTACTGAAATCCCGTCCTTGACAAGAGAGCGCATCATATCCCAAAGCTCTCTTCTGGCAAAAGGGTCGACACCTACTGTGGGTTCATCGAGAATAAGAAGGCGAGGCTTCTGCAGCAAAGCGGAAATCAATCCCAGCTTTTGCTTCATCCCTCCGGATAAATTCCTCGCCAGACGATCTTGAAAAGGGGCAAGTTTTGAAAAATCAAGGAGTTTGTCGAAAATGTCTTTTTGCTCATTTTTCCGCAACCCCCTTAGACGGGCGTACAGCTCGAGATTCTGCTTCACGGTAAGATCGTCATAAAGGCCGAATTGCTGGGGCATGTAACTCAACAATTGATGGACTTTATTCGTTTCCTCAAACACGTCATGGCCCATTGCGATGACAGTCCCCTCGGTAGGGGTGAGAAGACCAATGACAAGACGGATCAATGTCGTCTTCCCCGCCCCGTCAGGCCCTATAAGGCCGACGATTTTTCCCGAAGGGATGTCGGTAGTGATTGGCGCAAGGGCCATTGTTTTTTGACGCGGGAACTGTTTGGCCAGATTCTGCAGAGATACGATAGCATCGCTCAAGAACTTTGCTCCTGCTTTAAATTGATCTTGACTGTGACGGGCATTCCCTGTTTTAACAGCTCGTCGGGATTGTCGACAACGACGCGGATGCGGTAGACAAGGTCGGTCCTAAGCGTTGTGGTTTGCACGGTTTTGGGCGTAAACTCGGCAACGGGCGAGATAAATCCGATATGTCCTTTGTAAACGGGAAGGTTTGGCGAATCGGTAAACACCTCCGCCTCCATCCCGGGGAAGATATTTCCAAGCTCGGGCTCTGTAACATAAGCTCTCACCCAAACCGGCGATGTGATGGACAGAGTATAAATCGGCTCTCCGAAGTTGACGACGGCTCCAGGCTCTCTGACTCTCGTTAGGATGGTTCCAAGCGTCGGAGCGAATACTTCGGTATCGTGAAGATTGGTTTCCGCTCTTTCAAGAGCTGCCACTGCTTCTTTGAGATCCTCCCGCAGCCTCTCTGCCGTGTAAAGCGCCTCGTCGTAATTTTCCTTCGACACCGCTCCGGTTCCCACAACCTCTTCCCGTCTTTTGAGCACCCATTCGGCATTTTGAAGAGCCGCCATTGACGCCCCGACTCTGGCTTTCGCTTGAGAGACCTCCTCCTGATAAGGCTCAGGATCCAGAGCCCCCATCAGCTGCCCTGGTTCGACAAGATCCCCTTCTTCAAACAACATCGCGGCAACCCTTCCGTTAACTCGGAATCCCAAATCCACCTGACGCACGTCGACATTTCCATAGAGAACGAGAGTTTGACCCTCCTCCTCACTTTCTAAAAAATAATAAAGGCCAACCGCTGCAAGAGCGAGCAGAATAATACCGGCCGTAATAAAAATCTTCTTTTTCATATATAAGATTTTGTTATAGTCAAAATTGGATTTAAACAAAACGGTGATTATGGACGAGATTTCATTTGCCACAAAAGCCATTCATGAAGGGTTTCAACCCGACGTAAAGACGGGAGCTGTCATGCCCCCGATTTATATGACCTCGACTTTCGCTCAAACGTCTCCGGGAGTTCATAGCGGCTATGAGTATACACGAGCCAATAATCCCAACTTTGTCATGGAGGAAACAACTCTCGCTTCTTTGGAAAAAGGAAAATTCGCCACAGTCTTTTCCTCAGGACTCGGCGGACTGACCGCCATGATTTTAGGACTGCTGAAGTCAGGGGACCGGGTTCTTTTGCTAAACAGCGTTTACGGAGGCACTTACCGCCTGCTCACACGGGTGTTTAACCGATTCGGTATTGAATTTAGCTCCCATCATTTCACTTCTTTGGAATCGTTAAACAAGGAACTTGAAAAAAAGCCCGCATGGCTTCTTATGGAATCGCCCACGAACCCCCTTCTGGAAATTTTGGATTTAGAGCTCATACTTAAGGCCGCAAAATCCTACGCCATTACAGCTATTGTCGACAATACGTTTGCTACTCCCTGCTTTCAAAACCCTCTTGAATACGGGGCCGATATTGTCTTGCACAGCACAACAAAATACATTGGAGGCCACTCCGATGTCATTGGCGGGGCGGTAGTGACAAACGATCCCGAAATCAAACAAAAACTCGACTTTGCCCGCATGGCTGCTGGCGTCAATCCCAGTCCTTTTGACTGCTGGCTGACTCTCAGGGGCGTCAAAACTCTGGCCTTGAGAATGGAGCGCCATCATCAAAACGCTCTTGCAATAGCGGAATTTTTCGATCGTCATCCCCTCGTCAAAAAAACCTATTATCCCGGACTGTCCACTCATCCAGCCCATGATATCGCGAAAAAGCAGATGAGTGGGTTCGGCGGAATTGTCTCTGTCGAATTTGATCTCTCTCTTGAAGAAACAAACCAGCTGATATCCTCCTTTAAGCTTTTTACTTTAGCCGAAAGCCTAGGCGGGGTGGAATCTCTTGTCAATCATCCTGCCTTGATGACCCACGCGTCAATCCCGGCTGAAGAGAGGAAAAAAATGGGAATTGGCGATGGGCTTGTCCGCTTTTCTGTCGGCATAGAGAATCTCGATGACTTAGTCACTGATATTCAACAAACTATAAATAATTTAACCGCAATTAAATATTAATATCTATTTTTTGATAGAATAGTATTTACAGGAGGTGAATTTATGAATAAATTAATTTCCTTCTCTATTTTATTTGTTTGCGCGCAGCTAAGTTTATTTAGTTTAAATGCTCAGCCATTTCAACCTCAGTCGCCTGCGACACGAGTAAGAGAAGTGTCGCCTGAACATTTATGCTATGCGATCAACAATCAGTTTACCATTGAAATCAGCCGCCAAGTCGCTGAGAATAATGTTCTTAAATTCGAACAAAAGCGTTTCGACCCCATCTTGCTTGGCCGCGATCCCTCGGGAGCTTTGATTCTGATAGGAAAATATGAGGGCCAAAAAGAACTCGTCCAAATTCCTATCAGATTTATCCGCAACGCAGCTGTACTGGAAACGAAAAACTTTGTTGTCACTCAGCAAATGAAAGACCAAGCTGCCGGAATGGTCTCCGAAGTCATTTGCGGGCCTTAAGGAGGTGAATTATGAGTAAAATAATCCCATTTTCAGCGATATTAGTCCTTATCCCGTTGGCTGCTTTTTGTGTCGATGTGCAGCTTGGCCCATTGAATGTCAAAGCCTTCGAAGGACAACCCCACGAACTGATTTTACCGACGGACCCGGGGCAGCCTATCTGCCGGGCAATTACAAATCAATCAACTTTAGAAATCCTCACGAAAAAAGTCGAAAAAAGCAAAGTCATATTGACAAAGCAGCTATTTGAGCCTGTGCTGGTTGGGAAAAATGAAATCGGAGAACTGGTTCTTGTGGGCAAATTCGCTGGTGAAGAGAATCTAAAGGTTTTGCCGCTCAAAGATATACAAAGCTTTGTGCCGATACCCTATAAAAGATTTCAAATCACCGAAGGTATGATCAGCAAGGCTGCCGGCATGGTTTCCCAAGTTGTATGCGCGGGGTAAGAGTTTTCTCTTTTAGCCGTATCGTGTACATCTAAAGTTATGGAAACGCAAACGGCTGTCATCAGTCTCGCCGCGATTATCGCGCTTGGCATTTCGGTTAAATGGCTAAGCTGGGCCATTAAAGCCCCGTCGATTCTGTTATTGCTGACTGTCGGTTTTTTAGCGGGTCCGATACTGGGGTGGATTGATCCCAAGCAGCTTTTCGGTCCTTTGCTGCTTCCGATTGTTTCGCTGTCTGTCGCAGTCATTTTGTTCGAAGGGGGCCTAAGCCTGAGATTTAAAGATGTCAGGGAAGTCGGCCATGTCATCCGGAATCTTGTTACAATCGGGGCGATCGTCGGGATGGGTCTGACCTTCCTGTTCCTTCATTACGTGCTTGGGTTCAGCCTGACAATCTCTCTTCTCGAGAGCGCCATCCTGATTGTCACAGGACCGACAGTGATCATCCCGATGCTTTCCGATTTGAACGTCAAAGAACCGATTCGCTCGGTTTTGAGGTGGGAAGGGATTATCATCGACCCGCTTGGAGTGATGGTTGCGGTGCTTATCTATCAAGGCCTCCTTCAACGAAGCGTCACCGAAGCGCTCGGCGTTATCTCCATAGGAGTTGTCAAAACACTTGTCATAGGAACTGTCATCGGAATTGCCGGAGCCTATTTTATTTTGCTGCTACTCAGAAAATACTGGATGAGCGACGAATTGCACAACCCTGTCATCCTGATGATCCTGTTTGTCACTTTCATCCTGTCTAATCTTTTTCAACAGGATTCGGGATTGATCTGCATGACAATTATGGGGATGATCCTGGCCAATCAAAAAGAAACCCAAATCAGCCATATCGTCGATTTTAAAGAAAACCTCCGGATTATTTTGATCGCGTTTTTGTTTATTATATTAGCTGCCAGCATCGAACTGCAGGCCTTAAAAGAAACCCTCGGGGTCAGCTTGCTCCTTTTGGCCTTTCTAATTTTTATCGCCCGCCCTGTAAGTGTTTTGGCTTCCACAATGTTCTCGGAGCTGAGCTGGAAAGAAATTTTCTTTTTATCTTCGCTCGCTCCGCGGGGTATCATAGCCGCTGCGATATCCGCCCTTTTCGGATTGGAGCTGTCTAAAATCGGATATCAGGGCGCCCATATCATCGCCCCAATAACCTTCACGGTCATCGCTGGAACCGTTATCTTTTATGGAATCGCCGCGCCGCTGATAGCCAAATGGCTCAATTTGTCGAGCCTGCCCGACCAAGGCATCCTCATTATCGGGGCCAACACACTGGCAAGGCATATAGGCGAGGCACTTGACGCGGAAAAGTACAAAGTGCAGTTCATCGATACCGATTTTTGGAAGGTATCGGAAACAAAAGATTACCGTCTCCCCGTTTATCACGGAAATTTTCTGACTTTCGAATCGGAAAATCCCGATGGACTTGAGGATATGGGAAAACTGTTGGCCATGACCGAAAGCGACGATGTCAACAGTCTTGCTGTTATTCACTTTAGCGAACATTTTGATCAGGCGGGCCTCTACCAGCTTCCCGAAACAACAGATAAAATCCCCGCCCGCCTTATGGGAAGGCGTCTTTTTGGTGAAGGATACGATTTCCACCGTCTTTCCCGCTTCTTAGAGGAAGGCTATGACATCAAATCCACCCGAATTACAGCTGAGTTTACCCACAAGGATTGGGAAAACCAATATCAACACCAGGCGATCCCTCTCTTCTACATTCGAAAAGGGGGCATTCTTGTTCCTTTGACAACGGATAAAACCTCTCCCCCCGCAGCTGGAGGAAAGGTAATCTTCATGGCGAAAAAATCATTGTGAGGAGATCAGTTTTTTGGCAATGATTTTTGAGACAGCCAGGTCGTGATAATGCTGCTTTTCTAAGGCTTTGGCAACGATGTTGCGATTATTGTGTTCCATTAAGATTTGCGAAAGTTCGAGTGTATACATACACTTTTCCAAGTTTTCCAGAATTTGTTCCAATTCTTTTTTATCAAGATGTTTTCCTGAAATGTAAGACAATTGCGGATGGTTATGCTCAATACAAATTGTAGAAACTTGATCGTTGGATTCGTCAAAATCCACTTGACAATGGGGTTTTGCACAATTGTGCGTTACTTGATAATCTATTTTCTGCATAACGACCTCCTAAGGTTAAGTTAAACAAGATTACCTAATCACAATCATTCAATTAATTCAATTTTTCTTGATTTAAGAAATACAATTCAGTAAATTAACCTACCAGCACAGAGGAAAGATTATGGATTCAAACTCAGTTATAAACAGTTTTTTTCCTCCACCGAGCTATCGACGGGAAAATAAACCCGGCGATAGTTCCATTGCTCGCATTGGCCAAACAGCCTTGAAAAAGCATTCACCGAGGCCAAAATCGCTAAACAATCTTAATAATAAAAATGAGTTTCTTGAAAGTCATCTCAAGGACCATTGTAGAGAAGGAACTTTGAAACCCGGCAATCCCATTTGGCAGCAATTGCAAATTCTAACAAATAGGATGACAATTGAAACCTTAAGAAAAACTTTGGAGAGCTTCTATTTCTTCAGCAATAATACCAATAATTCTGTTTCAGGCTATTGTTTTCTCGCATTGATTAAATTGATCTTACGCCTTAAGAAACCTCTCCCCCTTCAAGAAAATTGCACCTTTGCTCAATTGAGGCGAACCCATATTCGATCATGCCTCAATGAATTTGATATGAAACAATGCCCCAATAATACGAAATTTATAGATTTTATTCTCTTGAAAAGCAAAGACAGCAACTCTCCTTTGCTCTACAGTTTTATTCAGAATGAATCAACCTTTAAATATATCCAGAAGGCCTTAACCTCGATTCCTTTCAACAAGTGGAAAAATAAAGGAAGATCGCTCGCCAGTCTCCTTAAGCAGTCCTCTCCCCGGGAACGTATTCGTTTAATCAAGGAACTGAAAAATTCCGACTGCGATAAAAAAACCGCTCTTGTCGGCGAGCTAATGGATAAAATTAATTCAGCCGACAGCCTCTTCGAAGCAGCCTCTCAGCTTGATGAAATCAGAAAAACGCTCCCTCATATTGCCCGAAGCGACTTTCCTCAGCTATTCGGATGGCCCGGCCCCGATCTGATTGATAAGGATCATTTTTATTTGCATCCCAAAAAAACCTTTCGTTTAAATGAAGGTTTTCAGGGGCCGATTTTCCCTTCCAAGTTCCGCCTGGCTTCCCTTTATCGCGTTCCTAACAACCCTGCAACATGGCTTATGAGCTTTCACAATACAACGAGAAGGCTTATTTGGGGCATCCCTTTGGAAGATGCACTTTTTCATATCCAGCAAACGCCTTTAGGGATTGCTTTTATCTATAAAAATTCCAACGTACTGAATTTTGTCAATCCGGAAGATGGAACAATATCCTTTAAAACCAGCCTGCCGCAGCAGCCTGCCCACGGAGACCAAATGTCGATTACTTCCTCGGGATATTGTTTTCTAGCATTTGGCGATAAGCTTTACGGAGTGGAGTTTTCGGAGAATTTCCGGAAAACAAAATTCATCGAAAAGAGACCTGCGGGAGAATTGATCTGCTCCGAAGAGTTGGCGGGTTTTCGCAATAGCCGCTTGAGAATAAGCACTTTGTTCTCCCAAAAAGGAAAAAAAACCCTATTGCCCGATTGCCCGGATTTTCTTTTTCATCAACAAAATTTATTCACTTTAATGCAAAGCAAAGAATCGACAATTATTTCAAAGCGTTTAGTAAAAAATGGCAAGATCTTTCGGCCAACAGAAAAAATGGAATATCCTCTAGGGGCTCTCCGATTCATCGGAGGAATTGGCATAAGCACACTCATATTTCAATCGGAAACCTCTCAGAAAATCATGCTTGTCAACTTTGACAAAAAAGAAACAAGAGAACTCGATTTAGATTCTTCCAATATTAGCTATTATATCGACAAAAAACACAATCTTATCTGGACAATGGATGAGGAAACCAAAAAAATCCAGGCACATTCTCAGGATGAGAGCATGGAAATTGGCACTTTGTCAAATTCCTCCGAAGCTAAGCCGATCTTTGTCGGCGAAAATAAAGTTTTATTCTATCGCAGCCACCAGAAAAATGTATGTCTTACATGATCTCTGCAGCCGTCGTAATCTATATCGTCTCCCTTCTGACTTTTTTTACAGGTTTCGGATTCGGCACCCTCATGCTCCCCATCCTCATCATAGCGGCCCCGCTACCCGTGGCCATTGCCCTGACGGCCTTCCTTCACTTTCTGAATAATCTGATCAAAAGCGGTCTTCTTTTCAAATCGATCGACCTGAAAACGGTTCTTTACTTCGGACTTCCCGCCATCGCCGGATCGCTTCTCGGGTCATGGCTTCTTGTCAAGATGCTTCACTTGCAACCCATAGCTACATACGTCCTTTTCGGCCATAGATTTTCCATCGAATACATCAAGATTCTTATCGGCCTACTCCTCATCCTCTTAGGAGTCCTGAGAATCCAGAGCCTCTACGACTTTACGTCTATAAACCCCAAATGGCTCCCCTTGGGAGGACTTTCCAGCGGCTTTTTCGGAGGGATTTCGGGATTTCAGGGAGCCTTGAGAAGCGGCTTTCTCATCAACTTGAATCTCAGCAAAGACCGCTATATTGCCACAGGGGCCTGCATCGCCATTTTAGTCGATGCCGCCAGGCTGATCGTTTACGGAATCAGCTTCTATCATCTTTTTTCGCTAGTCACCCCAAGTTTATTAACTGTCGTGATACTCTCGGGCCTCCTCGGCATCCTGACTGGCATTTTTTTCCTCAAGAAAATTACCTTAAACTTCTTAAGGTCTGTTGTTTCTGTGCTTCTGTTTGCTTTCGGCACCGCCCTTTGCTCAGGCTTGTTCTAATAGTTGCCTTTGGTGTATGAAATTGGTCTTCCGATTTAAGAAACCTCTTCCCCTACAAAACAACTTGAAGAGATCAGCAAAAAACTTCCTCACCTGGACCGCAATGATTTTCCCCAAATATTCGGTTGGCCGTATCCCAACCTCATTGAACACGAATATTTTAATTTGAATCCTAAAAAAATTTACCGCTAAAATGAAACTTTCAAGCATGTCTAGGGATTTAAGCCCGCCTATCGCTTTATCCGATCGAGAATTAGGCAGTAGACATGGTTGAATTTTCTAAACATCAACAATAAGATTATTCAATGAATTGAAAATTCATCAGGGAAAATAATTTCTCTCGGCAGCTGCCATTTTCCTACTAATGCGGCTTCATTAAATGCTTTAAACTGGTGATGCTTGTCATCAGTCAGAACAATCATTGCTTTACCTGTTACGGGATTGCCGGTTATGGCCAGATGGCTTCGAGGCGACTCCCAATTTGTATCGGCTATTTCAATGACCTTTGGCCTCAGTTTTCTCATTCGAGGAAGACTGGCAATTTCCGAGGCTAAAGTTGATAAATTATGTTGCAAATGCGATTTAGAAAAAACATGCGCTTGCAATTCATTTCGACAGATATCGATGTATTCTGAGAGCGAGCAGGACTCAGTCATAATATTTTGCTGAATTTCTTTGAGCTCATGTTTTTGTTCTTCGTTGGCTTCTTTCACCAAGCCATCAAAAATATTCTGGTGATCTTGAAGGGTAATCGTAACTTTTAACCAACTTTCAGTTTGCTCTTTCAAACTCTTAAGAAGAGACTCTCTATTTTCATATTGAGATAAGTGTTTTAGAAGCTTATGCGGCTTGAGAGACAGTGCGTGGCCAGGCATTCCCAAATAAATAAGCCGTCCAGGATTCTCATTGCAACAATGTTTGATACTTTCCGGCAAATTTTGGATGAAGCTAATGAGGGAGTCCACTAAATTATCCTGACTAAAGGCCTGGCTTCCGGAAAAGTCATTCATCTCTTTTCTTTCGTAATAGGTGTTGAAGACTCTTTCAGATAGACCTCCTTGATACAGACACCAGGGGGAATCGTCTAATTTTTGGTAATGGCGGATAGGATTGACCTCGGCAAGTCGATCAAAAACAACGCCGCAGTCTTCCAAAACCATGAAGTAAAGAGAATCCCAAATTAAACTGATAAAATGATCGCTTTTTATCAAAGGAATAATATCTGAATTTATGAATTCTATAATTTGCTTCTTGTGTTCGGGAAATTTCCTTGCCAATGATTGCTGGAACGGCGGCACGGCTTTGAGAATCAAAGCTCTGAAATCATCAATATTTTGAACAGGGTGTTCGGTTTGGTTATCAAACAGTATCCAGGCTCCTCGGCCCTCTTCCGGTTTGTTCGGGTTGCTCTTTGAAGCGTCGTAGACATATTTGCACGGCAATTTCGAAATAAAATCAGTTGTCAGGTCGTCGGCAATTTCAGAATTCGAAATCATTTTTTTGTCAAATTGCCCAAAAAAATCTTTTAGTTTGCTGCAGATTGTTTCAATCGGTCTTTTGATGTACGTTTTGCTTGCCGCTTCATCAGCGCCCATTGTCGCAACAGTATACTCCCGCAGCCTAGAAAGCGGGTGCCCCGTGCGAAAGATCGTTTCCAGATAGTTCTCATTGATATTGATAGGAAAGAACTGCCCATTCCTTGTCAAACCTCCAGTCTCTAAGATCGCGTGGAAATCGTTTAGGATTTGTAGGATCCCTACTGCAGAGGATTCTTGCTGGATCGTGAGGCATGTTCCAAAACATGAACCGACATCGCTTTGACGGGTATGGGAGAGCAAAGCGCTTAGTACAAGGAGACGCACATCGCGATGAGTCACAATGGAATCAGGCCTTAAATTTAAAGCTTTTTTGACTAAAACATCTTGTGGAGTTCCGTTTTGGGGGATTGGCGTCCGGACTAGTAGTGTCCCTATATCTTTTTTTACCTCAAGAAGATTTAATACCTTCTCCATATGAAGTGAATGATAATCCCGGTGGTTTTTAAGGGAGGCAATCCTTCCAAGATGAAGCTTTCCTTTTTTATCGATTATGTAATCAGCAAGCGCAAAAGCAGAATCTAATTTCAGTTTATCCGAACTTTGGCCAACTTGCGTCTCATGATCATAAAGGATTTCTTGAACCGATCCTTTAAACTTTGAAACTGCCGTTTCAATATGTCCTTCGGAAATCAGCCTCATAATGTCTAGATGATTAGAAAAATCCTCCAAAATACAATTAATCATGTCTTTGTAGCCGCGCGCATTTAAAAGGAGAAGATTGCGATCAAGTTGATTGAGGTTTTTACCTTTTTGGATTCGCTCTATAAGAAGCTTATCAGTCACTTCAGAAAGATTTAAAATAGCTTTGATCGCTCCAGCATTTGACGATGAGACAAGGCGCATGAGTTTGTCATTTGAATGCGTTTCCAGATATTCAAACAAGGCTTTCATATCTTCGGAAGCCGAGACCCGGCTCATGTCTATGAGCCTATCTAAAAAATTCCATTGTTTGCCCTCTGCCACTTTTAAATAGTATTTTGCTAAATCAGCCTTTCCATTGTTGAATAAAGAAAGCAGGTGGTCCACTACAGGGTGCGAAATTCCAAATTGGGTTTCGACGTTTTTTAATGAATGATAAAGTTCGCGGTCCCCTGAAAGCTGGGTAAATGCTCCTTGATATGATTCGCATAAATTGAGAAGCTTGCGGCAATATGAAGCATCCGATTTTAGGAGATTGATAATGTCAGAATAGGTCTGGTGACTCATGGGCCCTTTTATTCCTGCGATTAACTTTCTAAACGCTGGGTCGTTTAGCTCTTCATTGAATGATTCTTCTATACCTGATGGCGGTGAAAATAAACTAAAAAACAAAGATTTTGGCTGTTGTACTATTATCGGAAATAACACCTCAAGCAGATCAAGGCATTCTTTATCGGGCAAAGCCAGAATTGTATCAAGGCGATGATTTTTCTGTTTCAATGCCTGGCTCAGCTGTTTAAAAATAGGTCCATGGAGGGACGAATTTCTCATGAAATAAGTGAATTTCTTTTCGCCTATAGAACCCATCAGCTCAAAACACATTTTAGCCGAAACTCCACACTCTTTCCATAGACTCAGGTGCAGAGGAAAATCAAACTCCTTTTCCGAGAAGCCGATGATTTGCTTTAAAAGTTTCCCATCGGCGTTTTCTTTAACGTGCCTCATAAGAGTGATCAAAAATAATGGAGAATGCTTTCCTGCAATTTCCATAATAGGTTCAAAAATGCCCGGAATTCTTTCGGATATGTCCAAAAGCTCAAAAAGGAGTTTGTTACAAAACAGAGGAATTTCATCCTTAAATTGAGATGACCATGCACGGTAAGACTTTCGGCTTTTCGTTTCATTTTTGAATTGCGCAGCCAACTTATTCTCAAACGTTTTTTTATTACCCCAAGGGAAAAGAGTGCAAACAAGTTCATTTTCCTTTTTTTCAAGCAAAAACTCACAAAAATCCAAAACAGAGGGGTCTTTTGATATTTGAATCCATTCGCTAAAAAGAGGAAGCTTTTTTATTGGTATCCTAGCTACTGCATCGGCAAGTTCAAAGCGAACATACGCAAGAGTCTTTTCCAAAATTTTGCCAGCTTCCTCTGAATCTGCAAGTCCTTTTTCAAGCCGTTCAT
>CAWAPJ010000037.1:0-20510 GCA_963783885.1 Waddliaceae bacterium | reverse complement strand
AATACATATGCAAAAGACAAAAGCCCAAAGCAAAGACCGCCTATCTTTTCTATAGGCTTCCTTTTAGGTGCATATATTTGAGAATTATTTGCTTAATCTTATCCTGGTCAATGGGCAAGAGATTGCGCAATTCTTCGGATTTTTCTTTGCCTGCCTTTTTTTTTGAAGTGCTTAAGCACTTGATGCCTCATATATTGACTTTCAATCTGGAAGCAGGTCCCCAGCGATATCCCGGAGATTTGGAGTCCTTAAACAAAACTAAAGCATGGCCCCAAAATGGCGAAGATCTTCAATTTCATATTGACTTGGCGGCATCTTGGTTTTTTAGAATAACAGAATTAGTGAGGATTTTATCCAAGCAACTTACCCAAAAGGTATCACCTGAAAACTACAGCTTTGCCAGCTCGTCCAAAATATCTATACATCCAGATTGTTCTGAACTGATTGCTGCTGCTTATTGATTGAAATTATTTTCTATAGGATTCATTTGAAACGCTTATTTTTAATTAAAAAATAAATTATAACAATTAATTATTAAGAAAAAATTAATATAGATTTATCATTTCTTAACAGATTCCCTATATCATTTAAAAATGATTGTTAATGAATATTCAAACTATTCTGCTGTAAACCCCCCTCATCCCTATTGGATCAATTAAGTGAAGACGTCGCATTAAAAAAACTTCTTGATAAAAAGGCCTGTGGGAAGTTTCTGAAGGATACACTGTTCGTCAGCACCACTAAACGGGGTCCTCACAACAGCACAAAGATTTTTAAAGAGACTTTTGAATCCGACGTTCTCAAGCTGGTTGAATGGGATGAGTTTTTTTTGATTGTTTTTAGCCCTTCACGATATTGGAAAAGGCAATGCCGCTGAACAAAACCTGCCGACGGCCCTTGCGTTTAAAGTTGCCGAACTTAGGGAAACTAGGGCTATTTTGACTGAAGTCAATGCCCCGTCATCTGTTAGCCCGGCAATAAGAACGACATTTTTTCCGCGATGCTCCTCTACGACACAATCGGCCTCTACCTCAAAGGGGAAATAGGGTGCGGCGAGGCATTCGATAATATCTTGGAAATGGCCAGATCTTGTAAGAGCAGAACAAGGAGTTTTTCCCTCTTTTCCAAGCTTTCCACGCCGTCCACGCTGCTTCATATCCGGGGCCTTAACCAGTCGATTTACGGTTAGGAAAGGGAAAGCTTTGCCATATTGGGTTCAATCAGTCGAAACTCGATGATCTAAACCGCCGCTTATGGTCTGCCTTTTTTAGGACAGGGTTTTTCTTCACTGGAATTGAAAACTCATACAATGACCAGAAAATTTTGAACCTCTTTTGGAATTTCTCCGAATGACAAACAAGGAAATGCCTAGCAGTATCTGCAATCGGCGCGTGCTATTTTTAACAATTCTTTTCGTAGCCCTATTTTCTACTAAAATTAAAGAATCTCAAATCAACGATTATCAGAAGTCTGCTCCCATTCTTTGGGAAGAGAGGATTTTCAAAAAGATACCATGGACGCAACGTACCTTGGAAAAAAGACTCCGCTTGGAGAACGAATTTTTTCATGAATTGATGAAATTGAGAAAAAATTATGTTTGCCGTTATTCAATTGCAACAGTAGAAGAGGCCATTCACAAACAAATTCAATTGATTTGGAAAAAAGAAATTTATGGTCCCCCGCTTCCGATAAGGATAAATTTCTTAACAAGGTTATTAATAGCGGTGGTTTTAAAATCACAGAAGAAGTTTTGTTTTCCTATTGCAAAGACATTTCTTCATGAACAAATTCAAACGTCCTTCCTATTCTGAAGGATACCGGGAAAAATGACCCTGACCTTCGGGTCGGCTAAAAAAACATCAAAATTGTTCCCATGACGGGTGAGTCAAAGACGGCTCTGTTAAAAATGGGGTGAATCAATATCTTATCTCAGGAACATCATTAGATGACGGGTTTGAGCAATTCGTTATGCAATCGCACCAAAATTTCTCTGCAGATATTAAAAGTGAGGTAATAGTATCTCGAGGGGTTCGAGAGAAACCCGGGATTCGGCGGGATCAAATCGAGAGAGAAATTTTCAACAGCGTTTAAATCGTGCAACTCAGGCTATAGATTGGCAGGGGGCTCCCCAGGTATGCAGCCGCCATTAAGCGATTGCGCATATTTAAATCGGGAAAACTGAAAAATTCAATGCCTCGAATAAAAGACAATATCAAGCTCTGTTTGCAAGATTTCCACAATTTCAAAAAGACAGATAAATATAAAAACGACCTCATGGGAAAATGGCTATCACGACGCTTACTATGACAATAATTTTGCCTCCATGGAATCATCGCTTAAAGAGCTTGCGGAATCCTCAACCGATCCGGTGACAACTGTTGTCGATACAAGCGCTTACTTTCCCATGATTTTCGGATTTGACCACCCTGGACACGAAAATGATTGATCACTCTGAAAAAACCCCCGTGAAATCTGTGATTTAGGCAAAGACATACAAATGATTTTTGTTCTGGAAAAGGATAGGGATAAAATGAATGATTTAGAAAATTTATACCCCCCCCCCGGCAGCTTTGCCAAGCGATTCTCTTCAACCAACTAGCGTCCCCCTATATGGGAGACACCATCGCAATGGCTCGTACAAAAACGGATCCTTTGACTTCCTCAAAGAAGATGACAATTTTGCTGATTTCGGCCGCCAAAGTTGGAGTTCAGACCCGACAACCTCCTTTTCTCATTTAAACGATTTTCTTTCCCGCATCCGAGGGCTTATAATTGAAAAAAGAACTGGCAATAAAAGGTTTGAAACTCACTATCATTGACTTTGTTGAACATTGAGGAACCTATGGCCGGCCCAATAACGGTAAAATTCATTCCCTTTCAATTCATTCCAATCTGATAACGTATCCTTAGCCATCCACTTGATCTCAGACAATTTCCCACTCGATGGAGGCGACATCTGACGGCAAAGAAAGAAGGCCGCGTCTTCTTTTCAACAAAGAATGGACCGCTAAAAAATACCTCCCTTTTTCGTCCTCTTCCCCATGCAAAAACCCGCTTTTTCATTAAGGGGGGGTCAATTCAATGACTGAATTCTCTGTTATATCAAAGTTGCACGGTCGAGTTCTGGGTATCTCAGCCACGCGGCGATTTCCCACGACTCTGGTGATAATAGCGGGAAAAATGTGCAGAAGAGCCTTTTTTTCAGCAATTTTACTAAAACGCTTCTCCCAAACCAGGATAGTTCTGCAAGATCTCCCAAATTGAGATTTGCAAAGACCATTTCCTGCAATTCATAAGGAATACGTGACAAAAATAAAGACGTTTTCCAGTCACGCCAACTTTTTTTTCTGAAGGTAAAGACTCCAAAAACACGAATTAGAAAACTGTAGCTCCCATTTATCAACTCCTTGAATGAATTATTTTCTCAAATTGACACATTTTTTGCACCTAACAAAATATTACAACAATCTTAATATAACTTTAATTTTATCATTTTATAGTAAATTTATATCAATTATTTCTAATATTGGTCATGGTACTGATTAAAAATAATATTACCACATTTCCTAAAGAGGCACTGACTCTTGGGTCTGTACCCCCACAACTCTAGAAGAGGAAACTCCGACAATAACGCATGAATCCTCCCCTCCCAACAACCTGTTTTTAAGCATAACCAATATGCTAAGCTCCTTGTTGGTAGATTGACACCCCAAAAGAAAATCTGTTTATTTCTCAAATGCACATCCTTCTGCATCCCCTGCCCATTGACAATCCAATTATATGAACCAATTAACGGACGTTCTCAATTCAGAAGAATTATCAAAAAAATTCGAAGCATTTAAGCCAGAAGCCGCTAATGCAAAAAAAAATAAAATACTCTGACCACTAAAAGTTCCACAAACCAGGAAAACACTTCTAGACGAAATCACTTCAAAAGGACTTTTCTATTATTTTTCCTTTCCAACTCTTGAGCACTTAATTAACTGCATTGCGATCGAACCCTGTCATTAAAGAGACTATCATTTTTTCCCTTCAAGCTGCTGCTAAAGCAAAACAAGCGGCAAGAAGAAAACACAAAAGCAATTCAAAACAACCCTTTGGCGCCTCTTTTTGACAAAGTTTTGATTCAAAGAGGGTATAATAAAACATCCGATAAATCTTTACTGGAAACAAAGCAAAAATTGAAAAGTAAAATGTTGTCATAGGATTTGCCTCTCCTATAAAGAAAGAAATGGAAAATTTTATTTCCTCTAGGTTTAGAAGCCAAAAGAGATTCCGGATGCCTTAAACTGATTCTTCTTATCAAAGCCAGAAATCAGCCCATCCCGGGAAACCTGCCTTCTCAATGGAAAACATAATATTGCTTGATGCAAAATATCAGGAGATCAAAACACAAACCACATACCTTTTTTACAATTTCACTCTCAAACAATCCTCAAAAGGGTTCAAAATGATCCTCAAAAACAATATGATAACTATATGCTAACTGAAGCACATAAGGCTGCTTCCGACCTCTTTATAGAATCCAAGATAATTTCTCAGTTGAAGTCACCCAGGACATCCCAGCTGAAAAAATTACTGTACCTTGAAGCGGCCCAGGCCTTTTCCACGCCTTCCTTATCGACTGCATCAACGCAAAACATCTCTATGTTGTCGTGAAAAAACACAGAGAGCCCCTCGAGTGGGCAAGGCCCTCAATTATCAAAATGAAAGCTGCCAAAAACAGATTACTGAAATTAAAAAGCCAAATTCGTAGAAAATTCCCTAGAGCGTATTTTCGTCTTGTCAACGATATTGAAAAGCAGACGATGGAAAAGCGACAAAACAAGCGAAAGTTGAAAGTTTGGCCTACAAACTTTGCAAGGCTCTGGATATCCCTCAGTGGTCGTCTTTTCGGAAAAGACATTTTGGAAAGCATGCCAACCAGCAAAAAAGCGATGTCCACTTTGTCGATACGTTGCTCCGTTTTATGCAAAGCTATCAGCAGGCACTCAAACTAAACAGCCAGTACCCCGATCACCCTGAAACGCTTAAAATCAATCAGCATCTTCAATCGCACACGTCCACGTTGTGACTCAAAATCCTCAAATAACTGGGTACTGGAGAAGCCTTGTTCTCTCCTAAGCAAAAGGTATGGTCCAAATGGATTAGGAAGATCGAGAACACCTCAGGAAAACCCTCTCTAGGAAAACAATGGCCCATTTTCTGCACATTGATCCACCGGAACTTGCCATCAATGAACTATTCAACTCGGGGAAGAAAAAATCAGAGGTTATACACATCTTTGGAAAAATTTCTCCAAAACGTGGATAATCAGCGGGAAAGCAACAGAAAACAATTACAAAACTGCATTCTGCTCCAAGATCAGCGGAAAATTCTTGAAGAGATCATTAACGAAGCACCCGGAGAAAAATCTCTGGGATCTTTTAACAAAATTGTCTCCAGCTTCAACGGCATTGCCATACAATCCTACCCGCCCCTCATCTTTAAATCTGACTCATACTCTTCTTCAGGACATGGGTTGGATCTTGAGCGATGATATTTGGATCAAAATTGAGAACAACGACAAGCACTGCCGCATACTATTTGCCCCTTCAGGGGAGCAACCCCGTTTTTTAAAGCCAGGCAAATGGACACTTGCTTCGTCAAATGATGATCAAATCCAGGATGCCTACAACCAATTTCAACTAAAAATGGTCAGGGGCTCTCAACTCTGTGAAAATTTCCTTTCATCTGCGTTTAAACAAAGAGTTCATGAACAGCATAGGTTTTAACATTCCCGAAAAGATGAATTATTTGGAAAAGATGCTTTCCACAATAGACCAACGGCGGGATCTGATTCCTGCTCGATAGAGAAAAGACAAGGAGTCTCTTTTTCTATGAATTAGCTGTAAACTACCACTACAAGATTGTTTCTTATCTCCAATCAAATAGAAGCTTTGACAATGCCCAGTGAAATTGCCACATCTAACAGCCCCACTTCCCGTTTCGCCGAAACCGCAGACCCCGTTCGAGATTCATGGTGAAAACATCGTGCTCCACCAATCAGAATTTATCAAGGATTTTAATCGCGAAAAAATCTTCATCAACGGAGTGCAAAAATATGGTGTAGAATTCAAGGAATTGACCTCAATGGAAGTTTTTTTAAGTGAACTTCTCAGCCTTGGAGCACGCCCTCAAGATATCTCAAAAATACTTCGTTTCTGCATGCAAACGATTTCTGGAGGCGACATGGGCTTCCACCGAGCTTTACAAATATCAAACATGCTCAACAAGACTTAAACGCACCCTGGACCTAAACCCGAGTATCATCGTAAATGATGCCTGTGATTTGTGTTATGATTAAATAAAAAAAACCTTTTGGGAATCTGAAATCAAATAACTGGTTCAAAACAAGGGTAGGTTATAAAACCATCTGCGATTTTGCAATTTCAGAAGGCAGCAAAATCGACTACGACAGAGGCGATTCTGCACGTCATCCACTTCATTGATAATGGTTAGTCTTTGATAAAATCCGCTTCCAAAGCTTCGCTCAGCTGCTGGCTATGATCATTCTGCCAGGTTTGGAATTCAGCTATCAGCTTTTTATTAACTTATACTTCTTCATGGTAATGATTTCTTACATCTTGCAAATGATTTTGCAAAAGCATTGCAAGATGTAAGAAATCATTACCATGAAGAAGTATAAGTTAATAAAAAGCTGATAGCTGAATTCCAAACCTGGCAAAATGATCATAGCCAGCAGCTGAGCGAAGCTTTGGAAGCGGATTTTATCAAAGACTAACCATTATCAATGAAGTGGATGACGTGCAGATCGCCTCTGTCGTAGTCGATTTTGCTGCCTTCTGAAATTGCAAAATCGCAGATGAGTTTTGTGACGAGATGACCCTTGTTTTGAGACTCGTCTTCGTTAGATTCCAAAGGTTTTCTATATTCAATGGTGAGCAGCAAATCACCGGCATCATTTACGATGATATTCGGGTTTAGGTCCAGGGCGCTTTTAAGTCTTGTTGAGCATGTTTGATATTTGTAAAGCTCGGTGGAAGCCATCTCGCCTCCAGAAATCGTTTGCATGCATAAGTTAAGTATTTTTGAGATATCTTGAGGGCGTGCTCCAAGGCTGAGAAGTTCACTTAAAAAAACTTCCATTGAGGTCACCTCTCGAATTCTACACCATATTTTTTCGGACTCCGTTGATGAAGATTTTTTCGCGATTAAAATCCTTGATAAATTCATTGGTGAGCACAATGTTTTCACCATGAATCTCAACGGGGTCTGCGGTTTCAGCAAAGTGGGAAGTGGGGCTGTTGACAATGTGGGTAATTTCACTGGGCATTGTCAAAGCTTCAACTGATTTGATTGGAGATAAGAAGCGATTCTTGTAGTGGTAGTTTACAGCTAATTCATAAAAGAGACTCCTTGTCTTTTCTCTATCAAGCAGATGATCCCGCCGTTGGTCTATTGTGGAAAGCATCTTTTCCAAATAATTCATCTTTTCGGGAAAATGTTAAAACCTGCTGTCTCATGAACTCTTTGTTTAAACGCAGATAAAAAGGAAATTTTCACAGAGTTGAGAGCCCCTGGCATTTTTAGTTGAAATTGGTTGTAGGCATCCTGGATTTGATCATCATTTGACGAAGCAAGTGTCATTTGCCTGGCTTTAAAAAAGCGGGATTCTGCCCTGAAGGGGCAGAAAGTACGGCGCGGCAGTGCTTGTCGTTGTTCTCAATTTTGATCCAAATATCATCGCTCAAGATCCAACCCATGTCCTGAAGAAGAGTATCAGTCAGATTTAAAGATGAGGGGCGGGTAGGATTGTATGGCAATGCCGTTGAACTCAAGTAGATTTTGGTTAAAAATATCCTGAATTTTTCTCCGGTGCTTCGTTAATGATCTCTTCAAGAATTTTCCGCTCATCTTCGAGCGGATTGCAGTTTTGTAATTGTTTTCTGTTGCTTTCCCGCTGATTATCCACGTTTTGGAGAAATTTTTCCAAAGATGTGTATAACCTCTGATTTTTTCTTGCCGCGTTGAATAGTTCATTGATGGCAAGTTCCGTGGATCAATGTGCAGAAAATCGGCCATTCTTTCCTGGAGAACTTTTTCCTGAGGTGTCTCGATCTTAATCCATTTGGCATACCCTTTTTGCATAAGAGAGAACAAGGCTTCTGCAAGTTCGTTATTTGAGGATTTTGAGTCGCAAAGCGCTGAATATTGCGATTGAAGATGCTGATTGATTTTAAGCGTTTCAGGGTGATCGGGGTACTGGCTGTTTAGTTTGAGTGCCTGCTCATAGCTTTGCATAAAACGGGACAACGTATCGACAAAGTGGACATCGCTTTTTGCTCGCTGGCATGCTTTCCAAATGTCTTTTCCAAAAGACGACCACTGAGGGATATCCAGAGCCTTGCAAAGTTTGTAGGCCAAACTTTCAACTTTCGCTTGTTTTGTCGCTTCCATCGTCTGCTTTTCAATATCGTTGACAAGACGAATCACTGTCCGGGAATTTTTGAATTGGCTTTTTAATTTCAGTAATCTGTTTTTGGCAGCTTTCATTTTGATAATTGAGGGCCTTGCCCACTCGAGGGGCTCTCTGTGTTTTTTCAAGGCAGCATAGAGATGTTTTGCGTTGATGCAGTCGATAAGGAAGGCGTCAAAGGCCTGGGCCGCTTCGAGGTTGGTAAATTTTTCAGCGATGATGTCCTGGGTCGTTTCGACTGAGAAATTATCTTGGATTCTATAAAGGAGGTCGCTTACAGCTTATGTGTTTCAGTTAGCATGTCGTCTGTGTTGTCTTTGAGGTATTTTGAACCCTTTGAAGGATCGTTTGAGTTTGAAATTGTAAAAAAGGTATGTGGTTTGTGTTTTGATCTCCTGATATTTTGCATCAAGCAATTCCCTTTGTTTTTCATTGAGAAGGCAGGTTTCCGGAATGTTTTGATTTCTGGCTTTGATAAGAAGATAGTTTAAGGCATCCGGAATCTCTTTGGCTTCTAAACCAAGAGGAATTGAAATTTCCATTTCTTTCTTTATAGGAGAGGCAAATCCTATGACAACGTTTGCTTTTTCGATTTTTGCTTTGTTCCAGTAAAGATTTATCGGATGTTTTATATACCCTCTTTGAATCAAAACTTTGTCAAAAAGAGGCGCCAAAGGGTTGTTTTGAATTGCTTGTGTGTTTTCTTCTTGCCGCTTGTTTTGCTTTAGCAGCACTTGAAGGGAAAAAATGATAGTCTCTTTAATGACAGGTTCGATCGCAATGCAGTTAATTAAGTGCTCAAGAGTTGGAAAGGAAAAATAATCGAGAACTCCTTTTGAAGTAATTTCGTCTAGAAGTGTTAGTTTGGTTTGTCGAAGTTTAGTCGTGAGTATTTTATTTTTTTTTGCATTAGCGGCTTCTCGCAGAAATGCTTCGAATTTTTTTGATAATTCTTCTGAATTGAGAAGCGTCGTTAATTGGTTCATATAAATTGGATTGTTGATGGTAGGGGATGCAGAAGGGATCTGCATTGAGAAATCAACGGATGTTCTTTTGGGGTGTCGTCCCAAAGCAGGGAGCTTAGCATATTGGTTATGCTTAAAAACAGGTTGTTGGGAGGGGAGGATTCATGTGTTATTGTCGGAGTTTCCTCTTCTAGAGTTGTCGGGAGTACGACCCAAGAGTCATCCTCTTTAGGAAATGTGGTAATATTATTTTTAATAGGGTTCATAATGCAAACTAAATAATTGATATAAATTTACTATAAAATGATAAAATTAAAGTTATATTAAGATTGTTGTAATATTTTGTTAGGTGCAAAAAATGTGTCAATTTGAGAAAATAATTCATTCAAGGAGTTGATAAATGGGAGCTACGGTTTCTAATTGGTGTTTTTGGAGTATTTTACCTTCAGAAAAAAAAGTTGGCGTGACTCAAACGTCTTTATTTTTGTCACGTATTCCTTATGAATTGCAGGAAATGGTCTTTGCAAATCTCAATTTGGGAGATCTTGCCAGAACTATGCTGGTTTGCAAGCGTTTTAGTAAAATTGCTGAAAAAAAGGCTCTTCTGCACATTTTTCCCGCTATTATCACCGGAGTCCTGGGAAATCACCGCGCGGCGAAAATGCCCAGAATTCGACCGTGCAACTTTGATATAACAGAGAATTCAGTCATTGAATTGACCCCCTTAATGAAAAAGCGGGTTTTTGCATGGGGAAGAGACAAAAAAGGGAGGTATTTTTTAGCGGTCCATTATCTGTCGAAAAGAAGACACGGCCTTCTTCTTTTGCATCAGATGTCGCCTCCATCGAGTGCCAAATTGTCTGAGATCAAGTGGATGGCTAAGGATACGTTATCGGATTTCAATGAATTGAAAGGGAATGAATTTTACCGTTATTGGGCCGGCCATAGGTTCCCTAAATGCTTCAACAAAGTCAATGATAGTGAGTTTCAAACCTTTGTCCGGTCTTTTTCAATTATCAGCCCTGCGGATACGGGAAAGAAAATCGTTTAAATGGGAAAAGGAGGTTGTCGGGTCTGAACTCCAACTTTGGCGCCCGCAATCAGCAAATTCTCATCTCTTTGAGGAAGTCAAAAGATGGTTTTTATTCAGCCATTGCAATAATATCTGCCATATAGGGGGACGCTAGTTGGTTGAAGAGAATCGCTTGGCAAAGCTGCCGGATTGAATAGACCTGTAAATTTTCTAAATCATTCATTTTATCCCTATCCTTTTCCAGAACAAAAATCATTTGTATGTCTTTGCCTAAAATCGCAGATTTCACAGAGCACTCTTCAGAGTGATCAATCATTTTCTGTCCAGGGTCGTCGATCCGAAAATCATCGGAAACGGCTCGCTTGTATCGACAACAGTTGTCACCGGATCGGTTAAGGAGTCGGCAAGCTCTTTAAGCGATGATTCCATGGAGGCAAAATTATTGTCATAGTAAGCGTCGTGATAGCCATTTTCCATGAGGTGGTTTTTATATTTATCTGTCTTTTTGAAATTGTGGAAATCTTGCAAAGCGAGCTTGATACTTTCTTTTATTCGAGGCATTGAATCATTCAGTTTTCCCGATTTAAATATGCGCAATCGCTTAATGGCGGCTGCATACCTGGGGAGCCCCCTCCAATCTATAGCCTTAGTTGCTGATTTAAACGCTGTTGAAAATTTCTCTCTCGATTGATCCCACCAATCCAGGGTATTTATCAAACCCTCGAGATACTCTCCTTCACTTTTAATATCTGCAGAGAAATTTTGGTCGATTGCATAACGAATTGCTCGAACCCCGTCATCTAATGATGTTCCTGAGATAAGATATTGATTCACCCCATTTTTAACAGAGCCGTCTTTTAGCTCACCCGTCATGGGAACAATTTGATGTTTTTTTAGCCGACCCGAAGGGTAGAGGGTCATTCCGGTATCTTTCAGAATAGGAAGGACGTTTGAATTTGTTCCATGAAGAAATGTCACTTTCAATAGAGACAAAATTTCTTCTGAGATTTTAAAACCACCGCTATTAATAACCTTGTTAAGAAATTTATCCTTATCGGAAGCGGCTACAAATTTCTTTTTCCAAATCAATTGAATTTGTTTGTGAATGGCCTCTTCTACTGTTGCAATTGAATAGCGGCAAACATAATTTTTTCTCATTTCATCAATTCATGAAAAAATTCGTCTCCAAGCGGAGTCTTTTTTCCAAGGAACAGTGCGTCCATGGTATCTTTTTGAAAATCCTCTCTTCCCAAAGAATGGAGCAGCTTCTGATAATCGTTGATTTGAGATTCTTTAATTTTAGTAGAAAATAGGGCTGCGAAAGAATTGTTGACTTTTTGATAATAGCGCCGATTGCGGATGCCTGCTAGCATTTCCTTGTTTGTCATTCGGAGAAATTCCAAAAGAGGTTCAAGATTTTCTCGTATTGTATGAGTTTTCAATTCCAGTGAAGAAAAACCCTGTCCTAAAAAGGCAAGCCATAAGCGGCGGTTTAGATCATCGAGTTTGGATTGATTGAACCCAATATGGCAAAGCTTTCCTTTCCTAACCGTAAAAATCGACTGCATAAGCCCCGGATATGAAGCAGCATCAACAGCATGGAAAGCTTGGAAAAGAGGGAAAAACTCCCTTGGGTCTACTCTACAAGATCTGGCCATTTCCAAGATATTATCGAATGCCTCGCCGCACCCTATTTCCCCTTTGAGGTAGAGGCCGATTGTGTCGTAGAGGAGCATCGCGGAAAAAATGTCGATCTTGTCCGGGCTGACAGAATAACGGCTCATGACTTCAGTCAAAATAGCCCTAGTTTCCCTAAGTTCGGCAACTTTAAACGCAAGGGCCGTCGGCAGGTTTTGTTCAGCGGCATTGCCTTTTCCAATATCGTGAAGGGCTAAAAACAATAAAAACTCATCCCATTCAACCAGCTTGAGAACGTCGGATTCAAAAGTCTCTTTATATTTTTGTGCTGTTGTGAGGACCCGTTTAGTATGCTGACGAACAGTGTATCCTTCAGAAACTCCCGCACCTTTATCAAGAAGTTTTTTTAATGCGACGTCTTCACTTAATTGATCCAATAGGGATGAATTTTGATTCCCTGCAGCAGAATAGTTTGAATATTCATTAACAATCATTTTTTAAATGATATAGGGAATCTGTTAAGAAATGATAAATCTATATTAATTTTTTCTTAATAATTAATTGTTATAATTTATTTTTTAATTAAAAATAAGCGTTCAATGAATCCTATAGAAAATAATTCAATCAATAAGCAGCAGCAATCGTCAGAACAATCTCGATGTGAGGATGTTTTGGACGAGCTGGCAAACCGGATATTTTCAGGTGATACCTTTTGGGTAAGTTGCTTGGATAAAATCCTCACTAATTCTGTTATTCTAAAAAACCAAGATGCCGCCAAGATCAATGAAATTGAAAATCTTCGCCATTTTGGCCATGCTTTAGTTTTGTTTAAGGATTCCAATCTCCGGGATATCGCTTCGGAGTGTTTCCAGATTGAAAGTCAATATATGAGGCATCAAGTGCTTAAGCACTTCGAAAAAAAGGCAGGCAAAGAAAAATCCGAAGAATTGCGCAATCTCTTGCCCATTGACCAGGATAAGATTAACAAAATAATTCTCAAATATATGCACCTAAGAGGAAGACCTATGAAAAAGATAGGCGGTCTTTGCTTTGGCTTTTGTCTTTTGCATATGTATTACTTTTTTCTTGGTAAGCCTGATGAATTTTATCGTCGTTTGCAACGTGTGATTTCCATTGACGTCAGTCAATGGAAATCATTGTCCTCTAAAAAATACGAAGATTTGACTAAAGATCAAAAGGAATTTGAACATCTGGTCAATGATCTTTTATATTTGCAAGCAGAATTTCTTGAAAGGAATCAAGCTTTCCCACTTGAAGTCTTGAAAATTGTTACAGATAAAGACGATATCAAAAAGCTTGACTACCAAGAGCAATGTACCGGTTACTTTAGTTCTGTGGAGTTGACAAATTTTTTAGAAAATGTCGGCAAGGCAAACCCTGCTGCCAAAAAGTATCTGCTTATCGGTGGCGAAGCCCATATCGTCAGCGTATCATTTGAGGGGAAGAACGCTTATTTTTATGATTCGAATAACTGTTTCAGAAAGGTTATCAATGTAGATTCCGGCATGAAAGATCTCGCAAGGAGAATCATATGCTCTTTGCGCGCAGAGGATCAGGCTCTTTATATATATGTAATTTCACAAGAAAAGCTTCAAATTACACCGCCGAAATTGACTAAAAGCTTTATTAATAGAAAAACGCAAAAGGGACCCACGCCTTTATATATGGCTGCAAGAGCTCGCAATAAAGGCTTGGTGAGTTCATTAATTGATGCGGGGGCTGATGTCAATGCGTTGGGAAATTATGGACATACCCCTCTAATGTCAGCAGTCTCGGAAGGCCATCTTGATGTGGTCAAGCTCCTCATTGAAAAAGGGGCAGATATCAATAAAAAAGTTAAAGGAGCAACGGCTCTTACTATTGCCGCTCGGAAGGGACATCTCGATATTGTAAGCCTTCTTATCGAAAAAGAAGCTGATTTTGAGCCCAACAATAAATTCGGCAACACGCCTATTTGGTACGCTTACAGATTCAACCATAAGAAGGTCTACAATGATCTGAAACAGCGTGGCGCCAAAATCAGCAGGCTAAAAAAAATCTTCTATAAAATTCGTCTTTTTCTTAAGAGATTCCTTCCAATTGAATTATGATGGTTCACCATGTTAAGATAGACCCATCGGAGGGATTCATATGATCTATGGTTTTGGGGTTGTCGTTTTAGCCTTAATTGTTTTTCTTTTTTTTCGTGAACAGATGTTTTATCGCCGAAAGGAGCGATTGCTTGAGGAGAGAAGCCGCCTTCAATCGCGGGTTGTGGAGCTCGAGACTTTGATCGAGCAGGAGAAGAAGGCGGCGGAGGAAAAGATCAGAATCTTGAATGAGGCTAAGAAGCAGCTATCCGACTCTTTCAAGCTTCTCTCTTCGGATGCCTTGAAGGAAAATTCCAAGTCGTTTCTGGAACTGGCGACCGCAAAACTGGAAAAATTTCAGGAAGGGGCCAGGCTCGATTTAAATCACCGTCAAAAAGCGATCGACGAGCTGATGAAGCCGATCAAAGAATCTTTGGACAAGACACACGTAACCAACGAAGAGCTGAAAAAAACACTGGCGACGACGCAAACGAGTTTTACCGAACAATTTAAAAACTTGGCGACAGCACAGTACCGCCTGCAGAGCGAAACGGCCAATCTTGTGAAAGCGCTGAGGGCCCCGACAGTCAGAGGGCGGTGGGGTGAGATGCAGCTTCGCCGCGTGGTTGAAATTTCAGGGATGGTCGAGCATTGCGATTTTAATCAGCAGGAGACCCGTTCCAATGAAGATGGGCGGCTCAGGCCTGATATGGTCGTCAAACTACCCGGCGGGAAGGAAATTGTGGTCGATTCAAAAACTCCACTTATGGGGTATCTGGAAGCCTTGGAAACCGAAGACGAGGAAGTGAGGAAAACCAAGCTTCTCGAGCATGCCAAGCATGTCAGGACCCATATCACCCAGCTAGCTTCCAAGTCTTACTGGGACCAGTTTCAATCGGCTCCTGAATTTGTCGTTCTGTTTCTTCCGGGGGAGACCTTCTTTTCAGCGGCTCTGGAAATGGATCCGAGCCTCATCGAGTATGGCGTTGAGCAAAGAGTCATTCTCGCGACTCCGACAACGCTTATCTCCCTGCTCCGCGCCGTAGCTTACGGCTGGCGTCAGGAGCTGATCGCGAAAAACGCCCAGCAAATCAGCCAGCTGGGGCGCCAGCTTTACGAAAGAGTGCATATCCTTGCCAATCACTTTGTTGAAATGAGAAAGGGGCTTGAAAGAACGATTGACGCCTACAACAAAGGGGTCGGGTCGTTTGAATCCCGTATCTTAGTGACAGCCCGCAAGCTGAAGGAGACCGGCGCCGGTACCGATCAAGAGATCGAGGCTCTCGAACCGATCGACAAACAACCCCGCTTGCTTCGCGAAGGCAAATCCGAATTAAACTAAGGAGCCACTTGCAAAACTCTGGCAGACCGCTTTTTGGCTCTTTCACCGACCTTTGTTATTTGGAGCAAATTTCCTACTCTTAAGAGTATGTGAATTTGCGCCAAATAATAAAGGTCGGCAAAGTAGCTCAAAAGTCGATTTTGCCGGAGTTTTTGCAAGTGGCTCTTACGGACGTACTTTCACTTTCATTTGGTATTTTTGGATGCGGCGGAGGGAAACAAGGACCCCGGCGATCACCAGAGTGAAGCCGGCAAGTTCGTAGAGGAGGGGGAATCTCTGCTGGTGGATGTAGGTGTAGAGGAGTCCGCAGCAGGTTTCGGCAACGATAATTTGACCGGCTACAGTGACCGGCAGCATGCGAGAGGCGCGCTGCCAGAAAAAAGTTCCCATATAAGAGGCGAAGAGCCCAAGTAAAAGCGTGGCGGTTAAAAACCAAATCAATTCCTGTGATTTGAGCGAATAGGATGCGAAGTGCACGGCTTCCTTAGGCAAGAAAGCGGCAAAGGGGAGTGCGGCTAAGGTGAGAACCAAACACCAGACTCCGATGAGCATATTGAAATCATTATACTCCAGATCGGGTTCGCTTTTCAAAAAACGGGCGTTGTGCACGGCATACCAGGCCCACATCGCAATGGAGGCGACTGTGAATAAGACTCCGACTGTAAAAGACCCGCCGCTTATCGAAGCGTCCAGCTTGAGATCGTTGACGTGGACGAATAAAAAGCCGGTCCCCACCATGGCCAGTGGGAAAAGTATCATTGAATAGGGGACTTCTTTGCCCAAAAGGTTGCCGTAGAGGCTGACGCATATCGGATTGACAGCAAAAAGCAGCGCGACCATGGAAGGGCCGATCAACTTGACGCCGATGACTTCAAGAGCGTAATAGACCAGATTTCCTGTCAGTGCAAAGATGAGCGCTTTTCTCCAAATGCGCCATGAGTGCAATTTTCGGCTTTTGACCAGATGCCTGGCCCAAAGGCAGGCGCATATCAGGCCATAGAAGAAGTAGCGGCCCAGCGTTATCTCGATGGCCGAGAATTCCGGCGCCAAAACTGGACAGATCATGCTAAGCCCCCAGCAGGCGCAGGCCAGAATTGCGAAGATTATGCCTAAAGTGTTGAACATAGTGTTAAATTATACAAAAATGTTGAAATGAGTTCAATATCAATTATTTATGAAAAAGTTTTTAAAGCGAGGGCGGCAGCACCGATGACTCCGGCGTCACCTCCGAGGGCGGCGTGCAGGAAGGAGAGGCGTTGGCTGGCGACTGCCAGGGCTTTTTCCCTGACCCCTTTTTCGATCTGTTCGACAAGCTCGGGAAGGCCTTCTATAACGCCTCCTCCCAGAATAAAGCGGCAGGGGTTGAAGGCGTTGACAAGGCCGCTGCAAGAGTCGATCAGAACTTCGCGGGTTTCCCGGACGAGGTGTTTGGCGAGGAGATCGCCTTGATGGTAGGCTTCAGAGACAAGCTTGGCCGTGATGTTGTCGACTTCTCCTCCGGCAAGCTCCACTAATGGAATCCCTGCCTTTCTGTCGGATTGGACGGCTTGCTGGGCCCGTTTGGCGATGGCCCATCCTCCCGCAAACGATTCGAGGCAGCCGATATTCCCGCAGGAACACTTGAGACCGTGGCCGCGGACTGTCATGTGGCCGATCTCGCCTGCAGTATTGCTGCATCCGTTGACCATCTGGTTATTGCACACGACGCCTCCGCCGACGCCCGTGCCGACAAACATGCAGATCATGTCGGTGGTTTCTTTGCCGGCGCCGTGGAGCCACTCGCCCCAGGCGGCGGCTCTGACGTCGTTTGTGATCGTGACATCGAGTTTCGTGAGAGTTTTCAGATTTTCCTGGAAAGGGACATCCTGCCAATTGAGGTTGGGTGCGTTTCGGATGACCCCTTGGTCGGCGTCTATTTGAGCGGCGACGCCAACGCCGATGCCAACCGGGTCGTCATCGTTTTTTTCGCAAAGCTGTCGGACAGCTTCTTTGATCTGTTCTTCGATCGCAGAAGAGCCCCCTTTGACGTCGGTGTGAACGCGGATACGATCGACTACATTGCCTTTGTCGTCGACATTGGCAATTTCGATTTTTGTCCCCCCTAAATCCACTCCAATAGCCCATTTCGCCATAACTTCACTATTATCGGATTTATCCTTTAACCACAAGATGCGGTTTGAGTCTGGCGACCATTTTTGCAAGGCCGGCTTTATCCACAGCCTCAACGACTTGGTCGACATTTTTATATGCGTCGGGCATTTCTTCGGCAATCGTGCGGTAGGAATTGGCTTTGACGATGACGCCCTGCCCTTCCATATAGTGAACAGGGTCTTTTCCCTTCCAGGATTTCATGGACTTATGGCGGCTTCGCGCTCTGCCGGCGCCGTGGCAGCAGCTCGACCAGGTGAGGGGATTGCCGAGCCCCGCCAGAAGGTAGCTGGCGCGTCCCATATCTCCTGGAACAAGGACAGGCTGTCCCGTTTTTTGGAAGATCGGCGCAAGTTCGGGATGGCCCGGCCCAAAGGAGCGGGTGGCCCCTTTTCTGTGGACGCAAAGCTTTCGTTTTTTTCCGTCGACTTCATAAGTTTCGAATTTGGCAATGTTGTGGCAGACATCGTAGATTTGCCGCACCTCTTCAGCGCGAAGTCCTAAAACTTCCGCAAAGCTCCTTCTGACATAGTGGAGGATTTGCTGGCGGTTGTTGAAAGCGTAGTTCGCGGCTGCGGCCATTGCGGCAAAGTAGCGCCTGCCGGCATCACTGTTTATGGGGGCCGCGACAAGCTGGCGGTCGGGAAGGCCCTTGTCGTAGCCTGATTTCATGAAACTGTCGAGTGTATCTTGGCAGGTCTGGTGGCCGAAGCCGCGCGATCCCGAGTGGATCAGAATGTAGATGCTTCCCGGTTTGATGTCCCACTCGTTGGCCATCTCATCGGACAGGATTTTTTGCACTTCGCCGATCTCGACGAAGTGGTTGCCGGAACCGACGGTGCCGACCTGCTTGCGTCCGCGATCGCGCGCATGGGGGGAGATGGCGTCAAAGTCGGCTCCATCAATAACGCCGTGGCTTTCGGTATGGTCTAAGTCCTGAGGCAGGCCGAAGCTGTTTTCAACAGACCATTTCGCCCCCTTTGCGATCAATTGCTTGTAATCGGCATCGACTAACCCTTTCTTTCCTTTATGCCCTTTGCCGACACCCGAGGGGACATGTTTGAAAATCGCTTTGATCAGGTGATTTTTCTGTTTTTCCGTCAGTTCTTTAAAGGGCATGGAAATGATGGCGAGGCGCACCCCGCAGTTGATGTCGTAGCCCACTCCTCCCGGGCTGATCACTCCCTCCTCGGCATCCATGGCGGCCACGCCGCCGATGGGAAAACCGTAACCCCAATGAATGTCGGGCATGGCAATGCTGTAGCCGACAATGCCCTGAAGCGTCGCGACATTTCTGACTTGCTCAAGGGGTTTTTCCATTTCCATATCGCTTAGGAGTTCTTCTGTTCCGATAACAAGTCCGGGGACTTTCATTCCGCCCTCTTTAGGGAGCAGATACATGCCTTCTTGAAATTTTTCCAAATTAAACATCGACAATCATCTCCCATTCTAAAATATGATTTTTTTCGGCAAGCTTGCCATGGTAGCTCACCGCTTTAAAAGGGACTCCGATTTCCGCATCGGCGACGGAAACGACTTCGTTAAGAGAAAAGATGATTTCGTTCAAACTGACAGGTACTGTGTCGTTTTTGACAAAAGGTAAAATCTCGGGACACTCGAACGCTAAAGCTGTCAGCGCATGTTCGAAAATTTCGTTTGTCGAACGCCCCCTGATCCGGAAGGCGATGTCTGCTGTGTGCTCCATCTCTTCATAAGGAGGGAAAAGGGGGCTCTCCCACAGCGATCGATACTCGGAATTTCCCAGGCTCTCAAATAGATGGATATTTGTCAGCGTCACGGGGAGCGGGTAAAAACTCTTTTGCCACTCTTTCGGATTGAAATGTCCTCTCGAAATCGTGATGTGGGGTTTAAAATCCCTCTCTTCGACAGGGTAATCGTGCTGTTTCATCCATTCGAGCAGAGAGCGATGAAAAGCTAAGAGTTCATTTGCCCTTTTGCGAAGGTTCACGCCCCAGGCGACAACGCGCGGCCGCTTTTCGGGAAAAAACAGGCACTTGTCTAAAATTCCGGTAAAACCGAGGTCAAAAAACGGTTTGGGAAAATCCTCCAGATTTTCCATGAGGTTTTCAAGGTCAACACTTCCTAAAAAAGCCAGTGTTAAGTGGCGGGAAGGTTCGGGGATGATTTTTCCTTTCGGGAGCTTTTCGGGCCAGGGAGCATGGCTTTCCATGGCAAAAAATACACGTTTCTTTTCCACACCTTCTATGTTACCATGTTTTCTAATTATGCGACAAACGGACGGATGCATATGAAAACACCTGAGCTGAAAGAACTTTTGCAAAACCTTGTCATGGCTGCCGGACCGAGCGGCCAGGAAGAGGAAGTGAGAAATTTTTGCAAAAAGCGTATAACCGGTCTTTGCGACAAAGTGACGATCGACGCGGCGGGAAATTTGATCGGCCATATACAGGGCGGCAAGGCTTCCAGAGGCGCAGTGCGTCTGATGGCCCATCTGGACGAGCTGAGCCTGATCGTCAAGAGGATCAACGACAACGGCTCCTTGAGGGTCAATCCTGTCGGCGGCCTTCTTCCCGCAGACATTGGTCAGGGGCCGGTCGAGATCTTGGGCGCTAAAAAAAATCTCCCCGGAATCATATCGGCGGGTTGCATCCACACTACCGAGGAAACCAAGGGAAGGTGGCGCTCACTCCCTAAAGGGGATGACAAATCCAGGCGATGGGAGGAAATGCACATTTTCACGGGAAAATCCAAAAAAGATCTGGAAAAAGCAGGCGTTCATCCCGGTACGAGGGTTGTTGTGGCAAAGTCGAGACGGAAAATCGAGGAGGTCGGA
>CAWAPJ010000036.1:0-38261 GCA_963783885.1 Waddliaceae bacterium | reverse complement strand
CCCTCCCGCCCAGCAAATTTACGATCCGCAAAGGCCGATTGAATTGAAGCTGGCTTTAAGAGTGCCGTACCGTTCCAAGCCCCTGAATATCTTAAACGCCAAAGAATTTTTGGATGCTGTCAGATATCATGAAGCTCTCTACATCGGTAACCGGCGCTTTTTTTTCGGGTTCCGGTCATTTTCTCTCGAAAGCGCGCAAATTTTGAAAATGATCATGGATTTCGCGAGATTTCCCCAAGGGGGGGACGAGGAAAGGAACGCAAGTCTTTTCTGTCTTGACTCCGAAGCGTTCGGATCCATTCTGGCTCACGCTTACGACCTTGTCATGAACACATCGGGATCGGGCTATGGCAGCGGACCATTGAAACGGGATTATACAGAGATGCCCTGCTTTTGCTGCGGCGCTGTGGAAGAGCCGCTCAAAATCTCCAATTATCCGGCCCAGCTGAAATTCGCTCTGGAATATTTGGAGGCTCCCGCTCCAAAGCTCTTTCTTCAGCCTTCTGTCGTTATTGCCGACCGCGAGGCGGTATCCCTCGACGAGGCAACTTTATTCGAATGCGCAAAGCCGGGACTGTTGCATGACAATGTTTACTACCGATTTCAATCCCAGGTCAAAAGAAAGCACCTGAGGCATCTTTCTCTCATTCGCGATATCACCATTCCCGAGCCGCTTTTCGGAACCTTTGTTGAAAACGCTCTTCCCGAAATTTTGCGCATGGCTAAAGTCGATAACCGCGAGGTCATTGAAAAGTTTGTCACCATGCCCTATGTCGGCGAGATCACCGCTTTTTGCGATATCCAGTACCTCGACGGGGAGTTGGAAGCCAGCCTTAACTTTGTATATGACAAAATTAAAGTTCCGGCAGCTTCCCAGCATATCAAAAGTTCTCATATACTTCCTTTTGTCTCCGAAGAGGGTATTCTGGCCCGCAACCTGACCGAAGAGCAAAAAATCATCGAAGACTTGTTTCAGGATTTTAACTACGATCCCAAGTTCGGCTGTTTTGTGGCCAAGAATGAAAAAAAAATCGTAGAATTCATGACCGAGGTCGTGCCGAGGAACCAAAAAAAGGTAACGTTTAATTGCCCGAAAAACCTTTTGGACAAATTTATCTATGACAACTCCACTTTTGAACTGAAGCTGAAAGAGACGGATAAAGTTGACTTTTACAAGGTTGAATTGAAAGTCAACGGCGAGCTTAAGGGCTTTACGGTGGATCAGCTTTGGGACTGCCTCGCCTCCAAACGGTCGTTCATCGAGCTGAGAAGAAAAAAGGGCGCAAAGTCAAAGAGGGAGGAAAATTCCGGTCAGCTCCAAAAAATTCTGGTGCTCGATCTGGATAAAATTGCTCCGGTCGTGCAAATTTTTGATGAACTGGGATTGAATCTGCTTGATAATCATACCGAAGAGAGGCCTCTTTGGAGCCTGGCCAGCATTTCCGAGGAGCAATTCAAAGATCTTCCGATCAAGTATTCGATGAGTAACAAGCTTTTGCAAATTCAAAAACAAATGCTCGGTGAGATCCCGATTCGAGCCACCTCGATACCGAAAGAGGTAAAAGGAGAGATCAGAGAGTACCAGCATGAAGGGGTTAAGTGGCTCGAGAGGCTAAGAAAAATGCATCTGTCGGGGATATTGGCAGACGATATGGGTCTTGGCAAAACACTTCAGGCTATTGTTGCCGTCACCCAGTACAAGAAAGAAAATCCCGACTCGCTCTCGCTCATCGTATGCCCAACCTCCCTTGTTTATAACTGGAAAGAAGAACTTATCAAGTTCAACCCAAAGCTTAAGGTGCTGATTGTCGACGGAACGCCGGCGCAGAGGAAAAAATTGATCGCCAAATGCGAGAAATACGATCTGCTGATCACTTCTTACAGCCTGCTTCAAAAAGATATCGAAATGTATCAGGAGATTGTTTTCGGCTATGCTGTTCTCGATGAGGCTCAGCATATTAAAAACAGGGGTACCAGAAACGCCAAATCGGTCAAGCGGGTAAGAAGCTGCCACCGCCTGATTCTGACAGGAACTCCGATCGAAAACTCTTTAGAGGAGCTTTGGAGCCTTTTTGATTATCTCATGCCGGGACTTTTAAGCTCCTTTGAACGTTTTTCTGAAAAATATATCCGCTGTTCATCTTATGGGAGAGGGAGGCAATCTTGATGTTTTAAGAAAGAAAGTGTCTCCTTTCATCCTCCGCCGCATGAAAAAGGATGTCCTTTCCGAACTTCCTCCGGTCTCCCATATTGTCTACCACTGCCACCTTTCCGATGTTCAAAAAGAGCTTTACCGCTCCTACGCCAATACCGCGCGCCAAGAGCTTTCCCATCTGGTTGAAAAGGAAGGGTTCAACAAGGTGCAAATCCAGATTCTTGCCACGCTGACCAGACTCAAGCAAATTTGCTGCCATCCCGCGATATTTGCCAAAGAGAAGGCTGAAGCGGGGGATTCGTCCAAGTACGAGATGATGCTTGAGCTTCTTGAGTCGCTGATTGACGGCGGACACAAAACCGTGATTTTCAGTCAATATACGCGCATGCTGCAAATCATGCGGAAAGATCTGGAAAAACGGGGCATCCGTTTTTGCTACCTCGACGGTTCGACAAAAGACCGCATGGCTATAGTGAATGAATTTAATGAGGATTCGAGTGTCCTTGTCTTCTTGGTTTCCTTCAAAGCCGGAGGGACCGGATTGAATCTGGTTGGCGCTGATTCTGTGATCCATTACGACCCGTGGTGGAATCCGGCCGCTGAGGACCAGGCGACAGACCGGGTGCACAGAATTGGCCAGACACAAAATGTCTCTTCGTATAAACTTGTCACTCTCAGCACGATTGAGGAGAAGATCCTCGAAATGCAAAATCGAAAGCGCGGCCTTGTCAAAAAAGTCATCAGTTCCGATGAAGAGGCAATGTCAAAACTCACTTGGGAAGATGTGCTGGAATTGCTGAAAACATAATTTGATAGAGGATTTATGACTGCGAAAAAAAACATGAAACACTTGTCATCGATGATTAAGGAACTCTCTCTTGGCACAGTCGGCAAATTCGATAAATTCCGAGGAGTCTTTTCCAATGATATCGGCATCGACCTGGGGACTGCCAATACGTTGGTTTTTGTCAGAGGAAAAGGGATTGTTTTAGCGGAACCGTCGGTAGTTGCCGTCGATACCCAGACAGGCGAAGTGCTGGCGGTTGGACACAAAGCCAAGTCCATGCTGGGCAAGACGCCTCGTAAAATTCATGCTGTAAGGCCTATGAAAGACGGCGTTATTGCCGACTTTGAAGTTGCCGAGGGAATGCTCAAAGCTCTGATTCAACGGGTGACCCCTTCCCGAAGCCTTTTCCGCCCCAAGATTCTGATAGCCGTTCCCTCGGGAATCACCGGAGTTGAAAAGCGGGCAGTCGAAGACTCCGCTCTTCATGCGGGCGCTCAGGAAGTGATTCTGATTGAAGAGCCGATAGCCGCAGCGATTGGCGTCGACCTGCCGGTCCACGAGCCGTCTGCCAATATGATCATTGATATTGGAGGAGGAACGACGGAAATCGCGATTATCTCCCTGGGTGATATCGTCGAGTCTAGGTCGCTTCGCATCGCCGGCGACGAATTCGATGACTGCATCATCAATTATATGAGGCGCACTTATAATTTGATGATCGGCCCCAGAACGGCCGAAGAAATCAAAATGACCATAGGTTCCGCTTATTCTCTCGGGGAAAACGAGCTCGAGATGGAAGTGCGGGGGCGTGATCAGGTAGCGGGCCTCCCTGTGACAAAAAGAATCAATTCAGTTGAAATTCGCGAATGTCTTGTCGAACCGATTCAACAGATCGTAGAGAGCGTCAAACTCACGTTGGAGAAATGTCCTCCGGAACTTGCCGCCGATCTCGTTGAGCGGGGGATGGTAGTTGCAGGTGGAGGCGCTCTTTTGAAGGGGCTTGACAAAGCCCTTATCAAAGAGACGGGGCTTCCGGTAATCCTGGCGCAAAATCCCATGCTCGCCGTTTGTCTTGGAACAGGGAAAGCTCTTGAATATATTGATCGGTTCAAAAGGCGAAGGGTAATGACTTGAAAAAAGTTATCGAAAATAGAAGATTGGCCCGCTGGATTAGCGAAGTTAAGGAGCTTTGCGAGCCGGATGAGGTCTATATATGCAATGGCAGCGAAGAAGAATACCAAAGGTTGTGCGCCGAACTCGTGAAATCGGGCACATTCACAAGGCTTAATGAGGAAAAACGGCCGGGCAGTTTTTTAGCTCTTTCCGCTCCCGAGGATGTAGCCCGCGTTGAAGAGTGCACCTTTATCTGCAGTAAAGATTCCGATGACGCCGGTCCTACGAATAATTGGAAGGATCCGGAAGAAATGAAAGGCATTCTTACTCCCCACTATCGCGGCTGCATGAAAGGGCGGACGATGTATGTCGTTCCATACAGCATGGGTCCGGTCGGTTCTCACATCTCCCGCATCGGCGTAGAGATTACCGATTCGGCATACGTTGTTTGCAATATGCGGATCATGACCCGAATCGGGTCGGAAGTGCTGGAAACTTTAGGAGACGGAAATTTCGTCAAAGGATTGCATTCTGTGGGTTATCCTTTGGAAAAAGGGCAAAAAGATGTCTCCTGGCCTTGCGATACGGCAAACCGTTATATTTCTCATTTTCCGGAAGACAGAGAGATCTGGTCTTACGGCAGCGGTTATGGAGGAAACGCTCTTTTGGGAAAAAAATGTTTTGCCCTCCGAATCGCCTCGACAATTGCCCGGGATGAAGGCTGGCTTGCCGAACATATGCTCATACTGGGAATCACCAATCCGGAAGGGAAAAAGAAATACTTTGCCGCCGCATTCCCAAGCGCTTGCGGCAAAACCAATCTTGCGATGCTCAATCCCACGATTCCCGGCTGGAAAATTGAAACCATAGGCGACGATATTGCGTGGATGAAGTTTGGCGACGACGGAATCCTCTATGCGATAAATCCTGAAGCCGGTTTTTTCGGCGTAGCGCCGGGAACTTCCTACGATTCAAACCGCAATGCCATGATAACCGTAGAAAAGAATTCCATTTTTACCAATGTCGCCCTCACTGATGACGGTGATGTGTGGTGGGAGGGAATGACGAAGACCCCGCCTGCCCATCTCACAAGCTGGAAGAATCAGGATTGGACTCCGGCTTCGGAAGAGAAGGCCGCACATCCTAATTCACGCTTCACAGCTCACGCCTCGCAGTGTCCCGTTATCGATCCCGATTGGGAAAATCCCAATGGGGTTCCGATTTCAGCCATTATTTTTGGCGGGAGACGCTCCTCTGTAATTCCCCTGGTTTATGAGGCATATAACTGGCAGCATGGAACATTTTTGGGGGCCGGCGTGTCATCGGAAACCACCGCAGCGGCCTCAGGCGCTGTCGGCAAACTCCGGCATGACCCTTTTGCTATGCTCCCTTTTTGCGGCTATCATATGTGCGATTACTTTAATCACTGGTTGTCAGTTGGAAAGGTGCCTCATCACAAAACTCCGCGCATCTATTATGTGAACTGGTTTCGTAAGGACAAGGAGGGGAATTTTATCTGGCCTGGTTTTGGTGAAAATTCTCGTGTTCTTAAGTGGATGTTCGAGCGTACCGATGGCAAGGAGCATGGCAAAAAGACCCCTATCGGAATCATTCCCGATGAGGGTGCTGTCGACTTATCGGGATTAGATCTTGACGAAAGCCGAATGAATCAGCTATTTGAAATTGACAACGAGGCCTGGAAGGGAGAAGTGGAAAGTTTAAGATCTTATTTTCAAATGTTCGGCTCCAAACTTCCCCAGGGCATACTCGATGAACTTGATGAGCTTGAGAAGCGTTTGTCATGAAGGAGAGAAAAACAAGGGACTGGCTTGTGAGGCGCCTCAGCAGATTTTTGCTGGCGAGCGGTATCCTCAACTTTTGCCTCCTGACTCTTCTTTTTAGCATCTGGTTGAAAACTCCTTCATTCGACCTGCCTATATGCCGGAAATCTTCTCCCCCAGCTGCCGGTTATACATCTTCTGGCCGGCTGATCCTTTCTCTTAGACAGATGCCTTTTGAGCAGCTCGTCCACAAGCTTGAAGAAACCGAGCCTGTCGAGTGCGGTTATCTGCAAAGAGACATTGCTTTATCCTGTCTGGTTTCCAAATTTCATTTTGATGTCCATCGCGCGCTACAAGGCCAAAATCTTCCCGTGCGCATGGTCAAGATTCAAGGTCAGGAGCACCTTGGGTCGTTTCCGCTTTATCCCGGTCTTGGAGACAGAGAGTATCTGTCCATAATACATTTTGCCAAAACAGAGCGTTGGCCTTTTTCTCCTGAAGGCTTATTTGTCCGGCTGCAGCAAAGCGGGGAAAATCTTCCCAAATCCCTCGTCAATGCTTTTGTGATGACAGACGAGTTTAAAGAGCTTCAGAAGAAGCTCTCGCCCATCAGGGCTCTCGAACTGGTGAGAATGATGCTTGAAGTTGATTGGCCCACCGTGGCGAAAGCTCATCATTACCCCACACCATTTCAAATCCTTCAGCTATTTATTTCCGAAGGGTCGCGGGCAGCTGCCAAGACCTTGCTGCAAACTGAAACACACTATGCCCTTCGCCAACTTGACGATGAAACCATCCTGCAGATTTTCGATCTTCTTGGCGAAAACCACCCTTTGGCCGAGTCATTTGCCAAGAAGCTGCTCGATACACCCAGAGGCGACGGCGTTTGGCAGCTGGCCAGGCAGCAAATTGATCAGCCAAAGCCAACCCCCGAACAAGTCCATGAGGACTTCCTTTACGTCGTTCAGGAGGGGGATTCTCTTTGGAAAATTTCCCGCAAGCACAACGTTAAAGTTGATCAGCTCAAAGAGTGCAATCAGCTGAAAACCGACAGCCTAAGACCCGGCAAGATTTTGAAAATCCCCGCGTAGGAGAGCAGAGAGCAGGATTAGAAATCTATTCCACGGGATCGCAGCCGCCAGGGTGAAATGGGTGGCATTTGCAAATGCGTTTGATGCCCATCCAGGTTCCTTTAAAAACCCCTTTCTTTTCTATGGCTTGAATCATATAGCTGGAACATGAGGGATAAAAACGGCAGTTTTGGCCGAGCATAGGGCTTATGCAAATCTTGTAGAAGCGAATGATTGTGATAAATATTAGTTTCATATTTCTGCTTTCTGCTCTCTTCATGCGATCACATGCAGCACGTCCTTTAAAAAGCTAATGGCCACCTCAATCAGGATGAGTATGATAATGGTCCACTCCAGCCGGCTTGAATGTTTGTGATTGAGTTCATTATTGAGCATATCAAAGAGTTCATGGATGACTCCCAGTCTCTGGTTCAGAACTTCCACGCGGGTCTCGATGTCAAGATAGGTGGCAATCATCGTATAGAGAGGCTCGACCTCGGGGTATTCCCAAAAGAAATCGGGTTTGTCCAGGATGTCAAAGTGGAGGTTGATCGAGTTCCTTTCAATAAAAAGCTGTCCCATTTTACGCCTGATTTCATTATGGGAAAGCCCCACTCGACCTAATTGAGCCATTTGTTCGGGAATATGTTTTGTATCATCAACGGTTTTCTGAATACGATTTTCAAAAGCGTCCAGTTTGACCGACTGAGCCAGGCCGTGCGAAATTGCAAACAAAGTCAGCGAGCTGGTGTTTGCCAGGACGATTTCTCCATTAACAATTTTAGACGTTTCCCCGCGGCTGTAGGAAAAAATATCGGTCACTGGTTCTTTAAGAGGAAAATTGGCAGTGGAATCAGACTCGGCAATGAAAGCTTTTTCCTGCTCTTTCGTCAATCCCCAGCAAACTGTGCATCCATAAGAGAAATAAAAAATATGTCCGTCATTTTCGATTTTAACATGAATAACATCCCGGTCCAATTGGGTGTCGCAGCGCTCTTTAAGCAAAGCATACAAAGCCGGTATGTCGTAGCTGTCTGCTGTACAGATAAATAGGCATCTCATAACCTAAAAATAAGGGGTTTAGATTAAAAGCACAAGAGGCATGCAAATGATAAAGATCGCTAGTGTCTTGTCGCAAAAGTTTTTTCGACAAATTCCCATTATAAGCGTCGCGATGATCGACTCAGCCCGGCAGCTTAGAATGAGAATTTGAACAAAAAACTTTTGCGACAAGACACTAGATCCCCCTGTATGTTAATATGTAACAAATTTGTGAGTGACTTAAGTTGCTCAAAGATAAGGGGATTTTTTTATAATTACTTGGTTATGAATGCGAAAGGGGGGACTCGAACCCCCACAAGGTTTCCCTCACAACCACCTCAAGGTTGCGCGTCTACCAGTTCCGCCACTTCCGCGCTGGATAAAATATTATCCACGTATATCGCGTTTTCTACAAGTAAATAAATTCAAATAAACCTTTTACGCTTAAGGCGAGGCCATCGGGCGGGGCGCAGGCTTCAAGTTGTTCAAACCGCTTGGATCGAATCATCGGCTCCAAAATATCGAATTGCTCTTTGGTAAACCGCACTCCTCCCGGAAGGCAGTGGAGAGAGCAGAAGGGTTCTCCCTTATAAAAGTAGTGGTCGCCAAGAGGGGCTTGGCACGCCGAGCAGCTTGAACTGAAATGGAGCAGGCCGTCGTGTTTTAAAATTTTTAGGCGTAAGGCTGTTGCCAGAGCTTCCGGATGTCGGGTTGTTTCGAGTCTTTCGATAAACGCTTTAAGCAGCAGGTAGAGCCCGGGCGAGGGCTTTTCCGCAATTTGGGAGATTTTAACCGCTTGGGCAAATTCGCAGGCGGTACTTAGCTTTTTCATATCTTCGCGTAAAAAAAGATAATAACCGAGAGGAGAAATTTCCCGGCACGAATGGAGGTCTTCCCTCCCCCTTTTATAAACAACTTCCACTCGGGTAATCGGGGCGACTGCCGATGCCAGCGCCTTTCTTTTGCTTCTGGCGGCTTTGACAACAACGCTTAAAAGGCCCCTGTCTTTCGTATAGAGCTTAATGAGCTGATCGTAATCCCTAAACGGCAGCGAATGTAAAATAATTCCTTCGGTCTTCTCCACAGTCATGATAAAAGCGTACCAGCTTTTTCGTTTATCAAAAAGGAAACTTGCTGTATGATAATTGCTTGCACCGATAGCTCAATTGGATAGAGCACCTGACTTCGGATCAGGGGGTTAGGGGTTCGAGTCCCTTTCGGTGCGCTTTATTTCAAGGAGGCAGCGATGTTCTCAGGGATTGTCAAGGGATTGTTTGAGGTGGCTTCTTTGGAGGTTAAACCCAATTTGTTGACATTCGCCGTTCGTCTGCCGGATGATCTGATTCGGGACCTATGCGGGGGAGCGAGCGTCGCGGTAGATGGCGTCTGCCTCACAGTTGTGCGCGTTGACGAGCGCCTTGTCTATTTCGATGTTATTGCCGAAACTTTGAGCAAGACGACGCTTAAGGATCTTGAAGCGGGAAAGCGGGTCAATATCGAAAGGTCGATAAGGCTCGGAGATGAGGTTGGAGGGCATGTTCTTTCAGGACATGTCTGGGGAGTGGCTCCGATTGAGAAGGTGGAGAAGCGCCAAAATGAGAGAATTATTACTTTGATGTGCCCTTTTGAGTGGATGAAGTATATTCTTCCTAAAGGGTTTGTTGCGATTGACGGGGCGAGTTTGACTGTTGTTAAGGTGATCGATAACCGATTTACCGTGCATTTGATTCCCGAAACTTTATCAGCCACTACCCTCGGATTCAAAGAAGCGGGAGACTTCGTCAACATAGAAATCGACGCGAAGACTCAGGCCATTGTCGATACGGTTGAGAGAATTCACGAAATGAAGTAGAATTTGTGAAAAAGAGGTTTTGATATGAAAGGAAAAGCCAAAGCTATTGAATTTGAAAACGAAGAATACAGCATCCACGTTATCGGACGGAATGTCGCGGTGACCGAAGCGATGAAAGACTACGCGATTGATAAAATGTCGAAGATCGAGCGTTTTTCGCATCGAATTATCGATGTGACGATCACGATGGATATTCAAAAGCTGGAACATCGCTGCGATATCGATGTCCGGGTCAATCATGTTAAAATCCGCAGTCACGGCGTCGCAAACGATATGTATGCCGCAATTGACATTGCAGTCGATAAGCTAACGAGGCAGGTTCGGCGCTATAAGAAAAAACTGGTGGAACATCAGGCCCGCAGCATTGCGATGATCGATATGAATGTCAATGTCGTGCAGCGGTATAAAGATGAGCTGGAAGAAATCAATGACGAGATCGAAGATGAAAATCAGCGCAAGCTGATGGAAGATTATCGTCATGAAGTGGTTTCCCAGGAGACGATCCCGCTGAAAACGCTCAGGTTGGATGAGGCGGTGATGCGTCTTGACCTTTCGGGAGACCTCTTCCTTGTGTATAAGTGCGAAGAGGACAATCGCCTTAAGGTCATCTATCGCAGAAAAGATGACAATTTTGGAATCATTGAGCCCGAATATTGATCTATTGCCCGGTAAGAAGAGAGTGGGTTGCTAAGCTTCCCGAAGAGGTCGTTCGGCAAAACCTTATCAACCTCATGACAGACATGCTTGGTTTTCCTGCGCATTCACTAACTGTTGAAAAAGCGCTCCGTCAATTTCCCCACTTATCTCAAACTGCCGATTTGCCCGATTGCCGGGTCGATATCGCTTCAATCGTCCCGGGAATACATCCCGATTATGAACTCTATCCGCTGATCGTAATCGAGTGCAAGGCGGTTCCTTTAACTTCCCGTGTGCTGCAGCAAATCGTTGGATATAACTACTATCTGCAGGCCCCGTTTATCGCCATCGCCAATCAAAACGAGATCAAAACAGGCTGGTACGACCCCAGCAAATCCAGCTATCAATACGTCTCGGGTCTTCCGGCTTATGGGGATCTTCTTTCCTGTATTTCTCCCACCTAATCGTGAAATTTGCGCAATCTGTTTGCCGATTTTCCATGAAGGGGAAATTGATATCGAGGACTATGATCTTTTGGACGACACCCACGAAAATTCTCCCATCGTCAAGCTTTTCAATCTCATTTGGCTATCTTGCTTCCGCTCTCTGACATTTCCTCTTTATATAAAAAAGTTTGACCCTCTTAACCTGATTTTGATAGAACAATGATATTAAAGAGAAGTTGAATAGGAAAGAATATGTCACAAAAACTTAAGGCAATTTTTGCCTTCTTCGCGTTATTTATTGTACCAATATCTGCTCAAGACCTTGAGCTTAAGCAAGTCCAAGAGATTGCGCTGGATGCTTACATTTACGGTTATTCGCTTATCACATCGGAGGTCACCCGCGTTCAGATGACTAATGTGGCCGCTGTGGAGGAAATGAAGGCCCCTATGGGAACATTTTTCAATGTTAAGAAGTACCCTCCTGCTAATTACCGCGGGGTCTCGGCCGCAAATGCCGATACGCTGTATTCGGTGGCTTGGCTTGACTTGTCCGAACCTCAGGTGTTCAGCCATCCGGAGATCAAAGATCGTTTCTTTACATTCGAGCTTGTTGATCTTTGGATGATTGTTAGGGAAAGTGTCGGCACTAACACAAGCGGCGATAAAGCGATGACCTATCTCTTCACGGGTCCTGACTGGAAGGGGACAGTGCCGGAGGGTATGACCCACATCAGCTTTCCGACTCGCTATGTGGTTATCTTGGGCAGAACTTACTCCCTGGGCACAAAAGAAGACCTTGCCAAGGTTCATGCTCTTCAGGCCAATTACAAAGTTGCTCCCCTCTCAGCTTATGGCAAGCCCTATACTTTTAAAGCCCCTGAGGTCAACCCAAATCCGGGCTTTAGCATGACTGAAAAGCCGCAGACGGCGATACTGGCCTTAGGAACAACGGAATATTTCAATATGCTCGCCAAGCTCATGGGAAGCATAGCCCCGCCGGCACCAGAAGACGGCCCGATCCTAGCTCGCATGGCCAAGATTGGTCTTATACCGGGTAAGCCTTTTGACCTTAGCAAGCTCGATCCTAAGTGGAAGAGTGCTTTATCAGAAATTCCTGAGGCAGCGCTCAAACGAATAGGGGCCAAATGGTATGAGATGGGAAAGATTGTCAACGGTTGGCGGGTGCTTCTTAGCGGAGGCCGCTATGGAACCGATTACCTTCGGCGTGCGGTGTGGGCCGCCGTTGGCTGGCCCTCGCAACTTCCCAATGTTTCTGTTTATCCAACGACAGAGCAAGATAGCAGTGGGGAAAAGTTGACAGGAGCTCATAAATACACACTGACCTTTCCCAAGGGGCAGTTGCCGCCCGTCAATCCTTTGGCGTTCTGGTCAATAACAATGTACACGATTGACAATGGTCTTTGGTTTTATCCCAATCCCTTAAACAAGTTTACGGTGAGTCCAAGGGACAAGTTGAAATTTAACAAAGATGGATCGCTCACGCTCTATTTTCAGCATGAGTCCCCAGGAAAAGAAAAGGAAGCCAACTGGCTGCCCGCTCCCGAAGGTCCTTTTGCGCTCACAATGCGCATGTATTGGCCGAATACTAACCCCCCTTCAATTTTAGACGGCACATGGAAGCCTCCCGGTGTTGAGAGCGTTCGGTAAATCCCGACTTTGACAGTTAAAAATCCAGGCTAAAAGCCGTGGTCTCCCCCGACGACTCCTGATTCGTTTTCAAAGAAGTAGTAAGTCAGGATGTGGGGGTTGCTTGAGGTGGCTGTCATCCAGCCAACGTTACCTTGAAGGAACTGCTCCAATTCGTCGTCCCGTTCGATGAGGGATATGCCGTACGGGGGGAGTGTAGCGGTTCTTTGAAGTGTCTCGGTGTCTTCGGAGCGGTAAAATGTCAGGTCGATTTCTGCTGAGCGGGTGTAGTTTTTGTGTTGGGACGAATTGACGATCCAGATCGAGGCTTTTCCATTCTCTCCCGCGAGCACGGGGCACCATTTAAATGTGAAAGGCTTGTTGTCCCACGAGGGGATGAAAGGCTGCAGATTAGTGCAGATATTGCAGGGGAATTGACCGCCGAGCGTTCCGATATCGACAGCGCATTTGATGCGCGAGGGAATGCGGCTGCCTTTTTCGGTTTTGGCGATGAGGCGGGCAGTTAACTTTGAGTCGCTATCGATACCCATCTCTTCGCAAAGATCAGCAAGGAAAATCTTTTGGAATTTATTTAGAGGGGCCTCAATGTTTAGGGCTGCTTCCTTTTTGCCCAGAAGCTTTCCTTCCCGATTGTAGATCTCAACGTCTATGGAAAACTTCGAGGGGGAATAAATCGGGTAAAAAGTGGCATTCGTGAAGTGATTGCTGCTTATGATAAGGGGGATCATTAACGTTGCCGGATACCAGCCTTGCTTCTCCTCTTGCCAATAATCGGCTTCTGCATCGGCATCGGTGCAGTCATAATATGAATGCGTAATGGCAAGAGTCTCGGGATTTGACTGGATATTTCCGACGATCAATCGGGGAAACACCCAGGAGACGTCAAACCGAATTTTAGCGGCCCCCGGTTTCCCTTTTAAAAAGGTTTGCAAATCGCAATGATCGGAAGGAAAAATCCATTTGGTCTCATAGGGTTTTAAAGTTCCAAGCCCGAGCTTTGTTTTGAGGGTTTCACCTTCTGCGTTGTAAAAGGTCATATCGATCGAAGCGCCTGGAACAGGATCGATTCCATTGATTAAAGTGAAGAAAGGCTTTTGATTCTCGTTGGCAACTACATTGAAGCCCGATTCGGGAACCGATGCGATGGAATTGACAGACATGTCGTCAAAGTCATTGTACACTCTTTGGGCGGTGTGGACGACGGTATTGAAATAGGGGCCGTAATAGTTGATAGTGGTAGCCGGGAAGGGAAAAACCATCGGGAGGGAAGAGTAAAATTCGCACTCAAGGCTTCCCCGAAAAGGCTGGCCGGGGTCAAGTCCTGCCAGCTTGAGCTGATCTTTGAGTTCCAGGGTGTGGACTCTGGGATTGTCTATGGTCTCGGAAGAGCGGGCGAGAACTGCGCCGTTTTCGGATCTAAGCGTATAAACCCCTGTAATTTGAGTGATTTGCCTCTTGAGAAGCCAATAACCCATAAAGAGAACCCGGCTTGAAGCCTCATTTGTTTGTATTACGGGAAAGATTGAGGAAGCCCGAAAGACAGGCTTTCTTTTAACCTGTTTATTTTGAGTTTTTTGAAGAGATTCTAAATGGTCTTTATAACTGCGCATATGGAACATATAAAGGATTCATGTTAAAATAAAAACATGCCGGAAAAAAATCCCTTAGAGCCTTTGTTGGATCAAATTTCCAAAATCCTTCAGACCTTCGATGAAAAGAAGGATCAAAAACTTGAAGGCGATCCCACTTCTCAGGATATTGCCGATTTGATCAATATTACAAGTCGTGTCGAAGCTATGAAAGAAGCCTTTGAGATTGCGAAAAAAGAGCAGGGAATCACAGATGAAGAGATATCAAAAGCAATGCGCGAGAATCGCGAGCGTCTTTCCGAAAAGGACAAACAGATCCTCGATCGAATTGAGAGAATGAGAAAAGAAATTCATATGGATTATGAGCTCATCTCGACTTCGATTGAAAATGAGCGCCGGAAAAAGATCAAAGGGGGGCGCATGTTCAAAAAAGGGAAACATAAAAAAAGCAAAAGTCAAAAATCTCTCCATATCAGCTTCCGCAAAGGCTGGAAGAAAATGTGATGTCCCAATTCGAGAAAAATCTAGAACTCTTTGCACATAGCAATCCGAAGCATGCGATTCGTGTTGCCGAAGTCGAGCCTGCGGATCCGTTTGACTACAATGCCGCCGAATGGTTCAAAAAGCTTTCCCTTTCGGGCCAAGACATTCTCTATATCTTCGGCATTGATTTAGGACAGGCTTACCTTGCTGCCAAAGAATGGCTTCAGAAAAATTCCGACAGGCATCTTGTGTTTTTGGAAGATGATCCGACAAAAATTCGCTTATTTCTGCAGCAGGAGACAGCTCGGGAAATACTGCTCAGCCCCCATGCTCACCTTTTTGCCTTTTCCGAAATTTCTGAAGAAGATCCGGTGTTTAATTTGCTTGGCTGGAGTTTCATTCAGCAGCAAATCTTTTTTGCCTCGCTTCCCGAATATCAAGACCGCAGGGAAAATGACTGTCAGATGCTGAAACAGCTAATCTTTTATGAATCGGCCAATAAAAATGAAATTGTGGAAGAGTACATGAAATACGGGATTGTGTATTACCGGAATTTCTACCATAACTTAATGCTTCTCCACCGCTCTTTTCACGGCAATCGGCTTTTCGGCAAATTTCAAAACGTTCCTGCCATCATTTGCGGCGCCGGTCCTTCCCTGAAAAAAAATATCCATCTTCTTCATGACTTAAAAGACAAAGCGCTCATTTTGGCCGGAGGGTCTGCCTTGAATGCCCTTTGCAAGGAAGAGATCCTTCCTCATTTTGGCGCCGGCATAGACCCCAATCCAACTCAGTATTACAGAATGATGGGGCACTCGGCAAAGAGCATTCCCTTTTTCTACCGTCCAAGAATGCACTATGAGGCATTTCGTTCGTTGAGCGGCCCCTGCCTCTATATCAACGGCGCAGGAGGCTACGATACGGCCGAGTGGATTGAAAATGAACTGGGAATTGTTGACAGCGTTGTCGATGAAGGACACAATGTCGTCAATTTTTGCACTGATATCGCAAGGGAGCTTGGCTGCAATCCCCTTATTTTTGTGGGAATGGACTTGGCCTACTCCGATTTAAAATCCTACGCGGAAGGGGTTGTGGAAGATCCCGATGTTACCGAAGAGCAGATCACCGGGACCGAACTTTTTGAAACCTCTGCCGTTTTGCGCGAGGATATCCACGGGAATCAAGTGTATACTATGTGGAAATGGATTGCGGAGTCGGATTGGCTTGCGGATTTTTCCAATGAGCACTCCGAGCTTACAATTATCAATTCTACGGAAGGGGGAATTGGTTTTCGGGAAATCCCGAATATTCCCTTGGCTGAAGCGGCAAAACGGCATTTGCAAAAGCGCTATTCTTTCGACAAAGAGATTGCCGCCGCTATCGAACAGGCGGCCATGCCCAGTGTGACTCATGAAAAGGTTCTTGCTGTGGCTGGCAAACTTCAGGAGAGCCTGAGCCGGTGCATCGACGCTTTTGACCTCCTTATTGAAGAGGGGAACCGTATCCAGAAACAAGTGGAAGAGGGAAAGATATCCCAAACTTTGCAAACAGGCCTGCAAGCTTTGACGGAAACAGAGCTGATGGAAGAGGCTGCCTACAGCGCAGTTTTGGATATTTTCAATACCATGTTCGCCCACATGAAGCAGCGGGATTTTCAAAGCATCAAACTCGAAGAGGATGAAAGAAAGAAAAAAATCAGGCTTTTGGAACTGACGGACGAAAAGTATCTCTTCTTAAGGCAGACTGCCGAGGCTAACTTGATCCTCATAAGAGAGGCTTTAGGTCGATAATCATTCCAGCTCGTATTCTTTCAACTTGTCATAAAGCAGGTTTTCTGGAATGCCCAGCGTTTTAGCCGCCTTTGCCGGGTTTCTGTCGCTTGAATGAAAGGTTTCTATAATGAGCTGTTTTTCAAGTTCTTTTAAGGTCATGCCCCGAAGCAGTTGTTTTTCATCATGGGAGGGATTCGGAGTTTTGTCGGCAGTGATGTAGATATCTTTTACTTCAATTTTGACGCTTTCGGGGTTCATTGTGACAATGGCCCTCTCAATCACGTTTTGCAGCTCCCTCACATTTCCCGGCCAGGAGTAGTCCAGAAGAAGTTTCTTAGCGTCGTTTGTCAGTTGCTTGGCTTTTCTGTTGTTTTCTTTGCAAAGCTGCTTCACAAAGTGTTCGCTAAGAGGGATGATGTCTTCCTTTCTTTCCCTTAAAGGTGGAATGTAGATCGGGACGACATTGAGGCGGTAGAATAAATCTTCTCTCATGAATTTTTTTTCAATCAGTTCCCGTATGTCTCTGTTGGACGTCGATATCAGCCGGACATCAACTTTGATCGGGTGGGTACCTCCAACCCTTTCAAATTCCTTTTCCTGGGTGACTCTCAAAAGCTTTGCCTGAAGGGAGTGGGGAATTTCCGAGATTTCATCCAGAAGAAGCGAGCCGGTATTGGCAAGCTCGAAGCGGCCGAGGCGCCTTGCGCTGGCGCCTGTAAAGGCTCCTTTTTCATGACCGAAAAATTCCGACTCGATGAGGGTTTCGGGAATCGCTGCGCAATTGACTTTGATGAAGGGTTTGCCTGAGCGATGCGAATGATTATGAATCGCGTGGGCGATCACTTCCTTGCCGGTACCCGATTCGCCGTGAATGAATACACTCGCATTGCTTTCAGAGATCCGTTTGACAATCGAGAAAATTTGCTTCATCTCCGGACTCTCTCCAATAGTTTGTTCCGGAAAACTGGAGATGACGGTTTCTTTTAAGAAATCATTCTCTTCGATGAGGGCAAAATGCTCTCCCGCCTTGCTTACAAGCGCCTCGACGGTATCTGCGGTAAAGGGTTTAAGAATGTAGTTGAAAGCTCCGAGCCGTATGGCCTCCACGGCATTGTCGATGCTGCCGTAAGCTGTGATGACGATGACGATTGTTTTTGGAGAAACCTCCTTAACTTTTTTCAAAAGATCGAGGCCCGACATCTTAGGCATTTTCATGTCGGTAAAGACAAGATCGATGGTATGATCTTTTACGATTTCCAGCGCTTTTGCCCCGTTGGGAGCATCAAAGGCCTTATAGCCCAGCCTTTGCAGGGTTTCAACTAAAAAATCGCGAATCAGATCATCGTCGTCGACGATGAGTATTTTTTCAATTTTCATGATCCCTCGGTATGATCACTGTAAATTTTGAACCCTTTCCCACTTCTGACTCCACTTCGATTTCCCCCTGATGAGCATCGACTGTCTTTTTCACTTCCGCAAGACCGAAACCGCTCGCTTCGGATTTTGTGGAAAAGTAGGGGCGGAATATTTTCTTCAGGTCCCCCTCTTCGATTCCGCATCCTATGTCCTCAATCACTATCCTGATATTGATATCGGTTTCTGTCAATGAGATAGTAATAGTACCTTGTTTATCAATAGCTTGCGCTGCATTTAAGAGAAGATTTACGAGGGTTTGCCTGATGAGGGCGGGATCGACGAAGGCCATCACGGGCTGCTTTGGGAGATCTAGCGTGACCGCTGCAATTTGGATTTGATCGACAGCCTCTAGGATAAGGGGTTGAATAGCCGTATTTTTCCTTTTTAGGGAAGGGGGCTGGGTGTACTCTAAAAGCCGGGTCAAAATGTTATTTAAGTCGTTGGCTCCTTTGATGATATTTTGCGCCATCCGCAGTTTTTTGGGGTCGTCTTGAAGGTCATTTTCAAGAAGCGAGGCGAATCCCTTGATTCCGCCAAGGGGGTTGCGGATCTCATGGCTTATCGTCGAGGCAAGTTCTCCTAGATCCTCCAGCCTTCTTTTCCTTTCAGAAATTTGTTCAAGTCTTCGATGTCGGGTGACATCTCTGATAAGGATAATCAGGGATTTATCGGGAACAAGCGTCGGCTCGACTTCCAGAATCTTTCCATTCGGAACCTTGCCTTTCATTTTGCTTGGGGTGATCGCCCTTCCTTCTATGGCGTCCCGGAAGGTAAAGCCGAAATCCAGGTTTTGAAAAACCTCATCGAATTGCCGGTTTAGAATCTCGTCTTTGTTTTTTCCCAGCATTTGTGCCGCAGCCTCATTGCAGTAAGCAATCGATCCTGTTTGATCGATGGTTAAGAGACCCTGGGGGCGGTCGCATGGGATTGATCTGAAATCGTTCATAAGTTAGTAATTTAAAATTTTATCTTATGGTCTGGGGAGGTTTTTAAACAAGCAAGGTTGCAAAAAATGGGTGATCTATGAAATAATTTAGCCTTACAGTATCAAATGACAGGAGAAATAATGAGTCGTTTTACAGGAGCTAAAAACCGCGTTGCCCGCCGATTCGGAGTCAACATTTTCGGGCGCAGGCGCAACCCTTTGATCCATAAGCCTAACCCCCCTGGAATGCACGGAGCCAGGCGTCGCAAAAAGTCGGATTTCGGACTTCAGCTCGATGAAAAGCAGAAGCTCAAAGCCGTTTACGGGATGCTGACCGAGAAACAGCTGGTCCGGTATTATAAGCAGGCTGCCCAGCAAGCGGGAGCGACAGCCCACAATCTGGCCGAGCTTCTTGAATGTCGTTTGGATACAGTTGTTTACAAGCTGGGCTTTGCGTCGACGATTTTCGGGGCCCACCAATTAATTTCCCACGGCCACGTGCTTGTGAATGGAAAAAAGGTCAACATCCGCTCATTTCAGGTGAAGCCGGGGATGCAGGTGTCGATCAAGGAAAAGTCTCAAAAAATGAAATCCATTACCGAGAGCCTGGATAATCCTCGTGGCGAGATGCCCGAGTACCTCTCTCTCGACCGTGAAAAGTATACCGGAACGCTCCTTGCCGTTCCTATGGTTGAGCAGATCTCCTATCCTCTCGAGATCAACCTTCCGGAAATCTGCGACTTCCTCGCCCACACCAAGTAAAAATTTAACGGGGAAGCAGCTCAAGCTGCTTCCCTTTATTTTCTCATAATTATTTTAGATTAAAATATGCAAGACAACATATCCCTAGACCCTGATTGCTACCTAAACTTGTTGTTAAAATCTTTCATTGAATTCATCTGCGTAAGACTCGATTATCAGGCAAGGGATAACCCTTGCCTTCAAATCGAGTCTACGCATCTGAATCCAACGAAAGACTTTAACAACAAGTTTAGGTAGCAATCAGGGTCCTAGAAAATATAGTCAATAAATATAATTCTCAGTATGAGAAAAAAACAAATGTTTGGATACAGAAAGTTGGAGATTCCTACAAGGTTTATACGCCTAAAAAGAAAGATGCTAAGAATTCAGATATCAGAAAAAAAGCTTCAAAAATAGCGCATGAGGTTCTTAGTCGATATAAATATGATTTTGATTTAACGAACAAAAGTCATTTTTTCTTCCTGTTGAGGATTGCAGGCGAATTTCCACGGAATCAGGATATTCAAAACATTTTTTTTGAAATCAATACTCTTCCCCATAAACAATACATTGGCAGTATATCCAGTCGATGATCGAGAAGGAATCCGAAGCCATTGATTGGAAATCGCTTCCTTTTTCTTCAGAAGAGGAGAGGCAAAAGTGCGATATCTTATTTTTACTAGACGGCAGCTTCATTCCTGTCCATGAAATTATGTTGATAAAAGAAAATGAATATTTTTCGACATTGTTGACAAGCCGCGGATTTTCTGAAGATCCCGGCAGTAAGCCCATTCAAATCAATGATGTCTCCCGCAAAACATTTCTGTCTTATTTACACTACCGCTATGGTAAAAAATGCATGCCTTCAAACCTTGAAGACATGGTCAAATTAATGGCCTATGCCAACATGGTCGGAGAAAAACAGCTCCTGGATGTGTTGAGGGGCCCTGTTCTCGAAAAACTTGAGTCTGGAGAAAAGAAATTAACTAACTCCATATTAGATGATATTGTCTATTTAGACTCTCTAACCTCTGAGTTTTATCGATTTTCCGATGTTAAAAATCTTTTCGGTTTGAATCCAAAGCCGCGCACTCTATACCATTTGTTGCGATCACCATATCTTCCACTTTACGAATCGGAAATTTACAGTATCCTTAGAAAGTGGGAAAAGAAAAATCTCCAGAAGAGGCAAAAATCCGGAGATTTGCTCAAAATGGATCTGGGATTTGGCGATCGCCTGATAGATTGCGTTAAGTTCAACAATTTTGGAAAAGGTGAAACTTCTCTTATTCTTAATGATGATATACTCGATGATTTTCAAAAAGTCGATTATATAAAACAAGTAATCGATGGATCAAAAAGCAAGACAAGACGGGGTTTTCCACCTGAAATGGTGACAGTATCTTTTTCGAGAAAAAAAGCAAGCCATTCTTTTGCTTTGCCTCTTTCTTTAGATGTAATTCATCATAAAACAATAACACTCAAAGAAACCGAGGAATTTCAGATGTTCGGCCATACCTGGATAATAATGATCGAAGAGAGGGCGACTGGGGGACATGGCGTGTACTTAACAATAAAAGAAGCTCCTAAAAAGACGATCTATCTGTCTTGTAAATGGACATTTGGTACAGGAAATAACAAACACCACCATTCTACTCAGCCGTTTTATAAGGAAAAAAATTATGGCAATGGTAGATGGTTCGGGACAGGTAATTCGAATCATGGCCCGCCTCTTTCACAACTAATTGAGGATGGGCGATTACATATCAAACTTGAATGTAAAAAGTTATAAGGCTCAAGCCGCATCTAACTTAGCAATCAGGGTCTAAGATTTGAAAACGAAAGTTCAGCTAGCCAGGGAATTACTTGTTTAATAAAGAGTCCGCTGGGTAAAGACATGTTGCGCAAAAGGTTCCTTACTACCTGGAGGTGCTGCGCATCTGAAAACAATTTACCAAAATGCTGAAATCCTCGGGCGGGTTTCCCATTACTCATCTTTACTTCAATAAGATGCGTGGGTTTGCCATCGAGACTAACAAGGAAATCGAGTTCCTGACCGTCTTTAGTTCTAAGGTAGTGAAGAGCTCCTTTAATACCTTGAGTGTCTTCGAGAAAATGCAATTCCTTTTTCAATGCATTTGCAACAATATTTTCCAGACGAGCACCCTCATCAGCTACCAAGGCGTGGTCATAGAAATAGAATTTGGGTTCTTTTTTCAATGAACGTGCAATATTGCGACTATATGGGGTGACGCGGTGAATGATGTAGAGATTTTCGAGAAGCTGTAGCCATCGTTTGATGGTATTGGGGTCACGGTCGAGGTCTCGACCAAGATTAGCATATGAAACAGTTGATCCAGCCCGTTGGCTTAAGAGTAGCACAAGAGTTTGTACTGACTCAATATCACGAACAGATGATAGGTCGATTAAATCCTGTCGTAAAATAATGTCAATATGACTCTGACGCCAGCGTTTATAAAAGGTTTGACTCCCCTCTAAGAATGGTTCCGGAAATCCACTACAATGCCACAGAGTTTCGAATCCATCTTCTATACTTAGGTCCAAAAATTGGTGTACTTCTTTTAAATCTAAGGGATGGAGGCGGTATTGAAAGTATCGTCCTGCAAGCGAATCGCCAACCCTTTTGTGAATGTCCATTTTGGCGCTTCCAGTTACTAAAATTTGAGGAGGGATGCCCTCTGTATCAAATATTCCTTTCAACCATCGTTTCCACTGTTTCATCTTGTGAAGTTCGTCGAAGATAACAAGCTCCTTCGATCGATCCCAATTTTTTTGTTGGATTGCTAACCGATCCTCGCTTGAGTCATAATTAAAGTAGTCAAAATCGTCATAAAGTTGCTTTGAAACAGTGGTTTTTCCCGTTTGTCTAGGTCCACTAATCAGGACTATTTTTTTTGGCAGGTCCTCAAGAATGTATTTTTGTAGACTCCTTTTCATAATGTCTATTATGACACAAATTCCGGAATAGTCAAGTCTAAAACGGAATTGGTGTCATAATGGTCGTTATCTGAATAGGAAAAACAAACATGTGCAATAGCTAAGTTTTGGCAAAGATTGGAGATCGCTTAAGGAAATACATCAAATAGAACAGGTTCAGGAAGGCGCTTAGGCTTGTCGAGAGAGCCACGCTGGCGGGTCCCCATCCTAAAAATAAGATGAAAATTGAATTGAAAATGAGATTGCTCAGCATGGAGAGGACAGAACCTTGTATCGGGATTCGGTAGTTTTTTTGAGCATAAAAGGCCGGGGCGGCGATCAGGATAAGCGCCGAGGGGAGAAGCCCCAGCGCATAGCCCCAAAGGCAGAGGGTCGTTTTCGCTGCGTCGGCGGGCCCGAAATCCCCGTGTCCAAAGACAAGTTCGATAATCTCCCTTCCAAAAAAGAAGAGCGCCAAAGTAATGGGGATCATCAGAAGGACATTTTTTTTCATCGTACCGAAAAGAAGGCGGCGGTAAGTTGTGTCATTGCCCTGCTCCAGCGCTCGGGATAGCGGGGGAAGAGCCGCGCTTGAAAGGGCGATGCCGATAAGGGCGAGAGGGAGCTGCTGGAGACGGATTGCATACCAGAGAAGAGCGGGCCCCTCGGGGTCGGCAAAGCGGGCAAAGAGCGGGTCGATCGCGCTGTTGATCTGCGTGGCGATGACGCCGATCAGCGAAAGGGAAAAAGGGGCGTAGAACGCGGCTATGCTTTTTGGATTGAGTCGAAAGCTGAATTTTTGCAAGGCCCTGATCGTTTGGGGTAGGGTTGCGGCCCATTGGGCCAGGCAGGCGGCGTTGATCATGACGGCCATAGCTGTGACATTTCGGGTGGTTGCCGCAGTAGCTATCCAGACAAGATTTATGATGTTTCCATTGAAAATGGAAACATATCACAGATATCATACAGATGCAATAGCTAAGTTTTGGCAAAGATTGGCGTCTTGAATTCAGGTTTTAATTAAGTAAAACAGACTACAAACACCTAAACCCGGCGTATAAAGTGGGTTATCAGTATGATAGGTCAATCTGATAGGTTAAATTGATAGGGCCTTTTCGATAAAAGTATTGATTTTTTTTTGCACATTGTGAAATCATTTCAAGCTTTAATGCAATTCGAAAGGAGAAAAGCATGCAAATTTCTATTCGTTATTTTCTTTTTGTTTTATTGGTAATTTTTACAAGCCTTGTTGAAGGAGCAATCGATTCTCCTAACCCTTCAAAACACGAATTTGAGGAAAGAATATATATTTCTTCCAATGATTTATTAATAGTAGATAATAGTCTTTATTTGATTCAAGGTGAAGAGATTATCCCAATATCGGTATTGTTTTCCGATAATATAGGTCTTTATATAAAAGATGAATTTTTAGGCCACTCGGCTCAAGATGCCTGTCCTAATGGGCATCGCATCATGCATTATGTTTGTAATGGCTGTGGTAACTATTCTTGCATTTATCGCTGCCGATGCTCTGAAGAGCCCTTCAACAAGTCTTCGATAAAGGAGTAGTTTTCAACTATAATTATTTATGAATAAACTGTTTATTTTCACATATTTTATAATACTTTCTTCAAAATGTTCGAGTATTGAACTGTCTGTTGAAGAATATCTGATTCTGGACGGTTTTTTCCGAACATCAATAGAAAAATCAGAAGCGGGCTATGTTTTGTATGGAGAAAAACCCGTGTGCCATCAGGGGTATCACTTCGTCGATGGTTTCCATGCAGAATGTTTCAACCATCAATGCTCTGTTTTCTTGCGGGAAGGAGCCCGACTCTTAAACCGCCTTAAGCTAGCATCTGAAGGAGATATTATTCTTCATTGTTGTGAATCAGAATCCAAATCCAGCAATTGGATCGATATCCTTTTTATCAACAAACCTCTCCTATTAAAAACGATTCAGGAAAATCTTCCTTTATTTCAGTATGTTTTAGGTCCGAAAGTGACACCCCAGTCGTTATGCAATGCTTTGGTGCAGCCAAAAGGAGACTTTTCTAAAACACTCAAATATGACAAGGTTTTGATTGGAATTCTTCTCGGGTTTGGTACGCAAAATGCTCTCTATCATAGCCGATCAGAAATCATCGCTGATTCTATCTTATCTCGAGAACAAGTTCCCCTCAAAAGCCGAGTGGTTCAAGGCAAAGGCAGCCATATAAATCCTTATATTAAGAATCAGCTTTTGCTTACTGAAAGTTCAACGAAAGAAATCATAGACATAACACCCAGCTTTGGATACCGGTCTCTTGATGAAGAAGCAGCAGACCTGAGAAGCCAACTCATTCGATGTTCAGAAAAACTCGATAGGTCTTTTCCTCCATTCGTCTTTGGAAGACTAAAAGAAGATGATGCTACCGATCATTTTATTGCGACACTTGAAGAAACACAGGACCGCATTGTCAAAAAAATGTTGTCCTCCAAAACTTTTCTAAATGATGTGTTTGATAAAATTTATCCTCAAGAATCCATTAAACTGCCAAATATTGCTCATGCCCCCAGGACATTATCTTTTACCCCTTCGGAACGATCTAAACTTCCTCTTTTGGTTGCAGCAAGCATTTGGAAAGATTTAAAAAAAGAGACAAAAAACTATCGCCAGTCTTTCATTGAAGGCATGAAAGATGAGGATTCAAATCTTTCCTTTCATTGCAGTATTAGGGACATTGTTCATCATGAAATGGTGTGGGCCTTCTCGAAAATTCTCAATCGTCTTCAAGAAACAGAATGTTTTTTCGATCATCTCAGCCATGATTTCTCTTTCTGCTGCCTTTACCCTGAAAAACTTTACTGCAAAACATTACGTCAAGGTTCCGGATCGATGTTAAATCATCAAACAAAAGTCAAACTTCACTATACGATTAATACACCTAAAGGAGAGGCATTGGCCGATACCAGAGTGGGAGGAAATCCCGCATTTCTGAATTTGATCGAAACCATACCAGGGCTTTCATATGGAATCAAGGGAATGAAAAAAGGAGAAGTTCGTGAGATCTTCATTCACCCTTCACTGGCCTATGGGATATATACAACCTTAGAAAAGGGAATTTACCTGAAGGCTAATGTAGAGTTGATTGATTTCGAGGAGACTTCTTCGAACGAGGGATTTCCTGAGCTTGAATTTTTGGAATTGCTGACCACCTCCCAAAGAGAAGAGGCAAAAAATTCAGAAAAATCTGAAAGGGTCGTTGGTTTTAGGATGGGACAGTATGCCTGGCAGCATTATAAAAAATGTTCGGATTATACTTTAAATGAGGTTTTAGATTGGATAGACAGATGCGAAAATGGGATGCAATATGATTTATCAGATCAAAATAAGCAGGATCTGTTGAACCGCCTGCATTGGAATCTCTATGGAGCTACATCAATTCTCGATTGATCTTTTGGGCTGACAAAACGACGTCTTTTTCAATATCGCCTAAGTTTTGGCAAAGATTGGAGATCGCTTAAGGAAATACATCAAATAGAACAGGTTCAGGAAGGCGCTTAGGCTTGTCGAGAGAGCCACGCTGGCGGGTCCCCATCCTAAAAATAAGATGAAAATTGAATTGAAAATGAGATTGCTCAGCATGGAGAGGACAGAACCTTGCATCGGGATTCGGTAGTTTTTTTGAGCATAAAAGGCCGGGGCGGCGATCAGGATAAGCGCCGAGGGGAGAAGCCCCAGCGCATAGCCCCAAAGGCAGAGGGTCGTTTTCGCTGCGTCGGCGGGCCCGAAATCCCCGTGTCCAAAGACAAGTTCGATAATCTCCCTTCCAAAAAAGAAGAGCGCCAAAGTAATGGGGATCATCAGAAGGACATTTTTTTTCATCGTACCGAAAAGAAGGCGGCGGTAAGTTGTGTCATTGCCCTGCTCCAGCGCTCGGGATAGCGGGGGAAGAGCCGCGCTTGAAAGGGCGATGCCGATAAGGGCGAGAGGGAGCTGCTGGAGACGGATTGCATACCAGAGAAGAGCGGGCCCCTCGGGGTCGGCAAAGCGGGCAAAGAGCGGGTCGATCGCGCTGTTGATCTGCGTGGCGATGACGCCGATCAGCGAAAGGGAAAAAGGGGCGTAGAACGCGGCTATGCTTTTTGGATTGAGTCGAAAGCTGAATTTTTGCAAGGCCCTGATCGTTTGGGGCAGGGTTGCGGCCCATTGGGCCAGGCAGGCGGCGTTGATCATGACGGCCATAGCTGTGACATTTCGGGTGGTTGCCGCAGTAGCTATCCAGACAAGATTGAAGAAGACAGGGGCGGCGCTTGAAACAAAGTAATGCTTTTCGCATTGCAGAAACGAGAGGTTGAGTCCGTAGAGGCAGATAAATAAAAGGCTTGGCATCATGATCAGCGTCAGTTGGACGACCTGCCTGTTTCCCTCGCTTAAATCCAATAAGGAGAGGGTCAGTCCCAGAGCGCCCATCGCCGCCAGAATTAAGATTACGAGCAGGCAGGCGATGCTAGAGGCAAGGCTGCAGAAGAATTCCTTCCCTTTTTCCGGATCTTTGTGCCTGATTTCTTCAAATTGGGGGATAAACGCTGTTTGCAGCGCCCCCTCTCCGAAAATTCGTCTCGCCAGATGGGAGAGGCGGAAGGCGAGAAGGAAAGCGGCTACCTCGGGGCTGGCTCCAAAAACCGCTGCCATGGCGGCATCGCGTAAAAGTCCGGTTGCCCGGCTGAGCAGGGTGCCGCTGAAAAATTTGCTTGCGGATCGCATTATTGATTGGTTATTGTCGGGCATTTGGATGCAGGGTAGCCGATTTTATGATTTTGGATCATGTAAATTCTCCGTACAAAAGGGATGTGCAGAGTCTGAAAAGGATTGAGGGGGAGTCCTCCTCCTGGGATCCCGATCGGATTCAAGATATTTCTATGCGAATTTGCAATGTCAATCTGCGCGAATTAAGCATTGCTAAACTCGAGGCCAGAAGAATCTGCCGCAAGAACACTCACGGATGTGTCGCCCTCGTAAAATTATTTAATTGGCTTCACGTTGATTCCCTTTTTCCGCAACATGTCGTTTGGCAAAGGTACTTAGCCCTTGAGCAGGATATTGGAGTTCTTGTTCAAAAAAACCGGAAGGCTTTGGAGAGTCGCTTTGGCTATTTAATCACCAATCAAGATGAAATTGAGGATCCCATAGAGATGGCGATTCTTTTTGTCTACGGGTGTGAGAAGGAACACAAAACCACGATACTTGCGAATTACCTGCAAGTTGCTTATAGAGAAATTGAGGAATTGGCTAAGGTGAATGAGTATTCGCTGAGGTGGCTCAGAGTCATTGCCAATGCGAGCCGAAAAGTTTTTTGCCGGCATGAACGGGATGTTCGGGTGCGTGTCGGCAGCGCCATCTATACGTTTCATGATTTGCTTCTTGAACATCAGAGCGGATATTTTCGTGGCCAAACGGGCGAAACGCGTGACTTTCACTTGCAAGATTGCCATTCCAGAGCTTTTAAAGTGATTTACAACTTTATTGAAAATGGAGTCGAGCCGGATTTTACAGGGCTTGGACAAAGCGGCGCAAAAAAATTTATAGAGATCTGCAGGCGGCTCCAGCTTTCAGAGGAGCTGGTGGCTCGGGCAAACGAATGGCTTGAAGAGTAATCCCTCTTGAATTATCATTTTTCCTGATGTCAATCGAAGAGAATCCATTGTTGATAGGGGCTCATACCTCTGCCGCAGGAGGGGTCCACAACGCCCTTCTGGAAGGGCAAAAGATCGGTGCGGCGACCGTCCAGCTTTTCACCAGCAATCAAAAGCAGTGGAAGGGGAGGAAATTCACCCAAAAGGAGCTGGATCTTTGGGAAAAGACGCTCGAGGAAACCGGTCTGCAGAAGATCATGTGCCACGACAGCTACCTGATCAATTTAGGCGCCCCGAATCCCGAAGTTTTGGAAAAGAGCAGGGGCGCTTTTCGGGAGGAGATCGAGAGATGCCTACTTCTGGGCATTTCCTATCTCAACTTTCATCCCGGAGCCGCCCTTAAAGAGGACAGGACCGAGTGTCTGGACCGCATTGTCGAAAGTCTTTTGGAGGTGGAAGAACTTGTTTCGGGCGGGCCGACAGAGCTGATTTTGGAATCGACGGCCGGACAGGGGTCGACTGTCGGGTACCGCTTTGAGGAATTGGGCTACATTGTGGGCAAGGTTAAGGACCGCCTTCCAATCGGCGTTTGCATCGATACCTGCCATTCATTTGCCGCCGGCTATGACATCCGGACAAAAGAAGATTGGGATAACACTCTGAAAGAATTTGATCGGCAGGTGGGTTTGGATTTTCTTAAAGCGTTTCATTTAAATGACTCGATGAAAGGATTGGGCAGCCGGGTCGACAGGCATAAGCCTTTGGGTGAGGGTGAAATTGGACTTGAGTGTTTCCGGGTTTTGATGAATCATCCTCTGACGCGGCACCTTCCGAAGTATCTGGAAACACCGGGAGGCCCCCCGCTTTGGACAAAAGAGATCGCCCTTTTAAGAGATTTAGCAAGAGGTAGAGCATGCGAAGCAGAATTAAAAAGCTAAGGCATCCGGCCGGTGATGTCAAATCAATCCTCGGTTTAGAAGTGACTGTGAAAGGGTGGGTCAAGACTGTTCGCAATCAGAAAACATTCAGTTTTATCGAAGTCAACGACGGATCGACTCTTGGCAACCTGCAGTGCGTTGTGGATCAGGAAGTTCCCGATTATCACAATATCATGGGCCGTGTGTCTACCGGATGCTCGATCGAGGCGACAGGCGAGATCGTCGAAAGTCCGGCCAAGGGACAGGCCGTCGAGCTGAAAGTTAAATCCCTCAATATTATCGGCACCGCAAACCCGGAATCCTATCCCCTGCAGAAGAAAAGGCACAGTTTGGAGTTTCTCCGCACGATTGCCCACTTAAGGCCACGCACCAACACCATTGGGGCTGTGACCCGCGTCCGCCACGCCGCCGCGATGGCAACGCACAAGTTTTTCGATGAAAAAGGATTTTTGTGGATTCACACCCCGTTGATCACAGGCTCGGATTGCGAGGGGGCCGGCGAGCTTTTCCGCGTCTCCACGCTCAATCTTCAAGAGCTTCCCAAAACCGAAAAGGGAGAGATTGATTTTTCTCAGGATTTCTTTGAGAGGCCTGCCTACCTGACAGTATCTGGGCAGCTCAACGCCGAGATTTATGCTTTGGCGCTTTCCGATGTTTACACCTTCGGTCCCACATTCCGCGCGGAAAACTCCAATACTTCACGCCATTTGGCCGAATTTTGGATGATCGAACCGGAAATGGCTTTTGCCAATCTGACCGACGATATGGACCTTGCAGAAGATTATCTCAGATATGTCTTTAAGTATGTGCTCGAGCATTGTGAAGAGGATATGGCATTTTTTGACCGTTTCATTTCCAAAGGAGTTCTGGATCGTTTAAAGCATGTTGTCGATACCCCTTTTGAGAGGGCTGCCTATTCCTATGCGATTCGTATTTTGGAAAAGGCCAATAAAAAGTTCGAGTATCCCGTAAAGTGGGGACTGGACCTACAGTCGGAGCACGAGCGCTACCTTGCCGAAGAGTATTTCAAAAAACCGGTTATCCTCACCGACTATCCAAAACGTATCAAGCCTTTTTATATGAGGGAAAATGATGACCAAAAAACTGTCGCCTGCATGGATGTTTTGGTCCCCGGAGTTGGGGAGATCGTAGGTGGGAGCCAGAGGGAAGAGCGCCTCGATATTATCGAAAAAAAGATGTCCGAGCATGAGATGAGCAAAGAGGATTACTGGTGGTACTTAGAACTTCGCAAATACGGGTCTGTTCCTCATGCGGGATTCGGCGCCGGCTTCGAGCGTCTTCTCCAATACATCACAGGCATGGAAAACATTCGTGACGTTATTCCTTTCCCCCGCACACCCGGCAAAGCGGAATTTTAGCCACTTAAATAGCCTAAGTCAGAGTGAAAAATTCTCAAGGTTTACCGGCCTTGTTCACTTCTTCGGTCAGCTGCGAACGCCATCTGCCGCATTTTTCTCGTCGGCAATAGCTTGGAGCTATTCCCTCCTCAAAAAATGCGACATCTGACCATTCTCGCTTGACCGATTACGCGACAATAGGAATGACTTTGTCTTTGTTTTTGAAGCTGACGACCTGTCTTGCGACCGCGCTGCAGAGGAGGTCTTCCGCTTTTTTCGTGAGGTGGGAAATTTTTTGGCGGCGGATTTTGAGAGTCTGGTGGATTTGGTCGATGTTGCTCAAGCTGATCAATGGGTGCTTGTTCATGCAGGGATCGACGTTTCGCGGGACGCAAAGGTCGATGATGAGCTTTGGAGACATAATTTTTGGCATGAAGCTTGAGGTAAGAAGATGTCTGGGAGATTTTGTGCCGAATATGATCCAGTCAAAACGTTGCCATTGATGGAGCCTGTCCCAAGGTAAAAAAGATATGTTTAGGCGCTTAGCATGGAAGAGTCCCCGTTTTTCGGTTCTGTTGCAAAGCGCGATATTTTGAATCCCTTTGTTTTTCAAAAAGGCCAGGATTTTGAGATTGATGGCCGAAGCACCGACAAAAAGAACCCGGTTGCTTTCGATGTCTTCAAAAAAATCCCGAGCGGTTTGCAAGAGGGAGTGTTCGAGGTCGGGCATCCCTCGTGATGATTGAAAACGGCTGCGGATCAATTTACCGTTTTTCAGCCCCTTTTGAAACAGGTAGTGCAGATCTTTTGTTAAAGGGATTGCCTGCGTTGTGGATTCATAAGCGGCCTTCACTTGTCCCTGAATCTCGGTCTCCCAAATAATTGCGCTGTCGAGTCCCGCAGTCACTCGGGAGAGATGATAAAAGCAGTCGATGCCGAAAAACGAGTAGAGGCGCTGATCGAAATCTTCAGAGACCTCCTTGCGGATAATTGAGAGGATGGAGGAATGGGTCTCTGCCAGGCTTTCCGAAGAAAAATAAATTTCCGTCCGGTTGCAGGTAGAGAGGAGGACAAACTTTTCATTAGTTAAGATATTTCTTCCAATTCCGAACCATTTTTGACAAGTTTTGGCTAAAAGTTCCCTGAGTCTTAGGCTGGCTTGCCTGTGGTTAATCCCCACCACTCCGACGCGCATACTGTTTCCTCCAAAACAAGAGTTATAGAAAAACTGGTAAAAAAGCGCAAATTCTATTAGACTTTGCCCAAAGTTATGCACAAAAAATCCGGAATATTACTTGTCAATCTAGGAACCCCCGATTCTCCTCATCCCAAAGATGTGTGGCGTTACCTAATTCAATTCCTGACAGACAGACGGGTCATCGATGTTCCTTTTATGACGAGGCAGCTTCTTGTCAGAGGTTTGATCGTCCCTTTAAGATACCGCAATTCCGCGAAAAGTTATGCCCATATTTGGACTGGCGAGGGATCGCCTTTGCTCGTTTATGGGAAAAGGATTGCAACCCTTCTGCAAAAAAAACTGGGTGAGTCTTTTGTCGTCAAATTGGCGATGCGTTATCAAAATCCCTCGATAGAGAAAGGACTCGCTGAGCTAAGAGCCGCCGATGTCTCGGAGATCATTGTCCTTCCCCTGTTTCCTCAATACGCCTCGGCTTCCACAGGATCTGTCCATCAGGAAGTGATGAGAATTGTCTCAAAGTGGCAGGCCGTTCCAAAGATGTCTTTCATCAATAGTTATCCCGCACAGGCTAAAATGATTGAAACATTTTGCCTGAATGCCGAAAAACATCCTTTGGACAGTTACGATCATTTTCTTTTTAGTTTTCACGGCTTGCCGGAAAAACATCTTCTGAAAGCCGACCGCAGCAGCCAATGTTTGCGGTCGGAGGACTGCTGCCAGAGTCTGACAGCAAAGAATCAGCATTGCTATTCGGCTCAATGCCGGGCGACAGCTGATGCTTTAAGAAAACGTTTGAATCTGCCCGAGGAATTGACGACGATTTGTTTTCAGTCCCGCTTGGGGCGGGATCCCTGGATCGAACCTTTTACTTCCGATGTGCTGAGAAGATTAGCCAAAAAAAATAAAACGAGAGTTCTTGTCTTCTGTCCGGCTTTTGTTGCCGATTGTCTGGAAACGGTTTTTGAAATTTCTGTTGAGTATCGCGAGGAATTCATTGCCCTGGGAGGAGAGCGTCTTGATCTTGTGGAGAGTCTGAACGATCATCCTCTTTGGATTGAGGCTCTTGCGGATATGGTATCAGCCGAATGCAGCAATCACCTGTCGGCGGAATTTCCTCTTTATTCTCAAAATGAAAATGTCCGCAAGGATGACCCGTTACCAGTCTCCTGAAAATATTCCAGGCGGGTGTGTTCTTACCCTTTTGATTCCACCCCTTGGCAAAGTGATAAAATGGGGAGAGATAAAACCCTCTACTGCCGAGCTGTTTAGAATTATCCTCATAACACGATGGCTCCACGGCTATGAGAACTCCATTTTTTTTGATAAATCCGAGGATTCCACTGCATTGTTCAAGGTGGATAATGCTTAAGTAGCTGATATTTAGTTCACGGCGGCTTATTAGCTTCACAGAAGGGTGTTGGTTGATCACAACCCACTGCAAAAGGCAGAATTTTTTCTCCAATGATGGATCTTTGCTCAAATGGCAACATTCTTTTGAAGTTAATCGCATGTTAAAGAGATCTTGAGATTCTAACTGATTCATTATCATTAAGATAATTTCATATGGTAAATTATTAAAATAATTTATTGAACAACATGTTTCTGGTTTAGTTATTATGCTATAATAAAGTGAACGAATTGTATTCATGTCATAACTTTATATTTGCTTTAAAAATTAAAGGCAAGAAATTATGAATGCTTTCGACCGCGAACTCCCCTCACTCAAGGGAAAGGGGATTATTCCTGAGCGGTCCTCTTTTAGTGCTGAGGAGGTGTCTTCCAGTGTCCGGGATCTCGCAGATGCTGTCAAAGGACTGGGTGAATGGACCTATGAAACGAAGGTGAATACGGCCTGGCTCTTTAAAAATAACTCAGTCAAGAAGATTTTCAGCGACTTTATATCCAAATCCAGAAGCTTGCAAGAGGATCTTGATTTGAACGGGACGTTGGATCTCGAAGATTTAAAAGATTTAAAGATTCTCAAAGAGCAGCTAAGAGATGTGATACAGAATCAATATCCCGAACTTCTTTCCGACCATCCGATTTATCATATGATCGAATTTTTAAGTTTAAGTCCGAATGAATTGTTGCAGTCGCTTTGTCAAAATCGGGCTCAGTCGCTTCATGCGGGATCGATTGAAGAAAGCACCCTGGCGGTGAACGGATACGGCAAATTGTCTGCCAATCAGCCCTTTTGGACAAAAGTTGTCTCAGGGTTGCCGGAGAGTCAAAGTGACATTATTTTGACTGTGCCCGGAGTGCAAAAAATTCGGGTTTTTATCAGAAATGCTGCAAAGAGAGAAGTTGCTGAGCTTTTACCGATCATTTCCCATATTCTTTTGACGGGTCAAAAGGTGAATTACGATCATGCCGGGATTCAATTGCAAACCATAGAGGAGAGTGGTTTGCCAATTCAAAAACCCCTATCATCTATGATTGCTGCCGCTGACGAAGTCAAAAAAGGAGAGATGAATTTTCGCTCGGCCTATTTGATCAGGAAACTCACCGGTGCTTATGGCAGCAGGAAGTCTTTTTCTCAATGGAGAAAAAAAATTGAATCCATACGCCCTGTTTCAGACAGCACGATGAAAAAATTAGAAGAGATGTACAGGGAAAATAAAAAGGATTTTCGGAAAGCTTTCGAAAAATGGATGAATGGTGCGGAAAATTGCCGTCAACACATATTAAAATCTTTATCGGAAACCGGAAAGTTTCCCCAAGACAGCAAATATGTGCAAGAGCAATTCGAGACGGATTTTATGCAGATGCTTAATGTGATTTTTGGCAAGAGACAAAGCTATTATTCAAAGTCGAATCAGCCTGGTGAAAATTCTCTGTACCAGGACTTGATGGGCATAAAAGAAGATATTGTCGAGGGAAATCCTCAGCGTTTGACAGATTCTTTTGATTTGATGGGTTTGGATCCGGAAACATTCTACCACCTTTATCCAGAAAGAAGAAATTTTTCAGATGCCGGCTCAAGAATGATTGCGAGAGCTGATATGTATAGGAACGAAGGCTGTATGTTAGAGGAGCCCGGTCCTTACCTGGCAAAGCGGCATTATCAGGAAATGGAGCATGGGCCGCAAGGATCCCTCCTGCTTGGTTCGGCATTTTGGGAGAGCGAAGTCAGCAAGGATGAAAACCCTTATTTTCAGAATGGAAACTGTATTTTAGGAATGGCGAAATACTCCAAGTTAGAGAAACAATGGATCTCTGCCAAAGAAACGGTCATTGCTGTCGATATCAGTCATCTTCCAATCGATAATCGAAAGAAAGTTGAAGTCTTTTTCGAAGCTTTGAAAAATGTTTGTCTAGCGAATAATCCCGATCCCAAAAGTGAGTTGGCCAATGAGGGAGATTTGTTCAATGAAAAAGAAATCGACGTATTAGCCGATTATCTTCTGGCTTTTAAGGATGTCGCCGAATTGGCTATGGCTAAGGTTCGATACTCGATCAATTTTCCCGATGTTAAAATTCCCGGTGTCAGGAAAATTTGCTGATATCCTGATGTCTAGTATCCTATCAACACCCGCTCGCTTCGCCCTCTCGAGACAAGGAGGTCAAGAGAATTTATAGTGGTCAAATCTCCCTTTGCGGCACCTTGTCTCGAGAGGGCGAAGCGAGCGGGTGTTGAAATATATCGGAATGCATTCCCATAATTCATTTTATGGGGAAGAGAATGTGCATGTGGATACAGAAATGATTTTCTATGGTAGACCCATTGAGGATCCGTTCCCAAATCCAAATCTTTGACAATAATTATTTAAAATGATATAACTTTTTATTATTTTTTAATAAAAAGGAGTTAATTATGCAGAATGAAATTAATGTTATCACCCCTGATATTAGTCAAGATATCTACTTTTGCTATAAAAATTTTTTAAGGATGAATTAAATCCTCCTAAAATAGGTGATGGCAATATAAATCTAATCGAGAGGACTGCGATATTTAATCATTTCCATCCAAATTATGCTAATGAAGGACTGGGTGGTTCCTATGATGCAGCAGCTTATTCGCTAAGAAATTGTCTTGTCACTCTTAGAAAACTTAAACAACTGCTCGAATTAGAAGCTAAAAAATATGGCAACGACAGCAAGGAATCGAAATTCATTGCAAACGTTTTAGCAGAAACCAAACAAGCAATATTCGAGGATGAAACCCAATACAAGTTATTTTTAAAAAAACACTTTAAACAAGAAGATAGTAAAAATAACAGCTAAATCATTTGGATAGCGTGTTCCTTATCTAAGCTTTTTCATCACAGTGATATTTAAAAAACATATTGGCTATTTTTTGGATTAACGGATCATCCTGCGGTTGAAGGGATTTGATCTTTTCAGCCAAATCTGCGGCAACTAAAGTGTGTGTTTTTTTGCTTAAATCCATTCCTCTTTTGTTGAAAAACTGAAGTAACGCATCCGAATCAAGAGCACAACCTTTCCACTTTTTAACTTTGTCATTCTTATCAAACTCTTCGGGAGTTACTTTCAATGCTATTTTTGCGCTTGGGATATAGATAACCCCGTAATGTTTATAATAGGTATTGTAAACCATACCATATCCAAAAACATTTTCTTTTGTTGATCGTGTGTGTGTATAAAGATAAGCATCGGTTTTTTCACAAGAACATGTATTGAGCGTTTCGAGAGAGCATGTCAACATATCAAACCTCCTTTTTAAGGCACAATTCCATAACAAACAATAAATAACAAGTCTTAGAGAAATTTCTTAAGATCTTCCCCTGACCATGTGTCGGGATTGTTATCCGACCCATAGGAAAATTTTTTGGGTACGGGTTTCCCTTTGTATCTCTGGCGGGCGATACGGTCTTCTAAGGTGCGGTCGTGGACAGGGGGCAGGAGCGTGTAGTAGCCGCTGTGCTCAAAGGTAAAATTAGCTTCTTCGGGGCTGATTAGAAGTTCATGGAGTTTTTCCCCCTCGCGGATCCCGATCACTTCGGTTTTGATTTTTGGAGAGAGGGCTTTCACAAGGTCGGTGGTTTTCGCGCTGGCAATTTTCGGAACGAAAATTTCTTCCCCCCGCATGATATCTGCACAGCGGGATACAAAATCAACCGCTGTTTCCAGAGGAATCCAAAAGCGGGTCATTTCGGGGTCTGTGACAGGTAGGGATTTGGCCCCGTTTTGAATCATCTGCTTCCATAAGGGGATAATGCTTCCGCGGCTTCCCAAAACATTTCCGTAGCGAACGATGCTGAATTTTGGCGTTTGCTGATCGCCGACGTAAGCGTTTGCTGCAATCATCAATTTATCCGAACAAAGCTTGGTGGCCCCGTAGAGATTGACCGGGTTGACAGATTTGTCGGTCGAGAGGGCGATGACCTTTTCGACTTTCCGGTCGATGGCTGCCTCGATGATGTGCATAGCCCCCATGACGTTTGTCTGAATGAACTCCGAGGGATTGTATTCGGCGGCGGGCACTTGCTTTAAAGCCGCGGCGTGAATGACGATGTCAACATCGCGAAAGGCGAGCTTCAGTCGTTTAACATCCCTTATGCTGCCCAAAAAATAGCGGATTTTCTTGTGATTGAAAATGGGATCGGACTGCTTCATTTCCCACTGTTTCCACTCGTCCCGGCTGAGTATAATCACTTTGGCCAAGTCGTCTTCTTCCAAAAGTTTTTTGGCCATAGCCTTGCCGAAAGTACCGGTTCCCCCGGTTATCAGCACAGATTTGCCTTTAAATGGCGAGCTTCCCATACCTTATACGATACACGAGTGAGTTATTTTAGTCTTGACTGATGGGGGCGATGGACTTTTTCAGCTTGTCCCAGCTTCGGTCAATAAGTTCTGCCAGCTCTTTGAGATCTTCCGAATTCCACTCACCCTCAAGGTCGTAAAGGGGGGAGTGTTCGGTGTGGAGGGTTTCGGCCCTGTCGGCAAGCTGATTGATCAGAGACGACACATCTTCTTTTGTGTGGGATTTTTTGAAGGTTTTGAGAGATTGAGCGATAGAGTCTTGAGTGTCGGAGAAGATCTTTTTGATGTGCTCTTTGGACTGCTTGATTTGACTTGTGGATTTAAGTTCTGTGCAGACGCGGTTTCTCGTATTGACGACCTCGTTCCAGAGGCGGGCCCGCATAATATCGACATCTGAAGACAAACGGGTTAGCTTTTTCCCTTGATTTTTAAGGTTTTTATCACTAAAATCTTTATTAGCATGGAGTTCCATATTCACTCCTTTATTTTTATTATAATAAAATTTGTCAATTATGGCCAAAAAATACGACGAATCGGCAGTTCAAACCCTTGACGCTCTTGAACATATAAGGCTTCGTTCCGGCATGTATATCGGCCGTCTGGGCGACGGTTCCCATCAGGATGACGGAATTTATGTCATGGTCAAGGAAATCATCGACAACAGCGTCGACGAATACATCATGAATCACGGCAGCAAGATCGAGGTTGCCATCGATTATCAAGAGGGCAGAGTCTCCGTTAGGGATTACGGAAGGGGAATCCCTCTTGGAAAAGCGATCGAGTGCGTCAGTCAGATCAATACCGGTGCCAAATACAACGACGATGTCTTCCAGTTTTCTGTCGGTTTAAATGGAGTGGGAACCAAAGCCGTGAACGCTCTTTCCGAAAAATTCGTTTTGAAAAGTTTTCGCGACGGAAAAATGATCGAAGCGGAGTTCAGCCAGGGCAAGCTGAAAAAGCAGAAAAAGAGCAGCACCAAAGAAAAGAACGGAACTTACATTGAGTTTATCCC
>CAWAPJ010000035.1:0-14198 GCA_963783885.1 Waddliaceae bacterium | reverse complement strand
ATATTCAAATGCTCACCGATTCATTCGAACTTTCGGGAAAGAATCCCGATGATGTTGAGGGATACTCTCTAGCGGGAAAAGTAGGTAGAATGGTGCGAGAAAATAAGAAATTTATGAAAAAAATTGAACGCCAAATAATACCCGAGACTTTGAAAAAGGGATTTGGCGGTAAGATTTGGAAAGAAACCGCAGATTACCTGCTGATTTCTCGGGTCAATTGGGAATCGAAAGATGACCAGCCTATTTGCCATCTCGCTTTGGGGAGATATGAGTCCGATAAAGAAGAATGGGGTCCAATCCGCGAAGTTGATATTCCTATTGATCTTTCTCAGTTGGGAGTTAAAGACGAAGAGCAGAGAAGCGCAATCTTTTCTGCTCTTGAAGGGATTTTAAGTTCAAGCAATGAAAATTTCATAGCTGAAGAAAAAAAATCTTTTAAGGAAGCATTTTCTCCGGAAGTCGTCGATAACACGTGGGAAGCTCTTTTAAGCTGCAAAAAAGATATCGAGCTTCATGTGTACAAAGTTTACTACGCACTCAATTTCAAAGATGCCAATATTCCAGGTGTCAAATCAATTTCTTAAGATTGATCCTAAAAAACAAGATCCTGCGTCTTCTGACAGTTGACTATTTTCATTTGAATCATTAGTTTCGGGGAGGGGATATCCATCTATGGAGCATTTGTCCGAGCCTTTCATTTCCTGGATTTTGCAATATGGCAGCATTATCATATTTGGACTCTTGGCTCTGGGAATTATCGGACTGCCCATTCCCGATGAAACTCTTCTGATTACTGCCGGTATTCTGATGAGTCAGGGGGACTTGTACATAGCGCCGACAATTATTGCCGGATACGCAGGCCCCATTTGCGGCATTACTGTGAGCTATCTTGCGGGCTCTTTTGTAGGAATCTATTTATTCAAAAAATATGGCAATAAAATCGGCATCACCGATGGAAAAATGGACGCGATGCACAGCTGGTTTGAGCATTATGGCAAGTGGACGCTATTTTTTGGCTATTTCATTCCCGGGGTGCGCCACTTTACGGGGCTATCAGCGGGGTTCACCAGCCTCAAATACCACGAGTTTGCCTTGTTCGCTTATAGCGGATCTATTATCTGGGCTACGCTGTTTATGTCTCTTGGATACTTCTTTGGAGAAGCCTGGTCTCAGTACTTCAAGTATCTGGGTCACTATTTCGATATCGGAATTTCAGTAGTCATTGCCGTCGTTTTGCTTGGTTATTTATGTTTCAAGTATAAGCGATAGTTTGTTATGATTTTCGTGCAATGAAAGTATTGATTATCAGCTTTTCCGATCTTGCCAGAGATCCACGGGTGTCGAGACAAATTCAGTGGCTTCAAGGGCATTTTGTGACAACTGTGGGACTAGGAGCGCCCCGATCGCGTGTAGAGCGGCATTTTAATTTGAATCTGCCTTCGCCGCGCACGTTGGTTAAAAAAATCATGCGAGGGTTTCTTCTCCTATTCAGGCGGTATCAAAAGTATTATTGGACAAATGAACTTGTCAAACAGCTTAAACAGCTTTTAGAAAATACTCTTACGGACCCTTTCGATGTCATTATTGTGAATGATCCCGATCCTCTTCCTGTTGCCCATGCCTATCGAAGAGGAGGCAAAATTCTTCTTGACGCTCATGAGTATTCCCCAGAAGAATTTACCGACAGGTTTCTTTGGAGGCTGCTCATTAAAAATTATGTCGTTTGGCTTTGCCGCACCTATTTAAAGCATGTTGATTCTATGGTCGCAGTCAATTCCGCCATCGCTCAAAAATATAGCCGGGCATTTGCTATTCCCTTGCCCAAAGTGGTGACAAATGCGCCTGATTTTTTTGATCTTAAGCCTACAGATGTTGATTCCAAAAGGATTCGTTTGATTTATCATGGAGTGGCAACCCCCTCAAGGTCTCTTGATAAGATTATTGAATTATCTACTTATCTTGACAGCCGTTTTGAGATGGATCTGATTTTAGTGCCCGGCGATAAATGTTATATCGATTCAATCAAAAAATTAGCTGAAGGCAATCAAAAAATTCGCTTTCTTAAGCCAGTTGCCATGAAGGATATCGTCCCCTTTACCCATCAATATGATATGGGGGTGTATCTTTTACCTCCGGTTAATTTCAATTATTTAAATGGACTTCCCAACAAATTATTCGAATTCATTCAGGCGCGCCTTTCAATCGCTATAGGCCCTTCCCCTATGATGAAAAATATCGTTGAACACTATCAATGCGGCGTCGTTTCTCAGGATTTTGATCCGGCGTCGCTGGCGGATAAGCTGAACCGCTTAACAGCAGAAGAGATTAAATCAATGAAAGAAAATGCTCATAAAGCCGCAAAAGATTTAAACGCTGAATCTAGCCGGTTGATTTTTCAGCAAGCGCTTAACTTTTAGACCCTGTGTGACTCTAATCCGCTATGGCTTTGTTCTCTAATTGCGCAATTCACCACTGAGTCGGGGGAAGGCCATAATGAAAAAACCTGGTGTCTATTTCTTAAAAAATGTATCATTTTTTTTCTGGATTATGAAAATATTTAAGCTTCTCATCCTTTTTCTCTGTTTTACGTCTTTGCTTTCGGCGCATGACAAGTTTGTTTTAGTCACCGTCCCTAAATGCGGGTCCCATCTTATCGTACATATGTTGAACGAGATGCTTGAAAAAGACGACCAAAGGCACCTTAATTCCGATTTTGAAGGGTTTTTGAAAGAGTTCTTCATCGCCGAAGGAAAAGGGACTTATGTCTCCACGCACCAGCTATGCATTCCAAAAGCTGTCGACTTGATAAGAAAAAATGGCTACAAAGTTATCTTTGTCATCAGAGATCCCCGTGATCAGCTGGTCTCTTTGATGTATTTCAATCAAAATGGATACTGGCCTCAGCTCCCAATAAATGATTTCACTGTTGAGGATAGAATTACAGAACTGATTACCGGAGAACGTTTCGGATTTCAGTGCTACGAAGAAAGTTTTATTCCCCGTTTAGGCTGGATTGACTTGGGCCCTGATATCACCTATGTGACAACATTTGAAAAGCTGGTCGGGCGGCGGGGGGGCGGCAGCGATGAGCTGCAGATGCAAGAGCTTATGAATATTGCGAGCCATATCGGCGTTTCTTTAAACGTCAAAAAATGTAAAATAATCGCCAAAAAAGCTTTTGGGAAGGATTATACCTTCCGTAAAGGGCAGATCGGCTCCTGGAAAACTCATTTTACAGAGGAGAATAAAGCTCTTTACAAACAGTATTACGGCCAGGAATTGATCGACCTCGGCTATGAAACCGATTTCAACTGGTGACCTGTTTTGCATTTAGAATGATGAGAGCGGCTCGGGCAATCATCTTAACTTGGGTAGCGGATTGCACCATGCCGGCGCGCTGCTCGCGGAGCATTTCAATGATTGTCATGACATCGGGCGGCTTTTCACTTTCCAGCACCTCATTGATAGCAAGAATTGTCCCGCTTCTTCCGATTCCTGCGGAGCAATGGACAACGGCGGGTTGCTTTTTCGAGTTTTTTTCTTTGATAAGCTTATGAAATTTCATAGCAAGTGATATATGCGCGACACCTGAATCGGGCCAGTTTTCAAAATGAAGGTGAGTGAGTTTGCGGACTTTTTCCTCGGGCCCTTGTAGGGTTATAATTCGTTGCACGAGTTTTTGCAGGCCTCTGCTGTCAATCACTTTTCCTTTTGTGATTGATAGGCATTTCCACCCCTCGTCGAGAGAATTGTTGATGTTTTGAGAGGATTCCCAATAAGGGGTGCATTTTTGAATCAGCCTTTCGCGCCGCCATTCATATGTATTTGTCGCAGCGGCAATCAGTTGGCACTCCTCTTTAATGATCATCTCCCACCAGTCGGCAAGAGTGTGTTCCCTGGGGGCCGAGGCAACGAGGCAATTAAGATTTGTCAGCTCAACTCTCGAAGCATTAATATAGCGCCCTTCGTCGAGAGTGACTCGGTTCTCATCATAAGGAAAAACATTTGTATAACGATTAAGAGTGAGGAAGCTCTTTCCAATCTTGCATGTTTTGTTTGCGTTGGGGATTGCGTCGAGCTGATCTTGAAGCGTATCCAGAGGCTTGTTCAGAATTTCGACTAAGGGCTTCCAGTCATCGGGAATCATTTCAGGGTATTGTGTGCTTATCTGCTTGAATAAACTGTCAACTTGCATATTTTCACAGTATGGTCAAAGATCAATTAAAAACAATTAAAAATAGGTTGAGACGGGGTCGACATCCAGGGAGATTCTCATGCCTTTGGGAAGGGAAAATTGCGTGCGGAGCGTTTCAATGGCAAGGGCAGCATGGTAGACGGCTCTGCCTTTGACAAGAAATTGAAATCGATACCGATCTTTGATTTTGGCATACCCCGAAGGGCAGACGGGCAGCAACTCGAAAGATGGCGGAAGAATGATTGTCAGTTGTTTGCGGAAATTTTCGGCGAGGACTTGTGTTTGTTTTTCATTTTCACCTGAAAAGGTGATTTTGAAAAGATGGACGAACGGGGGATAGTTAAACATCTCCCTGACAGCGATTTCCTCATCGTAGAATGCGAGGTAGTCCTGTTTTGCCGCATGAAGGATGGTCGGGTTGCTCGGCATGGTGGTTTGGATAATGACCTCTCCTTTGGAAAAGCCCCGTCCTGAGCGGCCGGCTACCTGTGTGATCAGCTGAAAGACGGTTTCCGATGAGCGAAAATCGGGAATATTCAAAGCTCCGTCGGAATTGAGGACCCCTACCAGGGTTAAACAGGGAAAGTGGAGTCCTTTTGCGATCATCTGGGTGCCGATAAGAACATCCGCTTTTCCCGATCCGAACTGCCGGAGAAGCTTCTGGTGGCTCCCCTTATGGCGCGTGGTGTCGGCGTCAACACGGATTGTCCTCAGTTCCGGAAAAATCGCGTGCAAAGCTCTTTCGACCTGTTCTGTTCCGACGCCGCGAAACTTCATGGGGGAGTCTTCTTTGCAAAGAGGGCACTTGGCAGGGCAGGAGCAGGCGAATCCGCAGAGGTGGCAGGAAAGGGAATTGGTGTTTTTGTGGTAGGTGAGCGCCAGATCGCAGCTTTTGCATTTAACCGGCTCACGGCAGCCCTGGCAGATCATGGCCGTATGAAAGCCGCGTCTGTTCAAAAAAAGAAGCGATTGCTCCCCCTTTTCCCGCCTGGACCAGATTCCGCTGAGGAGTTTGTCTGAAAAGAGCGTATATCCCTTGGCCTTTTCGAATTCTTGCTTCATATCGACAATTTTCACTTGCGGCAGGGAGGCCGCGTCTGCCCTTTCCTGTAATGAGAGCAAAACATATTTGCCGCTTTTGGCGTTATGAAAGCTTTCCAGGCTTGGGGTGGCCGATCCCAAAACGACAGTGCTGTTTGTCAGTTTTCCTCGCATCACCGCAACATCCCTGGCATGGTAATAAGGGGGCTCTTCCGATTGCTTGTAGGTATGTTCATGCTCTTCATCGACAATAATCAGACCCGGGTTTTTGACAGGACTGAAGATTGCCGATCTGGGGCCGATGACAATGGGCGCCTCGCCGTTTGCAATCCGTCTCCATTCATCAATCCTCTCGCCATGGCTTAGGCGGCAATGCAAGACTGCGATTTTGTGTTCAAAACGGCAGCGGAATCTTTCGATCATCTGCGTTGTCAGAGAGATTTCCGGAACCAAGACGATTGATCCCAGGCTCATGTCGAGGGCCTTTTGTATGCTTTGCAGATAGATTTCGGTTTTTCCGCTTCCGGTAATGCCATGGATCAGATGAGTTTTGAACCCCCCGGCATCCATGTTTTCTGCAATCGCGTTGAATGCTATTTCCTGCTGAGGGTTTAATGTTTTTGACGGCGTCTGGAAATACTCTTCATTGACGAGCGGCGAGCGGTCGATACGGATGATGTCGATGGCAAGCGCCCCTTTTTTGACCAAAGAATCGACGGGGCTTCTCGACACGCCCGCTATTTCTAAGAGTTCTGTAAGCAGCAGCCCTTTTTTTGCTTGCAGCATGGCATCGAGCACTGCCGCTTGTCCTGATGACTTATTTCTTAAATCTTGGCACAGCGAGCGAAGCTCTTCTTTTGTTTGTGCCCTCATCACAAAAAGCTGTTGTTTCTCCTTTGTCTCCCTTCTCACGCTCGAGGGAAGGATCGTTTTGAAAACATTTCTCAAGGGGGCTCCGTAGTATTTGGCCATCCAAAGGGCAAGGGAAAACAGGTCATGGGAGATGGCGCAGCTTTCATGAACCTTCAAAACGTCCTTTACAGGGGTGAAGTTTGGCCTGTCTTTCACTTCCAGCACATAGCCGGTTCGGGGATAGCCTCTGACAGGCACGGTGACTTTAAGCCCTTTGCCGATGGAATCGGAAAATCGGGAGGGGACGGAATAATCGAGTGATTTGTCGATCGAAACATCCAGAATCACGGAAACGTATTTCATATATTTAGCTCGGATCGCAAATTTTGCCAGAGCATGCGCTTTAATGAGAGATCTGTTTCATAGAGTGAAACATCTTCCAAAGCAATGAGGGGAACATTCTGAATATAATGTCTCATTGTGGAAGCGTGCTGCCGATAGCCCAGCTCTTTTAGAACCGCAAGGTATTTTCGGGGGACAAGTAAAAGCCTTATATTGGCAATCTCTTTTAACGAATCGATCAATTGCTTTTGACTTTCGCAGTCAGTCCGGCGGCACTCGATACCTCTGTCTTCCAAAGCTTGGATCACTTTGGCCCAGAAAGCTCTTTCCTCTTCGCTCGAGTTAACCGAATAAAACTGGACATAGTCGTTATTGGGCTCCGGTATTTCTTCAATCAACTTGATCTTTGGACATACCCGTCTGATCAAATCGAGTTGCGGGGAGAGGTCCGGGGCCTCTTCGGTCGTCTTGGTTTCCAATTGAATGGACTCTTTGACCGGCCCCGCAGGCGCGGGGGCCTCCGGCTCGGGGGGAGGAAGAGAGGTTTTCTTTGGTTTTTCCGGAACACACGTTGTGATTTTTTTTACCGGCTTTGGGGTGGCGGGCGGGGGAGAAGGATTTTTTTGCGCCATCTTGCGAAAATAGTCATAAGACTGTTGATCGGTGAAGAGCCATTCGCTCTCGTCATACTCTTCGCTAAGATGCTGCCTGGTCAGGTGCGTCAATTCTTTGAGTTGTTCTTTCATTTCACCTTATTGAATACTGTGTCTATGTCGTCTTCCAAGTGCTCAAGACCTTTTTTTGATAATGTTTTTTTGAGCTGCTGCCTGATTTTTTTCGTCCCGTGGGGGAACATGTTTGTTAGAGTTGTTTTCATAAACCGTTTTCCCAGGTATGCGGACAGGGATTGATGGTTTCTGATGAAAAAGAGAATAACATTTTCCATATTTACAGAGAATTGCAGAGCGGTGGAGAGGGCGTCTGCGATATTTTTCATCCTCTCGCACAGCTCTTCAAGCGTTGTATGAACGTGTTTTGTCTCGAAGGTTTCCAGAAAGAAAGAGGACTGGCAGTCCCAAAGCTGCATGATGCGCATCATTTGTTTGGCCATCACCCTGGCGCCTTGTATTTGCTGATGCAGGGTGAAATAGGTCGGGTTGTTGCTTTCGGAATGGAGAACGAGCAAATAGCAGTAATCCTCGAGCTTTTCCAAGTGTCCCAGCTGATTTTTCCAGGGAATCGGAAAGAGAACCCGCCTTGAAGTTCCGGCCAGGGCGGTTACCGAGGGGCGGATCCCTTCGATGACTTTATCCGTTTCTCTTGAGGTCCACTTGTCTTTTTTCAATTCTTTTTTTAAAAGTCTTCGAGTGGCTTTAAACGCCCGGCATGCGTTAAGATACTCGTAAAGAATTAATTGTATTAAAACCGATTCATCCTGCAGATAGTTGCGGTAAGAGACTTCCGGCAAGCGATACCCCCACTTTCAAGCCAATACTAGCAAAGGAGGCATTTTTAACAAATAAGTTGTTGCCCAAAAAATTCCTGATCAACTAATATGTTTGTCTGGTCCGGATTAGCTCAGCGGTAGAGCAGTGGACTGTTAATCCATTGGTCGTTGGTTCGAATCCAACATCCGGAGTTTTTTTTAATAGGTCAGAAAACGAAATGTTTTAAAAACATTTTTGGATCTTTGTTCACCTACAAAAATAGCTATAAAAATAACCAAATCAATCAACCAAATATTAAACCCGTGATTGTAACCTAATCTCGTTCGCCTCAGTGATTTTAGCAATCCATCTGCAAACTTACGTGACGAAGAGTAAGCTCTTTAGAGCTTACCGAGGAGGGTAAGTTTGCAGATGGATTGCTAAAATCACTGAGGGGGACGATTATCCCAATGGATAAGATAAGTTTACCATATAGGCCAGGATAAAAAATGTAACTTTCAAGCAAAAACCGGACTCCGTTCTTGCACGAATATATCTTGGCATCAGACTCACAATGCTACTGAAAACCGTTTCAATTTTATTTCTTTCTGAACAAAGCATTCAATTTGTCTCTTGAGAATGTTGTCTTTTAACCCGTGATTGTGACCTAATCTGAGGCCAATCACCTATACTTGAAGGTCATCTTTCGATAAATTTCTCCTCCGGCATGTCTTAAGACATGCCTCTCGTCAAAATTTTCGAAATCTAACCTCCATCTGTAGCGCTTGGCCTCAGATTAGGTCACAATCACGGGTTAAACGGCTTTTCTTGCTCTTATGGTTGGATTGATGATACTGTACGTATGTAAAAAGCAGGCACTTTTTCATGTCGCAAAACACCCAACCCGAACACGAAACAACAAATCGACAAAAAAGCATCGTAGAAGAAGGCCGCGTATACTCGCACCGCGAGATTCTCACGGTGATCTGGGTGTTGGTATTGAGCATCCTGCTTGCTGCGCTCGATCAGACGATTGTCTCCACCGCCCTGCCTACGATCGCTGGACAGCTCAATGGCCTCAATCAGATCTCGTGGCTCGTGACCGCATACCTGCTCGCGCAAACCATCGTGATGCCGATATATGGAAAGATCGGCGATCTCTACGGCCGCAAGAAGCTCCTTATGTATGCCGTGGGGATATTTCTCATTGGCTCTGTGCTCTCTGGTGTATCGCAATCGATGTTTCAATTAATCATTTTCCGCGCATTGCAAGGCATCGGCGCCGGCGGCCTCATAGTCACCGCGTTCTCGGTGATCGGTGACGTTATCTTGCCGCGTGATCGGGGAAAGTATCTCGGCTATCTCATGCCGATCTTCGGTCTTACGACCGTCTTCGGTCCCGCGCTCGGCGGATTCTTTATCGACAACTTCAGCTGGCGGTGGATCTTTTATATCAATATACCGATCGGCGCTCTTGCGATCTATGCTGCATGGCACTATTTGAGACTTCCTCCCGCTCCGGGCGGTATGCACAAGATCGATTACCTCGGTGCAAGCACGCTTGGTATCGCGATGATCTGTCTTGTCCTCTTCATCACGTGGGGCGGAAGTGCATATCCGTGGAATTCAGCCATAATATGGGGACTCGGCGCGGCGATGATCGCATCGCTTTCACTCTTCATATGGGCTGAGCGCCGCGCCCACGATCCGATCTTCCCTACGGCGCTTTTTCGCAACCGCACGCTCGCAACCTGTATGCTTCTTGGCATCACAGTCGGATTGGGGCTGTTCGGATCGCTCACGTACTTGCCGACATTTTTGCAAATCGCACAAAACGCATCACCGACTGATTCGGGACTGCTCATGCTGCCTCTTTCGCTCGGACTCTTTGCCGCGGCTATCACGACCGGACAAGCGATCAGCCGCACGGGGCGTTATAAATCCTTCCTTGTCACCGGTACGATCATGGCGACCATCGGCATGTATCTGCTTTCGACCATAACCGCACAAACTACGTTCCTGGTCTTGAGCGTGTTTATGGTGATCTTGGGTGCCGGTATCGGTATGGTCATGCCAGTGCTGACGCAAGTTGCGCAAAATGCCGTCCATCGCACGCAGATCGGTGTTGCAACATCAGGTGTAAACCTTGCCCGGCAACTCTCCGGCGCGATCGGCGTGGCCCTTGCCGGAACATTCCTCACTTCGCGGCTTGCCTCACAGCTCGCCGACCATCTCTTGCCGAGCCAGCTCGCCAAACTCAAAGGCGGTGCCGTGATCGATCCAAACGACATCGCCAATCTTTCTCCCGCAATCCATGATGCGGTCATTCAGGCATTCGGCACCGTGTTGCCATCGATCTTTCTGCTCTTTGTCCCCATACTTGCCATCGGCATTATTATCGCACTGAGCCTCAAAGAGATCCCGTTCACTACACGCCAGCGGCCGTAATGCTGTCCTGGCAATAAAGAAATGTCCATTCCCTTAGGCCCTGATTGCTACCTTAACGACAAGTTTAGGTAGCAATCAGGGCCTAAGTTGTATTGAACAGGAAATCGTAAAAAAGGAGTGCGTTGCAAAAAAGCATAAATCTGCTGATAACTTTGACTGACTATTGAGTCGTTATGCCTTGTGTTATACGGATTCTTGTTTTAAATTTTTGTTATGCTGTGGCGGCTGGCGTTAAAAGGAGCTAACGCTTCATGAAAAACAAGAATATTCTCATTTCGGGTGCGGGGATTGCTGGCCCGGCGTTGGCTTATTGGCTTTGCCGCTATGGGTTTAATCCGACAGTTGTCGAGCGTTTTCCAAAGATCAGGGAAGGGGGATATGTCATTGATTTTTGGGGCGCAGGATATGATGCCGCAGAGAAAATGGGTATTTTAGACAAGCTTAAATCCCTGAGCTATTCGATTGAAGAGATCGTTTTTCTAGGAGGCCAAGGCGAAGTCAAAGGAAAAATACAGATTAAACAAGCCCTCGATGTCATCGATCGGAGGCTCATTAGTTTTTTAAGAAGCGATTTGTCAAGAGTGCTGTATGATAAGACAAAGGGACAGGTTGACTACATCTTCGGCGATGAGATCGCCTCGCTTGCACAAAGAGATGCGGGCGTCGACGTCGTCTTTAAAAACCGTGGAGCTCAAACGTTTGATCTGGTCATAGGCGCTGATGGTCTGCACTCGAAAGTCAGGTCGCTGGCCTTCGGGCCCCTTTCCAATTATGAACGCTATCTTGGCTATTACGTCGCTTCTTTCACTACGGATAATTTTCTGGGAGACAAAATTAAATCCAACTATTCAATGTACTCTATCCCTGATAAGCAGGCGGCCGTCTATTCCCTTAGACCCTGATTGCTACCTAAACCTTAGCTAGAGCTTACACGAGCACACCATCTACTGCCTGTAGCGCCTCGGCAAGGGATTACCCTTGCCGTCGACGCTACAGTTGTATCTGGCGCACTCGTGTAAGCTCTAGCTAAGGTTTAGGTAGCAATCAGGGTCTAAGGAAGTATCATAGAGACTATTGTCGTTAAAATCTTTCATTGAATTCATCTGCTAAGCCTCGATTATCGGCAAGGGATTACCCTTGCCTTCAAATCGAGTCTACGCATCTGAATCCAACGAAAGACTTTAACAACAAGTTTAGGTAGCAATCAGGGTCTTAGAGAGAATAAGATTGCGGTGTTTTTTATTTTTAAAAGAGCGCAGAAATTGGATTATCATTTTGATGACATCGACTTTCAAAAACGGGTTGTTATTGAAAATTTCAGAGGAGAAAAGTGGGAAACGGAAGAGTTTCTAAAGCGGCTTGATTCGGCAACGGATTTCTACTTCGACTCGGTCAGCCAGATTCAGATGAACTCCTGGTCGAAAGGAAGGGTCGCCTTACTGGGCGATGCGGCCTTTTGCCCGTCGTTGCTTTCAGGGCAGGGGGCGGCTTTGGCTATGGCCGGCGCCTACGTTCTGGCAGGGGAATTGTATCAGGCTGAGGGAGATTATTTTGAGGGCTTCAAAAATTTTGAAATTTTTTTTATGGACTTTGTCGAGAAAAAACAAAAGACCGCAGATTCGTTTGTACAGTCATTTGTTCCTTCTTCCTCGTTTAAAATATGGTTGAGAAATCAGGCTGGCAAATTGATGAATATTCTCTTTATTTCGAGACTGTACTGGAAGCGTTTTCTGGTTGATCCTATTTATTTGAAGGATTATAACACTTTTAATGAATAAATTTTTTTTGGCAATTGTGTTTATTTTCAGCTTAGCTGCGGAGCACGACCCCTATGCCTGGCTGGAGGAGATGGACTCCCCGGCGGTTTGGGAATGGACGGAAAAACAGAATGAGACGACCAACCGCTATTTGTTTAATCATCAATCTCGGGAAGCTATTGAAAATCGCGTCGGGGAGCTGGCGGCTTTTGATGTGATGACTCTGCCCATTGAGAGGGAAGGCCATCTATATTATACATACCTTGGCCCAGGGAAAAAACAGGCGGTTCTAAGGCAAGGTCAAAACACTCTTGTAGATCCCAATGTTTTATCGGAAGAGGGAACGGTATGCTTGTCGGCATTTGAGGTCAACAAAGAAGGGACCAAAGTTGCCTATGGTTTATCCTACAGCGGGAGCGATTTGCAGAACTGGCATTTTATCGACTTGGAATCGAGGAAAACTTTGCCCGATGTCTTGACAGGGATTAAGTTTAATGTTCCCCAATGGGCAAGGGATAGCCGCGGTGTTTATTACCTCAAGTTCATTTCTGAAACAAAACAAGGGGTCTTTTACCATCGCCTAGGCACTCCCCAAAGCGAGGATTTATGCCTCTTTGTCCCGGCAGTCGAAAATCAGTTGTTGCTTGAACCAAAGATCATTCTGGAAGGAGTTTATCTGCTTCTGACCATTCGGGACTCGTTGGAAAGAGAAAATGGACTTCTTCTCTTGAATCTAAAAAGCGGGCAGCTAATGGAGGTGGTTTCTTCCGGACAGGCTTCCTGCCAATTTGTCAATGAATGGGAAGGGCTCATATTTGTTATCGAAAATAGACGGGCTCTTTTGCAAATCGATCCTTTAAATCCTGCTGAATCAAAGGTGATTATCCCTCCGGGGAATGACAATCTTGCCGATGCGGCTGTTGTCGGGAATCGTCTGGTCTGCCATTATATGAAACATGCTGTCTCCGAGTTAAAAGTTTTTACTCTCGAAGGTAAGTTTCTCTATAATATCGAGCTTCCCGGAATGGGAAGTGTTGCGTTGTCGAGCGGAGAGTCGACTTTTTATTACAGCTATACTGACTTTGTCAGTCCTTCAACCATTTTTCAACACAGCTTCGAGGAGGTAGAAAGCTGCTGCGTATTTCGGCCTTCAATTTCCTGGAATCCATCTGACTACTTGACCGAGCAGGTCTTTTTCGACAGCAAAGACGGGACAGCTGTGCCGATGTTCGTGATCCGGAAAAAAGGAATGAAAACTGATAAAAGAACTCCTGCTCTGCTCTATGGCTATGGAGGTTTTAATCTCCCCTTGACGCCCGGTTTTTCCTTATTGGCCCTCTCCTGGCTTGACAGCGGGGGAATTTACATTTCGGTCAACTTGCGCGGCGGAGGAGAATATGGTCCCGAGTGGCATGATGCCGGCAGAGGAAAGAACAAGCAAAATGTCTTTGACGACTTTATCTTTGCTGCCGAATGGCTTGTTAAAAACGACTATACTTCTCCGGAAAAACTGGCAATCAACGGCAGAAGCAACGGGGGACTCCTTGTCGGAGCGGCTTTGGTGCAGAGGCCCGATTTATTCGGGGCAGCTATCCCGCAAGTCGGAGTGCTGGATATGCTCAAGTTTCATCAATATACGATCGGATGGTGCTGGAAAAGCGAGTATGGCGATCCGGGCAATTCTGAAGACAGGGCCAATCTTTTGTCCTATTCTCCTCTCCACAATGTCAGGGCGGGAACGTCCTATCCCGCTGACTTTCATCACAACAAGTGATCATGACGATCGCGTCGTTCCACTGCACAGCTACAAATTTGCAGCAGCTCTTCAGCAGGCGCAGGCTTCGGAAAAGCCGATCCTTCTCCGCGTTTATCGAGACACCGGTCATCGCGATGGCCGGTCTACATGCCAGATGATCCGTGAAGTCTCCGATATCATGATTTTTCTTGCTAATCTGCTAAACTGATGTTAAGATTTTCGCGATATGAGTAAGAAAGCGACTCCCATGATGCAGCAGTGGCATGACTGCAAAGAGCAGGCAAAAGAGGCTTTGCTTTTGTTTCAGATGGGCGACTTCTATGAAGCCTTTTATGACGACGCAATCAAGATTTCCGAAGAGCTCGATCTGGCATTGACGC
>CAWAPJ010000034.1:0-15385 GCA_963783885.1 Waddliaceae bacterium | reverse complement strand
CAAATAAAAAATCTTAAAAATGTGACTCAACTCTGTTTGGGTGGGAATCAGCTGACAGAACTACCAGAAGAAATGAAAGAATGGCCCTCTTTAACCGGATTAATATTTGGCAATAGTCCAACCAGACCAGCCCTTATTTATGAACTCACTCAATTGACAAAATTAAGCCTACTCAACATAATATCCGTTCCCCTTTCTGCAAAGATTGGAAATCTCACAAAATTAACAGAACTCGGTCTGTTTGCTAACGAACTTTCAGAACTGCCCGATTCGATCGGCAAGCTTATAAATTTAGAGGTATTGAACCTTTGTTGTAATCAGCTAAAAGAAGTCCCTCCACAAATCAGGAAACTGAAAAAACTGCGTATCCTTTCCTTATCTTATAACCCGATTACAGAATTGCCAAACTGGCTCAGTGAATTCAAGCATCTCGAGCACTTTACAAGTCCAGCAGCGGGTGATCGGGTTGATCGAAAAACAAAGAAGCATCTGAACGAACAAGAAAAAAAATTGCTTCCCCATATATCAGGTTAAAATACCCCGGGAATTAGGCGGTAGGGGACGGCTTGGCAATACTTTTGCCAGCTTTTTCCATACTTTTGACTACACCTTTGTTCATCTCTGATCGAACGGTGGATGAGAAGCGTTAAGAGGAAAAAGAAGTAAAAATAGGGAAGAAGGCTCCCGAATCCGCATGCGAGGCTGTAGGCCAGACTTAAAATGAGATCTCCGGTGTAGTTGAAGTGGCGCGCCACTCCCCACCAGCCGGAGATCAAAAGACAAGATTTCTTTTTTTCTCCATTGGCGGCCAGATATTCAGCCTCGATGGACTTGGCCGGCCTTCCCCAAATCAGCGTTTTTCCTTGGCTCTCTCTAAAGAGTTCTTTTTGCCGGTTTGAAGTATGGAAAATTGCATATCCGGAAAGTCCGATCGCAAGAACCAAAGCAGCTTGCCATAAGGAAAGGTCAACGGGATTGTAGACCAGATAAAAGCCTTGAAGGGTATACATGTAAGGAAGCCAGACACAGTCTCCCCAGGCAAGCATCCAGCCGAAGTGGTCGTGGGCGATATCGATCGTCTTCAAATACCACGCCTCGTTCCAAAAGAAATACACAACATAAAGCCCTTGCAAAAGATTGACAATGAGCATCGAATTCGTCACATATCCATACAATTTATATTGAGCCGCAGCAAAAGAAATGTTAATCAAGGTCCAGGCAACAATTCCGGGACGCCCGTTGAAAAAAAGCTTGAAGTCAAACTGTCTTATGCGGGGATGAAGCTCGATTCCCATATAAAAATCATAGACGATATTTCCCGTGATTTTATTGTCGTCGGGATATGTCGGAAAAAGATACGCCTTTGCAAAGGCAAACAATGCCAGAGCATAGCCGGCGATATTGACAACCCAGAGAAGCTCTCCCCAGTTATCAAATATAATGGAAGCGGAAAATACTCCAATCCCGAGCGTCAGGAATAGAAAAACAATATGAGAAATCAGCCAGGCCTGCAGTCCATTGATATTATAGTCGGGACGATTTCCCGCCGGAGAAACGGCTCCCTTGCAAACACCCCCAATATAACCCGGCAAAACCCGATGAAGGAAGTCTGGAAGATAATAAAGGGCAATCTGAAAGACAAGCCAGATAAAAAAAATTCCAAAAGCCGCGGGAGAAAAGGGGGGCAGAAGAGTCAGCAGCCCCATTTTCGACAAGCGGCCGGAAATCAAAGCGCTTATCGGTGCAAAGAGCGCTCCGTCAAAATGGACGCAAGCAATATAAAAATAAAACACCATCAGAGGAGTTGACAAAAGTATCCCTAAAGTCCCGATTGTTTTAAAGAGATTGACTTCTGTAGAACGCCCCCATAGCTTGCCAGTATTTTCCATATAACCTGCCTCTTCAATTTTTGATTTTATATAACAGAGAGGCGAATTCAAGTAAAGATTTGCTTGACATTCGAGTGATCAACCGTTAAAATGTATGATTAATTTAATAAGAATGCTTGCTAATGTTTTTTTGGAAACGCTTATGCCTGCCGCTGATTCAGGTGGGCTGCTTTATTGCGGTTTATTATTTCGGGGGACAATATGTTCTGGAAAAGTTGGTCGTTCCGGCCATACAACACCTTCCCGGAAAGCTGCTGCTGGGACTTCACCCTTTTCTCGACCTGGACTACGGCCGGATCATTGGAAGGATTTTCGGTTTTTTCTGGACGATTCTTCTTTTTTTCTCATTCCAAAAATTCGTCCATAAACGCACCTGGGAAGACAATATTCTTTTCCGTCCCCACCACAAACTCCGCACCTTCTGCTGGGGATCGCTGTTCGGCGGTTTTTTGGTTTCAAGCCTGATCATTTTGGCAATCGCGACCCAAACCATTATCATCAAAGCCATTCATCTTTTTCCAACTGATATTCTCTCAACTGTCTCCCTCTATATTTTTGCCATGGCATTGACTGCCATTTCCGAAGAAATTGCCATGCGCGGCTACATTTTGCAAACGCTTAAGGAAAACCTGGGCACCCATTGGGCTGTTTGGGCAAGCGCCATTGTTTTTGGGGCCGTTCATCTGTCCTATTCCTACTACTACGCTTATGCAGCCTTCGTCGCCGGCCTTGTTCTTGGCTATGCTTACGTTTGGTATGGAATCTATTACTGCATCGGCTGGCATTTTATGTGGAATTTCATCGAATCTGTCTTCTTTAGCGGCAAAATCATTCTCTTTAAGATCAACGATACGTTTTTGATCGGAGATAAAGAAATCTCTCCCGATCAGGAAGGTTTTCTTGTCCTTCCTATACTGCTGATCGGATTTGCTCTCCTTCTTAGCATCCATAAAACCGAATGGCGCCTTAAAAGTTGATGGTTTTTTTTTCCTTGAAGTCATGAACCACTTTTAAGTATATGTATCTTATATGAACATCCGTATACCCGTTCTTATTTTTTTTCTAACCGTTTTTTGCTCTGCCGCCGTCGCCGGGCAAATCCACGAAGCATTTGTCACCCCTGTAAAGGGGGGCATTATTTTAGACGCTATCGACAGGGCGCCTCCGGAAAGATTCACAGAAAGAATCCCGCCGCAGCCAGACCAGACAGCAGAGTGGATTCACGGTTATTGGGCCTGGAATGAAAAAAAAGGGGATTTTGAATGGATTTGCGGCGTCTGGAGAAAGCCTCCTCCCGGCCATGTTTGGAATAGCGGATTTTGGGAAAAATTTGACGAGGGCTATGTCTGGATATCGGGATTTTGGCACACTGAACCGGCTCAAAATCTGGAGTATATCAAAAAACCTCCTCCGATACCTGTTGACGAGGACATCGGGAGCCCCCCAAGGCCAGACCTTTTCTTTGCGATGGGATATTGGCAATACGACCTCCAAACAAACAGCTATACTTGGACGCCCGGAAACTGGACAGAGATGGACGAAAACTGGGTCTTTACCCCTGCCTATTATGTTTGGCGCCCTCAAGGGTACGTCTTCATACCCGCTTATTGGGACTGGCCGCTTGAAACCAGAGGGAACGCTTACTGCACGATCTTCACTGAATCTCCGTCCCACGGCATGATTTCCACCCCCACAATCATTTTAGAACCTGAAACGATTATCGAAACCCTCTTTGTCTGCTGGCCTGACTATGCATGTTTTTTCCACCACTGGTGGTTCTATCATCCCGGTTTCTGGGAGCATCATTGGTGCTGCACCCCCTCCTGGTGGGGCTGGGGCAGCTGGTGGTGGTTTGACTGGTGCCATCAGTGGGACCTCTGGTGGTGGTGGGGCAATCCGGGATTTCCCTTTCCCTGGTGGATGCCCACAGCCCTTAGCGGTATGATCCCGCCCCCGCCCCACGAACTTTTCCCGCTCATAGCCAAGGGGTCTCCTCCAATTTTTATCAGCCAAGCAGGCCCCCTCCCCCTAAACAATCTCCTAAACGCTATCAACTCGCTCGCTCGGAAAGACAGACCCATACTCCCCTCCGATCCAAAACTCAGAAAGGATATCTTAAACACTGTTGAAATTCCAAAATCCGAGGGCAAAGACATCAGGCCGCAAGGAAAGGAAGGAGGAGAAGAGCCGCCAAAGCCGTGGATACAGGCTGAAGGAAGCATTGAGATTTCCTCTGCGCCTCAAACCATTCCCTCTCTGCCCGAAGAGCCTTCGGTGCAGCCTCCGATCCGCCGCATCCCAACGCCAACACCCCCGTCAAGACGTTACCACCCTCAAGACGAAGAATCCCCCGCTTATCCACCTCCAAGAAGAAGACCGCTAAGACCATGGCCCCCTCATAGGCAGCCGCAGCCTCCACAAACAACACCTCAATGGACTCCGCACGGTCAGTCAGTGCCTCCATCCTATCAACCGCCTTCTCAATCGCATCGCCAAAACGAATCCCAACCCCCTGCTGCAACACCCCAATGGATTCCGCCCGGTCAATCCTCTGCCCCCTCATATCAACCACCTTCTCAATCGCATCACCAAAACGAATCCCAACCTCCCCAAACAACACCGCAATCGCAACATTATATCAACCCTGATTTCATGCAAAGAAGGCGGCAGATAAGACAAAATATCCAACAATTGAGAGAACAATTACGGTCTCAATCCAATCAGCCCCAATCAGACGATACCTTAAGATAATTACCACTCTCTCCATTGCTCGATCAGCTCCGAACTGACCAAATTGCCTCCGCACACAATCACAACGATGGTGGCAAAGTCATCGAGAAGAGAGTTCCTATCATAAAGCGGTGCTAGCGCCGCGCCGCAAGCCGGCTCTACAAGAACGCGATGATCTTCGGCAAAGCGAACGCAGGCTTTGGCAAATTGAGTGTCGGTCCCTGTCATCGGCCATACAGGATGCTCCCGAGCGAGTTCAAACGCTCTTTGCGCTACTCGGGGGCAACAAAGAGAAGTCGCGATGGAATCGACCTTGTCAAGAGTCACAACTTTTCCCTCTTTAAGGGATTGATAAAGTCCTGCGGCCCCTTCCGGCTCGGATGCGATGACGACAGCGCTCTTCCAGCCGGCATCCCTTAAACCCTGGACGACCCCGCACATCAAGCCTCCGCCGCCGACAGAAAGAACGACACCGTCAGGTTTTATACCCGATTCGACAATTTCGGAAGCAAGTGTCGCATTACCTTTCCAAATTTCTTCATGATCGAAAGGAGAGAGAGGGGCATAATGATTCTTTTCCGCGATTTCAATTGCCTTTTCATTCGATTCTTTCCACGAGTCCCCGTGAACGATCACTTCGGCTCCTTCGCGCCTCAGTTTATCTTGCATAAAAGAAGGCGAGCGCGAAGATACGACTGTCACTGCAGACAGTCCCAAATTGCGGGCGGAATAGGCTGCCGCAAGGGCGGCATTTCCCCCCGAAGCGATCACAACTCCCTTATACCCTTCCCGAGCGTAAAAAGAGCACTGCGCCCCCATCCCGCGGTTCTTAAAAGAACCGCTTGGCTGAAAGCATTCCATTTTCAGGTAAACGTCTTTGCCCAAATGGCGACTCAAGGGCCTAGAATAAATCAATGGAGTCTTATAATAAAGGGCTTCCATAACATTCAATGCTAACAAAGACATGATTTATTGCGAAGCCCTTGATTGCTACCCAATGGTGTCGGAGTTGCACAATTTTTTATGTTTGTATAAAATGAACCATTTTTAATGAAATACCACGGAGTTCATAATGCAGTTAAAGAGTGTGAAATCGTATCAATACTTACCTCCAAAAACTCTTCCTCAAGATGTGACAATCATCTCCAATATGCAATTCCTTGACCTCAATCCCGGCTTCTTTAAAAAGATTGAAACTTTTTACTCGAAAAGCGACAAACAAATGGCAAATGCTATTGCTCTTATCAATAAAGAGAAGCAAATTGGTACGATTAAGCTTGCAGCTGATCTTGCTCCAAAAAAAATGCAATGGCGTTTCTATGCCTTGGCTGCTCAAACATTATATCTAGATAGAAAGCCAACTGAGGCGTTGAAATTGTTGAACGAGATACTTAATACAAGAGGATGCTTCTGACACATTCAAAGAAATTCATCGTCTAAGCTCACCCGACAATCAGTACAGCAAGTTCTGCTGCAACTTTTTTCATAACTTTATCACCGATCTTAAAAATAAAAATACCTTAAGCCTAGAAAACCTTAGATTTTTAACCGAAAATGAAAGGGCTGAGACACTTTTTAAAAATGAAGCTATAAAAGGAAATTGTGTCGCTCAATATAACTATGGAAGATGTTATGACTATGGCTTTGGTGTGAGAAAAAATTCCCGAAAAGCCTTCTATTACTATAAGCTAGCCGCCGATCAGGGGCATGCCGAAGCGCAATTCAATGTAGGCGTGTATTATGAAAATGGAGAAGGAGTCGAAAAAAAGCCTAAAAAAGCCTTCAAATACTATAAGCTAGCTGCCGATCAGGGAAATGCCTGCGCGCAGTACATGGTGGGTGTGTATTATGGCAATGGAAAAGGAATCAAAATGAATTCACAAGAAGCCTTCAAATACTATAAGCTAGCCGCCGATCAAGGGCATGCCGGCGCGCAGTACATGGTGGGTGGGTGTTATGGCAATGAAAAAGGAATCAAAATGAATTCACAAAAAGCCTTCAAATACCATAAGCTAGCCGCCGATCAGGGGCATACCAAAGCAAAACACAGGTTGGGTGTGCTTTCTGACAAGAGTTAGTAGAGACAAAATAATGCAACCTGCATCCAGCCTCGTTTGCAGGGTCGAGTGATGGAGCTATTCAATAACGAAGAGCTGCAATCGGATCCATTTTCGCGGCTTTTGCCGCAGGGTAGAGGCCTGAAAAAATACCGACGGAAAAAGAAACGAGTAGGGAGGTCAAAACCGAGTAGAGCGTAATTACAGTCTCCCAACCGGCAATCTGGCTAATGAGGACAGAAAGCAAAGCTCCTGCGGCCAAGCCCAAAATACCACCTACGGTTGTGAGAGCTAGGGTTTCTCCAAGAAATTGCCGCAAAATATCTTTCTGGCTGGCGCCGACAGCCCTTCTCACGCCGATTTCGCTTTTCCTCTCATAGACACTGGCAAGCATCACATTGAGAATCCCGATGCCACCGACAAGAAGAGAGACTGCGGCAATGGATCCAAGGACAAGGTTGAACGTCTCTTGAGTTTTTTTTGCCTGATTTAAGAGTTCCTGAGGGATAATAAACTGCGTATCGTCAATGCCGCTGTGCAGCCTTTTGATAGCGTGGCGGCTGAGCTTCGCAATCGCCTCGACATGATTTCTGTTTTTGACTTTAAGTATCACTTCTTGAAGCTTGGGGCGGTCGATGTTGAGCGGAATGATCATAGCAGTGTCAAGATCGCGATGGCTGACAGCCTTGTCTTGCGCCTGCCCCGATCCTTCCAGAATACCGACAATCCGGTATTGCTCGTTTCCAAGACGGACGGATTTTCCTACTTTTCCGCCGGACCCCAATTTTGCGGCGAGCTCATGGCCGATCACGCAAACCGCCTGTTTTTGTTTGACGTCGAGATCGCAGAGGAATCGTCCCTCATTCATTTGCAGATTTTGCACTTGCTCAAACTCCCTTCCCACACCGATGATTTCGGTATTCAGCTCTTTGAGTGTCGCGGTGATCTCACTGCGAACTTCCTGAACTGGACTGTAAGCAGAAAGCCCCGGCACATTTTTGGCAAGATGCTCAGCGTCTTGGAGACTCAGGCCTACCGATGGTTCTTTGGCCTGATCGATGCGGCGAATAATGATGTTGCTTAGCCCCAGGCTTTCGATTTGCCGCATGCTTTGACGCTTGGCTCCTTCTCCAATAGAGAGCATGGTGATAAAGGAGGCTACTCCAAACAAAATACCAAGAGTGCTTAAAAACGACCGGAATTTATGGAGCATTAAAGAACGTATCACAAAATTTTTCCGTCTTTTAAATGAATAATTCTCTTCCCTCTTCCGGCCACCTTGTCATCGTGAGTGACCATCACAATAGTTTTGCCTTCCCGGTGAAGCTCGTCAAAAAGGTCCAAAATGCTATCCCCTGTCACCGAATCGAGGTTTCCTGTCGGTTCGTCGGCAAGAAGAATAAGAGGCTCTGCCGCAATGGCTCTTGCAATCGCCGTCCGCTGCCTCTCGCCGCCGGATAATTCGGAAGGGCAGTGATTCAGGCGGTGGGCCATCCCCACCTTTTCAAGAGCCGCCTCTCCGCTGCCTTGGCGCCCATTGTATAAAAACGGCAGCTCGACATTCTCCTTCACTGTCAGCTGAGGGATCAGATGAAACGATTGAAAAATAAATCCGATCAAACGGTTTCTTATCCTCGACAACTCGTCATCAGAAAGAACTTCGACGGGATCGCCGTTTAAGCAATACTTTCCGATTGAGGGAGTGTCGAGACAGCCGATAATATGCATCAATGTGGACTTGCCCGAACCGGAAGGACCCATAAAAACAACGTATTCCCCTTTTTGAATCGACAAAGTCACATCCTCAAGAGCCGTCACATCGCCTGACTTCATCGGATAAGTTTTCCAAATAGATTGAACGTCAATTAAAGGTTTTCCAATATTTTGCATTCTGCTAATGTATCAGAAAAAAATAAATGGAGGCAAATGATGAATTCGATACCAATTGAAGCGTTAGCGGCAAGCACAGCAGTAAACGGAGTAACTACTCCTCAACTCATCCTCCTCACCAAATCAGATCCTTCAGTCATTACGACATGGACAGTGGGTCACTTTGTACTGCGCACGATTCCCTATGTCCTTTATGATATGGGAGAAATTTCGGGGATTTTAAAAAAGAAGCATCCCTATCAGGACACAATCATTAAAGTGATTGAATGTGCTGTTATCTTGTCCGCATCTATTGGAGTTGGAAAAATCCAAAGCATCATTCAAGGCGATACCAACTGGAAAAAGAATACTGCGGTGTTATTTACGATCCAATATGCGGCAATCGGCCTATCGGCGCTTGGCGAAAAAATTTGGAATTACTTCTCATCTGGGCAGAAGAGAGACGATATCGCCGCTTGCGATTCCTGATTTTACTTCCACCCAGGACTCATTAGCCAAACCTAATGTGACAGGATAGGGCGTAAATCCCTCTTGCGACTTTTTATAGCAGAAGCTCTCGCTTTCATTAATAAATACGGCATTGACAGGGATAGCGATTTTATCCTCCACTGCTGCGGAATGCAGGCAGACTCTCGCTGTCATTCCGGGCCTTAAAACTTCTTCAAAAGTATCGAGAAGAATCCTCACTTCAAAGTACTTCTCGCTTGTGCGGCCGTAATCGGATAAGGCGAGCACGCCGATCGAGGACACTTTTCCCGTAAGGCTTAAGCCCGGATAAGCGTCGATCTCGACGCTGGCGCTTTTGCCGACAGAGACTTTGTGCAGATCCACTTCCCGCACTTTTGTTTTGACAACCATGCGGCTGAGATCGGGCAGGTTGAGAAGCGGCTGGTTTTTTAATGCGACATCGCCCACCCTCGGCTTTCTCTTTTCTCCCGACCTGAATTCTTCCCTCAAGACCGCCATCCCGGCCATCGGCGCCCTGATCTTCGTCATTCGAATTTCTTCGAGAACTTCTATTTTCTGTCTTTCGAGATATTTCATCCCCAGAAGGGCCTGATCGAGTAAGTGACGGGATTTGGCCACTTTATAGGCAGACGATTTGACAATGTCCTCATATTTGATTTCCGCTCTTTTCAAATTCACTTCCGCTTTCTTCACCTGCATGGGATAAACATGGTGAACAAAGCTCTCGTATTGGGTTTTAGCCTCTTCATAAGTTTCCCTTGCATCCTCAAGTTTTTTAACGGCCTGCCTCTTCTCCCCCTGGCTTAAGAAGCCCTGTTTTTCAAGCTTGTCTAGTTCATTCTCGTATGCCTTAAGCTCGAGATATTGACCTTCAGCTTTGTCCAAAGCCCTTTTGAGCTTGACCTCCTCCATCGGGCCGTCGCCCATTACGATTTTGTCGCGTTCGACAAGGGCGTTTTCGAGTTCATATTCAGCCGCCTTCTCTTCCAAAACGGATCTGTCTTTTTCCTGGGCAAGCCCCTGCTTGAAACCTTCTATAGCTGCCTGCTGCTCCCTGATCTTCGCTTCAACCTCTTCGAGTTTATGCTCAAAAGGAGCGGGATCGAGGCGAACGACAACATCATTTTCGTTCACATGAGTTCCATCGCCGACAAGATCGATGATCTTTCCTAGGTCCCCTTTAATCGCGGAGAAAAGGACGACAGAATTTTTCGCTTCCAAAACACCGACGGTTTTGACAGTCACATCAAAAGTTTTGGCTTCCGCTTTTGCCGTCAGAATATCGATTGTTTCCTTTTGGGGAATCGCAAGCCGAGCAAACCCCGCCAGCAAGAAAATTGCCGGTATCAGGAAAAGTGATTTTTTATTAATAAATGCAAGCATCATCGAGCATCAAACCCATTGCGGCTGTCAGCCGGTATTCAGCTAAAATATGATCGACAATGGATGCGATCAAAGCTTTTTCCGAACTGAGAATTGTTTTTTCCGGAGCAATCACATCAAAATTGTTGATCAGTCCGTGGTCGAACTTGATTCGGGAAAGCTTCACGTTCTGCTCGGCTTTAGCAATCTGCTCCCGCTTAAGCTCGATGCTCTGCCACGCTTTTTCCATTGCCAGCAGCTGCCTTTTCACTTCATTGACCACGGCGGCTCGAACCTGATCGATCTCACGGCTTGCGCTAATCACTTCCAGGCGGCTTTGCTCGTAGCTCAAGCGATTCGAAGCATAGTCGATATTGCCATTTGTTGTCACGCCGACGCCCCATGTCGTTCCCTGGCAGCATTTGACCACAGAGCTTGTAAAGCTCTCATCGCATTCGGAATTGACATAGTTGACAACGAGGTTCAGATCTGGCCACAAACTGTTTTTCGCTACTTTGCTCAGGCGGCACGTTTCGGAATATTTGTCTACAGCCTGTTTAATTTCAATGCGCCTTGCGAGGGCCGTTTCAATCATTTGGTCCATGTCGACCTCGACAGTATGAAACTCGAGGGGCGCTTCGACATCGATATCGAGGTCCATAGGCAGGGCCAGGATCAACTTAAGATTGTCGGCAGCCTGCCGGAAGAGCTCTTCGGCGGCAACAAGCGATTCCTCGGCGGTTTTCATCTCGATTTCAGCCCTGAGAACATCGGTCTGATCGGCAAGGCCCAGTTTTTCTTTAACCTCGGCCGATTCTTTAAATCCCGAAAGCCGCAAAAAGGAATCGCGGCTGATGCGGAGATTTTCCCGTTGCTTCACCACTTCATAGACTCCCTGGATTGTCTGCAAGACAACTTTCACTTGCGTTAAGTAAAAGTTTCTAACCGCAGCGCGATGGGAAAACTCCGAAGAGAGCACCCGGCTTAGATTCACATCAGCGCCGAAGCCTCTTAGAATCGGCTGAGTCAGTCTGATGTTGACATCGGTGCACCATTTTCCGTCAGTCGAGTAAGCCTGAGGCACGACCTTAAGGGATGTTCCCTGAAAAAGCTTTTTCGAAAACTCCACGCCTCCGCCATATTTAAATCCCTCTCCTTCAAGAATGCCGTCGCCGATTCCGGTTCTGAGAATTGGAGCGATTTTATAATCGAACTCAGTCTTGCTTTTGGCCACGCCCAAAAGGGCGTTTTGCACATTGTCGTAGGAGCCGAGTATCGTTCGATTGCATTGAAGGGCCTGCTCGATCGCCCTTTCCAGCGTGAAGACCTCACGGGCCTCGGCAAAGTGAACACAAATTAAAAATAAAAGAAAAAAAAGCCGCATATAAAATATATATTAACGCAAAGATATTAACCTGAGCAAGGGCCCAGGCCGCAAAGATGCAGCGATGTCAAAATATTGAAGAAGACAACGAGCGCCAGCACCCAGACAGCGAGTATGCCGAACCAGTTCATCTTTTGAATGTCTTGGTCTTCAGAACTCGGCACGTAAAGGAAAAGCAAAAGGGCAATCGCCAGAATCGAGCAGACAAAAACCAAAAATGACCAGATCCAAAGACTCAGACCCAATACAGGCATGCCGAACGAAGGCTCAGAGGGACAAATATGAAGAAACGTCTGCCTGATCGCCACGGAAGCGCCGAAAACACAGCTGAAGAGTGAGAGGCCGTAATGCTTCATCTTGATCCCGAACCTCAGGTTCATCATTAGTCCAAGCGCCACACCGATCATTCCGAGCCTTTGAAGAAAACAAAGGGGACAGGGCTGCTCCTGTAAAAGGATCTGCACTCCGAATGCCGATATAAGAACACCGGAAATGATTAAGATGATCAGTGCGTTGATATTTGCGGCAAAAGCATTCATAGCCTGATATCCACCACTGTATCCATATGGTAATAAAGCATTAACGAACAAAGAATGAGATTGACAATGACGATGAGTATCGCTAAGTTGTCCCATTTGGCCCAAACAGCAACCATTGCCAGCAGGAAAATGGCAAAAAGGACGGCCATGGAAAAATAAGCTTCCAGCATGATCGATTCCTCCCATTTTGGAGATATAAGAGGCAGACTTTTAAAACAAGAAGCATTTGTGTTAAGGTAGCCTTATGGCAGAAGCACAAAGCCCAAGATGGTTCTATAAGGCTGTGGTCGGATTCAGGCCAAAGCCCCCTAAGTCCAAGGGGAAAAAGAAAAAGCCCAAAGGACCCAAGCCGATTCAGCCCAAGAAAGGAGACGATAACTTTTTCAAGGTTCTCGAGGGAAGTACCGATATGACTCAGGACACTGCGTCCCGGGAGGAATGGAGACGAGTCAATCTTGAACCACTGACAGATGATGAATTGGAAGAATTAAATTTGAAAATGATCGAAATTTGCAAGCATGTTTTTGAAGATGAAGAAACAAACGAGAAAGTCAAGCGGCTAAAAGAGCTCACCACCCAGGAAATCAAAGTGATAAAATCCCGAAAGCAGAAAGAGAAGCTCAGAAAAAAAATTGAAGAAAAGCTTGAACTGTTGCCTGAAATTGAAATCACTGAAGAATTTGTCAAAGCTCATTTTGCCGAGATACTTCATGAGTATCAGAAAAAATTGGACGAGGGCCTAGTCCTTCCGAGGCCGGAAGAAGAGACCCCGATGGCATTCGTCCTCAGCCACATCAAAAAAATTAAACCATCATAGATACGCTAAGTGCTTTAATCCTGGCCTTAAGTTCAGAAGACAGATATTTTTTATGCTCGGGATGATCAATGTAATAATTTGCAATCGCGTCAAGAAGCACTCCATCAGCAGCAGCTTTTACCTCCAGCTGGGATAAAAAGGGACTTGATGAAAGGGCTGCCCTTTTATATAACGCCTTTTTTATTTTGTCATCGGAAATGATGCGGACAAATTCTTGTTGGACAAGGATAAAGTTATCAGCCGACTCCTTTTGCTTCGACACTAGATCCAAAGCGCAATCGGCTAAATATTTCCGGCTTTCCAAAAGAGATAATTCCATCGTTTCAATATTACTTAAGAAAATTGTTAGAAGAGATAATCTATTTCCCTTTAAGAACATCTAAATAATCGCGATCAAACAACTTCCTAAAGGCCCTCATCTCGGGATAAGATTTCAAAATTTTAACTTTTTCCTTCCGGTTAAAGCAGTCATAACATTCAGTTATTTTTAAATCATAAAGATCAATAAGTGACCGCACACGATATTTCACTGCTTGCTCATAAATTCGAAACATTGCCTCGTGACCCTTTGAAATCTCAACGGTTTGCCCTATAAGATAAGAAATCAACAACTTAAATCCCTCAAGGTCATTTTCCCATATGTAAAACTCTCCTTGCTCTGGCGCAGAATCGAAAAGTTCTTTAAACCATCCGCTTGAACTCGAAAGGGCCATTTTGTTTACATGAAAGTTTTCGCCATTGACAAATAGTTTGACATCTGGAGGGAAGCGTTCTTTCAAAGAAACATTCAAGGATTTTCCGCTGGAAATGTTATTGAGTATATCTTCGATATCATCCTCAGTAAACTTTGAATATCCTTTCCTCGATAAAATTGTCCTTAAAATATCTATGGCCTCAACTTTTAAAGCCGCCAAAAGCTCCTTTGACATTTTTGAGATAGAGGTTTCGAATAGAGATTCTGCGGAACGAAGATCCAATTCATTTTTTACGCACTCAAAATTTTTATGGGTAGCGTACAAATTCCTCTGACTCTCGCTTAACTCTTTGTCGTCAATTTTTCTCACCCTTCTCAAAGCATCAAGCTGAGAAAAATTCATGCAGTGGATGTCTTCATCAGTTAGATGCTCCGCGAGCAATTGAATAAAAGCGCATGAAACCGGGCTCTCTTCGTCAGGCAAAATTGTCTGAAGCCTTTGTATTTTTTCTATGGTACTCTGAAGGCTTGGAGACCAAAAAAACGAGACAATCCATCGCTTATAACCGAATTTTTGGTGATTAAATTTTTCAAGGGTTCTCTCTAAAGACAGAGAAGCCTGAGTATAAGTAAAACCATCTTGAAATATTGAGCTCATTTTTTACCCCAATAGAAACAGATTACATTCTACATAAAACTAAATTTAGCAATACGGGTTTTTTTTTTTTTTTTTTTTTTAAATATTTTCCTCTACTTGGTTAGACGTTTGATTGCTGTAAGGGAGTGCTTCCGTTTTTTCCAAAAGCGATTGCAAAAATAGTGATTCTTTTTCGATAGTAAAAAATACTATTGAGGTGCTCTAAAATAAATTAGTATTTGCTAGTAAAATTTGTTTATAAACTCAAGAATATCAGTCATTATTGCCTTCCAATAAATCAGGTCTGCGAGTATTGGTTCGTTCCATAGATTTTTCGTTTCGCCATTCGTCAATTTTGGCAAAATTTCCTGAAAGCAGTACTTCCGGAACTTTCCAATCGCGAAATGTGGCCGGTCGATCTATAAAACGGGTGGCGCTAGCAAGTTGTCCTGGAAGAATATCCAAAAGGGCAGAAGTCTCATCATTCAAAACGCCCGGTAACAGCCTGCCAATAGCATCTACCAACACAGCAGACAGCCAGTTCACCGCCTGAAAGTACGTAATCACCAATCGACAATTCCATGCCACGAAGTGCTCTCGTACTCTTTCGTCAATACCTTTATAATGGCCACAAATAATGAGTAGATTCTGCTCTCAGCGAAAGTCGGTTGGCGGTTTTTTGTTTGAACTGTTCTCCATCTGGCGTTGTGTATATGATCTCATCGTACTTACGTTCATTGGTGAGCGCTTCTATACAATTGACAAGCGGCTCTATCATCATTACCATACCGGCTCCGCCACCATATTGATAGTCGTCTACCTGGCCATGCTTGTGAGGATTATAATCGCGCAGGTTATGCAGGTGAATTTCCAGCAGTTCTTTTTCCTGTGCCCTTTTCATGGAATGGTCAAAGAGGA
>CAWAPJ010000033.1:0-11964 GCA_963783885.1 Waddliaceae bacterium | reverse complement strand
TAAAACTTGATTGATCCGAAAATCAACAATCATAAAGCCGTTCATGTTTATGAAAAGGCCGGATTCAAAAAACTTGAACAATATACCCCTTCCTTCAATCCTAAGCCGCATTGGATCATGAAATTGACAATATATGATTTTACATCTAAACGATAGATTCTGTTGCCTAAATGATAGAAAAACTGTTATCTATCTGATAAGGTTAATTTAACTTAAGGAATTTATGGTTAATCAACAACATATCCCCTATACAGTCATTGGACACACCAAAAGGGATTTTCAGAATTCACCGGGCACCATTTTCTCGGTTGTGCGAAACAAAGAGGAATTGACCAACCTATGTGTCAACAGATCTCTATCGGCAGAAAAAATCGCTTCAGAAATCGATTTTTCCAAACACAATTTGATTGGTTTAAGCCGGTTCACTAACCATAGGTCGAATTTTCTAGGGATCAAGACTGTGGGCAAAATTCAAGGTGTCGTCAACATCGAGTTTGGAGAGGTAGATATGGACAATGGAGCTCGCCGCATTGCGATGCCAAGGCCCGGCTATTCTTCAGTATTTTTCAAGGTCGATAAAGGGATAACCTCCAGCCGCGTAAACCCAATCGATTTAGGAAAAATGAAGATAGAACAGCTAGACTCCCAAGCAGCCAGTATTTCTGAAAAAAAATCTAAAGCCTATAAAGAAATGAATAAGCATCTGGCCGAGTTGCTTGATATCCTCGAATTCGAAGAATTTAACAAGCTGGAAAAAACAGGCGATCCTTCTTCGCTCAATTTGAACAACCCTCAACATCAGGCTCATGTCGCCGAACTATATTCCAAATGCAAAAAAGCCGAACTTGAGCATTCTGAGGCAAAAAAACAGTTTGAGCAGCGCCGTCTTCAAGTGGTAAGCCGCGTATCAGGCCCCCTTATATAGTCTAAACAATTATGGTTAAGGAAGATATGCCAAATTAGACCTTGAAAAAAAATTCCGACAAGACATTAAAACCTGTATAGACAATCCATGATCGTAACCGCCTGTAACTCTCCGCTCCATCAGCGCTCCAAAGTAAGAGTTTCTGTCTGCAGAATTAATTTGTAAATCTCTAGGTATGAACAGGCGGAGATTCATGCCGGGTATTGGAATGTATTGTACAACATGCAAATTAAGGTTAGTGGCAGGATCTTGGAACTGCATCCTTTGCTCAAGAGCCCTGCGAAGTTTGGTCTTTCCCAGTCTCGCCGGCGACCATCGAGAGCATCTGTGATGATCGATCAAAAATGACGTCCGTACAACATTTCTTAGATCCGATGTTTTATTTATCAACGGATCGTAGTTGTTCATAATAATGTTCCTTTTGCAGGCTGTTTTCGCCAGTTCAAAAAAAGCAAGCTTTAAATAAGCCATTCTTTCAGTTTGAGTTTGAGTGAATTGTTTACCGGCTACAATATCCCAAATAGAATGTCTGTGTTTGTATAATGCCTGAGTAAGTCCCTCATAAAGATTGTCGATTATCTTCATATTATCGATTATATGACTGATGGATTGTTTATAAGCATCAAGAGCCCGAATCTCCCGCTGTTCTTCAGGTGTGGGGTATTGAATATTCCGATAGTCTTTATTGATAAAAAAGCCGTAAGTATCCTTGAAGTGCTTTTGAATGCTCACTCGGTAAACTGCCTGAATTCTTGCTCTTTCCTGCTGCTGTTTGATACGAGCAGCTTCAGACCTCCTTTTCCATTCAGCTGCAACTTTTTTCTCTTGATCAATAACTCTCTGTAAGCTGTAGAGTGCTGACTTGGCAATATAATGCAACTTGATTTCAGTAAATGAGTGATCACTTTCATAGATAAGGATGTTCCCGTCGATGGTCAGTGATTCATTGGCACCAGATAAAGTTATTGTCTGAAATTTGTTTGTCATATAGCGCCGCTGATCTGAAGACCACAGCTCAAAATAGGTATCATTGACGATAACTGTCCTCCGATTGCACAGCCGGTTCAAGTAACTCTCGTGGTCGAGGACATCTAAATGAAAGAATTTTGAAAAATTTATATAATCATTTAGAGTAAGATTTGCCGTTGAGAAATTCTTTGTGTTGACTTTGTGAAAAAAGTTTTGACACCGAGACTTCACTATGTCCAAAGCCTGATTTCCTGACGGTAAATCACTATAATGCCACTTGACAACAGCGATTATCCCATTCACGATTTCTTTATCGGTATAGAATGTACCTAAAGGTCTATTCCGATTGTTAACGCTTAGCCTAAAGTCTGAATTTGATACCTGCATAATTACACTCTTTTTTTTGAACATAATTGTGTAATTAATTAAGGAAAATGTCAATTCTTTTCAGAAAAAAGTCTTGTGTTTTTATGCTTATTAATGTAATATTTAATATCAAACGAAAGATTTATATGGAACCCAATAATCTTAATATCATCAGTTCCACCGAATGTTATACATTCACTGAAAATCGTCAATGCGATAATAGTTCGCCTGAAGGAAGCCAGATCAGTGTCGTCGCACGTTTACCTTCCGGAGAAATATACTCGCGCCTATTTTCATCAGAAGAATTTAACCAAATAGCTATTCAGTTTAAGGGGTGGAATATCAAAAGGACCATTTCTTCCTTGGCTGAAGAACTTTTGTTGCACATATTTTCATATGTTGATTTTACAACATTAATAAAACTGCCTCTTGTCTGCAGGCGTTTCGAGCAGCTCAGCAATCATCCTTTCTTATGGAAGGATCTTGCCAAATCTATATGCCTTCCCGCTCTGTCTGATAATTACAATGAATATAAATTAAAAGTCTTTTCAAACTTGAAATTCTTGAAGAGCCAATATAAGTATGAAAGCCTCGAATACAAAACTTTTTTTGAAATCCGCAAAATAAAAATACATCTTTTAAAGCAAGGCAAATTTTCAGACAACAAAGAAATCGTCCTTGCTGCCATAATGGAAAACGGCAAAAATATAAAGTATGCGGGAAAGAAACTAAGGAATGACCACGACATTATCTTGGCCGCAGTAAGCCGATGGGGCCTTGCTCTTCAATATGCAAGCGATGCGTTGAAAGAAAAACGGGACATTGTCTTTGCGGCGGTAAAACAAAATGGATATGCTCTTAAGTATGCTAATGAAAAATTTAGAGATGATAAACTCCTTGTTATAGCAGCCCTGAAAAGCAATGGATATGCTCTTGAATTTGCAAGCAAGAAACTGCGTGATAACAAAGAAGTTGCCTTGGAAGCATTGCAAAGCCCTGCTGGTCACAATTTTCATTTTGTGAGCAATAGATTAAAAGCTGATAAGGATATAGCCATCGCAGCAGCAAAACAATCGGGTTGGAATTTTCCAAAAATTAATATCGACCTTAGAAAAGACGTTGACGTAGCATTAGCTGCTCTTTCGGCAAAATTAAACAGAAGAAATGCTGTTCCTGTTAATGGAATCCTGAAATACATGGAAAGTGACAGATGTGGTACAATATGGGATACAAGCCTTAAACCAGGTAACTCTCAATATTTAGACGACTTTGCTTTTATCCTTTCTGCCGTGCAAATCAACGGGGGCGTGTTTCAATATGCAAGTGAAAGACTCAAAGGGATAAGAGACATTGTCCTGGCGGCAGTTCAATCCGACTATTATTATTGCGGCAAAAATGCTCTTGCAGCTGCCAGCAAAGAGTTTAGAGATGATAAGGGTGTTGTCTTGGCGGCTGTTCGAAAACGAGGTTTGGCGCTTCAATATGCTAGCGACAGTTTAAAAGATGACAGAGATGTTGTCTTGGCGGCTGTTCGAAAAAATGGCAATGCCTTCCAAGATGCTAGCCTTAGGCTCAGATGCAAAAAAGAGATTGTTCTTGCAGCAATGCAGGCACGAAGAATACCCATTGGCCGGCTTCTTCTATATACGAACTATATTTTAAAAAATGACAAAGAGGTCGTCTTGGCAGCCGTGCGACAGAGTGGATGCGAGCTTAAGAATGCTAGCGAAAAACTGAAAGACAACATAGATGTTGTTTTGGCAGCCGTTTGCAATGATGGAGAATCGCTTCAATATGCTAGCGATAGACTTAAAAACAACAGTAAAATAGTTTTGGCAGCTGTGCGACAGAACGTCTGGGCTCTTCAACATGCCAGCGAAAGGCTCAAAGGCGACAAGGTAATTGTTATGGCTGCACTCCAAACAAGATGCAAGATTTGGGAAACCCCTTTTCGCTTTGCGAGCGCAGAATTACGCGCTGATAGGAATGTCGTCTTGAAGGCCGTGCAACAAAGTTTTCATGCCCTTGAATATGCAAATGAAATTCTGAAAAACGACAAAGAAATTGTCTTAGAAGCTATTAGGCTGTCAGGTCCTGCATTCAAGAATGCAAGCGATAGTTTAAAAGATGATAGGGACTTTGTTTTGAAAGTTGTAAGACAATCCAGTGCAGCTCTAGAATATGTTAGTCCAAGACTGAGGAAGGATAAAGATATTGTCTTGGCTGCTGTCACTCAAAAAAGCTTCAGGTCTGATTCATTTGGTGGAATATTTATAGGCGGCGGATTGGATTTAGAATTCGCAGACCCCATATTGCGAGCAGACAAAGATGTCGTTTTAGCTGCCGTAAGGGAAAATGGGTTGGCTCTTATGTTTGCAAGTGATGAATTGAAAAGGGATAGGGAGGTTGTTTTAGCTGCCGCAAGACAGGATTCTGAAGCCCTTGAATATGCCAGCTCTACATTGAAAAATGATCCTGCAATCTTAAGACAGCTGTAAAGATGCCGCCATTAGCGTGTGTCCGCCCCTCTTATGCCCGTCAATGATGCCTCATAGCCTAAATCTTTATTAATTCTTTACGATTTTTTATTAAAATTAATATTAATTAATTTTAACAAAATATGAATATAAATAATATACGTTCAATTAAGTTTGAAAGTGATAAAGGCAAACCCGTTCAAGCCGATAATAAAATGGCCTTGAGAAACTGCAGCACGGTTACCGTCAAAAAATCTATTCCAGATTTGATATATCTCAGGCACATAAATTCAGCTTATCATCTTATTGCTTCTTCGCCCGGCTTTTCCCCTGAAGGCAGCCGGGATAGAGCTGGTTATGGTACTTTCGGCGAGGTTCAAGGGACTGCAAAATTCCGAAAAATTGTCAGCCTTTATGCTTGGCAGAATCCTGAAATCTTTAGCCGTCAAAATATTAGAACACTCAAAAAAGTGAACCCTGACCTCTATCGAATTATTCGGAACAAATTTATCGGTCATGTGTTAAATTTCAAGGGCAAATTTCCAGTGAATAACAAGAAATATGATTATGAAGGAAGTTGTGAAGATTTTTTACATCCCTTCCTGTGGAATTATTTGAAAGAGTTTTTCGATTCCAAACATTCAAGCAATTTTTCTGAAGACGATAAACAATGGATCTTAGAGCATTTCAACTCAACTTTAAGCCACCACCGCATAACCACTAAAAGTTTATCGAATGCTGTAGCAGCTGTCAACTCAGGAAAAAAGCCTGTGCTTGTTATCGGCGGATATAACTGGCACGGGGTCGCCTTCGCTTTTATTAATCGCCAAATGATTTACTGGGATTCGAATTATGAATCCATAAAGATATATAAACTCGAAAAGGATATTTCGAAAAATTCTTTAGAAAAGATTATCCAAAGACACCAGCTGACAAAAGAAGATTTCCACTATACTTATAACGAAATTGAATCTTTGACAAATCAAATATCAGATGAGTTTGAAAAGCAAAAGCAAAAGACTGGCAATTGCATCTATAAAGCAAGCAAAGGATTGATACAAATCATGGTAACCGTGAAGAGCGCAATCTCCAATGCCAAAACAGATATCGAATGCAATGATTTTGAAAATACAGAAAAAAAATTCAAAACATTCTCTAACTTTCTGAGATCAAAAGTCATTTCAGATCTTATAGAAGATTATAACCTTATCGAAGAGAATCCTAAATTCTTGGAAGAACAGAGGAATATTATCAAGATTTTCCAACTTATCCTTGCAGAGGATATTGCTAAAACAAATGAAGGGAAACCAGTCCTTTTAACAGATTCGCAACTTGTTCTAATCGAGTCAATTCTTGATGCGTCTTAAGCCAGAATCAACTAGAACCCTTTACGCTTGATGATTATAGGGCTTTTATCTAAAGTACCGGTATGAACCTGCGTATAAAAGGAGTCGCTTTTCTGTGGATTTCCATGCTAGTATTTGCCGCTGCCAATTCGGTGATCGCTAAACTTGGCGATATCGGCGCTCATAACCTTATCGATGGACGCAATCCCATTTCCTTTTGCAATGTGCTCTTCACCGGAAACCTGATCGCAGGCTTTACCTTGCTGGCCGTTAATTGGAAAATCTGGAATAAAGCGACAGTAAAGAAAGTTCGTACCTCCGAGTGGCTGATGATGACGCTGCTGGCTTTTTTCTCGGGAGTCTTGGGACCAACGTTTTTTTTTCTGGGATTGATGCTGACCGAAGTTATTAATGTGGTGCTTATCTCCACTTTGGATATTCCCCTCACGCTTCTTCTTGGCTTTTTCCTGCTCAAAGAACGTCCGGCTAAAGGGACTATCTTAGGCGCAAGCCTGGGTGTGTTAGGGGTGGCCATTACCTTTTTCCTCCATCAACCCGAGGCGATGCCAATGCCGATGAAAATGACGATGATCAACATCGGCAATAACCCTGTCTCTCATTTTCTCGTCACACTCCCATTAAGCGGCGAGATATGCGTGGCGCTGGGCGTTCTCTTTACCGTGCTTGCCGTAGAGCTTAGCCGGGAGCATCTCAAGGATGTGCCCGAGGGAATCTATAGCGTCTTTCGCATGATTGTGGGTGCGTGCATCTTTTTTGTCATTGTCCTGATCATGCTTGGATGGGTTCATTTTATCGATATCTTCGCGCCTGTCCTATGGGAATGGATGCTGCTCTATGGCGGGATAATCATAGCCGGAGGTATCTACTGCTGGCATAAAGCCATTAAAATAACGAAATCAGCCGACCTGGCTATCACTAATGCGTTCACTCCAATCGCGGGAGTCATTTTTGCCTACCTGATTTTGCAAGAGATACCCGAAAAAGCGCAAATCATAGGGGGAGTCATTATCCTGATTGGGATTTTCCTTGCCCTGACAGAAACTCTGCATTATGAGCGCTTTCGAAAAGAACAGACCCGCTTCCCTAAACCCGAAAGCTTTTCAGGCGTTTAATTTAGTTTGTATTCTTTATATTCAGCATCTTCTAAAGTCCTTCATCTTGATTTTGTTACGGCGTTGTTGCATAAATCACCACTGAGATCACCGAGCTCACTGAGAGATTATGGGAGAGGAATTAAATGATTAGTCGCCTAATCCCATTTTTAAGAAGTTTTACATTGTAATTGATAAGCAAACCCCTGCCACCACCATTATGCTTAAGATATGATAGAAGTTGGGCTTCATGCACAGGCAAGAGATTAGCCACAGATTTTATCTGTGGGTTTACCCATCCCTTCTTATACCCAAATTTGTCGAAGAGCAAGATTGCTTGGACAAGAATTGAAAAAGGTTTCTGGAAAAAATGTAACCGATATTGTAATCGATTCAACCGGTTTGAAAGTATATGGAGAAGGTGAGTGGAAGGTTAGGCAGCATGGTTATAGTAAAAGGCGAACATGGAGAAAACTCCACTTAGCAGTTTGTCCTGACTCTAGTGAAATCATTTAAGAAGCAGAACCCTGGAAACTCAAAGGGCTGAATCAAGGGAAAAATGCGAAGCACTAAACATAATGACAAGGCTGGGAATGCCTGAAAGTGAATTAATAGCAGCTTAAAGCAAATCTCTCATATTCTCTCTGTGCGCTCTTGTGGGCTCTGTGGTGAATTGTGCAACCAAGCCTTTTGTTACTATCTGGAAACAATAGGCTCTTTTAACTGTATGTGACTGATATTCAACAACTAAGAATTATCCTGCAAACACAAAAAACAATTTGTTATTTGTTTTTAAAATAAAAAATATTATAATTAATATTATAGTAATAGGTTATTATTAGAGGAAAATATCATGAGTAAATTAGTTATTATTTCCATTATTTTCTCAGCATTTTTCTTAATTCCGGATAATGCCATAGCTCAAAATTCGGATGTCGCCATAAGAGCCTTCCCAAGAGGCCCTGTGGTGAGAGATCCTATCATTAGAGATCCTGAAATTAGAGGGCCGGTAATAAGAGACCCTGTAATTAGGAACCCTGAGATATTAAATCCGGAAATCAGAGGCCCTATTGTGCGTTAGCAGCGATTATAATCTGTTATTTCCAGAGACAGGTTTTTTAAAAGCCGTGACCACGACACTTCCCCATTTCGAGGTCCACTTTGCAGGATTTTGAAGGTCTCCTCCGGTTTTAGGAATTCCTCGGGGAGAGAGAGTAAACTGAGGATCTTCATTGGTATAAAGATCCATTGTACGAGTGGCCACTTTGCTTGCTGCATTGTCCCAGAAAACCCTGGAACAAGCTTCTAAGTTTAGAAAAACAGTTGTGAGCAGCAAAAAAATTAGTCTATGGACTCTCATAATCTCAACGTAAAAAATTAACTCAAAGAAAGCAACTATTTATGAAAACTTGCCAAAAAAACCAAAAAGTCTTTACTCTTTTGCTAGAATTTTAGGAGCTGAATTCAATATATTTGTTATTCGCAACGAATCTCTTGTGTTTGACAGGGAAAAACTTTGTCAATCCCTTAAAGAACTCAACTTATCCAAGTACAAAAAGAAGACAACTCTTGAAGAGGCGCCTCATACGACAGACTGCTTAACGGCAGTCGCCTATATCATCCAGCAGGCCGCCCATGCAAAACTTCCTGTCTACTATATCGGCGACATGCCAAGGATGCTGTTGAAAATTCATCGATGGAAGCTTCTTTATGTTACCCCGCGCAGCCTCCGCGATGGGGACCTTATCTTCGCCAAAAATAGACAATGCGAAAAACTAGTAGGACATGTGGCCTTGGCGGCAAGCGGCCTGCTCTGCCATTCAACCCGGCAAGGATTTAAAAAAGAAGAACCGAGAACTTTTTTTGAAACCTACGAGCAGCCTTATGAAGGGTCTCTTTTAAAAACCAATGTCGACAGCCGCAATGTCGCATACAAGATGATGGGCGAAGGAAATTTTAAAAAGTCCATAAGAAATCTGCGGCAATAAGATATCGGCTGGTCGGCTGATTGCCATTCAAATTCTGATAAATGGGATATCCCGCTCCGAATTGTATGATAATCTTTTCAGAGGATATCCAAAGGGAGGGAATTAACAAAACCTCATTTCCTCCCGAATCGGGATCCAAAACGCCGTTGATACGATTTTGTTTGGTGTAAGTCCCATCCAACTCCAAAAGCCAGGCAAAAAGCCACCCCTTCCAGGTCGAGATCACCCGTGAAAGTCCATACTGGTAATAATATTGATCCCCTATATCTAAAGATTTAAATGTGGGATTGAACAAGGCCCCGTAATTCATAAATGCAAACCAATCGACTGTCATTCGATTCAATGTCATTCCCAAAAAATATCCCGGATTTCCGAAGCCTGTCATGGGATCTTCGTCTGCAGACCCTGTAGGAACAGAAACAGAAGCGACCACTGTGGCCTGATCAGCATAAGTCTTTGTGCTCGCCGTATAAAAGGCATACTCAACCTGAAAATAGAGATCTTCAAAACCCGATGAGGCAGAATTCTCCTCTTTGTAAGAAGCAACAGGAACTGCAAACGATAGGGTGGTGTTATCAGTAGCGCCGTAGATAAGTGTCGGGTATATATCGATGTACGAACTGTTTTTCCCTCTTAAATCCTGCACATAAAAGAGAAACTGAACCTGTCCTTTATCAATAATCAAATCTCCAAAGCTGTAAAAGGGACCCACCTGCTGGGAAGCGGGGAGAGAAAAATTCCCGATTTCTGGAGGCTCATCATCCGAACCGGCAGACAATATGGCCGCAGAAATCAACAGCGCACAAAAAATCCAAACCCTTGCCGTCATATAGAAGCAGAATATCCCGATCGGATTTATTGAGACAAGTGTTTAAACCATTCGCTAAGTATTTGAGAGAGCTCTTCGGCATTTTCCAAAGTGGGCGCATGCCCGGCATCCATTAATCTGAGCTGCTTGTGCCCTCCGGCCGCAGCAAAAAGCATCTCCGACTGCGATGCAGGCTGAAGCCTGTCTTTGGTTCCGCGTATGACCAAAATAGGGATGTCGGTTTTTTTTATTTCTTCCGACGCGTCCCAAAGGACCATTTCCGAATAGGTGTCGGCGGTAAATCTTCTTGCCTCAAATACCTTTTGGTCATTGTCGATACGCTCGATAAGGCTTTTATCGGATAAAACAAGTGAAGTGGGAATAAAATAACTGACATTTAGGGTAAAGGGAACAGCTTTTGAAACGATTTTCATCAAAAACAAAAGGACTTTGCGAAATGGTGTATACAAAGCCTTCGATGGACTCGTCGCTGTATTGCAGCAGGCCAAAGATCGGATTCTCGAATCCCGGGCCGCTGCATAGACGGCGACAACAGCCCCTAAGCTGTTGCCGAACACGCCTATCGGACCGTTGACTTGTCCTTCAAGGAAATTGAGGGCGCAGGCGACATCTTTGGCAAGCCCTTTTAATCTCCAATCCCCTCTTTTTCCTTCACTGTTCCCGTGGCATCGAAAATCAAAAGCCAAAACATTGAAGTTCTGCTTGGAAAGAAGCGGCGCCAACTTTTCATACTCGAAAGAATAAAAGCTCATGCCATGAAGGAGTATAAGGGTAGGGACCTCTTTATCGACGAAATAAAAATCGCCGACCAGCTTGAGTCCTTCCGAATCAAATGAAATTTGTCTTTTCATCAATACCCATCCAAGTATTTGCCGCCTGCAGGTCCTCCGGCTTGACAAATTGTGCCCAATTACAAGTTTTTTCTGGGCCATATTTTTCCTGTAGGCTGTTGAGAGTCTCCATTTGACCTGAAGAGAGCGCAAAGTCATAGATGTTTCTGTTTTCTTTTTGGTGAAGAGAGCTGTTTGATTTTGTCAGGGGGATGATTCCTTTTTGAAGGCACCAGCGATGGATGACCTGCGCTGTTGTGACAACACGTTTTTGCTTGAATGTGAGTTCATGGGCGATATCAATGAGTTCGGAAAGATGTAAATGACAGCCTTTTCCTAAGGGGCGGTATCCCACGAGAGTTATTTGTTTACTCCGGCAGTATTGAATCAATTGTTCGTCATAGCACCTGGGGCTGATCTCGACCTGAACATAATCGGGAAGATATCCCTTTTTCTCCAGCCCCTGCAGCTGAGATAAATCCACATTGGAAAGTCCGACATTTCTGATCTTCCCCTCTTTTTTTAATCCCTGCAGATGATTTAGGGTTTCTTTAGAGATCGCGTCCGGAGCGTGCAGGTAGAGGACATCAAGAACATCCACTTGCAGCTCTCTAAGAACAGAGGCGACTACCTCTTCGCACCCCTTGTCCCTGATCTCCCCTAAAGTGATTTTCGAGTGAATCTCTCCCTTGAAGGTGCCCGTTGTTTTTTCCAACGCTTCCGGAAATGCTTCATGGGTCTTGTAAGCTGATGCAAAATCGAGAATGGAGTAACCGTTTTTTATCGCATCGGCTAGGGCGCTGGGACCGGTCAATTTGAAACAACCAAAAGCCACAGGCTGCATAATCGCTCCCTGGTTAGTGTTTGCGCTATTAAACCGAATCAGGACATATTAATCAAATCCGTAAATATAGTCCTCATTTCATCGGTATACCCAAGTTGCTGTTGAACCGGTTCTATTGCAAGCAAAAATGTCTTTTATGGTAGATTATAGATGATGGAAAACTTTACGCCTATATCGGGAGCTGTTGGAGGCATACTTATCGGCCTGGGGGCTCTTGTGCTTCTTTTTTTTTCAACTACCAGATAGCAGGAATCTCGGGCGTTTATTCGGGCCTTGTT
>CAWAPJ010000032.1:0-26087 GCA_963783885.1 Waddliaceae bacterium | reverse complement strand
CGACGGACCGCTTTGTTCCGAATGACACACTTTTAAGCGAAGAAGAGCGCCTCCTTCTGATTACAGGACCCAATATGGCGGGCAAGTCCACCTACATCAGGCAGGTTGCGCTTATTACAATTATGGCTCAGATGGGGTCATTTGTTCCGGCCGCCAGTGCATCTGTTGGGATCGTCGACAAGGTCTTTACCCGGATTGGCGCAAGCGACGACCTGTCCCGAGGGCAGTCGACATTCATGGTGGAGATGACTGAAACGGCTAATATCCTCAACAACGCCACTGATCGCTCACTTGTTATCCTGGATGAAATCGGACGGGGAACGAGTACCTATGACGGCATATCGATTGCCTGGTCTGTCGCCGAATATCTCCTCACCGCCGAAGGCAAAAGAGCCAAAACCCTATTCGCAACGCATTATTGGGAGCTGACTAAGCTGCAGCAGCGCATCTCCGGTGCGGTCAACTACAACGTCTCGGTTGAAGAGTGCGAGGACCACATTATCTTCCTTCACAAAATCGTGCGAGGGGGAACCGACAGAAGTTATGGGATTCATGTCGCAAGACTGGCCGGCATGCCAGCTTGGGTTTTGGACCGGGCGAAAGACATCCTCGAGCATTTAGAAGAAAACGCCAACCGAAAAAGCGCGTTCGAGCCTATGCAGGCAAAGAAAAAGCCGCCAAAACAGAAGCGGGCGGCTGCCGAACACCAGATGCTTCTCTTTCAACACAATTAAGGATTGCTTTGCATTTTTTTAAAAATCCTACCGATAGCCGATTGGGTCCTCCTCAGCATGCGTCTTTTGGGAGATTCTGTCCTTGAAAGCGTATCATGGCTTTGACTTCTTTTAATTTTTGGAGGAAGTTGAGTTTCTTTTAGTTTAAAGTCTTCAATGATCTCCCTCTCCTGAATTCTTTCAGGCTCCTCTTCAACTTCAATTCTGACAACTTCTTTCTCCCTTGGCATTGAGGATTCATAGGTCTCTTCTTCTAAATCCAGTGGCTGCTTGCCGGTTTCGGACGTTTCACCTTCGACCTTATTTCTGACAACAAGTTCTTCCCTTGGCAGAGATTCATAGATCTCTTCTTCTAACTCCAGTGGCTGCTTGCCTGTTTCATTGTCGGAGTTTTCCCTATCAACTAAAACTTCCTTCATTGGAACATATTCAGTGTCAATAACTTCAATATCATGGTATTGAATGGGCTCTGCATCAACCGGTGTTTGGAGTGATTTCCATGCAGGATATGCACCTTTTTCTATAGTAGCATCCAAAGAATTGGGGCTAATTCCTTGAATTTTTTGGGTTTGTTGAAATTCAGGATTTTCTGAAATACCATTTAAACGGCTCATAATAAAAAACCTATTAATAATTATATAAATTATTATAACAATAATAATAAATTATATAAAACTAATATGGTTTTTATTAAATAGTAAGATGTAACTGATTAATTATCAGTTTTTAGCATATACGGTGTCAGGCGACACCGTAAAAATGTGTTAACGCCGGAACAAATTTATAAAAGAGCCCCATATTTTGGCTATTTTCGATTTTTTGGGTGTGATAATGATTGTTGTTTTGATAGGTTTGTGGTCGGAGCAATTCTTATCCATCTCAAATTCGAAGTCTTCAAGCAGCCATGCTCCGCCGGTTTGCATTGTTACAGTTGTTTTGAAAAATGAAATAAATTTATTCCAGATCCTTCCGATTTTCGACGGACCTTTGGCAAAAAGATAGTCGATTTTTCTTTCATTTTTATATCCGGATATTAAATCACCGTAGTTGATATTTGTCGTTTGAGTTGTTTCCAAAACGTCATAACCAGCTTTCTCAAATACAGAAAATTGTTTTCGGTAATTATCAGTGTTGTTATTCATATCACCGCCAATGAATGAACAGCCGGCATGTGTCTTTGCAGCTTTGACGGCTTCTTTTGCGTAAGCAAGAGCTCTCTGTTTGTTTTCAAGGTCTCGGATATCTCTTTGTTCTTGAGCGGGATGATATAATTGAAATCCCCAGGAATGAAGCGAAGAAAAATTAAATTTAGTTTTGACATCTTTTAGCGTCACTTCAATGGATGCAATTTCCTGGCCGTATACGCCGCCTTGTTCATCTCCGGACTTACTTTTAAATGATTTGTTGCGGATAGTGCTAAACTTGTCAGTTTTGATAGCTATGGCGGTGCTTATTCTCTCTTTGGGGTCATTTCCGCATCGATAGATTTTAAAATCCTGCTTCATCAATTCCTGAGCAAATGGCCGATTTAAATCCATCAATTCCTGAAGGCAGAGGACATCGACCTCTTTAGAAATTTTTTGTGCGCAGCTTTTTTCTACCCTAGCCGTTAATTCTTTTTTCTTTTGAACTACTTTTTCTTGAGAATTCAACCCCTTAAATTCATCTTTTTTTTTCTTTTTTTCTTCCGGGCTTGCATTGAGCATGAAATTATAATCGTCAAACCCCTGCCCGACATTATAGGTTCCAAAATTAATATTTATTGTCATGATTATCTCCTAAATTTTATATGAGCGATAGTACTTGAAAATTGTTAAGATTTAATAAATTTTAGTTAAGAAACGGTAATCAATCGAATTCAGCGGCCGTATCGCGGGGGCAGACAGCCATGGCCCCAATAACAAGAATGGTGGCGAAGAAAACCTCCAATGTCAGGGGATAATTGCCGCTCATCACAAGGATCATGATTGAACAAAGGGGAGTCAGATAGGACATGATGTTCATCATCATGAAATTCCCTTGTTTGATTCCGATTTCCCACAAAGAATAAGAATAGCTCTGAATAACAATGCCCCAAAGCAGGATGTAAACAATTTGTTCGAGTGTGGGCATGATAAATGATTCTGTCGTCAGATGAGTGATAAAGAATACCGCGCTTCCAATCCCGAAAAAGAGGCCGGTCATTTCATGGGGAGAGTTTGAAAAATGACGAGAGTTGATCATGTAGAAAGACCAGCTTAGGGCAGCGAGGGCAGCGAAGGCAATTCCTTTAAGATTGTCGGCAGACAGTATGGATAGGGCGTCATCATAAAATAAAATGAAGACTCCAAGAAAACCGAGAAGCGCGCCGATAAAAGCCGCTCCGGGAATGCGGTTTCTAAAGACGATCCCTGCAAGTAAAAGGCCTCCTATCGGGTACAGATAATAGATGAGGTCAGCTTGAGCAGGAGCGATAAACTTAAAAGCGGAGTAGTAGCCGAGGGCATTTAAAGGAATGCATAAAGAGCCGACAATCCAGCATCTTGGCGATGTGCTGACGGCTCTCCACTTTTTGTTCCATGAGAGCCGAAAAAAAGTGCAGATTAAGGTGACGAAGAGTAGAAGGGACAGAAACTCGAATGTAGGAAGGTCGGTCAGATGGATCGCCATGAAAGCGGTTGTCGACCAGAGTAGGAGTCCTAAGCTTCCTAAGAGTGTGGCGGTTGAAGTCGAGATATTCCGGTCATCCACGTTCATAATTGAAGCTATACACAAGCGGGGAAAAAAATGGTAAAATATCTTAAAATATTAGGGTTCAGTCTTTTCAATGACAAGGAGATTGGCATCGTGGGTGAGGACGCCGAGCAGAATCGAGTTGATGAGTCTGTCTAAGTCGATTGTGTATTTCAGCTCTTCAGAGTAGGGATTTTGCTGATAGGGATCTAAAACCGTAACGGTGCGTGTGTGCGGGTCATAACTTTCAAGGACGACAAAGTGGCCTTCGGGGTCTCCCATAACATCATCGAGAAAGAAGTTTTCTCCGTCGTAGTAGACCCTTTCGGCCTGATACAGGTATGTGGAACTGAGTCCGGTGAGTATGGGGATTCCTTTTTTGAGATAGTTTCGGATCAGCTGGTGGTCGAGTTCGTGCATTCTTAGCTCGCCGCCGAGGAAGAGATAGTCGATGTAGGCATTGCAAGTAAATTTGATGTTCTTTTTATTTTTTTTCTTAGCTCTTTTTTTTAATTTAATTTGGAGTGATTCGGGATTTAATTGGTTCGGCTGAAACCAGGTGGGATCGAAAATTTCCAGATTGTAGGAGTAGATTTTTGTGTGAAATCCGTTTCTCAAAGCATGTTGAGCCAGCATGACGGCAATTGTTCCCCCTTGCTCAAGGCTTGGAACTTCCTCGATAATATCCTCTATGGGAAGATGAAGGCCATAATAAGCATAGACGGCTTGCAGGCAAGTCGGTCCGCAAGTCGTCTCCGTGGGCTGAGGCGAAATCTTTAATGTAATCTGCTGTTTTTCTTTCATAGAGTTCTTCCTAAACTCTCTTTTAGGATGTTTTCCACATCTTTTGAAATGATATCCTGATTCACTTCAAGTTCAAGTCCTATGTACTCCGGGGAGTCGAATTGTTTTCTAAATTCGGGGATCAGTCCGTCGGAGATGCCGAGGTATGGTTGATTCATCTTGACGCGGTAGTTTTTGGGGATGTTTCGCTTCCAGCGGTAGGCCAGCTCTTTTTCAGACGGTCTTTTGGGATCGTAAAGAAGGCCGATGTCGACATCTCGCACTTTTCCTTTTAGCTGGGGAGTAAAGCTGTGGACGGATAGGTGAACCGCAGGGAGCAGCGGCCGGATCGTATGTTCGATATTTTGTCTGTAGGGGAGATAGTAAGTCTCGATTATTTGGTTTTTCTTAGCTTTGGAGAGTCTTCTTGAAAATTCGCTAAACTGGCTTCTGTGTCCTACAGATCGGTTGAAATCGATGAGTAGCCTGGTAATTTCATTGTAAAACAGCGGCGCGGAGAATGCCTCGGCAAGATGTTTGGCAATTTTAAGCGCTCCGATATCGTATCCGCGATGAGTCATGAGCTCGGGGCATGGCTGAGGAAACAGGTCTTTCCACTCATCGGGAATTTTATTCCCTCCATGTTCGCATGTGATGATTAAATTAGCCATTAAAAATTCGCCCCTCATGAAGGGTTTGGCAAAGTGTTCGATAAACATATTTTAAAGGATGTTTTTCTGCGGCATCTGCAATTCTTGTCGCCAGCGATCCTTTTGTCAGAATTGTTTTTAACGGAAGCTCGAATGTTTTATTCATCGCAAGATGTTTGTCATAGAGAAAATTCCAGAGCTCTTTCGCTTTGCAGGGGGAGCCGCAGTCAAAAAGGGTTAAATACTCGGCGTCTTCGATCACGGCGTTTTCGGCGTGTTTGATGGTTTGATCGAGTATGGTTTTGAGCCTTTTCTCATCGAACTTGTGGTAGTCGGGGGTGGCGCGGTCTGTCAGCCAGCGGACAAGGGAGATAACCGCATGGGAGACTGCCAGATCGGAGAGGGCGCTTTCCTGGGTGTCGATGAGCCTGATCTCAATCGCGTTTCTCTCGAAACGGACGATGGCGCCCCGTGAGTTTGTCCATTCCGGCTCGAGGATTTTTTTTGTATCTACCTTGGAAAGGTCTTCCGAAATGCGGCGAAGAATCGTTTTGTAGTCGCTAAATGAGCGGACAACTTCTGGGATGACCTCTCCGGTTATCGAAGGGATCTTTTTTGAGTTGGACTTGTAGACATCTAGGCGGCTATCTTTGATGCCGGTCGCTTTTCCTTCCATGATAGGAGAACTGGCGGCGATGGCCGGAATGATCGGAAGGATCAGCCGTATGGCCGAATGGAGCCGAACAAATTCGTTTTCACCTTCGAAGGGGAAGTTGATATGCATGCTTTGCAGGTTGGCCCAGCCGTGCCCGCGGCAGTCGAAGATTCTGTGAAATTCCTGGTACCAGGGATTGTCTCCGTGGGGCCAGAGGCGCAGTTCGTCAAGAGGGTTCATCCAAGGGTGCATAGCGGTCGGCATCAAGCAGGCGTTGAAAGATTTTAAGAGCTTATTGATCACCTGCACTTCTTTGGTGAAGGTGTGGTGAATGCGGCTCAGGTCGTTTGTCGGCGAGGTCGTTTTGAGTTCAAGGACATGAAGCGCCAGTTCGTTATTCCAGCTAATCGGCCCTCTCTTTATTTCGGAATCATATGTTTTGGCGTAAGAGAAAAAAAGCTGGTCGGCAATCGGCTTGACATCGAGCGTGTCTTGATCGACAATCATGTATTCCAGCTCGATTCCAAAGGCTTCGAACAGATGCAGTTTAACCAGCGACTTTTGCATACCGTTTTTTTGTTTCCTGGCGGATTTTAAGATTTTTATCATCGAGGCGCCTGACTATCGAAGAAATGATGATCCGATAAAGCTCGTCTTTTAAGATGACATCTTCATGTCCGGCGTCCAGGCTGGGATTGTCATTGACTTCGATGACATAAAATTTTCCACCGGACTCTTTGATGTCGACACCATAAAGGCCGTCTCCGATCAGTTTAGAGGCTTTGACGGCAAGCTCTAAGACTTTTTTGGGTACGTTGTCTAAGGGAATGCCTTCGGAGGATCCTTCCTGCATCTTTCCGGCTTTTGTTGTGCGGCAGATCTGCCAGTGGTTTTTGACCATGTAATAGTGGCAGCAATACAGTGGCTTTCCGTCCAAGACGCCGACCCGCCAGTCAAACTCAGTGGGCATATATTCTTGGGAAAGGATCAAATCGGAGTTTGCCAGCAGTTTTTTTGTCTGCTCGATAAATTCACTTTCAGCGCTGACTTTAATCACTCCTTTTGAAAATGAGCTGTCGGGCTGCTTGAGGACGGCGGGATAGTCGAGCGAAGGCGCGATTTCGTTGACGTTGCCGGCATCGATCATGACTGTTTTTGGAATCGGAATTTTATGCTTCTCGAGAATTTCGTACAGATAGACTTTGTTGCAGCAGCGCAGAATCGATAGGGGATCGTCGATTACAACGAGTCCGTTGGCCAAAGCGCGTCTGGAAAACTGATAGGTGTGGTGGTTTACATGGGTGGTTTCGCGAATAAACAGGGCATCGAATTCGGCGATTCGTCCCATGTCCTCTTTTTGGATAAGTTCGGCATTGACCCCCAAAAGATCGGCTGCTTTAAGAAACTTTTGTATGGCCCGTTTATCTGAAGGGGGAGTCGCTTCTTCCGGATCGATCAGGATACCCAGATCATAACGGGTTTTTGTTTTGCTCAACTGGGGAGTTTTTCTTTTCGACAGATACTGCAGGGTTTGTTCATTGGCAAAATCGAGATGCTCTTCGGGAATTTGATTCATGGAGAGGGGACGCACAGTAGCAAGAGTCCACCCTCTTTCCATCTTTGTGAATTTTGCTTGCAAAAAGGGGATTTGGAACTGCTGGTAGAGATAGGCTGCCAGCCGGTCGTAGCATTTGGCAACGTTTTTGCCGAAATAGACGCTTAAAAAAAATTGGTCGGAAGTAATCTTTTTCAAATTTTTTTGTATGAGGTCGTCGAGCTCTTTGGAAACATAGCTGATCATAGAAGGGGATTTAAAGTCCTCGATAGCTGTGAGAGTCGGGTGGGGTTTGTGCCCGCGCGCTTCGGCAATGAGTGTGACATAGTATCCGAGCTTTTGATAATTGTATGATCGGCACAAATTGAATACCCGATATCCCGCGCCGGAGCTAAAATCGGGATTTTTTATATAGTCTTTTGCTGTAACCACCTGAATATCAGGATGTTTAATTTGCCAGTCTCTTTTTTGATTAACGACAACAAGGTTCTTCATAATTTTAATATTACCTGTGAGGAATTTATTTAAATAAGATTTTATAAAACACTAAAAGCCAATATGTTTTGTGATTATCTTGACATTTCTGTTAGATTCAAGCAACTTCTGAATTAGGAGGGTCGTTTTATGGCTGCAGGTTTAGATAAAAAATCGGCTCAAAAGATTAAGGTTCTTTTGTCCAGGTCCTTAGCAAATACGTACTTGCTTTTGGTCAAAACCCAAAATTTTCACTGGAATGTTGTCGACGCCAGGTTCCATTCGCTGCATGAATTTTTTCAGGAGCAATATGAAGCTTTGTTCGAGGCGGTAGATGAGATTGCCGAAAGGATTCGGATGCTCGGATTTAAGTCTCCCGGATCGCTCAGGGAGTTTTTGGATCTCGGAACTCTCGACGAAGCGGAGACGAACCTTTCAGGCGACGATATGCTCTCGGAACTTTTGATTGACCATGAACTTGTCATCAAAGACTTAAGGGAACAAATCAAAGAGTCTATCGAGCTTGGCGATGAGGGAACGGGAGATATGCTGATCGACCGTCTCCGTTTTCATGAAAAAACCGCCTGGATGCTCCATAGCCACTTTTTTGAATCTTAAATCATGGGCTGCTTTCTCATTGGCTTTACAGATCAGAGCAAACGCGCTTTGCTTGGCAGCGTGAGCGACGACCCTTACGATGTCAGAACTTTCTTACGGCAGGTCAGGCCGCAAGGAAAATTGGTGCATATCGGCACCGAGCTTGTATCCACGACAGAACATTCTCTTGAAGAGAGGGGATACTTTGCCAGAAAGGGAGAGACGACAAGAGGGATCAATGAAGCGGGCCTGGCGTTTACTTGCGCTATGATTTTCGAAAAACAAGATGGAGAAATGCCCGAGAATCCAACTGCTTTTGCAGATATTACAGAATATATCATGGGCCATTGCACAACCGTTTCCCAAGCGATCGCTGTTTTCGCTAATCAAAAGGAAATCAATCCCGCCTACTCGGTTTTGCTGGCCGACGGGGCGGGAGATTTGGCTCATATAGAAGTGGGAAATTTCGGCATGTCCGTCTACGACCGCTACTCGGCCGAAAATCCCGGTGTCGTTCTCGCAGTCAACTGCTATCTTTCCGAGTCTCTAGTTTCTTACAATTCTCCCACGTCGCTTGTCATCGACAGAAACAATAATAACCGGACGAGAATGGAGCGGGGACATGAGTTGGTCAAACAGTTTGCAGGAAAAATGAATATTGAAGCGATGAAAAAAATCTTGTCAGACCATGAAAATAGTGATCGCGATCCTCTTGAAAACCCTCTTCTTTCGGCATGGGGATATTCGATTTGCAATCACGGCACCCGCAAAAGCGAAAGTTACTCCAAAGAAGACCTTCCTTGGGGAACTGTGAGCGCAGAAATTCTCGATCCTGCCGATAGGCTCTTCTGGTATGCCTACGGATGGCCCTGCGGCTCAAATCCCGACTACGGCGATCAAATTTATCAGGAGAAATCCTGGGGGGAGTTTCGTCCCTTTGGATTTGTGGAGGGGGATGAATTAACGCTTTTGACAACTCCCGAAGGAAAAGTTTTGGGATATTGAGTGTTATGCAGTGCACATCGTTTGATTGTCACCGACCTGATAGTATTAGGAAGATTAGCGAGTGCTGTTAGAGTAATATTTCCGCATGGAGCGAAATAAGGGCATTTGTGGGAGTAAGTGAAGTCCGTCAATTTCGGAGGAAGATCTATTACATGCTCGTCGCTCACTTTAGGGCACCCTTCTATATGGAGTTTTAAAAGAGCTCTAGGGATGAGTTTTATGTATCGGCCTTCAAAATTGTAGCATCCTGTTAAATCCAGAGTCTTGAGCTGTTTCGGCAGTCGATTAAAATTTTTACCTGTCACAAGCGTTAGATGTCTTAAAGTCAGATGTTGCAAGTTTTTTGGAAGTTTTTCAAAAAATAAATCCGTCAGCTTTCTGCATCGGGTTAAATTAAGAGAGATAGTGTTTGGTGGAATATTAAAGAGATTAGTATTGGTCAAGTCGACTCTGTCAGTCAGATCAAGAGTTCCTTCATTGATTTGCATAAAAAAATCTTCCTTCCGTGAAATTATAATGAAATTATCTGATGGGATCAAGGGTACTTTTATTATTTCTTAATATTTGCAAATTATACTTTATGTTAAGCTTTTATTTGAAAAAAATAACAGAGTAGGCTTTATGAATAGGACAACTCAAGCAAGCAACTCAATTCCTTTAACCAGACCTCCGGAAATTAAGAATAACGATGAACAAAAAATTCTGGTCATAGGGACTGCCAGCCTTACTGTTTTTCGCATTCTGACGGCTCCTTTTCGATGGGTTTGGAACCATACCTATCGGCCGCTTCGCAATCTGGTGCGAAAGTTTGGTTTAGGGCGGGTCAGTGCGAAAGCAAATCGAGCGGACGATCTCGCACACTACCGCCAAAGGATTGAACAAATCCTTGCTGAAAATAAATCCCCTAGACCTCCGGCCACAAAGCCTGCAGCTGCTCCTGCCAGCCACATTTCACTTGCAACATCATCCGGCAGCCACAAAATCGAAACTAAGTACGTGCCTTTAGAAACTCAAGACCTTGAAGATCTTCGGGGTGCGCTGATGAATCTCACAAAAACCGCGACAGATATCTTTTATGAAGAACATCTAAAACAGTTTATCGAGTTGGCGGATGAAACATTCTTTCCGCAAATTAAGAAATTCCTCCCCGTAGTTGATGTGGCGATGGGCGGGCTGCTCAGCCCCACTTTTTTGGCTTTAAACGGCCCGGTAATTCCATTGCTTTTGAATGGAAGTGGTCCGTCTCTTGAAGATAGGGAGAAAAAAGTGAAGCAATGGCTCGACCAGCCAGAAAATAAAATGGTAATTGACTGTTTTCACAAAACTTTTCCCGATGCGGATTTCAAAGAACCTTTTGAAAAAGATCACATCTTATATTTGGAACATCAATCCATGAAAAACTCCCTGAAGGATGTTTATGGGTTTCTTTTAAAGGGTGCTAACCTCCGGGAGATTGCCGAAGAAGAAGGGCAGAATGCTCTTCAACTTCATGTAAAAAGGGCTGGCTCGGAGGATAAAAAAGAAGAGGTTGCCGAGTATTTTAAGGTAATAGCTGGTTGGCTACGTGAAGATGTTGGGGGCAATGAGCCATTTGAGTGTTGGATAGAAGGGAAAATCTCCTCTGATATCGATATGCGCCTCATGGCCGATTGTTATGCTTTAATGACAAAGCGGTTGTTAAAAGATAAGGCAGTTGAACTTATCGGGAAACGAATTCCCGGGCTTGCAGAGAAATTGCCCGCTATCATAGACGAGACGCGTGAAACAATTGTTCCCAAAGTGGCGGATCATTTAATTGTCCAAGGGGTAACAGCTTTGCATGAAGCTCCTATGGATAAAATTATCGACAATAGCGTCAATACATTCTGCCAATTTCTCGACACCTCATTAGAGGCTCAGAATAAGGCTGACTTCTTCGTATTGCTTAAAGAAAAAGGAATCCATTATCCCCCAGAGATGGCAAAGAGCGGAGTGACCGAAGAGTGGGTGAAAGAACATATATGCGAACCTCTTCGAGATATGCTTCTTCCTAATCTGATTTCAGAGGAAGGTTCCAGCAGTGCAGAAGAACAGGTTGAAATAGTCGGCAATTTTCTTGCGCGGATCGCAAATGAAATTAAACTCCCTAAAGATCTGATGAAGCAAGTCACTTTTGGATACAAATTGGCAAAAGGGTTTATGCCGAGCAGTTATGTAACCGGCAGCATTAAAGAGTATGAACAATTTCTTGTCGGCGTGGTTTCTTCAGCAAAAGACAAAGGTATTCTTAAAAAGAACATAGAATACAAAGATTTATTGGAAAGACTTAATGAACAGACTCCTCAAGTCTATCATGCCTTCAAACTATTTGCTCTGCAGCAGATTGTCGACAGAGTCTTGGCCGGCGTGATCACCCCTCGCATCCATACTTATTTACAGCCGGAAAAAATAGAAAAGCTTCTGGGCGATGATATTCTTCCGGTCGTGAATGAGACTTTAATGAAAACTTTTATTGGAATGATTTTGGCAAAAGAGAAGGGTGAGAGCCTGCGAAAGGATGTTGCGGCTATACTCGAGAATGACAATCGTCAATTGACCGAGGACTGTCTCGACAAGATTTCCGATGTAATCTTTGAAAAATTAAAAGAAGAATTCCCGATTGGAGGAACACTATCGGGTTACTTAAGCAATCGATTCTATCCCGAAGACAATCGCCCATTATATCGGGAAAAATTACAGGATATCCTTGCGTTTGCTTTGAAAGGTATTAACGATGAAAACGATGATCTATCTCTTGCAATATATGCTGTTGCAAGCAGCAAATCTGAACGAAAGTGCAGCCCCGAGGAGCTTCGTCCCTATCAGGCGCTTCTTCAAAGCGTGATTATGAATGCCGGAGGGTTTAAGAATTTTTGGGGGGGATTGATTAACACTGGTTTTAACGCTATTTTAAACAATGCATTGGCTCCGCTTATGGTCAGAGCCTTGGATGAATATCGCTTAAATTCTGATGAGGTGATCCGGAAAGCCACTTCAGTAATCAATGAAAAACTCCTTGCGCGGGATCCAAGCCTTCCCCCATCCAATAGCAGCGATGTTAAGGAAACCTTGCTCTATACAAAATTTATGGGGCCGTCTCGGGAGGAACCAAAGAAATCATGCGAAAAAGAGGCTTTTTATCCCTCTTTTAAAGAGGAGTGTGAGCTTCTGGCGGCTATGATCTACGATGCGGCGCGCTTTGAAGCGGGGCAAAAGGGATGGATTGCCTCCAAAGCAGTGACGGCAGTATTAGGAAACAATGAGAAGAAACTGGCTGATGTTATTAAGTCGGTGGCTGTCCCTATCCTGAAACGTCCAATGGTTTTGGAGCTGCTCATCAGCCGCGTCGCCGAGGACACCTTAAGACAGCTTCATCCCGCTAATCGGATAGCGAGTACTCATGCCGAAGATGCCACCGAGTCTTCATAGTTAAACTTTCTGATCAGAGAAACTCCGGCATAGCAAAGGGGAGTGTCGACTAAGGCAAAGAGGAATTTAAAGGTGTACATGCTCAGCCAGATTTCGAAGCAGGCAGAGAAATTTAACCCCAGGCCCAGATAAAAATAAATGGTTGAGAAAACTGTCGAGTCGATGAGCTGAGAGGTCATTGTCGAGGCATTATTCCTGAGCCAAAGGTGCCTGCCTTTAGTCAGCTTTTTAAAAAAATGGAAAAGGTTGACATCGGTAAACTGGGAAATGAGGTAGGCGGTCATCGACGCCAAGACGAGAATGCCGCTGACATGGAATACCGACTCGAAGGCAGTTTGATAGGCGCCAGCGTCGCTGTAGCCGAAGGGATTGCCCGGAGCCGCCCAGAAGGGATGCGGTTGGAGGTTAAGGGTGAGGTTGACGGCCAAAAGCATAAAGAGACTCATTCCAAATCCGCACATCACGAGGAAATTGGCCCATTTTTTACCCCAAACTTCGCAGACGATGTCGGTTATCAGGAAACTTATCGGATAGAGAAGATCGCCTCCTGTTAGCGGAATGCCGGAAAAAGGAAGCTGAAAGATTTTAACCGCCAAAATATTGGTCAGAATCAAATTAACGCTAAATAATACAGCCAGCACAATAAATACTTTTAATAGTTTCATAGATAGTATTTTAACATTAATTGATGTATTCGTCAGCAATAAATCTTTTGTCGTGGCCTTCAAGAACGTGAAAGACTCGGATTTTGTTTAGTGTAACGGGGGAGAGCTGGCCGATAGGAAGGTAAATAATTTTTTTACCATATCGCCTAGCAAAGCTTTTCATAACGCTCCTCGGAGGAGATGCCGCGACATACGTGATCAGCGGCTGCACAGCGTAATCGACAGCCGCACCCAGAAGCACTTCCGACTTTTTGTCGAACATAAAGTAATCGGGGTCGGACCAGATGTCATACATCCTCCGGGGAGGGTAGGACATCATCATCCCCCCATATTCACATCGGCTGATTCCGGGGCCGACCACATTTTCTGCCATAGGGGTTGCGTAGAAGGCCATATCCGACTCCTGGTCGTGCTCTCCGAGCCAGGTTGTCCGCCAGGGATACTTTTCTGTAAATCCAGCTTCATCTCCGCTTGGAGTGTCTTCATCGAAAATGACAACGATCGAACCGACGCTCCCTAACGGCTTTCCATGCACTTTCACATAGAGTTTATGTTCGGGCCAGTGGCGGATTGTTTCACGCGTGTCGATGCCGTCTTCAAGGCTTGTTGAAAATGGGACTGTCCGCGCCCCTTCTTCGGATAGGATCTGCGATCCTTTTTTCTTGAGGTATTCGCCAAAATTTTCGACGGCAATATCTTCAGGCGGGTAGGAACAGATGGCAAAAGGGTCCGGCGGCTTGAACTGATAATCCCGTTTTTTTCTGCGGCGATGCATTTGGAAATAGTTTTTGCGCCCCTTTTCCCTCAAATGAAACTGGATGAGTTTGCTGTCTCCCCAAATATCTCTTGCGCTCAGATCCAGCTCTTCAAGCCCGTCGACATTATTCAGGTAAGGGTAATCGGTAGCGAGCTCCCAAACTTCATAAGCGTAGTTGTGTTCGACGCATCCTTTGGCAGCGCTTAAAATTTGAAAGAGATTGGGCATCAGTTTCCCTTTCAAAAGAGAATAATTGCGGCAGAATTTCATGATATTGCGCAAATGGTAGCCCGGAAATGGATGGCCGCTGTTTTCCACATAGGTTTCCGAGGCTTGCTTATAAAGTTCTAAGATGAGTTTTTGCCTGTCGGCAGGGAATGCTTCGCTTTCAAAATGTTCCCTGAGCATTTCATAATTCATCGAAATCCACCCGAATTCGGACATCACTTCCCGGCAGGACTCCTCGGAAAGTGTGCATATCTGCACAGAGTCCCTGCTGGCGTGCTTGATTTCGGGAAACTTCGGCCTGTCGATAAGCTCAAGAACCCGTCTGACATGAAACATCCCTCCCACAAAGAGGATTTTATCGTAAGAGAGGCTGAGTTCTTTGAGCCTTCTGGCCATGTAAAGTTCCCGATGCTTGTCAAATTCTGTGCGTTCGGGTTTTGAGCCGAGGATAATTTTTTCGTAAGCTTCGTAGTAATTTTTCAGTCCGATTTTGCTTATCGCATATGGGTCGGGAACAATATCAATGAAATCGGGGTAAGAATCGACGTCCAGATCAATGCAATAGGCTGGAAGTTTCTTTTCAAGAGAGCTTCTCAGTGCTTCGTAAATCGGATCGCAAGGCTCGCATAGCGTATAGAGGGGATCGAGATGGACATTGAATGCTACAACAACGCTAATATCGGGAAGCCTCGACGCGGCATGCAGATGCTGCAGCGACATGGTCTCCGGGAGTTCGACCGCCACGCAATCGGGCTGAATCTCCTCGAAAACTTTTTTTACCTCTGCAGCCATCTCCATGTTGTAATGGGTAACGGGGACAGCATAAATCGAGTCTTTTTGCAGGCAAAACATATCTTTCATGGTAAAAAGTCAAGAGCCTCGTCGCCGAGTGTCATCACAATGGCCTGTCTTAAGAGGCCGTCGAATTGCGACTCGGCATTCAGGCATTTAATTCTTTTTGCGGCATAGCGGGCGATATTGATGCCGTCTCGAATGGTGTAGTTGGCGTTTGCCGCGTGCGCTTTTTGCAAAAAGTTAACCACGTAGTCCATAATATGCTCTTCGACAAAAGGGAGGTTTTCACGAAGAATGCGCCTTTCTTCTTCCGCCTCCGGAAAATCGAGATAGATCTGCGGCTGCAGCCTGCTGTGGATATATTCGGGAATTTCGTAAGTTGATGCGTCGTCGTTCATCGTGACGCAAATTCTGAAATCCCGGTGGGCGCCTACTTTGAGTCCAGAGGCAATGGATTCAATATAACGCCTCGTGTCAAGAAGAGGCGCGAGGGAGGCCCAGGATTTTTCGCTCATGCGGTTGGCCTCGTCCAGGATGCACACGCCGCCGCGGATCATGGCTGTCACCAGAGTAGAGGCTACGTAGCGGATTCCTCCAGACTTGTCCACAACAGGGGTGATCAGCAGGTCTTCGGGGCGGGTATCCATCGTGCATTGGTAAATGTATACATCTTTACCCAGTTTTTTGGCAGCAGCATAAGCAAGGGTGGTTTTCCCGACTCCCGGTTTGCCGACAATTCTGGGATTAAGAGGAATATCATGTTCATCGAGAACGAACCAGGAGGCCAGTAGCTGATCCATCACATCTTTTTGCCCGATCCATTCATAATTGAAAATGTCGGGAAACATTAAACCTATTTCCAGACCTTGTATATTGGTACTGGCCTCATGTTCGCTAAAGAGATTTTTATCTTTTGGCATTCTCAACATCCTTATTTTTTTCCAAAATGTTAGCATCTTTGCGAGTTTTTTTCGTTGTAATTTTTAGCTTCAACCCCTGATTGTGACCCTAATCCGCTGTGAGACGCTCTAAAAAATAATTATCTTTTCACAAAAAAGTTGGAGGAAAGACATGCTTGATGCAGTCACAGTAATTTATTGTATTTGCGATGAAGTTTGGAAAGCTTTTTTGGACTAAAAGACGATCCTCAATGTAAGATGTCATCACCGGAGGTAATGGCTTTTGCGACAAGACACGGCGTTGTTGCATAAATCACCACTGAGATCACCGAGCTCACTGAGAGATTATGAGAGAGGAATTAAATGATTAGTCGCCTAATCCCATTTTTAAGAAGTTTTACTTTTAAATTGATAAGCAAACCCCTGCCACCACCATTATGCTTAAGATATGATAGAAGTTGGGCTTCATGCACAGGCAAGAGATTAGCCACAGATTTTATCTGTGGGTTTACCCATTCCTTCTTATACCCAAATTTGTCGAAGAGCAAGATTGCTTGGACAATAATTGAAAAAGCTTTCTGGAAAAAATGTAACCGATATTGTAATCGATTCAACCGGTTTGAAAGTATATGGAGAAGGTGAGTGGAAGGTTAGGCAGCATGGTTATAGTAAAAGGCGAACATCGAGAAAACTCCACTAAGCAGTTTGTTCTGACTCTAGTGAAATCAATTTCGAGATTCTTACTGAAAATAAAATTGCTGATTGTGAAGTATACCCAAAGCTTCTCGAAGCAATGCCGAAATCTGTTAAGCACACCTATGGAGATGGAGCTTATGATGCTGAGCGATGCTACGCAGCCAATGTAAAACACGGCTCAATTCCGATTATCCCACCCAATCGGAATGCTGTCTTTCGAGAAAATGTATCTCCTTCTTGGGAGATGCGTAATATCAGTTTGCTAGAAATTTCGGGTTTAGGTGGAGATGATGATGCGAGAAAGTTATGGAAGAAATTGAAAGGATACCATCGTCGATCGCTTGCTGAAACAGCAATGTTCAGATTTAAACGATTCTTTGGAAATGATTTAAGAAGCAGAACCCTGGAAACTCAAAGGGCTGAATCAAGGGCAAAATGCGAAGCACTAAACATAATGACAAGGCTGGGAATGCCTAAAAGTGAATTTATAGCAGCTTAAAGCAAATCTCTCATATTTTCTCTGTGCGCTCTTGTGGGCTCTGTGGTGAATTGTGCAACAAAGCCTTCTTGCTTACCAAAATCATAAAAGCTTTTGAGCAAAGATCTTCAATTCAAAAGAATATCACACAGCCTCTAAGAAACAGCATTTTTTCGGAATTAAAGTTCATATCTAGGCCTTCTAAAAAAAAATGGCAGACGAGATTAGGGCACAATCAGCGGTTTAAGAGCGAAAAGAAGCGGCTGATATAGCAATCTAAGGATTTTTGGCTTTATCAGAACCGAAATTGAGGCTGGCATTGGCCAGGTTGTGCCTCGCATGAGGAAATAAACGATTCATTTCATCCAGAAGAGCATCGACTTGCTTTCGTTTGGAATTTTGGCCGACGGGACATTGGCAGGTGATGCGGGCAAAACCAGTTTGTTTGGCAAATTTTCTTATATCATCTTCAGGAACATAAATGAGGGGACGGATGATGGTGCACCCATAATGCTGCATATGCAGCTTCGGCAGCATGCCGGCAAATTCTCCCTTTTGAAGCAGATTCATCATGAGTGTTTGGGCATTGTCGTCGCGGTGATGGCCAAAGGCGACCGTTTGAGCTCCGACACTTCTTGCAGCTTCAAACAAAAGGGTGCGGCGCTCCCTAGAGCAGCTGTAGCACTCGAGCGAGTCCAATGTCTTTGAAGAAGTGCGGACAATAAAATTGATGCCGAGCTCTTGGCATATCGCTTTCAAATAATCGCGACTGACCCCTGCGCCGCAGGTGTACTCTCCATCGACGTGGATTGCGTGAATTTCCGCTTCAGGAAACCCTCTGCCGACAATTCCGCTTAGCATGAAAAGAAGCGTCAGGCTGTCTTTGCCGCCGCTTAGTGCGACAGCTATCTTATCGACATCATCTAGCATGTCGAAGTCGTAAAGAGCCTTGCGGCATCGGCTTTCAATTTGTCTTCCCAGACCTTTCCAGGGAGGGCGCGAGATGAGATTCATATTAAATTAAATCTTTATCATTTATTTAAAAACACTAAATATATTATAATTTTTTGCACAAGATGTCAATTACAGGAAAATAATTATGAGTAAGAAAATTGGTAGAAACGACCCATGTCCATGCGGTTCCGGAAAAAAGTATAAATCGTGCTGTTGGAAGAAGGATCAGCCCAAGTCGAGCGTTGATCTGAAAAAACGGAGCTTAAGCGTGATGAAAAGCGGCCTGGCGGAGAAGATTAGCCAGATCGGCTCGCTGCACAGCCAGATTAAGCCGGTAGACAAAGAAAAAGGAGAAGCGGTAGCTCCTCCGGAGCCGGGCGAATCCCTCGAGCCTTAAAAAGGGTTGTTGCAAAACCTGTGATTTGTTATAAATTGCCTTTCGCTTTGCTGACATAGCTCAATTGGTAGAGCACCCGACTTGTAATCGGACGGTTGTGGGTTCAAGTCCTACTGTCAGCATCAATTAAGGGGGTGTCGCATAGCGGCCAATTGCAACGGACTGTAACTCCGTCGACTTCGGTCTACGTTGGTTCAAATCCAACCACCCCCATAATTCTTTATCTAATTTTAATGGTAGGGGCGGAGGAACGCTCATCAATTTCGCTAATTATTTGATTTCCCTAATTCTCTCTCCGCGTTGTCTTATGAGCTTTGTGGTACTTAAGGCAATAATACCGCTTATTCTGATAAATAGAGGGTTTTTATCTATTAAATATAAAAAACATCTTTTAATTTATTATTATATTTGATATAGTATTTTTTATGATTATTGATGATAATAAAAAGCCTATCCTAAATTATAAAGAGCCTTCGTGCCTAGAAAAAACTGGTTTAGAGCGGGCTGCAGCGAAGCAAATACGAAAATATGCCCAAGAGATTGAAGGCTGCGATTCTGAGCTGACACTGAGTTTAAAAAACCACAAATTATCCGGAATCCCAAGCATATTTATGAGGAAAAGCGAGACGGGGCTTCCTTATTCATTCCAAGTATTTCTTGATGATAATGAGCAGATAAAGATCGTGGTCCATACTAAAAAAATTGTTGGAAAAGAGACTTTTAAAACAATTCGTTCGTCTTATCTAATCAATCTCACTAATGACAAGATTATCGAATGCGTCAAAGCGACTCCCAACTTTTTTTCCCCTGAGCGAGTCAAAAAAGAAAATGAAAAAATGATTAATGAATTCAAGGCTCTTTTCCAGCTTAAAGGGAAGCCAGGGATCATTCAATTGATTAATTGCTGTGCTTACACAAAAAAAGAATCGAATTATGATAAAATCAATCTTATTTTACAGAAGGGAGAATGTGATCTTGAAATTGCAATGACAAATAGAATGACAGTCACATCCGATATGCTTTTTGATCTGGCTGAGGGAGTCGATGCCATACATAGCCTAGGAAAAGTTCATGGAGATTTGAAATTAAGCAATATTGTTGCTATGTCCAATGGTGAACTCCGTATTATCGATTTTGGATCGTTTCACGATGCTCTTGATTCAAAAAGGTTAGGCACGCGATCCTACCACTCACCCGCCATGAATAGATATATTGAACTCTTTTGCAATCTCAAAACCACAGGCAGCATTAATACCAGGGACTGGGAAGAGGAAAAACGGCTCACAAAGATTGTCGGACAGGCCAATGATATCTTTGGACTTGGAATTATCTTTTATTTTTGTCTGACAACGTCTGTACTTCCCTGGTGGGATAATCTCGATAATCAAATTGATCCAAAACACCTTGAAAAACTTGCCGAAGCGTGCCGGCATAACTGCATTGTCATCCAAAAAGGGTACAAAAAATTGGTGGCAGAGCAATGGCCTGAAAGCAGCAGAACTCCACTACAGCAACTCATAATCGAGATGCTCAATCCTAACGATTACACCCGAATCAAATCTGGGGAAGTTCTCCTTCGCTTAGAGCAGATCTTTGAATCATAAGTTTTTTTTCTGGAAGTTATTTGTAGCCTTGGCTACACTCCCCTATTCGTAGCCTGAGCTACGATTCTAAGGAGGTAGAAATGACAATTGATCTCGCAAGAGAAATACATGCCAAAACGGATGATCGTTTTTTCGTCAATCGGATCTTAAGTTCGATTAAACAGAAGGGAGTGCTTCGCGGCTCGTTGATGGCGGGAGGGTTATTGGCAATGAAAGTTTATGCTCTCGGGGTGTCCTATTTTTGTATTGAGGGCTCTGTTCGTTCGTTAATCGAGCTGGCCGAAAATCATCATCCCTTTGAAAGAATTAGGCCTTTGGGAGATGCGGGAGGATGGACGGCGATCGTCATATTTACTTCAATCGCCCTTGGAACAGTGACAATTCAATTGATTCGAGAAGGGGAGTATTGCAAGTTGGGCCCTATTTGCCAAAAGTGGCTTGAGGGTTCTCCAAGACCTCCCAAGGATATATATCGAATATTGACTCGTCTTTTTGATGCCTACAGTCATCAATGCCTTTTTTCAAAAAGCTTGGTTACCAGACGTCTTAAGGTTTTGAAAGTATGCGAAGAGGCAAACCTTGAAAAGAAAGGCATTCATCGCAAAGATGATCAACTGAAAGATATTCTTGTCAGAATTGAGAAGGATTTAAAAAAGGTGTCTTCTTGCAGAGGGTATTTCAGACGATTGGTACATGGACAAAAATCTATCAGAAAAGACGGGGTTTCCAGATGTTTAATTTCAGTGATTATGGGAGTCGCGATCCCTATGATCTTGCTCGTTTTAGCATCCATTTCAGTCGTCGGTGAAGTGGGGCTAGGAGAAATGATTTTTTATGCCAGGGAAGATCTCGGCGATACAGGTCATTTGGGCGAGTGGCCTTTCAATGCAATAGAAATCCTGGGAGTTGCTTTTTTACTGCATTATTGGTGTATGATTGACGAGGGTGAATTTAAAATGACAAGAAACATTTATAAGCGTTATTTATCGGAACTTACCGATGACAAGATATTACATAATCGCTTATGCGCTATTGCCAACAAGCATCTGGCGGAAAGACAAGGATATTTTTTCAAACTTCCCTTAGACTACCAATTTAAGAAAATATGAAAAAAAACTTAAGACGAGCAAAACCATTTATCGCGACACGGAATCATCATGTTTCCGAGACGGCCGAGGATTATGTCGAGATCATATATGACATTATATCGCGGAAAGGAGAAGCCAGAGTCTGCGATATTGCTAAGCATTTGGGAGTTTCCCATGTGACCGTTGTGAGGACAGTCGAGAGGCTTCGGAAGAAAGGTTTGGTCAAAACGGAGCAGAATCAGCCTGTAACACTGACAGCTAAAGGAACAAAGCTTGCAAAAATGAGCAAGGAGCGCCATGCGTTTCTTATGGATTATTTGATAGCTTTAGGAGTTCCGAAGCATATCGCAGAAATCGATGTCGAGGGGATGGAGCATCACGTCAGCGAAGACACGATTCGAGCTTTCCAAAAACATTTGGAATTGTTAAAAGGGGGCAAATAGGAGATGGATTCAGATGGAAGAACCCCCCGAACTGACGACGACAGCCGGCGCGCCGGTACCAGATAATCAGAATTCAATCACAGCGGGTCCGAGAGGGCCTTTATTGATTCAGGATTATCAGCTTATTGAAAAATTAGCCCATCAAAATCGCGAGCGGATTCCGGAAAGAACCGTTCACGCCAAAGGCTGGGGGGCGCACGGCACTCTCAGGATCACGGCAGATATCTCGAAGTACACGCGTGCAAAGGCGTTGCAGCCGGGGGCTAAGACGCCAATGATCGCCCGCTTTTCTACCGTTGCCGGTGAGATAGGTGCCGCCGATGCTGAACGGGACCTGCGCGGTTTTGCCCTGAAGTTTTATACCGAGGAAGGCAACTGGGACTTAGTGGGAAACAATACTCCTGTCTTCTTTGTCCGCGATCCCTATAAATTTCCCGACTTTATCCACACGCAGAAACGGCACCCCAAGACGAATCTCCGCTCGCTGACTGCTATGTGGGATTTTTGGTCGCTTAGCCCGGAATCTTTGCACCAAGTGACGATTTTGATGTCGGACCGCGGCCTTCCGATATCTCCTATGCACATGAACGGCTATGGCTCACACACTTACAGCCTTTGGAATGACAAAGGGGAAAGATATTGGGTCAAATACCATTTCAAAACAATGCAGGGGCATAAATTTTACACAAATGCCGAAGCTGCGGAGGTTGTGGGCAGATCGCGTGAAACTTCCCAGGAGATGCTCTTTGGAGCCATTGAAAAGGGGGAGTTTCCTAAATGGAAGTTTCAGATACAGATTATGCCCGAGGAAGAGGCTCTTCATACCTCTTACAATCCTTTTGATTTGACGAAGATTTGGCCTCATTCGGAATACCCCTGCATCGACGTTGGCGAGTTGGAACTGAACCGCAATCCGGAGAATTATTTCGCCGAGATCGAGCAGTTGGCTTTTTCTCCTTCGAATATCGTCCCTGGAGTGAGTTGGTCGCCCGATAAAATGCTGCAGTCGCGCATCTTTTCTTACGCCGATGCCCATAGATACCGTTTGGGGACTCATTATGAGGCTTTGCCTGTGAATGCTCCGCGCTGTCCCGTTCATAATTATCACAAGGATGGCAAGATGAACTTCTTTGGACAAAGAAGCGGAAGCACAGATGCGTTTTATGAGCCCAATTCTATGGGTGGAGCACTAGAGAATCCCTCCTGCAAAGAACCGCCGCTTAAGATCTCCGGCGATGCCGACCGCTACGACCATCGCGAAGGCAGTGATGATTTCGCCCAGCCCAGGGCCCTCTTCGAGTTGTTTGATGACAATCAAAAACAGCGGCTGTTTAGCAATATCGCCGACGCGATGAAGGGAGTGCCGCAAGAGATCATCGACCGGCAGGTTGACCTTTTCGACAAAGTTCACAAGGATTACGGCGCGGGGGTCCGCGAAGCTTTGAAAATTGCGAGGTAACAAATATGTCAGAGGAAGCAAACAAACTTCTAAAAGCTTTTGATAAGGCCATTCAAAATAAAGAGAAGGGCAAGTTCGGCAAAGAAGATATCAATGCGATTTATGAGGCGGCCAAGGAAACGTTTGATTTCCGCCGCGATTTGGACCCTGCTTTAATTGATCAAATTCGCGATAAGTGGGTAAAACTGGCGGAAGGGCACATTGACAAAGGCGGAGCGACAAAGAAACTTCAGGGGACAAGCCGGGCTGAGGCGATCCGGTCTGTGTTGCAGCAGTGCCTATGACTTGTTTGTTGAGTTTATTTTTAGCTGTTTTGGGGATTGTCAACGCTCCGCAGTATCCCGAAAAAGAATCGCCACAGCTTCCTCTTGAAGTTTATGATGAATCCTTTGCCAAAATCTTGGGAACTGAACCGAGATTGATCCATATTGCTGAAGGATTCGGTTTTACCGAAGGGCCTGTCTATGTTCAGATGAAGGGATCTGAAGAGGGCTACCTGTTTTTTACCGATCAAATCAATGACAATATTCTGATGCTCCGCTGGCACGGTCTTGAGCCTTATAATAAAATCACACCGCTTTCCTGGGACAAACCAGTTGTGTACCGCCATCCATCGAATATTGCAGACGGTCAGACAGCCGACCTAAACGGACGTCTTTTGACAGCGGAAACGACAGGAAGACGGGTGTCGATCACCGAGTTCGACGGGACAGTGAAAACACTAGTCGGCTTTTACGAAGGCAAGCCGCTTAACTCGCCCAATGATCTTGTCGTCAAGTCGGACGGAACGGTCTGGTTTACCGATCCTTCTTATGGCTGCCTGCAATTTCCTCAGCAGTGTTACCTGCCGAATAATGTCTACCGCTATGATCCGAAAACTGAAGAAATAACCGTCGTGGTTTCCGATCTGCAAATGCCCAACGGCATTGCCTTTTCAAAAGATGAAAAAACGCTTTTTGTCATCGACAGCGGCGCTATTCAGGCGCCCCGTACATATTATGAGAAAAAACATCACGCCATTTATGCCTATAATGTGGCCAAAGACGGTAAAACAGTGTCGGGTCAAAGGGTTTTCGCTGTTGTGTCCCCCGGATTCCCTGACGGCATGAGGCTTGATGAGCACGACAACATTTATGTGGGGGCCTACGACGGCATTCATGTCATCAATCCCGAAGGGAAGCTGATCGGGAAATTTTTGATGCCCAAGCAAACGGCAAATCTGACATTCGGCGGCAAAGATAATAATATCTTGTTTATCTGCTCTTCAAACTCTTTGTGGGCAATTAAGCTGAATACCAAAGGGGCTAAACCTATCCCTGTTATCGATCCATCTTCAGGGTCGACCCGAAATTGAACCCGATAAGAACAAAAGCAATAGCGGCGACGGTTAGAAAGAGCGCGTCAAAGGAAACCCCTTCCTGTTTATGAAGAAATCCGATTCCTTCGGCGGCGACACCATAGCCGATCATGTAAGTTCCGATGACAAGGCCTGAGGCGAAAGTAGGGTTTGTTTTTAAATTTTGCACCCCGTAAGTCACTGAAAGAGGTAAAAATGCCGAGCACCCAAGTCCCGCGAGGATCATAACAGCAAAGGCAGCATCATAAGACGCGATGTAAATCAAAGCGATAGCACTTCCAAAAACGAGAAAAGGGAGAATGCGATAGATCCAGCGGGAGGCAATGGCGATACTCAAAAAGGTCGCGATGATCCTGCCTCCCGTAACCGATCCCCAGAAAAGGGAGAGCAGCGCATTGGCATTGGCAGTCGACATTCCCTTGGCCTGGTGGAAATAAATGGTAGACCAATTGCCATAGGTCGTTTCGATGATTCCATACAAGAATGCGATAAAGGCGAAAACTCCAAGCAGCGCTCTATGAGGGATAGAGGAGCCTTCTCCTTTGCCTTCGAGTTCTGCTGACTTGGGAAGGAGAAAAAAACCTAACAGGAAAAGGGCGGCAAAAATCGTACCCAAAAGGATGGGATCAGCCCACCAAATATTTAAACCGCTGAAGAGAACCCAAAGCAGCGGGCCGATTGCAGTCCCGATTCCCAGACAGCTGTGGAGAGCCGTGACCGCCGAACTTGCGTGATCGGGGAAGAAATGGATGGCGAAAGGGTTGAGAGAGGTGATGTTTGCTCCGAATCCCATCCCTAAAAGCAGCATGACAAGCATCATGATGGAATAACGCACACCGGTCAGCAAAGATGCCCAATAGAAAACAAACATCGCCGCTCCGCTTAGCAAGATTCCTGCAAGCAAGACGTTTTTGACTGTAAACTTTTTGGCCAGAGCTCCTCCCGCAAATGAGGAAACAATAGCTCCGAAAATCATCGGAAGAAATATCGACCCATACTCTGTGTCGGTGAATTGAAATCCCTGGCTTCCAGTCAAAAAATTGGCTGCAGCCGGTATTGTTGTGAAGGCAATTCCCTGAACGAGTCCGAGTAGATACACCAGAAAAATGGCAAGGGCTCTTTTCATAGTTTTATTTATAATGGATTTGACAAAAAAAATATATACATAATAAAGTTATTTTAACGCCTAATTTAAGGGAAAGGCTTAAGATTTTGAAAAGTCGCTATCTATTTTTATTGCTTTTGTGGCAGATACAAGCATTGGCAGGGGAAGCGATCTATTCCGATTCGCAATTCAGCAGTATTTTGGATTCATTTGAAGGCATCATATGAAAGATGCCTGTGATAATGAGGGGATTAAAACCCATTATGAATTAGATAAAGAGAATCGCTGCCTTGTCAAAACTCAATACAACCGGCGGGATAATCCCTGTCTGATTGAAACGAACGTTTGGGGAGTTTTGATCCAAGATGACTATCGATTGACAACGACAATCTTGACTGACGGAGAAGAAAACCTAATATCTTCAACCGAGTACGAATACGACGACAGCGGCAACCTTATAAAGGAAACAAAATATGATGGGGAGCTTTTTGAGAAAAGCTACACTTATTGTAGCAGACGGGCTCAATCAATTGATTTCTGCCCAAGATTC
>CAWAPJ010000031.1:0-48539 GCA_963783885.1 Waddliaceae bacterium | reverse complement strand
TCGGTCTTCAGTTCATTACATTCACTTGGTACGGAGTCAATTATATATTAGGAGTCGGCCTTCACAGCTATGGCTTTGGACAGGGAGGAGAACTCATCTATGCAATTTTTACCAGTTTTGAGCTCTTTTTTGCGTTCTTTATGTTATTTTTTCATTTAATCAGGCAAAAATCTCACAATAATCCCTTGCTCTAAAAACGCATTTTATATATGATACGTAATCCTTCTGAAATAGTTGATGTATTTACTTGATTTTAGCTATTAATTATAGTTAAAATCAAATTGGAGGAATAACTTCTACTAATCAGAAGTTCCCAAAACTATTAGCACAAACAAATTTAAGGGATCAATGAGAACAATAAAAAGTGAGCGTTTAAAAAAGTTAGAGGCGGAACTTCATGACTTGGAGCAGTGGCTAAAGCTCGGTCTGGTGCCTAAAAAAGACATTGAAAAACATAAAGAAGAAATTCTTAGTGTCAAAGAGAAAATCGAAGAAGAGAAAGAGAGGCTTCAAATTCTCAAAGAAAGCGGCGAAGTCGAAGAATATATCGCCCCCAAAAGAACCGCCACTCGAGCGGGCTTTACCGAAATGCCCACCATTCCCGATATCGATATGTCCGAAACGGGAGCGGGTTTTGAATCCGAGTCGGAAGATACGCAATCAGCGGCATTTGAAAAAACCGACAGCGGGCAAGATGATGATTCGGAAAACGAAAAGGAAGAAAGCTTTGTCGAGGAAGAATCTTATTTCAGCGATAAGAATCGATGGAAGCGGGGCGGCATCATCGACCCGGACGCCGATGATTGGTGATTTTTCACTTTACTTTCACCTTCCGTTTTGTAAGAAGAAATGCGATTACTGCCATTTTTTTGTCCTTCCGGACAAAGAATCTTATAAAGATCAGCTCCTTGAAGGATTGCGAAAAGAATGGCAGCGCATTAGTAGGATTTCAGAAACAAATAAACTCGTTTCCATCTACTTTGGCGGAGGCACCCCTTCCCTTTTCGGCCCAGAGAGGATTGATGAAATTCTCAACTGGATCAATCCCGGGGAAATTGAAATCACCCTCGAAGTCAATCCTGACGGCATCTCTAAAGAGCTCATTTTGGAATATGCCCGTAAGGGAATCAATCGGGCCTCCCTGGGGGTCCAATCTTTTGATGACTCCCTTCTGCAAACACTTTCAAGAACCCACTCTTCCCAAAAAGCCGCATGGGCAGTCGAGACGCTTGCAAGCTCCGGCATTGCAAACATTTCAATAGATCTGATGTATGATATACCAGGTCAATCCCTCTTTCAATGGAATAACACCTTGAAAAAAGCCTGTTCTCTTCCCATTAGCCACATTTCCCTGTATAACCTGACTTTTGAACCCCATACGGTCTTTTACAAAAAGAAAAAAATCCTTCAATCTCAAGTCCCCGATGAAGGCTCAAGCCGGAAAATGTACGAAACTGCCCAAACAGCGCTTCACGATTGCGGTTTTTCCCAATATGAAATCTCTGCCTTCTGCAAACCGGGATACGAATCACAACACAACATCGGTTATTGGACAGCACGGCCATTTTTAGGACTTGGTCCGTCAGCATACAGCTACTGGAACGGCTGCCGCTTTCGCAATATTGCCCACTTAAATAAATACTGCCGGCTACTTGAAGAAAATAAACGGCCGTCAGACTTTGAAGAAAAGCTCGATCCTTCCGCCTCTCTTCGGGAACGTTTCGTTATTAACCTCCGGCTCTTAAGCGGCGTCAATATCGACAGCTGCCCGGATATAAAAGCCTTGGATGCCCTTGTCGAAGATGGACTGCTTGCCATCAATGACAATACAGTCAAGCTGACCCCTCTTGGCATACTCCACTACGATACTATCGCCTCTGAATTAATCTGATTTGAAGAGGAAAATTGCCGGCTTTTTTTCGATAGCAGGCAGCGGACTCTTCTTCCAAATAGCCACCTGTTGGGTGAGTATCCCTTGGGTTGGAAGTGTCAGTTCCCACGCAACCGAAAGGAGGGTTTTTTCATCAAGAACCTCGAGAAGAGTTTCTAGAGTATGCCGATTTCGGTGCGGAGCCTCAATGCAAATTTGGGTAGACCCTTCTTGTTTCGACCGCCTTTCCAGCACCTCAATACGCTCTTTTCGCTTTTTCTGATCTTTTGGCAGATAGCCCTGAAAGTAAAACTGCTGCCCCGTCAGTCCCGATTGCATCAGCGAAAGCATCAAAGACGAGGGCCCGACAAAGGCTTGCACTTTAAGGCCCATTTTTTTTGCTCTTTTCACAAGATGAGATCCCGGATCGGCAATACAAGGGAGGCCAGCATCGGACACCACTCCCCAGATTTCTCCATTCTTCACAGGTTCCAGGAGAAAATCATAGTCTTGTGTGTGTTTGTTTAGCAGCGCAATGGGAATTTCCCTTGGTTTTTTTTTCGTCTGAAAACGCCCAAGGTAGCGCCTCCCCCCTTTTTCGCTTTCGGCGATGAGGCCGTCCAGTGTCGAAACCGCCTTGTCTACACTTGGAGGTAGAAAGGCTTCATGATGCGGCACATCGCCTAAAACATTGGGAAGTAGCAAAAGTTTGCCTTTCGTCATGTCAACCTAGCGATTAAAAGTTCAAAAAGCGCCTCGTCGGCAGCAGAGCTGTTTTTTGCTTCAACCTCTGTGCGGTCAATAGCGGCAATCCCTTTTGCAAAGCGTTCGATTCCGTATGTTTTAGCCGTTTGAACATGCTGCTGCAGGATGCGGCCCCTCATATACGGAAACTCTTTTGTAATATCCGCCTGGTCGGATCCGCTTGCTAAAACAGAGCCAACAAAACAGCCGGTTTGAAACTGCTTGCGGATTTGCCTGAGCAGGACAATCAGCGGAACCTGATTATTCAACAGATCTTTTCCTATCCGTATAGCTTTTGACGCGTTCGAGTGAAAAATGGCCTCCCCCAACTGCCAGACGGTCTCTTGATTGACAACAGGGCACAAGGTATCAATGTCTTTCTCGGTTATCTGCCGGCGGCTGCCCACATAGCAGATAAGCTTTTCAAGCTCGCTATGAAGCAAAGACGCATCCGTTCCCACATGGCGGATCAGCGCCAGAGCCCCTTGTCGATCCAGCTGCTTATCAGACTGAGCCGCCTGCCAGGCAGCCCAGTCAACCATGCGGCTTTCTTTTTCCCAGGGTTTTTCCGGCCCGGTTAAATTGAGGACTACCCCTTTTTTTTCCAAAGCTTTGTAAAATTTGGTGCTTGCCGCAAGAGAGCTTGCGGTTAGTACCAAAATCACTTCGTTTGCAGGGTTTTCAAGATAAGACTCGACCAATTTCTTTAGCGGCATCGAGGCCTTGTCCACCCGATGAAGGGCGATGATCTTCCGCCCGCCGAACATCGAAAATGAATTGAGCTCGGCGCCGACAGCCTCGGCTGCGTGTGTCGAATCAAAGCTTTTCAGAGGTTCATGAACCAGAGCCTTCTCTTGTATCTGCAGCACGGCCGACTGTATTTCAAAAGAATCTTTAGCCAAAATTAGATAAACCGGCGCGAAATGGTCGGGGCCGGCCGATTCCAGATGTTTGACAAAAGATTTAAAATTTGCGTATTTCATACCTTAAACGTTTTATCATAACTCAAGGGCCTTGAAAGCCTCAAGTAAAACGTTGATTATAATCTAGTAATCGGCCAATATAGGGCTGAGTCCGCATTTCTCCAGGATCTCGAAGCAAGTTGGGCAAGATGTTTGTCCGAGTTTGCAAAAACTCGAGGAACGGCATAGTTGTAAAACTAGACCGGTGAGAGTTTTATGTAAAATCGGCAAACAAATTGGCCGAGAGGCTGTGTGGTATGCGGGCTGAGCCGGGGTTCCTTACAAATTCAACCAACAGATTGCCAGGCAGCCCTTAACTAGCGGACGAGAAGATGTTTATATCGCTTTTAGAAATTTTCATCATCGCTTTGATCATCTATTACCTGCTTTCCTTTTTCTGGAACACCCGGGCAATGGACCTCCTCTACGGCATTCTTGCGTTCCTGGCCCTGTACGCTATTGTCTATTGGCTCCAGCTTCCCGTCCTTCAAAAACTGATGTATTATTTTGTCAATGTGGCCGTAATCGCTCTGCTGATAATATTTCAGCCCGAGCTGAGGCTGGCCTTATCAAAATTGAGCGTCAAAGGAAAAAAATACCGGGAATTGACAGAGTTTGATAAATTCCTCAACGGAATCACCCACAGCATCTATCGGCTGGCAGAAAAAAAAATCGGCGCTATCGTCCTGCTGGAAAATCAGGACTCCTTAGATGAGTATGCCCAAAAAGCCGTCATTGTCAATGCCACCTTTTCCCCCGAACTTCTCGAGACGATTTTTTCAACAAGCACACCGCTGCATGACGGAGCGGTGATTATAAGCGGGACCAAAATTATTTCTGCTTCCACAATCCTTCCCCTTTCAGACGACACTTCACAGCTTTCCAAATCAATGGGGACGCGCCACCGGGCAGCTTTGGGTATCAGCCAACTATCCGACGCTCTCGTTATTGTCGTTTCCGAGGAGACAGGAAGAGTCGCAATCGCCAGAGACGGCATCATGACCCGAGGCGTGAAAATGGACAGGTTCAAAGGAATTTTAGGCAGCATTTTTAATCCCCCTCAAATGAAATTTGAAAAATCTTTCAACCTCATTGAACGTTTCAAACGGTGGTATAGAAGTGAGTAAACCTTTCTCGCAATTAATAGCGAATCATTGGAAGCAAAAGCTTATCGCCATTGTTATTGCCGTAGTCGCCTGGTGGTTTGTCAATCAGTCGATCAACGAGACAAAAACCCTTGTCGGCGTTCCCATCCGCATCATTAACCTTCAACCCAATAAAACCATTGACGGACTTCTTCCGAACGGAATTCTTAAAAGACGGGCAACCATTACAGTTTCGGGAACGAAAAAGGTCATTGAAAGCTTAGAACCTGGAGATATCGAAGTTATTCTTGATGCGGACAATGCCCCTAATGAATGGCTTGTACAAATCAGCAAAAAAAACATCATCAGCTTAAACCCCAACATCGATCTTTCAAAAAGTATTAAAAGCACCTCTTCTCAGGAATTTATCATTAAATTAAGCAAATTTGTCACAACAAAAGTCCCCATCGAGGTCGAACAGCCCGTGGGAAATATACCCAGATCCTACATGTTTCTTGGTATTTGGCCGGAAAAACTCATGCAAACCTTAAGCGGACCCGAAGAACAGGTAGAAAAGGTCAAACTTGAAGGGCTGGAGCTGATATTCAATCTCAACAACATCACGAAAGAAGACCTTGCCAGCCTAAAACCGCCGGAAACAGGGGCGTTTTCCGATGATGTTATTTACTTCAAAGTTCCAACAAGCTGGAAGAAAGTCTATATTCCCTTTCTCAATCCTCCGTTCCAGCCGATTAACGACCCCAACGCAGAACAAATGTGGATTGAATTTTTACGCAAGAAATTCATCCCCCTTGAGACTCCCCTCCCCATTCATGTATATTATCCGACCGAACATCTGGGACAAGTCAACCCGAAAACATTCACCCTCCAAACAAATGAACTCATTGATATAAAAGACGGCATCCCTTTCCTAAATATGAATGTATACGCATATGAAGTGAGCCAATTATTTATTCAAATCGTCAAAGATTATATAGAGATATCCATTATAGCGCTTCCTCAGGAAAATGGAACCAGTCTCAAATGGAGCGTCGAATTCATCCAACCGCAAATTTTAGAAAATCGTTATGTCGCCTTTCTAAGCAAACAATACCGTGAAAATTCTCCTCATGGAGGTCTTCCCAATGCCAGCAATGAAGAGCAGTGGCGCAACCGTTTTCGAAATTTCATGCAAAAACTTAGACTCTATAAAAGTCGACACCAACGCCTGGAGCTTGATATCTCCATTAACAATCACAATATAGTCGTCAAAGAAAAGTAACTTTTATGGAGCCAAATGGCAAAGGTCAGCAAAATAGCTAAAAATCCGGTTTTGCCGGAATGTTGTAGGCGGCTCCATGATTGACCGGTTCTTTATAGACAGCCCGATATCAGAAGGTGCATCGCTTGAAATAAGGGATAAAGAATTTCATCACCTTGCTAACGTTATGAGAGTCAAGCAGGGAGATGCCGTCGAGCTTATCAACGGTCAAGGAGTACTGGCTAAAGCCGTCGTTAAAGAGATTCAAAAAAAACAGGCTATACTGAGCGTAGCCTCAACACGACAATATAAAAAACATTCTCAAGAGATTATCCTGGCCCAGGCCTTTACACGTCCGCAAAAATTGGATTTTATTATCGAAAAAGGAACAGAACTCGGAGTCACGCAGTTTTGGCTTTTCCCCGGAAAAAAAAGCGGCAAGAAAGAAATCAAGCCCGCTCAGCTGGAGCGGTTAAAAATCCTTTGCATATCAGCCTTGAAACAATGCGGGAGGCTATGGCTTCCAAGCCTCATAATAAAACCTGAATTAGAAAAATGGACGAGGCTTGAAGCGCCATTCTATTTCGGCGACATTCGCAAGTCGGCCCCATTTCTTCAAGCAGTCTTCAAACCGGATGCCAAAACCGGTTTTTTTGTTGGACCGGAGAGCGGATTTGAAAAATCGGAAATCGAAAAGTTTGAAATTTTGGGAGCGGTAGGAGTCAAGCTGAACCCTAACATATTAAGAACTGAAACCGCCGCAATGACCGCTGCAGGGCTTATTGTCCATTTGATGAACAAGTAGTCTATTTGATCATGGCCCCTGTAAATGTCAGAACCGGTATTGAGAAAACGAATAAAGTTCCATATTTCGCTTTGAAAACCCTGAGTTTAGACGTGTGCACAGGAAAAGTGAAATTAAATGCATTAAAGAGCAAAATGCCCCCTAAATTTCCAAGAATAGCCCTTCCCAATCTGCTGATCATTTCATCACTAAAGTTAATTTTGCTTTTCCCTAAGTTCCTTGCCGCCGTAGCAAGACATAGGCAGCCGCCGATAATGACGACTTCCATTTTAAACAATTCAATAAAATGAGTCCTTATATCCACTATTCATTCTCCGCTTCAAGCTATTACACTGATAATTTAAACCACCAGTAAAGGTAAGGGTTCGGCGATATACGTTCCTGGAGAACGCAGCGCGGGCGAAGAGCTGCAAGGCGCCTGATACAGGCAACCCCTTTAGGGGTTGCCAAAGCAGACCAAAGCCCTCGCAAGTTATCCGGGAACGTATATCGCCGAATGCTTACCAGTAAAGTGGGGGGGGGTTTAAATCCCTCCGTTGTTAATAATTGTAAACATAAAAAGTTTACTCAAGTTTGAATTAATTATATAGACGACGTATGGATTTTTGTAAATAATTGTTGAGACGATTTGCAATCGCCATGAGAATCCGTGCAAGAAGCTTAAAAGGTGCTAAGAGCCATAACCATAGTTTTTTCAAAAATAGCAGCACTTTTTCCAAAATCAAAAGCCAAACGCGCTCGATCGCTAAAACGCATGCTTGAACAACCGCTTGAATATAACCATATCCTTTTTTGAATTTGCCTTTGATCCAATTTTTCGCTCGGTTAAAAGCCCCTTTAACTTTATCCATCCCCTTTTTAATCAATTTGCCCCCTCTCCTCATTTGCCCGGCTCCGAAGGCAAAGGGGACAAGCGCAACCGACATAAGATTTATGAGCATATGGGCGGCATGAACGATTGGCTGGATTTGCTGCCCCAGAGTTTCTTTAATCCATTGCTGCTTCTCGACAAATTCATTGAATTTATGGGTCAGCCACATTTTTATAGGCTTTGCTAGTTCGCGTATTTCATGGGCTGCTTTTTCGATCTTTTCCGACGCTTTTTCTCGAATTTCTTCGAAACGCGTTTTCACTCGATCCGAAATTTCCTTTGCGAATCGGAGGGCGTTGCCGAAACGCTCGCTAAGCGCCTTGTATGATTGGATAAAGGGAGCGGCTGCAAATCGAACGGCAGGCATAATCAAATAACGGTTTGCGGCGCGGCTCATCCCGGAAAGTGCTTTCCACCCTTTAAACAAGGCTTTTCCCAAAACTCTCATCGGAGATGCAAGCATACGGATGAACCCTTTGGCCAAAGATCTCATTTTAACGCTGGTACGCTGATTTTGAGGTTTTTTGACTTGTTTTGCCCTTTCCTTGGCAGGCTTAGCGACGATAAATTTAAATGTTATCGCACTCATGAGCATATTCATCAATTTGTCCAAAAATTCATTCTCACCTTCGAGGCCTTCATTCTCATACTGCCTAAGCAAGGCCATTGCCCGTTCGAGATCATCATCCTCTAAGGCCTCCAAGACGTCTTTCGGCAGCCTTTCCTGCCTCTGGACCCCAGGGCTGCCCTGATTTGTGTCATGAATTTGATGCACGCCGGGATATGAATTAATGCTATCTGTAGGATTCATAATTATATTTTAATAAAAGTTTGTTAAATTTTAATAAATTTTCTCTATATTTGTCAATAATTTCTTTAAAAACTCATCGTCTGAGGCCCCTCAAAATTTCCATTGCTCTAAACCTCCCGTATCTTTATAATTTGTGGTATAAATCAGGAGAAAATCCATGACACGAATGAGCAAGCAATCAAAACGAAGAGCAGTCTCCCCCAGAAGGCCGCTGCCCCCTTCCGAAAAAACCGGACAAAAAAAAGACAATCTTCCCAAAGGATTTAAAGAACACGGCAACGCTGTCGAGGGAGATTTGGCAAATAACGTATTTATTCCTAAGATTAAATAAGGGTAATCAACAATGTCTAGACATAAAAGTTTTGGAAAGTCTAATAAAGGCGCCGTCAAGCGAAATGTTCTGAAACGCTACGAGAGAATCGAAGTATTGAAAAAGCTCGGCCGTTGGAAAAAAGATGAGAACAATAGCGTTAAAGGTTTGCCCAAAACACCGAATATCTCAGTTTGATCGTCACAGTCGTCAATCAGCAAGCTGATTTGCCCCTCGATGAGGAGGCTGTTCCTGTGATTGTGCGTGAAATCATCTCATCGGAAGGAGTGAAAACTGATGAGGTTTCGGTCAATTTTATCGACCGGACTGCGATTTGCGACCTCCATATAAAATTTTTTGACGACCCAAGTTTAACCGACTGTATCTCATTTCCAATAGATTCTGGAACGCAAGAATCCTATCATGTTCTGGGTGAAATATTTGTCTGTCCTTTTACCGCTATAAAATACGCAAAGGACACGGGCTGCGACCCTTATGATGAAGCCCTTCTCTATACGATTCACGGGTTGCTGCATCTTATGGGTTATGATGACATCTCGGAAGAGGACCGCCTCAAAATGCGGGATGCCGAAAAACGCCACCTTCTAAGACTCAAAAACCTCGATCTTGACCTTAGATTGAAATGAGCTATAATTAAAATTATGACCATCGCACTCATCATCAGCATCCTTATTCTGATCGTCATTGCCCTTTTCACATTAACAGCTACAAATTTCGCTCTGAAAAGGTTCTTTCGACGAGAACCCCAAAAGTACCAAAGAAGCCTTGGGCGAACTTTCTTCATTCGTTTTATCCATCAACGCATCTTTTCAGGGCACGAATTTGATTCTGTTTATTTTGTCGTTCTCTGCACCCTGAGCATTATGCGATTCCTTTATGCTTTTTTTGCCGTAATCCTTCTCTACGCTTTGAACCTGTTCCCCTTATCTGCATTTAACTTGACGTGGTTCATTATCCTGACCTTAATTTTCATCTTGATCTACTTTATCTTAGGAGAGCTCATACCCAGAACGGCAGGTACCCGTTATCCCAGGCAATCGCTGATCTATCTGGCACCCATCTCCTCTCCCTTTATTCTCCTGCTACTTCCCCTTTCCTTTCCCATGCTGCTAATATTCAAATCTCTTTCAAAAACCAGTCTCACCAATCAACTCTCAGAGCCTCAAATGAGGGTAAAGCAGCAGCTCATCGAAATGATCCAGGAAGCGGATACCGGAGAAGCACTGGACAACACTGACAAAGAACTGATCGAATCGGTGGTTACCTTTAGAAACCGCATTGCCCGGGAAGTTATGGTCCCCCGTGTCGACATTTTTGCTCTAAATGGAAAAACCTCTGTAAAAGACGCAGCCAATCAGATCATCGAAGAAGGATACAGCCGCATCCCTGTTTACAAAAATAGTGTCGATGAAATCCTTGGCATCCTCATGTATAAAGACATATTGCTCGAGTACATGAAATTTGCCGAAAATCCCGATAAACCGGAAATCCTGGAAGCTCCTATTGAGTCAATAGTGAAGAAAACGATGTATACTCCCGAAACAAAAAAAATCTCTCATCTTTTACAGGAGTTCCGAAAAAAACAGCTTCATCTTGCAATTGTTGTGGACGAGTATGGGGGGACGGAAGGAATTGTCACGATAGAAGACATTTTAGAAGAGATTGTCGGAGAAATCGCCGATGAATATGACGAAGACATTGAGCTCTTTTCTCCTCTTGCAAATGGAAGCTGGCTTGTCGACACAAAGATGAACATCCTCGATATGGAAGAGAAGCTGGGCATTAAAATTCCCCAGGACACCGATTACGACACCCTGGGCGGCTATATTTATCACCGCACTGGAACAATTCCCAATCGGGGATTTATCATAGACCACGACGATTTTAAAATCGAAGTGATCAAATCAAATGAACGCGGTGTTGAACGAGTTAAAATAACTCCTAAGAAAAATAACCGATGACAAACAATGAAATCAATTGCCAAAAGAAATCGCAATCTGCATTAATGTAGGTAGCAATCAGAGCCTTCGACAAGACACTTACCCCTTATCAGGCGTAAAAACTTTGCTGTAGGAATTCAATGTTTTCAATATCAAAGCGGCATCAATCTCGTGTACTAAATTCATTTCTTTGTAAATTCTAATTTTTTCGAGCGACTTGTATGCACTTTCCAGCTTCTTGACACCTTGACGAACTTCTCCCTTTTCGCAAAGCTCTAAACCTTTTTTACCCAATTGGAGGCACTGCTCCCTATTCTTTATGTATTTATAAATCTCGTCAAAGAAGGGGTCGTGGGCTGCGCCTTTTTTTATAATTTCTTTTTCAATAAGATTTTTAATCACATTTATTTGGCGATTTCGGTCGATACAGATTTCTTGTTTGGCAAGAAGCCCAATCTGAGCCCTAATCAGAGCCTGGACAATCTCAATGAGATCTTTTTGCATCCAGTCCTGCCTTTTTTCTTCTGGGAACTGATTTATCTTGTTATATGCTGTCCAAAATTGAACAGTCGCATCAACTAACTGATTTTTCTGATATAAAATTAAACCATGATGATAGTTATTATAATGATCTGAATGCATTTCTACTCCCTAATAATTAATTAAAAGCAGTATAATATTTCCATATTTGTTTGTAAACTGAAAAACTCTTCCCTAATTCTCAGGATTCTGATAATTTGAAAATGTATGAGTATCGATCAAATTATTTCTATACTGCTTTTTTCTTTTTTTGGCGCGCTTGTCGGCCTCTTCTCGATGTGGGTCTATTATCGGATTAAAATCGGTCAATTCAAGACTTTAGCACAGGAAATTATCAGCAAAGCCGAAATGAAAGCTGAAATCGTCCGGAAAAATTCCGACCTTGAAATCAAGCAAAAACAAGAAGAGATGGTTCGGCGAACCGAAGAACAGCTGCAAAGGGAAAAGCTCAAACATAGCGAACGTGAAGAAAGATTAAAAGAACGGGAAGACAAACTGGAAAGGCGGATGAACCTCGTTGAAAAGAAACTGCAAGACATTGATAAAAGAGAAGCCATCCTACAGGCCAGGCGCGGACAATTCGAAGACGACAAAAAGAGCCTTTCACAAAAGCAAATCCTTCTCATTAGTGAATTGGAGCGCCTCTCGGGCTTGTCACTGGAAGAGGCTAAAAACGAGTTATTTAAGAAAGTTAAGGATGAAATCAAGTCAGATGCGGCTCAATTGATCAGACGGTCGCAGAAAGAGACCGAAGAAGAATGTGAAAAACTAGCGGCCGGCATCATAGCGACAGCAATCAACCGGCTGGCGGTTGAGACAGTATCGGAGACGGCCACGGTTACTGTCTCCATTCCCCATGACGATATGAAAGGAAGGATAATCGGAAGGGATGGCCGCAATATCAGAACGCTCGAGAGACTCACAGGGGTCAATTTTCTCATTGATGAAACCCCCGGAATCGTGATTATATCGGGCTTTGATCCAGTGAGGAAAAATATCGCCAAACTGGCCCTCTCAGAACTGGTTTCCGACGGCAGAATCCACCCTACAAGAATTGAAGAGGCTGTGGAAAAAGCTAAATCGTCAACCCAAAAGCAAATAAAAAAAAGCGGAGAAGACGCCGCAATGAGAGCAGGCATCATCAATTTGCACCCCGAACTGATCGACCTTCTCGGAAAATTAAAATTTCGCTACAGCTATGGGCAAAACGTTCTGGAACATTCTCTAGAGGTCTCTCATCTTATGGGGATTATGACTTCGGAATTGGGCCTCAATGACGAGCTGGCAAGAAGAATCGGCCTGCTCCACGACATCGGAAAGGCGGCAACCCACGAAATTGAAGGCACCCACGCTCTGATCGGACGGGACCTTGCCCTCAAATATGAAGAAACAGAAGAGGTCGCAAACGGCATCGGCTGCCATCACGGTGAAATTAAGCCGATCACAGTTGAAGGGGCCCTTTGCGGATCGGCAGATAAAATTTCCGCCTCAAGACCCGGGGCGAGAGTCGAAGCTGCCGAAGAATACTTCAAACGTCTTCGAAAACTCGAAGATCTCGCCTACGAGTTTCCCGGGATTGAACAGGCCTATGCGATGCAGGCAGGGCGTGAAGTGAGAATTGTCGTGATGCCCGACATGGTTGACGACAACGGCATTCTCAACTTGGCACGCGACCTATCCAAAAAGATCGAAAAAGAGATGAAATATCCGGGTAAAATCAAGGTTACGGTAATACGGGAAAAAAGAGCCGTTGAGTTTGCGGTTTAATCTTTTTTTAGTCATAATGTTCTTATTTGAAGATTTGGAGATTTATTTATGCGCCGGTCGATTTGTGCTTGTGAACCCCCTGTTGCTTATGCCGGGGAATTTAGAACCTGGAAATTTATTTTCACCCCCTCTTCCGCCCTCCCTCAGGGAACGCTGCTGCTGTTCGACATAATGAGCAACGGAAGGCCGATCGACTGGGAGGCCCCGGTAACAGACATGAAAGTTGGGGAAAATGTCATATACGCCAAAGCGGGAAATGGCAAACCATTTGCTCCGGAAGAAGTTTTCGGGGCTAATGATATCATTCCCAAATACCTGTTCAAACTGCCCGCTAAAGTTCCCGCAGGAGAGCCTGTGACTATCTTTATGGGAGACCCTAAAGAGAAAAAGTGGGGAGCGAACCCAAAAGGGAGTCAAGCTCAGGCCAACGCGCAAAGGCGGAGGGCTTTTTATCTCTATGTTGATCCTACCGGGAAAGGCAAATACGCCGATCCTGAAGTCTTTTCCATTGATATCAAAGGCAACGAGCTTGATAATATCAAAGCCATTACACCCTCTTTCGTTGCCAAAAACAAACGATTTGATGTCGTGATTCGTTTTGAAGACCAGTTCGGGAACCTGACAAGCACTACGGATAGCGAAAACACGCTCATTGAGCTCTCTCACGAACACTTGAGGGAAAACCTAAGCTGGAAGCTGTTTATTCCCGAAACCGGCTATATCACCCTTCCCAATCTTTATTTTAATGATCCTGGCGTCTACACTGTGCAGCTAAAAAACATGTCCACGCAAAATATTTATTTTTCTCCACCCATGAAATGCTTTTCCGATCTTGAAGAACAGCTTTTGTGGGGCACGCTCCATGGAGAATCCGAAAGGGTCGACTCGACGGAAAACATTGAAAGCTGCTTAAGGCACTTCAGAGATGAGCTGGCCTACAACTTCTACGGCGTCTCTCCCAGCCAGAATTCCGAGGAAACTTCGAATGAAATTTGGAAACTCATAGCAGGTAATGTCCAGGAATTCAACGAGGAAGACAGATTCTCAACATTTCCGGGATTTCAGTGGGAAGGAGAACCGGGAAAGGAAGGAGTTCGACAGTTTGTCTTTGCCAAGGACCAAAAACAAATCTTGAGAAAAAAAGACACCAAATACAATTCCCTGAATAAAATCTATAAATCCTATTCCCCCAAAGAACTGATCTCCATACCGACTTTTACCATGGGAAAAGGATATCATTACAATTTTAAAAACTGGAATCCCGAATTTGAACGTGTTGTCGAGATCTACAATGCCTGGGGGTCGTCCGAGAACACCAAAAAAGAAGGAAATCCCTGTCCCATTACCCCCTCCAAAAAAAATGGAGTCGTGGAATCAGCCGAAGGGTCCATCCAAAATGCTCTCAATAACAACTGTCGATTTGGATTTGTGGCCGGCGGACTTGATGACCGCGGGATTTATTACGACTTTTTTGAACACGAACAAACGCAATACCCTCCTGGGTTAACTGCAATGCTCACCAAAAACCATACAAGAGAATCAATCTTCGAAGCCCTTTACAACCGCCGTTGCTATGCGACGACAGGGGAAAGGATCATAGTCGGACTGTCGATTGCCGGAGAGCCTATGGGAGCCGAAATCGACACATCGGAAAAACCAGGGCTTCTAGTTAACAGGCACATATCAGGCTATGTCGCCGGAACGGCAAAGCTCAATAAAATCGAGATTATTCGAAATGGAGATGTAATCCATACGATAAATCCCGAGGATTACTATTCCGACTACGAATATGACGACATGACCCCATTGGAGAAAAATTCCCTCAAAGGAGTGGACAAACAACCCCCTTTTGCTTATTACTATCTCCGAGTGACCCAAGAAGACGGGCATATGGCATGGAGCTCTCCTATTTGGATCGATATTGTCCCTCCAAAAATGGAATTAAAAAAAGGCGGCAAAAGCTCAAAAACAAAAACCGCCAAAGTCGATGATAGTGAAAATAACTGAAAAAAGCTCCTCATCAAAACCAAAATTCGATGTCATTGTTGTCGGGGCCGGTCCTGCCGGAGCTGTTCTCAGCTACCTATTGGGGAGGAGCGGAATCGATGTCCTCCTGATTGAACGAGACACATCTTTTGAGAGGGAATTCAGAGGTCCGGCCTATCAGCCGGATGTTATCAAATATTTAGACCAAATGGGCATTTTGGATGAGCTTTTAGAGATTGATCACTCAAAAATGTACGAATTTAAAATCACCGACAGCGGGCGTCCTCTTTTAACGCTTGGCCTTGACATTCTGGACAAACCCTATAACTATGCCCTCTCCATGCAGCAAGGACCGTTTCTAAGAAAAATCATACAACTCGCGTCAGAATTTCCCAATCTCACCTTTCTTGGCAATACTCCCGCAGTAGATCTTGCCTTCGCGGGCGGAATGGTTTCGGGCGTGAAAGTACAAATCGATAATGAGGAGCAAATCATAAGCAGCAGGCTTGTTGTCGCAGCCGACGGGCGATTTTCGACCCTTCGCAGCGCCGCAGGAATTGAACTTCACAAATCAAAAGATCAGTTTGATGTCGTCTGGTTTGATCTCCCGACAGTCGAAGCGGAAAAATATCATTTGGGCCTTGAGATCTCCAAAAATGGCATGGTCATCTTTATACCTCAGGAAAAAGGTCATATCCGGGTCGGCTGGATTCTGCCGAAAGGAGCGTATCCCGAGCTGAAAAAAGGGGGAATTGAAGCTTTCCGCAATCGCCTCATCGAGACAAAGCCGATTCTTAAGGACATTTTGCCGCAAGTGCTTTTAAGTTTCGATCAATGCTCTTACCTCGATGTTAAAATTGCCATTGCTAAACAATGGACCAAAGACGGCCTGCTTCTTATTGGGGATGCCGCTCATATCGCATCGCCTATCGGAGCTCAAGGCAATAAGCTGGCCATTCAGGATGCTGTCTTAGCCCACCCTCTAATTATGCAAGCATTGAAAGATAATCACGAAATTGTCAGAAGTTCTCATCTGAACGAGTTTGTCCAAAAAAGAAAATCGGAAGCAAAGAAAATTTTCCGCATGCAAAGACTGCTTGGAAAAGCCGTCCTCGGCATTCATAATCCCGCTCTTAAGAAAATCAGAAGTATCATCTTTCCTTTTGTCCAAAAATATATCGCTCCGAAAATCATGAAGATTCTAGCACTCGGGTCTCAAAAACTGGATGTGGACGGTTCATGGTTTCAATATCAGTCCAATTATGGCAAACTGCACCGCTACTATATGCTAAAAGTGGCAAAAGTCCATCAGGAAACACAGGATGCCTCCTCTTTTTATTTCGAAATTCCCGATCATTTAAAGCAGGAATTCAAATACAAACCGGGACAGTTTATCACGCTGCGCTTACTGGATGCCGGACAACTGCATAAACGTTGCTATTCCCTCTCAAGCGATCCAGGTGAAGACAAGCACCTGAGAATTACTGTCAAGAGAATCAAACAAGGTCTCATTTCCAACGATCTGATCGATCAGCTCAAGGAAAACGATGAAGTCTTGGTACTCCCGCCGGCAGGACAATTTACAGCTAAGCCGGGAGCGGCGCGCTACATTATGTTTGCAGGTGGAAGCGGCATCACGCCGATCATGTCCCTTATCCGCACAATACTAAAAGAACCCCATGTTGAACAAGTCAAACTCATATTCGCCAATCATGACAGCAACTCGATCATTTTTGACAAAGACCTGGAAAAGCTGCAGGAGGCATTCAGTCAAAAATTTAACGTCATCCACAGCCTCTCCGTCAACAACTCGTCCAGAAAAAATGTTATCAGCCGGCTGGATGCCGAAAAAGTCAATCAAATATTACAAACATGCCCGATCGATGCCGAGTATTATCTCTGCGGCCCCCAAGGGCTGGTTGCCTTGGTAAAAGAGGCCCTCAAGCAAAAAAATGTGTCCGAGAAAAAAATCCATGTAGAGACATTTACATCCCTCGCAGAACCGTTTGAGGAAGTTCATGGGGCTGCTTGGGCCGAGCCTTTAATTGTCGGCGAGGGAACAGAAGCATCCGATGCGGAAACAAAAACGGTGACTGTAAAAATTGACGGCCGCGAGACCCAAATTATCTGCCGTCCGGACGAAAGCATCCTCGATACGGCCATCCGGGAAAATCTCAATCCCCCATTTTCCTGCAGAGAAGGCATCTGCAGCACCTGTATTGCCCAACTCAAATCCGGAAAAATCATCATGAATAAGCATCAAGCTCTTAGCGACAGCGAAGCGGAAAAGGGGAAAATTCTAACCTGCCAAGCTATCCCCTTAACCCCGAATTGCCACGTAGACTACGATTAAAAGAAATGCTATAATAAGTGTGAGAGGTTAATATGGATCCTATTGTAACCACAATTTTACTAGCTTTCGGAGTGATCATAGTCGCCTGTGCATTGCTGGGCATCGGCTTTCTGCTCACTGGCAAGGCACGTATCATTCGGGGAGCCTGCGGAATGGACCCGGAAAAAGCCCGCGATGAACGTTGCGGCCGGGATATCAGCTGTGAAATATGCAAAAAAACAGAAAAACAAAAAGAAAACGAACCTGAAGATGAGTAGAACTTTCCCCTACGGCAAACAAAATCCCGAGTCCATCAAGGCACTGTTCAATGATATTGCCGTCAATTATGAAAGAGGCAACGCCATTCTTTCGTTTCAAACTTACCGATTGTGGAATCGAGAACTGATCAAGCATGTTTATTCCCCCTTTAAACCAAAAACAATTCTGGATCTTTGCTGTGGAACAGGCGATATTGCCTTTCCTTATCTCCGACGTCGAAAAGATCCTGTCACTGCTTATATGCTCGATTTTTCCGAAGGAATGCTCTCTTGCGCGCAAGAAAAAGCTCGTAACTTAAAAATCGCCCGCCACGAAATTCACTATCTTGAGGCCGATGCTCAGTCAATTCCTCTCGACAATGATTTCATCGATGCCGCAACTGTAGCCTATGGCATACGTAATATCAAAAATCCTTCCCTCTGTTTTCAGGAAACATTAAGGGTTCTTAAATCGGGAGGACATTTCGGTATTCTTGAGCTCACAAGACCGCAAAACAAATTTCTTCGCTTCGGTCACCATGTTTACCTAACTACCGCCCTTCCCCTTCTCGGCAAACTTGCCACCTCCAATAAAGAAGCTTACAAATACCTTTGCAATAGCATACATGAATTCGTTTCGCCGAATAGCATAGCAGACGATCTGGTCAAAACCGGCTTTTCACATGTGGCAATCAAGCCCCTTTTCGGCGGAATCGCCACACTTATTCTGGCGCAGAAACAGTAAATCTTCGAGCATTTTTAACCACTGAAAATTGAACAACTCAACAATAGGAATGATAAAAAGAACTTCATCGCCTGGGGCAAGATACAAAATACTGCCTATCCTACCCCGAGCGATCCTGCACACCCTGTTAAATTATTAGAAAATTGTTGGATCTGGAATAAAATACCAAAGCGGGCACGTTTGTCGTTCAGATCATTATATCGTTCTTATCTTTGGTATTACAAAGGACTTAAAATCTCCGAATGAGTATCAGAAATCAAATTAAGCAGCTCGCTCTTGATGAGCTTGTTCAACGGTCCTCTTGGAATCTTCTCTACCCGATCGAATTTGCCTGATCCTCTCAAAAGGATGAACCCTTTTTTGAAATTCCTCGACAAGCGTTAAAAGCCTAAGTGATTCATGGGTCGTTGCCAGGTGAATTACATGGCCGAGCCTCTCATTGGGAAACGCCACTAATGCCATATCTTCTGTAACGCCATATTCAAGCTTGAGGGTTTCAAACAGACTTTCGAGAAGAGTGAGCGAGACGCTTTCTCCTCCAATTTTGATAAAATCAGACTTGCGGCCCATCACTTTGATGGTGTTATTTTTAATTGTCCCCACGTCTTCGGTGCAAAACCACCCATTTTTCTTAGGATCGGTGATGACCGTTTTGACGCCGATTTCTGTATAACATGTCAGCAGACATGGGGATTTTATACAAATCAATCCTTCATCATCAATTTTTGCCTTCACATGCGGCAGAAGCTCCAGATCGGCCTTACTCTCCGGCTTTGCCGTCGCTACCTGCGAGGCTGTTTCGGTCATCCCATAAGTCGGCAAGCATTTCCATCCAAGATTCACAGCCATGGAGTAAAGAGATGAGTCAAGCCTTCCTCCTCCGATAAGGACTGCGCGAAGAGCCGGAGGAGCCTCGAGCTGAAGACAGACTAAATCGTAGAGTTGAGCCGGAACAAGAGATGTGAGCGTGCCGTTTGACGATGCCAGACAATCGCGAAAGGCTCTGGGATCCCATTTTGATTGGGCTTTAAAGTCGACAACTCTGGCGTCCATAACAAAGGTTCTGGCCCAAATTGCAAGCCCCCCGACATGAAAATCTGGAAGGGCGTGCACCCAGATATCTTCAGCAGACATAGCTAAGTGCTTGCCGACCGACCGTGCCGAGTGGAGAATCGCCTCTTTGGACAAAGCGACCCATTTGATAGAGGTCGTGCCCGAAGTTGCCAGCCAGACATGACCCTTAAGCCCAATGTCGTAAAGTTTGTGGGTATAAAGATCCTTGCCGGGCATTCGAGGATTCATTAAGACAATTGTGTGATCGCTGTCCCATTCAAAAGTCATAACTTAACCCAGTTTATCCCCTCTAATAAATCATCAAAACCAAATCCAGTACCTTCCGGATGTTTCCATTCGGCTCCCCGCCATGATAGCCTCTCACTGAACAAATTGCGAGTGTAAACTCTGTGAGACAAAAGCCCGCACACTCTAACATCGCATTGCTTTGCGAGGCTTGCTGCGGTAAAAGCATCTGCCGCCTGTCCGATAGGATGACCTAAATACGACGTAACAATAAGAGGTTTTGAGCTTTCGATCATTTTCTCGATAGCAGGTTTAACGATTTTGTATTTGTAAGAATTTTCGGGAGGATTTTCCTGGCGATCAGAGGCAATCGCGAAGGGAAAATCATACCATCTTTTATCACAAGGAAAGGGATCTTCGACAAATTCAATGACATCGCTTTCTAAAGTTTTCAATAAAGCCGGTTGTTTTAGTTGATTGTTGAAATCAAGGCGCCAGCGTGTACGAGGAATCTTCAGCATTGGTTTCAAAATCGTTAGCTCCTCCTCAAGATCTGCACCTAATTTTACCTTAAAATGCTCGAATCCTTCGCTGAATGCCTGTTCAATCTCTTTTTGGGAGTTCTTGCCGAGCTTCATTAAAAGATAGTGACTTTTAGGAATCTTAAGAGGACGCAGCAAATTTTTTTTCTCACAGCGCCCCTCGGCATCAATCCTTGCGAATTTGAGCGACTGCTCTGTAAGCTTTGTCGTTTTGCTGTCAACAAGACAATTGAGTTGTTCTTTAAGAGGCAGATCTCCGAGCTCAGGCCAGGGATGGCAGTCAGCATAGCCTGTCAAACCGCCTTTGAAGATAACCTTTAAAAGCGCTCCCTTTCTTGTAGAAAGTTGATAGATATGGAAAAAGATTTTCATAACACTTGAAGGACAAAACTCAAAGATAACAGCAGACCAAAAACTAAATGAAGCAACGCCGATAAAACAAAATAGCCGTTATATATTCTTCCGGGATTAAACTTCCAGATACCCTGGGCAATGATTGTCGCGAAAGGCAAGAGGCTCAAGGGCAAAAATGCCGCAATCTGATAGTTCATCATAACCCATAATAAATTGAGTAAAAATGGAATGAGCAAAGTGAATGATATCTCTATCTTTCCAAATCTCAGCCCATAAATGGCCGCCAGCGTTTTTTTATTGGCTTTTTTATCCCCCTCAATATCCCTTGTGTTGTTGATGGCTATGAGGAGTGTCGAGAGGAGGCCGATTTGGGTTGCGGCCAATAGAATTTTTCCATCTATCGCTCCTGTTTGCAAATAATAAGGCACCGATGTACAGACATATCCAAAAAAGATCATCACAAAAAGCTCGCCAAGACCATGATACGCGAGCGGATAGGGGCCCGCCGAATAGCCGTAACCGGACAATATTGACACGATCAGAAGAAATAGGATGAGAACTCCCCCCTTAATGATAAGAGGGATGCCAAGAAAAAATGCCAGCCCAAAAGCTGCAAGCCCGCCATAATAGACTTGCTCATAAGACAGCCACCCCATTTGAGCTGCCCGGGGAAATCCAATCCTCTCTTCGGTGTCGGCTCCTGTTTTGAAGTCAGCAGCGTCATTGATCAGATTGGCTCCCGCCTGTATAAGCAGCGAACAAATGAGAGCCAAAAATGCAATGAGCCAATCGACAGTTCCCACAGACCAGGCTAGAGAGGTTCCCGCCAGAACTGAGACAAAAGCCACGGTTAACGTCTTAGGCCGGACAGCCAATATCCAGTGGCGAATCTTTCCCATATCTTTGGTCATTTTTTAAGGATACCGTTTAAATTTTGAAAAATCGGGTTTCCGCTTTTCTTTAAAAGCCGAGTGCCCCTCTTTCGCCTCTTCGCTCATGTAATAAAGCAGTGTGGCATTACCCGCCAGGTCGATGAGCCCTGCCTGCCCATCGCAGTCGGCGTTCATCGCCGATTTCAAACAACGAAGAGCCATGGGTGAATGCTGAAGGATTTCATCGCACCATCTAAGCGTTTCGTCTTCCAGATCTTCCAAAGGAACAACTGCGTTGACAAGGCCCATTTCAAGAGCCTCTGCGGCCGAATATTGCCGGCACAGGTACCAGATCTCTCTAGCTTTCTTCTGGCCGACGATACGGGCGAGGTAGCTGCTGCCCAGCCCTCCGTCAAAGGACCCGACTTTCGGCCCAGTCTGACCGAAGACCGCATTGTCGGCTGCGATCGTCAAATCGCAAACGACATGCAGGACATGCCCCCCTCCGATGGCATAGCCGGCTACCATTGCAATGACAGGCTTTGGCAGATTCCTAATCTGTTTTTGAAGATCGAGCACATTGAGCCTCGGCACCCCATCGCCACCCACATAACCGGCATGCTGGCGTATGTTTTGATCCCCTCCCGAACAGAATGCCCGGCCTCCCTTTCCTGTGAGGATAACAACGCCGATTGAATCGTCGTAGCGGCACTCGGCAAATGCATCCTGCATCTCATCGACAGTCAGGGGACGAAAAGCGTTGTGAATCTCAGGACGGTTGATCGTGATTTTCGCAACTGCCCCCATGCGATGAAATTCGATATCTTTGTAGGTTTTGACTTCAGTCCACTCTTCTGTCAATGCTGCTGACATAACGACTCCTTAAATCTTTTAATTTCTTCTTTCAGCAATGGTTGATGTGTCCATACTAAGCGATGCCCCCCTTGCGGCGCAATGCAAATTTTTGATTTTGGATGAAAAAGAGAGCCGGGTTTTTGATCATGCTCTCCACATATCCAAAGGAGCGGGATATTTAGCTCGGAAATTGTCCGGCGCAAATTTTCCTGCTTTCCCAGAGACCATTGCCGCAGCGCTCTTGCCAAGCCCATTCGTTTAAAATCCGATTCTCGGCGAATCGGATGATGCTGTTCATTTTTGAAAATCTGCTGGCTATTCCAATCCTGCAAGAGGCAGTCCCAAGAATCATTTGAAAAACGCTTTGCCCAAAAGGCGTCCTTTTCAATTCTCTCTTTTTTACCCGAGACCAATCCGGGATTAGCAGAAATGATCACCGCCCCATGCCACATTTCCGGACTGTCGACGATAGCGTGCAATGCCAGCCGGCCGCCAAGCGAGTAGCCAATCAGCAGTTTCGGCGCGTCTGAGGCGGTTTCCTTGTTAAACCATTTCGCCCATTCGGTAAATGTTTCATGCGCTAGCGACTCTTCCGAAAAGAGATCGCAAGCAATAGCTCCCGCTAGAAACGACCAGTCGCTAGGCCGTCCCAAGAAGCCGTGAAGCGCATAAATCTCGATAGCTCCTCCAAAACTTTTCCGTTTGCTGTTCATCGGGGATCAACTCAATGAGACTCTGAGGTTTGCAATCAACTGTTTTAGGGACAGAACTCCATTTCTCATAGCAAAGCCCCCACATTTTTGCGAAATAGGAAAAGTCATAGCTGTGGCGATGGAGAAACGCCTCCCCCATTTTGAGCCGAGAGAAGATCATCCCTCCACCATTATTCACCACAACAATTTTCATTCTGCAATCTCTCATTTTTGATAAAATCCAGGGGCTTGCAAGATCGTAGAGGGCTGTCAGATCGCCAATAATTGCCCAATTTTCCTTCTCAGGGTCGCAAAGACCGAAAAATGTAGACAGCTGTCCATCAATTCCATTCAGTCCCCTGCTTGCCCAGACATCGCTTGCCGCTTTTCCTGAGGCTGCCAGATCCCACTCCCTTATCGGAAGGCTGTTGCCAAGGTAAACCCTGCTGTTTTGCGGAATGATTTTGGACAGCTCATGGATTAACGACGGCTCGGCTTTCGGATACTTAGCAAACAGCTCAGTAGGATCGGCAAAGCAGGGGCTCCAATTCAAGGTTCTGTCTACTGTAACTTTTGGAAAAAAGTCTTTTAAAGACGTATGAATCACCGAACCCCAGCTCAAGCCCGAAAAGGGCGCTTGGCTTACTGAACATACCTCTACTTTTCCTTCGAGGTCCTCTAGGTCGCGCCATCCCCGAAATGTCGGCACTCCCCCGATGCGCAACAGGGCATCAATCGGCTGCTCCCACAGCCCTTCGGTGCTTCGAACCTTAAGAAGCCTTAACTCTTCCCGCTCTCTTAATCCCGACACTGCTTCACAATAGACCGGGGCTTGCAATTTGAGCAGAAAATCCAAAACGGGTTGCCTGGCATCTTCTCCAAGCGTCCCGACGACAACGAGAAGGCGCTTTGCAGATTCCAAAAAAGAATGGAACTTTCGCAAAGACTCCCGCTTCACAGGCAATTCCGCGCTGAAACTTTCCGCTTCCAACTCCAAAGGAGGAAGTCGGTAATCAAATATCGATTGCGGTTCTTCAAAACAAATATTGAGGTGGGCCGGATTTCTTTTATTCCAGTGCTGCAAACTGCAAAGCTCTCCTACTTCCAAATCTTGTTCAAAAGAGGTAAAATTGCTGTAAATACCCACCTGATTTGCCGATTGCGGAGCCCCGGAGCCTCGAAATCTCCTCGGCCGGTCAGCCGTTATCAACAGCAAAGGAACACCTGAATAATTCGCTTCCATCGCGGCGGGAAGAAGCTCGCCAGCCGCGGTTCCGCTTGTGGTCACGACAGCGACAGGCCTGCCGGCTGCCCTCGCCCTTCCCAGGGCAAAAAAAGCCGCCGACCTCTCTTCGTACCAATGATGCAGCTCAAGCTCCGGATACTGCTCGAGGGCCCATACCAATGGAGCATTCCGCTTGCCGGGGCAAATACAAAACTCTCCCACACCCCGTCCAACAATCTCCTGCAAAATTTGCCCCAGCCATGGTTCAAACAAGCGAAAAGACCTCCTTGACCGACCGAATCTTTCGACCGACCTCCTCCCATTCCCTCTCAAAATCGCTTTGCGGAACCACACCGCAACCGGCCCCGATGGAAATCCTCTCCTTATTCCATTGCATCCCTCGTATCGCGACATAAAATCCCGCTTCGTCGCCCCCTCCCCGCACGAATCCGACAGGGGCTCCATACCGCCCCCTTTCAGCTTTTTGGCGGTAGTCCATCAGCCACTTTCTCCCCTCCTTTCGGGGAAATGCTCCCAAAGCGGGAGTTGGATGCAATGCTTTGACAACAACCTCGTAATCATAACGCCCCTCCAACTCAACCTCAATAGGCGTCAGTAAATGCGCCAGAGATCCCAGATCAAGGATGTCCATTTTTCCAATGCTCACCTTACCAAACGGCGTTAACGAATCCTTAATCCCTTCAATCACCCGCTCATGCTCATCGAGCTCTTTTGGATCGCTTTTAAACGCCTCTTCCGTTTCCTGCCGTCCTAAAGTTCCCGCGCAAGCAACAGTCTTCAGTTTGGGACTCTCGTTTTTTTCCACATTATAGAGCAGCTCGGGGGAAGCCCCGAGAATCCCTTCGCCATCCTCCCAAAACCCATAGCAATAGACAGGATGGAGCAAAGCAAAGCGAAGCAAGCTGACAAGGAAATGATGAATCTGAGAAGGCCCGACAGCATCTTTTGACGTTTCAAAAACGTAGGGGACCCCTTTGGATAAAATGCCTTGAGAAAATCGCTTTTTAAGATCATTAAAGCCCCACTGAAATATACTGCAGTCAGGGGGCGTCCACATAAGCGAACAGGAATGGTCGGCTTTATGACAAAGCTCTTCTAAAAAAGAAGCGGCGCTCACTTCAAAGCAAAATTCCTGTTGAAACCAAGGAGTCTTTGTCTCCAAAAAAAAATCAGGAAAATAAAATGCGGGCCTCGATTCATCTTCAATCTCTTTCATCCATTTTCTTTCCCCGAATCCGACAAGCAATCGTTCATGATCGAGACTGATGATTGATCCCGAAGAAAGAAACAGTTCCAAAAAAGGCTGCAGCATGTCAACTTCCCCCAAATAAGCAATTGATCTTACGCCTTTAACTAATTCAATTCAATAAAAACTTAACATCTGGCTATTAAATGCCGCTTGTGGTGTAATTTTTTTTTAAAAAAAAGGAATTCATATGCAAGTTGAAAGAACAAGGCCCAATCACACAAGTGTTCAGCAACTAAAAACAAACAATGAAGTTGAAAAGAGAATAGCTAAAGTCGCAAGAATCTTTATTTCCACAGGACAGCTTGCAAATATGTCGTCTGTTGAGAAAAGTCTATTCGATAAAAAGTTCAAAGAACTCATTGATTTGGTAAAAATTCTCATCGATGACAGCGAATCCGAGTCAAATATTACACATCTCATAACGGCCATAACACTTTTGGATAAAGATGATTATAAAGAAATTGTCTACCAGGCAAAATCTTTAAAAAGACCAATAGCAAATGGTTTTGATTTAGGTAATCTAGTATCTCATTTGTCAGCAATAAAAAATCCAGAGCTGAGAAAGGAAATAGTCACGTTGATAAATTCTTTAAACGCACCAGTGATTAGCGCCTCTAGCATAATTGAACTTCTTAACGCATTAGCTAAAGTCAATAATCCAGGAGAGCTAAAAGAATGTATTGATCTTATCAATCTTCTAAAAATAACAGAAAAGTGGGATTGCCACCTGGTGAAAATTCTTACGCAGTTGGTCAATATCGACAAGAAAGAAAAGCGGCAAGAAATTGCCAAACTAGCAAATTCATTCAAAACACCGAAAATGGATAATTGGCATGTTTTAGTGATTGTTAAAGGTTTAGCAGAAATCAAAGATTCCACAAGACGCAGGGTATATATAAGAGTGATTCAATCCTTGAAACTACCGGATCTTACTACTGCCGCAATGCCCGCAATAGGGATGATACATCAAGCATTCCAAAATATCGAAGATCCAGCAGAAATTGATGAAATTACAAATCAGGTCATTTCTTTAAAAAAACCAGAAATGGATCTTTTTGTTCTTCAAAGAATTATGAAATTTTTGGCAAAAATAAAAGATAGACATAAAAGACAGGAAATTGTCGAACTAGCAAATTCATTAAGAACACCAAAAATGTCTGCTGATGACATAAAATTTATTCTCAAAACATTAGCAAAATTCAAAGATCCAATAGAGCGCAGGGAAATTGTCGAACTAGCAAATTCATTAAGAACACCGAAAATGTCTGCTGATGACATAAAATTTATTCTCAAAACATTAGCAAAATTCAAAGATCCAATAGAGCGCAGGGAAATTGTCGAACTAGCAAATTCATTAAGAACACCGAAAATGTCTGCTGATGACATAAAATTTATTCTCAAAACATTAGCAAAATTCAAAGATCCAATAGAGCGCAGGGAAATAACCCCCTTTTTAAATCAAATAATCACATTGGAAGAAGACAATAAGAATACAATAAAAGTACTGTTTGAAAAATTTAGAGCTATAGAAGGCAAAAAGAAACGAAACAACATCACGGAACTGACAAATTCTTTACAAACATCATCTTTGACCCATTGGAGCATAGCGGATATACTCAAACTGTCGATATTTGTACAAGATCAAAATATTGATGAAGAAATTCTTCAACATGCACTCCCATTTCTTTCAGCTTATTTTGGCGAAAAGGAATTCAAAATCATTTTCCAGATAGTTAAGGAGGCATTGCAAATCGGGAATTCTTCGCAGAAAGAATTCAATAATAAATTCCTTTCGATATGCAATTATAAACTGGGAACCTTGGAAAATAAAAACGAAGTTTATTTTCTTTCTCGATATATTCTCGATAGGAGAAAATTTTTTGATCTTGATGAGGATACCCTCATAATTCGAAGGGCGCTTAAGAATATAAATGGCAAGTCATCTAAAATACTCACTCGATCTCCGAAGAGATGCGTGTTGTTTCCCGGGACGTTTCCACAAGTTTTTATACCGCCGACAAGGGACCACTTGCCCAAAGGAATCAACTCTCAAGTCCTTGAAAACATGATTGAGGATTGCCCCTATGACGATAAGCAATGTCAAGCTCTGCTAGGTTATCCTTTGTCATTCATAAAAGAAAAATTAAGAGAAAACAGGTTATTATTTGACCTTCTTGATCAAACGAATCAAAAAGACGTTTCAATAACCGCCTACCAATTTTCATGGATTATCGATTTTCTCAGAAAACAGGAATATGAAACATTTTATAAAACTCTTATCCTAACACTAGCCTCTATACACGAAAACGGAATACCTTTCACCTTTCATCGTCTTCCACTAAAGTCAAAGGGACCCCTCTACTCCTATTCGAATGGAAAGGGGGCTGTCAGCAAAATTCTTCAAACAATCATTCATGAGAATTTGTCTAGAGTATTAGATCAAGAAGTATCTGTAACCTTTCACATGTATTCGAAACTCGAAGAACTGATCTTCGACTTTTGCAAAACTGTTAACAGGCAAATTATCGAAGACGACAACCTTTATATCTGCCTGAATGACCTGATTAATGATAAGCATGTGGAAATGGCCTGGACAATAACAGGAACCCAATTTTTGTTAACAGAATTCGGTGCAAAAAAAATGTTGAAAAAAGCAGGAATTATCACGAAATAGTCAAAACGGCTCGGTAGTGAACTTTGTTTTCCCTGACACGAGAAATTGCCTGGTTCACATCTTTTAGCGGATACTCCTCCACGACTGCTTTGATATCTTTTCTCGAAGCTAAGCTTAGCATTTCTAAGATTGTATGCCTGTCTGCAATCATACTTCCCGAAACCTTCCGCTCTTTAGACACCAGACTCTGAATGCCCACGTCGATAGTTCCCGGGGCAGCGCCTACAAAACAAAGAGTTCCTCTGGGGCCAATAAGTGACAGCCATTTTTCCCAGTCAAGACTTGCAGTCACAGTAGAGAGAATCACATCGAATGCTTCCTGATTTGAATCCGGGCTGAGAAGAAATTGATCGGCGCCGAGTGAGAGAGCTTCTTTTTCTTTTGAAGATGATGTAGAAAAAGCTGTCACATGAGCGCCCATTGCTTTTGCAAACTGCAGAGCCAGATGTCCCAAACCTCCAATACCAAGAACACCAACACGCGAGCTGGAATTGACGCCTGAGTTTTTCAGAGCGGAATAAACGGTCGCTCCGCCGCAAAAAAGAGGAGCTGTACCTGCCGAATCCATATTATCGGGAATTGGAAAAGCAAAGCGGCTATCAACTATAATCGCATCAGCATACCCCCCATGCCTGCCAACACATGTCGGCTGGTGGTGGTCACATAAATTTTCCATTCCCTTGAGGCACCATTGGCAATAAAAACAAGCCCCGCATTGCCATCCCACCCCCACTTTTTGACCTACAAACAAATTCGATGACAAGCTGCCAACGTCGCGCACAATCCCGATGATTTCGTGCCCGGGAATAAAAGGGTATGTGCTCATTTGCCAATCATCGTCGATGAGATGGATGTCGCTGTGACAGATCCCGCAATGCGTGATGTCGATCAAAACATCTTCGATCCCAAGCTCAGGAATATCATAAGCAAGAGGTGTCAGCTCAGCTGCCGATTTTTCTGCTGCAAACCCCTGAATCTTCATAGTCCCTATCAGCCATTTGATGATCGTTGCAAATTCGGGGACTTTTCCTCTGAAGGAGTTCTTAAATCCTGAGATTTCTCTTTAATACTATCGATTCCCTTGTCAATTTTTTCACCCGTTTTTTCGGCAGGACCCTGATCTTCCATCATTTCATGAGCTTTCTCTTTGAGATTTTGGATTGATTCATCAATTTTTTTTCCCGCCTTTTCAGCAGGCCCTTCCGTTTGGCATCCAACGAAAGCCAGCGACAACAAAGACAATAAAGTTAAAACTTTAAAATTCACAACTTACCTCCTCAAATCCGGGGTCTTCCACGAATAAGCCCCGCAATTAAGCTGATAACAAATAATATCACGAAGATAAAGAATAAAATCTTCGCAATGCCTACGGCTCCTGACGCAATACCGCCAAAGCCAAAAAAAGCCGCTATTAAAGCGATAATAAAAAATACAAAAGCCCAATATAACATGACCGATACCTCCAAGCTATTCTTCTAATGTAATATATAATGTATCAGCTATTTTTATCGGATATAAATCTATTTTATTGATTCTAAGATAGATGTGCAATTTGGGCACTTTCTAGCCATCAGAGGGATTTGACTGCAGCACTCCGGGCATTCTTTGACTTTTACCTCTGTTTTCCCGAGATACTTGTCGCGTACTTTGTTGAAGTTCCTCACAACTAGAAATATAGAAAAAGCGACGATGATAAATGAAATGACACTGTTAATGAAAATACCGTAGTTAATGGTCACTGCTCCCGCAGCGCTTGCCGCACTCTCTGACGCGTATGGACCCGATGGCGTGCCATTTTTTAATGTCAGAAACAAATTCGAAAAATCCACATGACCAAGCAAAAGTCCAATTGGAGGCATCAATATGTCATTGACCAGCGAGTTCACAATAGTGCTAAAAGCGGCTCCTATAACAATACCAACCGCCATATCAAGAGCGTTCCCCTTTAAGGCAAAATCTCTAAACTCCTTAAGCATATCCTCAATATATTCATCAGGAAATAAATATCCAGAAAATTATCTTAGACCCTGATTGCTACCTAAACCTCAGCTAGAGCTTACACGAGCACACCATCTACTGCCTGTAGTGACTTGGCAAGGGATTACCCTTGCCGTCGACGCTACAGTTGTATCTGGCGCACTCGTGTAAGCTCTAGCTGAGGTTTAGGTAGCAATCAGGGGCTTAGGTTAAGTAGAAGTGAAGCGACCTTTTTGGAAATAGAACGGCTTGTATCGTGAGTCATATGTTTTTCAGCCTCTCTTAAGAGAACCCATTTACCCTCATCAACTTCTTTCGGCTGCAGGGCAATTTCTCCTCCAACAAGCGCCAGATAATAATGAACTTCCTTAGGAATGGTTTTTCCATGCCATTCATATTCGTAATATTCCGTGATGGGATTAAATTCGAGCATTCTTTCAATTGTTAAGCCTGTTTCTTCTTTCAGCTCTCTTTCAGCAGCGTCAAGAGAAGTCTCTCCTTCATCAATATGCCCCTTAGGAAACTCCCAAAATCCTCCGGACTTTGTCCGATGGACGATAAAGGCATACCAATCCTCTCCGCGCCGCTTTAATGGGATAATTCCATAGGAATGTTCCATCTTACTATTCCTTGTAGGACTTGAAAACAACACTGGCGTTGTGGCCGCCAAAGCCAAAGGAGTTGGAGATTGCAACTTGAATGTCGCAATCTGTTGCTTTTGTCGGAGTCATAAAATCGAGGCCCTCTTCAGGATTGTCCAGATTTATTGTGGGATGAATTTCTTTTCGCTTCATCTGCATGACAGTCGCGACGGCTTCCAGGCCTCCCGCCGCTCCCAAGCCATGGCCTATCATGGATTTTGTCGCATTCATGTAAATTTTAGAAGGGTTTTTGAAAATCCTTTTCGCGGCATTTACTTCAGCCATATCCCCAAGAGGAGTGCAAGTCGCGTGAGCATTAATGTAATTCACTTCGGAGGGTGAAACATCGGCATCCTTGAGCGCCTTGTCGATGCAAAGAGCAATTCCTTCTCCGTCTTCGCGAGGCATAGTCATGTGGTGGGCATCGCAAGAAAAGGCCCCTCCCAGAACCTCGCCATAGATCCTGGCTCCACGAGCCTTAGCATGTTCGAGGGATTCAAGAACAAGCACGCCCGCTCCCTCTCCCATAACGAAGCCATCCCGGTCTTTATCCCATGGACGGGCAGCCTTTTCGGGGGCTTCATTTCTTGTCGACAAAGCCCTGCATGCGCAAAATCCGGCCAAACCAACGGCATTGATCGGGGCTTCGACTCCACCGCATACGATTAAATCGGCTTCACCATCGCGGATATGTCTAAGAGCGCTGACAATGGCGTAGTTGCCTGTCGCGCAGGCTGTCGAAATCGAATAATTGGGCCCCATGAATCCATATTCCATAGCCAGCAGCGCCCCTCCCATATTCGTGATCGTGTAGGGAATGAAAAATGGCGACATGCGGCCGATGCCTTTATCTTTTAGCGTTTCAACGGCATTAGAGAACATGTCGAGTCCGCCCATGCCGGAACCTATCAGAACCCCGCATCGTTTTTTGTCCAGTTTGCTTTCTTTGTCAATTTTTGCCGATTCAAGAGCTTTTTTTCCTGAAACCAGAGAATAGGCGATAAAGTTATCGACCCTTCTTGCCTGCTTTTTGTCGATATATCCGTCGGGATCGAAATTTGAAATTTTAGCCGCAAATCGGGTAGGAAAATCATCGCACGGAAATTCAGTGATCGATCTCACTCCGCTTTTTCCAGCCATTAAAGCATCGATAAAGCCTTCCACATCATTTCCAAAACAGGAAACAACCCCCAAGCCGGTGATGACTACTCTTTTTTTTGTCATATTTAACCTGCTATTTTTTTCGAAATATCGATGGAAACATCGACAATTTTCCCTTTGCTCCAAACAGACTCTAAACCATATTTTTCTCTAACTCCGGGAGTAAACAAATGGACAAAAATATCGCCAAAATCAATCACCATCCAATCAGCAAACTGTTTCCCTTCTACCCTAAGAGCTTCACACCCCGATTTTGCCATGGAGTCCAAAACAGCGTCCCCTATAGCCTTAACATGCCGGTCGACATTTCCCTCGGCCAAAACAAAAAAATCGGTCATCGAGGTCAGCCCCCGGACGTCCAAAACAAATATATTAGATCCTTTTTTATCGAAAATCGTCTGCGCGATAAGATCTAAGTCTTTCTTCTCCATATAATTAAGAGTATAAATCATTTTTATATATTATGTCCATGACTTTTGGAGGGGCCAGATGGCAGCAATTGAGCCCCCGAGACACTCTTTGGCGTATGTCTGTGCTGGAAATTTCGACAATCTTTGTGTCTGTCATCCCTTTTTTCAAGGTATTGAGGACTTCTGCATCCCCTATAAGGCTGTCGATTTTAAAATCGCAGGATCTTCTCCCCACATATATGGGAACCAATTGAATAATTTCTTTGACACTTTTCCAGCGAAAAAAGCCTTCAGCCGCATCGTCGCCGATGATAATGGCATACTCATGATCGTCCTGAAGCTCAAAAAATTCTTTTAAAGTGTCGATCGCATATGAAACCCCTTCACGCTGAAGCTCATTATCCATAACTTTGAGGTGGGGAAAAGGTTCAATCGCCGCCAGGGTCATAGCCAAACGATACTTTGCCTCCGACACCTTTTTATCGATCTTAAAAGGATTGATGCCTGTTGGGACCAGCCACACCTCATCGAGGCCGCGCATCTCCTTTATCTGCATAATCAGATTCAAATGGCCGAAATGTATAGGATCAAAAGTTCCGCCGTAAAGTCCTATTTTTTTCATTTTAGGAATAAAATTTCTCTGTATTTAGGAATAGGCCAATACTCGTCGTCAACAAGAGCTTCCATGTTGTCGACGGCTTCTCGAAACTTATCGGACATGGGAAGAACCTTATTGGCAAACGCATTGCCCTTTCGGGTAATATTTGTTTGTTTTGATGCCTCCAGGCGAACGGCAACGAGCTCTTCAGCCAACTTCAAAGCAGTTTCAATGGCTCCGGCCAGTTTCTCCAATCCTGTTTTGAGAGCAGAAAGTTTCTTTGAAGAGGGCAAAAGCTGTTTAAGAGATGCAAGACTCTCGGCAAAATCTTTTTGAGTTTTTATAGCCGATGGGAGCAATTGGGTCCTAAACATATCGAGCATGACTTTAATTTCGATTTCAATCGTTTGAATGTAGTGATCCATCATAAGTTCATAGCGACTCTCAAGTTCATGCTCGAGAAGAATTCCGCGAAACGTGCTGGCAGTTTTTTTGTCCAGAAGGGCTTTAAAAGCTTCGGGTGATTTTTTTATGTTTGGAAGGTGTTTTTTCTTCGCTTCCAAGACCCACGCATGGCTATAATTATCGCCGGAAAACCGAATATTCTTTGAATTTTTGATATGTTTTTGAAGAACAGTAATCGCTGCCTGACCCACACCCTTTTTGTCCAAAGTCTTCGTTTTTCCTAATTTAGTTTCAATATCGTCAATGATCTTATTGAGACTCTCGGCAACAGCTGCGTTCAACACTGTGATGGCAAATGAAGGATTGGAGGAAGATCCTACAGCTCGAAATTCGAATTTATTCCCCGTAAATGCAAATGGCGACGTTCTATTGCGGTCGGTATTATCCTTGGAAAGATCGGGAAGAGTTGCCAGGCCTAGATCATATTTTCCCGGTCGTTTGGCAGTTATATGCCCCCCTGATTTTTCAATATCGTTGAGAAGGGATTCGAGTTCTTCTCCCAGATATACGGATATGATCGCTGGCGGCGCCTCATGCCCTCCTAAGCGGTAGTCATTGGAAGCCGACCCAATCGACGCTCTGAGCAATACAGCGTGTTGATTGATGGCATCCAGAATAGAGCTGAGCAAGATGAGAAACAGTAAGTTATTTTCCGGCAGATCTGAAGGATCCAGCAAATTGATGCCGGAGTCAGTCATTATAGACCAATTAGCGTGTTTACCCGATCCGTTCAAGCCATGGAAAGGTTTTTCATGGAGAAGGCATGACAGGCCGTGTTTTTCGGCAGTCTGCCTCATTAATTCCATCATTAGGATATTGTGATCGACAGCAGTTGAGGAACTTTCAAAGACGTGGGCAACTTCGTATTGAGATGGAGCGACTTCATTGTGTCTGGTTTTGACCGGAATGGCCACTTCAAGTGCTTTTGACTCAAAGTCGTGCATAAAGCTCAGGATTCTGTCGTTGACAGATGCAAAATAATGGTCTTGAAGTTCCTGTCCTTTCGGCGAAGGAGCTCCTAAAACCGTTCTCCCGGTTAAAACCAAATCCGGGCGCAGGTTTCTTAAGCTGCGGTCGACAACAAAGTATTCCTGCTCCAGGCCAAGAGTTGTAAAAATATAATTGGCTTTAACGCCCGTTAATTTCAAAAGGCGAAGCACAGCATGGTTTAACTTTTTCTCGGATCTAAGAAGAGGGATCTTTGAATCGAGAACATCCCCTGTCCAGGAAAAAAACACCGACGGTATGCATAAGGTAACGCCATCGCCACCCTTCCAAATGAACACTGGAGAAGTCGGATCCCAGCCGGTATACCCTCTGGCCTCGTAAGTGCTTCTGAGACCGCCGGATGGGAATGATGAAGCATCCGGTTCCCCTTGCAGTAGTTGTTTGCCCGTGAATTTTTCGACGATCTTATCCTCTGAAGGATTCCACTCGATAAAGGAATCATGTTTTTCAGCGGAAGCTCCTGTCAGCGGGAGAAACCAGTGTGTGAAATGCGTTGCCCCCAGACTTACGGCCCACTCTTTCATCGCAACGGCAATTGTATCGGCGTATTCGGGACGAATTCTCTCTTCCCCTTTAGACGCGGAAATAATATTGCGAAAAATTTCAGGGGGGAGGGTCTTCTGCATGACTGAACGATTAAAAACATGAATACCAAATTTTTCCGACGGCATTTATTCACCCAAATTTAAAATTCATCTAAAAAAATACTATCGCCAAAACATGAGTAAGTTGCAATGAAAATCTTTAGGATTTTATCACCAGAATTTTGGGTTATTGTTCCAATTCTCTGATTTTACTTTTGATTTGAAGAATCTCTTCATCGACCTTTTCCAAGCGCTCCTTCTCATGATCGAGAAGCTCGCGTTGTTTCAAGGCCTGTTCCATATCCAGGCCTGAGGTGCCTGCCGCCTTGCGATAAGACTCTAATTTTTCTTTGATTTCTTTTCTTCTTTTTTTACTCTCGCTCAATAAAACTTTCAATTGCTCGTAAGCATCCTGATCATTTTTAGGAAGGTTGCGAATTTTTGCCTCTGAAATCTTGTCGCGCAGTATCTGTAAATGCCGGTCAAAATCATTTTGTAGAGATTTTGCGAGCTTAAGCAGAGTCATTTCCTGAGTCAGGCGTTCAATTTCTTCGTTGACCTCCACAATGGGTCTGGATTCAATTTCCGCTGCAAGAGCGTCCAACTGCTCGATCAGTTTAGCAGCCTTCAGGTTGATTTGCTCCTGCTGCTGCTTTTCCTGCTTCAATCTTTCCTGCTCTGCGGCTGCGGCTCTGGCGTGGATGTCTGCTTTAATACGGTTCAGTCGATCGCGAAAAGCCTTGATATCGTCCCGCCCCAATTGAACCTGCCGCATAAATTGGGAAATTTCATGAACTTGATTCGAAGCCTGAGCGTCGTTTAGACTGCCGGTTTCATATTGAAATTCCAATTCCTTAATTTTTTCTTCGACAGAATCTGCATGTTCCTTAAAGACAGCCTTAAGTTTGGCTTTCTCTTTTTTCTTTTCTTTTTCAATTTTTTTAATTTTATCCCAACACTCGCTGAGTTTCATACGGGTTTGATTGAAAGCCTGTGTATTTAAAGTCAAAATTTTCGCTGCGCTTTGAAGGGCTTTAATCTCATCCCTTAAAAAGTAAAAGGGCTGGTTGATCTTAGAAGAGGTAAAATTTTCATCGATGAAACAGCTAACATCATCAATAAATAATTGACTAATCAATTTGATGAGATCCTTGCGGCGGGGGAAAATTTTGTCTCCAGCAGAAGACAAACGTTGAAAGAATTTATTTTTGAATCGAATGCGCATCTCAGTTTTGATCAGCTCTTTTCGCAAGGAATTGATTCTGGCGGCAAAGGCGTTAAGAAATGACAATTCAGTTTGTATCTTGATGTACTCTGAAATTTTCGGCTCGAGAAATTTAGAAGGAGGATCAAAGGTGATTTCCTGCTGCATACTTTCGGCTTCAGCGAGCTTGTTGATATCGTCTTCAAGGGCCTTTATAGCCAGATCGATCTGCTCGGCGGCAAAAGCGCTTTGTTCATCTAAGACTTCTTTGAGTCTATGAGCCTCTTTTGACAATTCAACATAACGATTCCACAAATGCGAACGTACGGAAAAAGAGAGGGTTTCTTCTTTGAAAAGGGAAAGGCAAAGCTTTCTGGCATCCCAAAATTCTTTAAAGGAGGGGGCCCCCACTTGGGAAATAGCCTTTTCCATAAATTCGAGTACATAAGCGATTTTTTGCTCGGGAGCGTTTTGTTCCTTAAGTCCCGTTAAAAATTCATCATACCCTCCCTTCTTTTGAGGAGGCGGGGTTTGTAAATTTTCGGGCTTATCTTCCTCATTCACTGATTCGGGCATAATATCTCTATCCTGATTCACCTCATTTTCATTAGTTTCCAAGCAAGAAACGGTATCGGAATTTTGTTCATCAGGCTGGTCCATTGGCAATCTCTTTACTTGTGGGCATTTAGACTAACATTAACCACAAATATAACCCAAAAAGGCAATTTATGCAAAGAAGAAACTATACAATTTCCTCTTATCTTGCCTCAAAATCATTTATAATCAAATCTATTGCGGTCTCCGGATCGTGCAGATCCAAATCAAGCCACTGAAACATAGGCTCTCTCCTGAACCAGGTCAGCTGCCTTTTGGCATATCGCCTTGAATCCCTCATAAAATTATCGACAAACTCTAGATAATGCTGCTCATCTTGCTTCCCATTTAAAAAATCAAGGCTTTGACGATATCCAATGGCCTGGGAGGCCGAAGGGTTCTCTCTTAGCCCCATTTTTTCGAGCCTCGACACTTCTTCTAGCAATCCATGGGAAAGCATTTTATTACATCTCTTTTCAATTCTCTGGTAGAGGGTGGTCTTGGGTCTGTTGAGAAACCAGCACCGAAAATCATAATTCTTTGGTATCCTCCTATTCTTCCAGCTCAACTGACTGACTTTTGAACCGGTGATTTCAATAATCTCTAAAGCTCTGACGATTTTTTGCCGATCATGCCGGGTAATCGTTTTTGCATAATCAAGATCCAGTTGCGAGAGCCTTTCAAACATAGCATCAGGCCCTAGGCGGTCAAATTGTTCCTCCATCCTTTGCCTAACCTCGGGAACCGATGGAGGGCCGCTTGGAGGACCATACAGCAGAGAATGGATATAAAATCCCGACCCTCCGACAACTATCGGCACTCTCTGAGCACTATGGATGGCGTCGATGCAAAATTTGGATTCGTGATAAAAATCGACAACATTGAAATCTTCCCAAATATCCCGAATATCAATCATGTGGTGGGGAACTTTAATCCTATCTCTTTTAGAAGCCTTGGCTGTTCCGATGTCCATCCCTTTGTAGACCTGTATGGAATCGGCTGATATGATTTCGCCTGAGATCAATTCGGCAAGCATCATAGAAAGGGCCGATTTGCCGCAGCTAGTCGGCCCTGCAAGCACAATCACTTTAGCCCTTTTTTCTTTTGTTGGAGGAAAAATCAGCTGTTCCTGAACATGGGTGCTTCCCGATGTCAATCTTTCTAGTATATCTTTACCGCATGAAATTCCGCTGTTCACAAGATCATCTTATTTATTCAAACATTTTGAAGTAGAGTTTAATTCAGCGCTAAAATTTCTTCAAAGCTTCTTGTTCAGTATTGCAAAATTCTATGACATGGTCGAACCCCGACATTTTCAAAATATCCATAACATTTGTGTTAATCTCGCAAACCACCAATTTGCCTGAAAGCATTTTTAGCTTTTTTGTTGTTCGGAGCAAAAGCCGCATCCCGACACTACTGAGATAATCGACTTCAGAAAAATTCAGGATGAGATTGTGGTGCCCTTCGCTGATATAGTTGAATATTTGTTTCTCTACATCAATCGAAGATATGGCATCCAACCTGCCTTTGATCAACAATATTAAAACATTTCCGTTGATTTTTTCCTCAATAGCGACTGACTCGTCCATAGAAACCTCGGAGTTCCTCAATATGTTAACTTCTTTATACGCTTGATATAAGGGGCCTGTCAACACTTGTTTATTTTGAGTCATCAACGTTCGATCCACTGAATAAACTCAAGGCACAAAGGCACAGAGTTTTAAATTGCTGGTCATTATTTTACAATAAATTGATTTTTAATAATTTAGAAAACATTTAATTTAAATATATTTTTTGTTTGTCATAAATTTTTTTTTTGATAAGGTCGGGTTAGAAAGAGGTAATTAACTATTTGAGGATCAGATGGCATCCCTTAACAAGGTCATAATTGCAGGGCGTCTAACAAAAAAGCCCGAGCTGAGAAAAACTCCGAATGGCGTAGCAGTCACGGATTTACTGGTAGCATTAAACCGCGACTACATTAATCTACATGGAGAAAAACAACAAGAAGCTTGCTTTGTTGATGTTGTTGTTTGGGGAAAACAAGCCGAGGCTTGCGCCGAAGCTCTGACTGTCTCCTCATCGGTTCTTATTGAAGGTCGTTTGCAACTCGACGTTTGGTATTCAAAAGACGGCGACAAAAGGTGCAAACTTAGAGTTGCAGCGGAACGGGTTCAATTTCTGGATAAAAAAAGCGACAAAACCGACGGCCACACGCAAAAAGTCAAAAGCCAATCTTAAGGAAAAAAAAGAACCCTAAGCTAAATAGCCAGGGTTCTTTGAACTCCGTAGAAGAATTATCGTTTTGAGTACTGGAAACGTTTCCTTGCCCCGGCAAGACCGTATTTTTTACGTTCTTTCTTACGGGGATCGCGAGTCAGATACCCTTCTGTTTTCAGATGCTGGCGACGGTCTTCATCTTCCAGAACCAGCGCTCTTGAAAGGCCCAGCCTAATCGCTGTTGCTTGGGCTTCAATACCCCCTCCCTTGACTCGAACGACAAGGTCATATTTATCCTTTCCCTCAACCTTTTCCAATGGCGACAAGACATTGTTTCGTTGAAATTCGCTTGGAAAGTAGTCCTTAAATTCTCTCGCGTTAATATCGACATTGCCCGACCCGGGTCGAAGCCTCACTGAGGCAACAGCCGTTTTCCTTCGTCCAGTGGCGACATATTCTTCAGTTGTTTCTTCTTTTTTTGCCATTCTTAATCACCTTAAATATTTACTTTTACCGGTTTCTGGGCTTGCATATCGTGGCTCTCGCCCGCAAAGACGCGCAAGCGGGTCGCCTGATTTCTTCCGATGCTCGACTTTTTGGGAAGCATGCCTTTGACTGCATGATGGATAACAAACGTAGGATCGCGCTCCATCTGGGTATAAAAATCAGTCTCGCGCAAACCCCCTATATAGCCTGTGTAACGGCGATAAACCTTCTGCGCTTCCTTATTTCCGGTCAACCGTATTTGAGCGGCGTTTATAACAATGACTCCATCGCCGCAATCGACATAAGGGGTATATTCGGGGTTGTGCTTGCCGCGCAATATATTGGCAATTTCGGAACAAAATCGACCAAGCGTTTTTCCGGCCGCATCCAGAATAAACCATTTCCGGTTAACGTCCTCTTTGCGCTTTAAAAAAGTTTTTTGAATCTTAGCTTTGTTATGTTGTTTCATTGTCGGATAACCTTAGATTTTTGTCGTTTAAAGCTCATATATTAACGTTTTAACAGCTTTTTGCCAAGAAAAAAATCCTCTTTCCTAAAAGTTTGAGATGATTTATCCTTAAACGCATGGAAAAGCAGAATAGGAATCCAAAAACTTTTTATATCCGCACCTACGGGTGTCAGATGAACGAACTCGACACCGAAATAATGGTGGGCATTCTGGAAGAGCGGGGATTGGAGCGGACCCTATTGGAAAATGAAGCGGACCTCCTTATTTATAACACCTGCTCCATTCGGGACCTCGCTGAGAGAAAGGTCATGGGGAAGATCGGCCAACTGGGAAGGAAAAAGAGAAAAAACCCCTTAATAGGTGTCACCGGATGCATGGCGAACGCGAAAAAAGACTCTCTATTTCGCAAACTCCCCCACATAGACTTTGTACTAGGGACTAATAATATCCACGACCTGAATTTCGTCCTTGACGAGGTCATTTCCACCGGCAGGCAATCGTTTAAAACCGACGATCAGTTCACATTTGAACTTGACTATACTAAGGCCAAACGGGACGACAAAGTCAAAGCGTATATATCGATCATACGGGGGTGCGACAAATACTGCACCTACTGCGTTGTGCCCTATACAAGGGGGCCTGAAGTTTCCAGGGATTATGCCGACATTATCAATGAATGCCGGCTCTTGGCAGATCAGGGGTACAAGGAAGTCACCCTGCTCGGCCAAAATGTCAACAGTTATGGCAAGGACAAGCCCGAAATGGGCTGCCTCTTTCACGACCTGCTTTACCGCATTGACAAAATCGAAGGCATAGAACGCGTGCGCTTTATGACAAGCCATCCTGTCGATATCACACGGGAATTGATGGAAGCGGTCCGCGACCTGGACTCTCTTTGTGAATTTGTCCACTTCCCGATTCAGGCCGGCTCCAGCCGCATTCTGAGGAAAATGCACCGCATCTATACCTTGGAACAGTACATGGAAAAAATCGCGATGTTCAGGGAAATCGTTCCCGATGTCGCTTTAGGGACCGATATTATCGTCGGCTTTCCTACGGAAACCGAAGAAGAATTTAAAATGACCTATGATGCGCTCAAAGAAATTGAGTACTCAGTCGCGTTTCTTTTCGCCTACAGCGCCCGCAAAGGGACGCCGGCCATGAGGTGGAAAGACGATATCCCCGACGAGGTCAAACAAGAGAGGCTTCACCGTCTTATGGAACTGCAGGATACGATTTACGCCAAGCAGAGGCAGCAAATGCTGGGCGAGACGGTAGAAATCCTCGTGGAATCGGTAAATGCAAAAGATCCGCATTTAGTTAAAGGACGCACACGCTGCTGGAAAAATGTTCTTTTTCCCGGAACCAAAAAAGACGTCGGAGAACTCGTCAACGTCAAATTGCACGGCTATAACAATCAAACCCTTTTTGGAAGGAAAATTCAGTCGTCCTGAATGATATCCCCCTGGGGGCCGGTGTTCGGCTTCTCAATCTGCTTCATATTGTCCGCGTTCCTATCGCAGGATGGGACTGCTAAAAGGCATATCATAGCCGCCCCAACCTTTATCAAAAGCTTGCGTACATTTTTCGCCGTCAAGGTGTGTCCCACTCCACCCCTTCGAAAGGGTACTTTGTCGCAATCAAAATAATATCCACAAGCCACCAAATACCAAAACCTCCTGCCGTCAGGAACTTAAGTATTCCAAGCCAGATATGGCCCATCATAAAGCGGTCAACGCCAAGCCCTCCAAATAAAATCGACATGACCAGCGTCACTATCCAATTCAACTGCCGTGTAACCATATAATTTCCTCCTATCTAAAACTATTTTATTAAAATTTAAATATTTAGAAAACTTATTATAAATTATTCTAATTTATGCTTTTATGAAGTTATGGACGGACTACTGCCATTCCTTCCCGCCCTAGTGGTGTTTGTTATAGGGGTTATCTCGCACAGGATTATTCCATCGCTCTCAATAGGAATTTTACTTGGCGGTTTAATTGCCACAAGCGGCTCGATTTTTGGCTCTTTTAACCTGATAGCACATCGCCTATTGATGAATTGCGAGACTGACAAGTGGTCCTCATGGGACTCTTTCACATGCAGCACTAAATTATTTATTGTCGGGTTTATTTTTGCTTCAAGCGCTTTGTTTACACTCGTAAAAAAGTCCAATGGAATCAAAGCATTGGTCTCTTTAGCAAGCCGCAGAATTAAAGATTCCAGGGGTGCCGAAACAACTTCGCTTTTACTTTCTCACGGGCTGTTTATAGACGGGTGCCTCAGCAGCATTACAGTGAGTTCGATTATGAGGCCCATCCTCGACCGTTTTAAAATTCCCCGAGTCAAAACAGCCTTTCTCGCCGATTCAATGTCGGGACCTCTTGTGGCGATATGCCCCTTTTCCTGCTTTACCGCTCTAGTAATCGGGCTTCTTAGCAACAACGGCGTTCATCCGGAAGTGGAAAAGGGAACCATCCTTCTTGAGAACCCTAATTCAATCTACTTTTTAACAATCCCTTATATTCTCTATTCATTAACGATAATCGCGACTCTCTGGTTGATAGTCAGATCGCGCATATCGCTGGAATTAATGAAAAAATATGAAAATCCCTTTACTGACGACTCGTTAGTTTCCTCTCAAAGTTCATCATCGGCAAAGATTACGGATTTTTTTATTCCCATCCTACTCTTTCCCTTATTTATTGCTGTCTATGTGTTTATCATGGACAAAGGAAGCACATCAATCTGGCAGCTCATGACCCGCACTCCGATATCTTTTGTTCTGTTTGCTTCCTCGACATCAGCTCTCATAGTATCTGTCGCATATTTTCGACTTTCGGGAAGGTTTAAAATAACGCAGTCACTAGGGATTATTATCCAAAACTGCACAAGCAGCTTCCGAAGCGCCTTGGTCATTGTGCTGGCCTGGACGTTGGCAGATATTCTAAAGTTCGATTTAAAACTGGGCAAGGAAATTTCTTCGCTGATCTCCGAATCAATTTCAATTGCCTTTCTGCCTCTTATCTGTTTTTGGCTAAGCTCGATTGTCGCGGCCTCTCTCGGAACATCTTGGGGAACAGTGGCCATATTTCTTCCGCTTATTACTCCGACTGTGATGGGAATGCAGGGAGTGGCCGCCCCGGCGACTCTCGAACAGATACCCATCTTACTTCCTTCTTTGGGGGCTATCCTTTCAGGCGCGGCTTTTGGCGATCATATTTCCTTGCTTTCCGATTCAACAATCTTGTCATCAGCAGGGGCTAAATGCCATCCTGTCGACCATTTCAAAACACAATGGTTTTATTCCATCCCCCCTTTTGCGGCAAGCTCTGCAGGATTTTTAGCAGCCGGATTCATGATCGGCAGCCACGCAGCTTTCTCTTATACCCTGCCTCTCGTCCTCAGCTTGGTTCTCGTACTCGTTTTTATGATATTTATCCATTACACAAGCAAAGCGAAAGCAGCTACCAGCGATGATAAGACCCTTTCTTGAGACTCCAAAGGGCACTGAGAAAACACAAAATCCAAGTTGCGAAAGTCACACCGAAAGCAGCGGCAACGTTAACGTCGGAAATTCCTAATACTCCATACCGAACTCCGTTGACCATCCAAAGCAGCGGGTTGAATTGAGAGATAACCTGCCAGATTGGATGAAGCTGGTTAAGCGAGAAGAAAACCCCTCCCAAATAAATCAGAGGCAGTAAAATGAAGGTATTCATGGCATTGACCTGCTCAAAATTTACCGCCATCATACAAACCGTAAGCCCTAAATTGGCAAAGGCCATCGAACCGACAAATAAAAAAAGTACAAGAATGAAGGGATGGCGAACCATTAAAATAGTCTCTTCAGCTGCCCAAAAGAAGCCATATCCGATAAGAAGAGTGATCCCTGCCACGATAAATCCTCGGAGGGTTGCGGAAAGCCCCATCGCTAGAACAATTTGCAAAGAACTTAACGGCGCCATTTTTAGATCTTCAAGTTCGCCGACAAATTTTGATGTGACGATCGATCCTACAGCGTTGTCAAAGGAATTTCTCAGCGCACCCATCATAATGAGGCCGGGAATCAAAAATGCCAGATAAGAAACTCCCGGAAGAACCTTGATGCTGCCTCCGAGGCTGAGTCCGAAAATCAACAGATACAAGCTTGTGCTGATCAAAGGTGTGGCAATCGTTTGGAATATCACTCTCATGAAGCGTTTCACTTCTCGAGTAAATAAGGTGGCAAAAGGTATAAGCGGGGTATTAATATCCATGTTTTTTATAAATAATCCGTTCGAATGCTTGTTCAAGTTTACCTTCCCTAATAATGAAGTCCTGTACGCCTCGAATATCCAGAGGAAGTTCGGCAATCAGGTCGCCCATGCTTTTTGAAGAGGCAAACCTGAAAGTCAGCTGGTGGTCGGATTGACTAACCAGATGAGGGTGCACCACAGGGGCAACAGGTGCTTTTAATACCATGACAACTTCTCTTTCGGTGAGCTGCTTGATGAGATCTTTCGGCTTTCCAAGAAGTTTGAGTTCTCCTTTGTCTAAAAAGCCAACTCTGTCGCAAAGAGCTTCGGCCTCTTCGAGGTAATGCGTTGTCAACAAAATCGACACTCCCTGCTTTTGAAGCTCGCGGCAAAAGTCCCAAAGAGTCGACCTCAGTTCGATATCGACGCCGGCTGTCGGCTCATCAAGAAGGAGAAGCTTCGGCTCGTGAACTAGCGCTTTGGCGATCAGCATTCGGCGCTTCATCCCCCCGCTGAGCTCCTTGACCCTCTTTTTACGGTGGGCCTGAAGATCGAGTTTATCTATGAGATATTCAATCCTTTTGCTGTTTTCCCACTTCCCATAATATCCCGACTGGAAAGCTAAGACCTCTTCTAGAGAAAAAAATCCGTGATGAACCAGCTCCTGGGGCACGCATCCCGTCACATATTTAGCCTGTTTGGGATTTTCTGCTACATTATAGCCATAAACGGAGGCAGCTCCTCCTGTCGGCTCCTCAAGCGTCGTGATGATGGAAATAATGGAAGTCTTGCCGGCCCCATTAGGCCCTAAAAGACCGAAGATCTCCCCTTCCTGAATATCAAAACTCACATCGTCAACGGCCCGCAAAGGACCGTAATTTTTTGTCAGATGTTCTATCTTTAAAGGCACGCTCATAGAAAATCGCAGCGGGCAGGGTTATACCTGCTCGCTGCGATATTAAGTTTACACATTTTGATGCTGAGATTCAAGCATTCTGTAAGTGGCAACTTGTGCTATAGTCGCGGCGGGCATGGCGACAAACCAACCAACAAAAAGGCACAAGACACCAAGCAAAGTAATGATTGTTGTCGCAATTAAGAGCATGAAAATGTCCCATTTAACTCCCATGGTCATTTTCCCGCTCATTTCCAAAGCCTTTATCGGACCGACACCTTTGTCAACAATAATAAAGGGCCACAGAAAATAGCGCGATCCCCATATAGCAGCCGGAAAGACAAGCAGAATGAATCCGACAAGGACAATCAACCCATAGATTACCCATGCGATAAAAAATTGCACGATTATCGGAAAACTGCTGAAAAGGTCTGCATATGTGAGACTTTTTCCATCAACCACCTTAAGCGCAGATTTCAAAAATCCGATCCACACCACAAACGCTAAAATAAAAAAAACAATTTGAATGACTGCTAATATTCCTACGTGAATATGCGGATAAATTAAGGTGATTACGCGAGGAATAATAGACAATACAAAATAAACAAGCAGGAATCCGATAAAAAAGGCCATATGTTCACGCATCATATGCCACCCTTTTTTCACAAATTCCCCAACAGAAAACCCTTTAGTTTCCATAATTATTCTCCTTCCTAATCCTTTTGAATCATAGCTTCATCAGGCTTCCAAAACTTTTTGACAAAAAAGGCTCCATCGGCGACGTTAACATCGACAACCGTCACTTTTTTGATATCCAGTTCTTTCATAAAGCCGATAACTAAAAGAGCATTTGTGGCCTTCACATTCGCAAACTCGCCTCCGCCCATCTCTTCATCGGTTTTCCCCGCCAGTGGTTTGACAGCCTCAGTGAGATCTTGCGCAGTAAAAGGATTTTTCTTTGCCAGCGGTTCAATCCCCAAGCTGAAGATACTACCTATCCCATAAACATTTGTTTCCGGGTTTTTAATCTTGTCTTTGAAAAATTGGTCGACACTTGCAGCAAGCTGCCTGGCGTGTTTTTCGGCATGATTCATTTCATCCAGAGTCATAGGATTCGGAGTCTCGTAAATTTTGACATCCCGCCCCTGAATATTTTGGATCACATATTGCCGAAAAGGGATTGAGGCTTCATGCCCCCGATAGACGATAATATTACCTTCTTTGTCCATCGCTGTTAGCTGCAAACTTCCCCCACCGATATCCCAAACAATCACCTTATGCTCATCAATAGGCGTTGTCGCTTCAACGGCATAAAATCCGAGTTCACCTTCATCTTTCTGGTCGACTATAAAAACAGGAACTCCGGTTTCTTTAAAAATTCTTTGAGCGAATTCTTCGCCGTTATGCGCTTTCCTAAATGAAGCCGTAGCTACTCCGACAATTTTTTTGGCCTGATTTTCTACAGCCAATTTCTTCAATTTTTTTATTGCCTCAATACCCTGCTCCATAGTTTTTTCATCTATCGTCTGGTTGCCGCTTTTGCTTAATGCCAACTGATAGGGAACGGAAATCTGCGTATTGACAATCGTTTTGACGATCTTATTTTTGTTGAGATCGACTTCAGCAACTCTGAGTTTGGTCGCTCCCGACCCTATATCCAGAGCAGCCCGAATAACTGTATTAGTGGAGACCTGATGGACTCCCCAATAATAGGGAATGAGGCTGGCAAAAATTAATACAACCCCTATAATGAACAATTTAAATGAACGATTTGTCGTCAGCATAAGCAATCCTCGCATTCTGTTCGAGAATAAGAAAATTTCATGCCAAAGCATCAAAAATGCCTTTTTTTCATGGAAATACAGCCAAATCCATGATATTATTATAAATCGTGCTTTCTCAAGATTTACGCCAATAGGAGGTATTATGAAGCTATTTGTCGTATTAAGTGCGGTTTTATCACTAACTTTTTTACAAGCTAAGGAGACAGAAATGGCAAAAAATCCCGTGGTGACGCTTGAAACCACCCAAGGAAATATTGAAATAACCCTCATGCCGGGCATAGCTCCCAAAACTGTAGAAAACTTTGTCACCCACTCAAAAGACGGGTATTATAAGGGGACGATCTTTCATCGGGTCATCAAGGACTTTATGATTCAGGGGGGAGATCCTCAAGGCAACGGCACAGGCGGAGAGTCAATCTGGGGAAATGAATTCGAGGATGAATTTTCTTCAGATGTTACTTTCGATAAACCGGGCATACTGGCAATGGCTAACCGGGGTCCAAATACAAATGGAAGCCAATTTTTTATTACGACAGCTCCTACTCCTTGGCTCAATGGACGCCACACAATATTTGGAGAGGTGACAGAAGGCTACGACATTGTGGATAAAATTCAAAATCTTGAAACCAATGCGTCCGACAAACCCAATACCCAAGTCAAGATTTTAAAAATCACCGTCAAATAACCCCTCATGATTTGGAGGGAAATGAATTCTCTCCAAATCTAATCTCTTGCAATGATAATCAACCATTCTTAAAATTTATTTTACACAAATCAACAACGGAGAACTTATGAGTTTTTTTGTGAGCAAACGGCGGACAAAAAGAACATTGACTGAATTTCCTCCTCCCAACGTGGCTTTTAATTATGTTTTGTCGAAAAGACAAACCACTCCACATAATGAACTCCATTTAAAAAGTGCGACACTTATGGAGTGTCATCAAAAAGCAATTAAGCAATATTTTCCAAATTTAAATTCATTGAAATTAGTCGACTGCACAATTTTTTTTGATTTATCCAATTTAAGAAATCACAAAAAATTGAAGAACTTAACGATTGAAATGGATGATGATTTAGACCCTGATGTTCCCCTGATTATGAAAATTGATCAGCTTAAAAAATTCACCCTGAAAGGCAGCATTTCCGAAGAAAAAATCAAAGAATTAAGACAAACCAGAAAAACAGCAACAGTAATAATCAACGGCTACACCTTTGAACCGCTGAGAAAAGCAGAAAGCAGAGACTAGAGATCAGATTGCAAGACACAGTTTTGTGATTTGCCGGTGTGTTCTTTGTGAGGGGTGAGATAGTGATTCAGATTTTGAATTTGGCGACGAAGGCAATAGCCACTAGTGTCCAGTCCCAAAAGTTTTTTGTTCAAATTCTCATTCTAAGCTGCCGGGCTGAGTCGATCATAAGCGGCTCAATATTGATTAATATTAAGCCGCTTATGATCGACTCATCGCGACGCTTATAATGGGAATTTGTCGAAAAAACTTTTGGGACTGGACACTAGCTATTGTCGAGGAGTCAAATGCAAAAGATGGGCCGCTAGATCATCTCTCACAAAGAACAAAACCGGCAAATTACAAAACTCCAAAAAAAAACCTGGCAGCGACCTACTCTTCCACACTCTTGCGTGCAGTACCATCGGCGATGGAGGGCTTGACTTCTGAGTTCGGTATGGGTTCAGGTATTTCCCCTCCTCT
>CAWAPJ010000030.1:0-8257 GCA_963783885.1 Waddliaceae bacterium | reverse complement strand
ATTATTATGAACATACGCATAGAGGTTGAACCCGTCGGAGTAGCCTTTGGGATCGCAGGTGGTCCAGCGGCCGAGGGAGGGGTCGTAGTAGCGCCTGCCGAAATAAATCCAGTCTGTTTCGGGGTCGTATCTCTTGCTGGAAAACTGATAGGGAGGGGAGGATCCCTGAGATTTTTCGATTTGACCAAAAGCGCTGTATCGGGCTGAGTAAGCGATGTCGCCTGTTTTAGCATTGACTAAAGCCGCTGTGCTTCCCGACTGGTCGTGGGTGGGAGCATAGACAACTCCTTCGATTTCCAAAGCGATGGCGGCGCCGATTTCTGCGCCGAGGCCGGCTCCAAGAGCTCGGAAGGAGGTAAGCGTATCGTCTTCAACACTGCCAATCTCACAGTCGCCTTGGTAAATAAATTGAGTTGTTGCAGAAAGTGTCCATCCCTCGGGGGTATTGCGGTATTTGTGCTTGGCGATCCGCCTATTTTGCGAGTCGTATACATAGCGGTACTTTTCTTCGTTTTTGATGACTGTGGTGAGGCGGTCAAGAGCGTCGTATGAATAAGAAGCTTCGGTATCAGCAATGAGATTGCCTGCCAGGTCGTAGGTGTAGGTTTTGCCGTTTGCGGTGAGAACCTGGTTTAAGTCATTGATGGCGATCTCCTCGCCGTCATAGGCAACGCGATTATTGATGGAATCGTGGGTATAGGAATGGGACGCGAGTCCCTCTTCAGAGGCAAGCTGGTTGAGCTTATCATAGGAGTAATCACAGCGCTCATGGCCCCAGTAGTCGGCGGTGTCTCGGGAAACGAGGTTCCCTGTTTCGTCATAGGCAATGTTGTTTTGAGACCAGTATTTGGACGTGCGGGAGATTTCACGGCCGAGCAGATCGTATTCGATGGCGACTTGGCCCGCAAGGCCAATCTGATCGATGCTTCTCAGCTTCCCAGTCATATCGTATCGGTAGTTTGCGGAATATTCCTCGTGGGGATTGTTGAAGATAACCTGCTCGAGATGCTCTCCGGCATATTGGTACGCGACGGCCCTTTGGCGGGGGAAGTTGGCTTTAACTGTTCTACCAAGGTTATCCTTCTCGTAGGAAACTTCAAGGCCGTTGCCGAGTTTTTCAAAAATCATTTCCGAATGGTCGTTATAGCGCTTTTCTGTAACAAAGTGATGGATGCGGTCAGCAATGGCTATGAGGTTTTTGAGGCAGTCGTAGGTATATTCATAGCAGATGGCACTTTCTTCGGGAGCATTGAGCGATTCGAGCTTTTCAACAAGACCAAGTTGGTTATAAGTATATCTGAGCTGTATGCCGTTTGGTTTGACCACTTTTTCTTTCTCGCCAAAAGGGGTGTATTCATAACGGGTGATTTTTTGATCGATGGAGCCTGAAGCTTCAATGAGACAGGTGAGCTGATTGTCGCTGTTGTATTCCATAAGATTGGTGATCGTGCGGTCGTCTTTTCCGGGAGTGATGACCGTTTGAGTGGTTTTGACCACATTGCCGATATTGTCAAAGACTTGGTCGACTTTATAGAGCAGCTCGCCATAGGGATCTTTTTTTTCTATGCTGACGACTCTGCCGAGAGCGTCATGAGTTTCGATGGATTGAATGCCCTTGGGATCGATAGTGGTTTTCTGAAGGACCCTCTGGCCGAATTCATTGAAAAAGTCATAGTCGTAATGGATGTGTGTGATATTCCCAAGAGGATCGATTATTTTTGTGGGGTTTTTACGGGCGTCATATTCCGTTTGGGTAACGGCAATTCCGTCGTCGGTATGGACCATGACTGAGATTTTATTGCCCATCTCGTCATAAAGTGTTTGAACATGGTTGGTGATATTGCCGGATGAATCTTCGGTATATTCTTCGATTATCTGGTCGCAGAAATCGTAGATTTTCACTTGGACGATGTAATTGTCGTTGTCGATCCATTGCCGGGTGATGGATTCACGGCCGAGGGTATCGTACTCATAAGTTGTTAGGCGCTCGCCTTGTTTCACGGCTATTTTTCTGCCGGCGCCGTCATAGGTAAACTCCGTGATATTTCCTGCGGGATCGATTGTCGACGTCAGGAGGTTGCCTTCATAAACATTGACAGTCTTTTGAAGAAGCTCGCCGGTTGGTGATTCAAGCCGGGTTTCTATTTCCTGGCCGAGGGCATTGTATTCATGAAAGGTGATCAGGCCTGTTCTGGAAGCTTCTTTAACGAGGTTTCCATCGAGATTGTAGAGAAACGACTCTTCTGTTCCGTCGGGATAAGAGATGTGGTAGGGTTTTTTGTGGCAGGTAAACTGCGATTTTGTCGTTCTACCCTCGCTGTCTGTCATGGAGATGACATTGTCTAAAGGATCGTATTCTTTAGAAGCGGTTGCGCTGATGAGTTGGCCACTAGGCTGGAGCGTTTGAGGAAATATTATTTTTGTCTCTCTTCCAAAGCGGTCATATTCATGTTTGACTTCATGGCCGAATTCGTTTACCTCGCTAATTTTGTGGCTTAGATAATTATAAGAAAACGAATTGGAGAAACAGACTTTGTTTTCGTCATATTCATCGACGCGGATGAGGCGGTTTGAGTAATCATAGGTATATTCTTTTTTGCAATCCGGCCGCGGACCGATTTCCCTGATCATGTTTCCGTTCAAATCATAGTTTCTTCTGACGGAATATCCGAGGGGGTTGGTCTCAAAATTCACTTGTCCATATTTATTGTATTCTTTGTATAGGGTGTAGCAATATTGATCTTGGCTGTCGTAAATCTCCTTACTGGCAAGCCACCCTTCTTTTGTGTAGGTGTTGACACATCTTCTGAGCTGGATTTCCTGTTCTGATTCCGGATCCCAATAACTTTCGACAACTTCTTCAGGGAGGCCGAAGCAGGGAGTTGAATATTTGGGAGTCACCCTTGTGATGAGTCTTTGCGTGGTGCCGAGCATATTTTTGCGATCTGGAGAGGTGCCGTTGTCGACAATTCTTTGGATCATGATTCCATAATCGTCATAGTCGTAAAATTCTCTTGCGGCAATTTTTCCGTCGGCAAGGAGGAGCTTTTTTTTAAGAAGGTTGGTCCCGGGCTTATAGATGTATTTTGTGGTTTTTCGGCCATCAGTCTCTGACAGCAAAGTCAAGTCCGTAAAATTGTGTAAAAACGGGCTAGCTAGGTGTTGCTGAAAAGCAAAAACTAGAGAGCCCGTTTTTACACAATTTTACGGACTTGATCTTACTGACTTCTCATTTGACTTCAGTTGTATAGCCCCTTCATCTTCAAATTGTTTCCCCTGGATCAGAAATGTACAATCATCCTTGATCGGACGAACTGGAAGTGGGGCAAGACCCCCCTCCTGACCCCTCTTCTGAAAATTGGCCTCACCAGCAAGGAAAAAATCGAGACGCTTTACAGGCTATAAGCTGATTGAAAAGGTGATAAAAGGAATAAAAATCAAAGACGGTAAAGAGATCAAGGGAAAACAAAAAATAGCTTAGCAAAAAAATGAATAAAAGACACGCTCATCATTTCAAAGCACAACCTTTTCATGCAGCTTTTGATCTTTCGTATTTGACTGATTCAAGAAATTCTTGATCAAGTCCCTGTCCCCAATTGAGATAAATATTTGGATTTTGATTAATTAATTGAGATAAAACATCTATTGATTTGTCATTCAATGGGTTATACCATACGGACAAATAATTAATATATTCTAATTCTAGCAATTCTTCGGGAAGATTCTCTATTTTATTAAAATCTAATGTCAATCCTCTCAGTAACTTAAGATTTTTTATCTCTTGGGGAATCTGAGTAACAGAATTATTCATTATGCTTATATATTTTAGATTTGGTAATTGAAAAATTGCTGAGTTTATTTCCTTTAAGCTGTTGTCTGAAACTGAAAAATCTTCCAGGTTTTGGAGGAACTGAATTTCATTTGGAATTTCTGAAATTTGATTGTTATCGAGTCTTAATGATATTAGTTTTGCTAAATTTCCTATTTCTTGAGGAATTTTCTTAATTCTATTATCCCGTAAATCAAGAAATTTTAGATTTATCAACCTAGAAATATCTTGTGGTATTTCGTTGATATTTAATTCATTAAGTTCCAAATTATTGACCATCTGGATTGGTTTCATCTTAATCATCTGATAATTAGTGAATTGCTTTGTCAGAAAATCCTTTTCTTTGTTATTAGCATTTTTACTTTCAAAGCAAACTACTATACATATGCTTTTGTCTGCATTTTCAGGATCGCCCATTTCAGGGTGGTCTATTGGGAATAGAATGGAATCTATGCCTATGGACTGCAAGTCATATAAAATTGCTTCGGTTTCTTCTACTAGGGGCGGGTGGTTAGTCTCTTGAAGACTAGGTAGTTTTGCTTTGTTCTCGCTTCCGGATAATGGAATTTCTTTTCTATTCGACCAAAATTCGGCCAGTCCTTCTTTGAGTTCATTTTCGAGATTCTCATCATTTAATATGTTTTCAATTTTATCAAATCGTCCTTTAACCATCCCCTCAACGAGTTTCTTGAATATATCATCCATAAAAAAGCCTTTATTTTCGAAAGATTTTATATATTAATCAATTTTTATTATAACATTAATTTTTAAACGACAAAATAAAATACTAATTATATGTATTTTATTTCTATCGGGATTTTTAGCTGATAAATCTTTTAAGATATTAAGCTTCAGGATGATAATGAAAACCACATATAGTACTAGTACTATCTCAATTTTCAAGGCTCTTTTCCCTATTTTTTAACTTAGTTATCTCTATTACCTTTAATTTTGATTTAAGATTATTGAATGTAAAAAAATTGAACAAATTTAAAATTTTAATTATAATTATATTATAGTATAAATCCTTACTATCTTTAGTTTGGAGGTGGTTAATGCAAAATCCTAATAATGTACAACCAACCTCAACTGGCAAGCTCAGCAGGCAATTCGATAGAGAAACCAAAAATAAGTCAGTTCTTTCCAGATCTGGTCGAACAGTTAAAACACTCTCAGATGCCGATTCTATCAATCTATTGGCCGGAGAGTCTCTTTCTTTTGGAAAAGAGACTGTATCTCCGACGGCCAGGCTGCTATCTTCCGATATTAAAATAGGGGTAACCACCCCCAAATCCAATGCTATAACCAGACAGGGGAAAGTTGCTTTGAAAAGAGGAGGTCTCACTTTCGTTGATGATGACTTTGATGAAATCCTGTCTTTAAGTTTTGATAATAAACGAAAGATTGAATCGATAAACGCTGATAGAGAGAAAGATTAGAAAATAAAGATGAATTTAGAAGAAATCCTAAATCATCTTCAGAAGAAACTATCCTCTAAGTCAGGATTTAGAGTCTAATGTGAATATTTTAGAAAAACCATTTTTAGGAATTGAAGTAAGAGAAAATGGTCATATTTATTTTAGCAAAAATCTCAAAAAATGCTGACTTAGTCATAAGTCCAGATGGTTTAGTTTTAGCAAAAACTGAAAAACTTAAACAACAACTTCTTATTGCGCTTGAAAAAAATGATTTCCATTTCTCTGATGATGTAGACCATGCTATTAGAGAACAAATACTATCAAATGTTTACTATCTCAATATTATTGTTATTGGTGAGGAAAAGTGGAATCGAGTCATAAGGTATATAGAAATGTATCAAGTTATTAAAAAAATATCTAAAATTAAAGAAGAACATAAGAAAATTGATTTTGGAAAAGAACCTAAGATTCCTCCTTTAATAGATCGTGATATTAATAATTTATATTCAGATAAAAAAGTTTTAAATTATTTTCCAGCACCAACAAATATCAAAAATTATAATTATCTATTAATTAATATGATAGAAATTATATTTATAATTTTAAACCACATTAATGAATTAAGAAAAGAACAGAAAGAGCAGGAAAGACAAGAAAGATTAAGCGAAATTAAAAAAGAATTCCAAAAATTCCAATCTTTACGTTTTGAGATGAATCAAAAAGATCAAAAAATAAATGAAATAATCTACGATAACTCAACAACCTTTCTCAGGTTTCTTCTCAAGAATTACATAAAGTTTTCCAAAATGTAATTAAATACAAAATAATACTACCTTTCTACTATAATAACACCCTTTCTTAAACTAATTATAAGATACAAATTTAACTTCTTTCCGTGAGTAGGATGGTAAAGTAAATTTCCATCAGCATGAATTCCTTCGGAATTATATTGATTTTTCATCTTGTCGAATAGGTCAGAGTCTGTTACAAACATTTCTAAATTTCCATTGGGGTCATTATAAGAGCAGTTTGCTACTTGTCCTTTAATAAGAGCTATAAGGTCTTTAACCACGTCAGGTCGTGTTTCCCTAATTTCTCTTAAATCAATTTTTTCTAATTTGTCCTCAATACCTTTCTTTAAATTCATCGGTTTTGTTTGACTTACGTGATGAACTGGATTTGGAACCTTGGATTGATGATAAGGAGTTGTGTGTGTGAAAGTTCTGCCATTGACATTGCCTTGTCCTGGCTGGTGATGAACGGGGATACGAGCGCCGACGCCACCTCTAGGGCCTGGTTTGGTTTGTGTGCGCTGAGGCCCCGGTTTGCTGTGGCCTATACTTATGCCTAAAATTTTCATAATCATCTCCTTTTAAGGGATTTATATTTTTTATTGTCTTTGTGTTTTGTTATCTTTAAGATTATGAAAATATTTTATCAAAGAAGAAGTATTTTTATCAAGCATTAATTTTATAACAGACTTTCTTTTATCTTTTATTATAACAAATTATTTAAATTATGTAGTGAATTATTGAAAAATGTTTAAGTTTCTTAAAAAGAATGGCTTATAGATACGGACTTAAAAATCCATTTTGAACGAAATGATGTCAGGCAAAGGGTCCTTTACCGCAGTTCAATTGCAAGTTCTTTACTTAATTCTCCTCTTCGATAAGCTGCTTAGCCTCATCGAATGTCTCAGTTACAACACTTTTTTTACCAAATTGTTTATCTGGATCATTGGTTTTGAAAAAGACAGTTCCAATACTTGATGAAGCAGTTGATAGTGACGGATGATACATTCTATTTCCTTTTTCATCTAAAATTGTGATAATAATAACCACATTTTGTGGGCCGAAAGGTTTGTTTGCTAAATAAGGTTGTATTCCTTCATTACAGTTTACTAGATCTATGACCCTATCAACAGCATGAACAAGTATTTTTCTTGCATTATCTTTTGATAAGGGTCCATACGACACAAAACTAATGCTAATCATTTCGATTTTATCTAACATTTTGGACCCAAAACAACATGATTGTAATCCGTATTCTTTTCTAAGTTCTTTTGATACTTTTTTCTGGATTTTTCCTACATAATAAGATTTACTAGGATTTTGAGAATTGCAACTAGCTGTCATAAAAACAAAAGCTAAAAAATATAAAATTGTATAATATTTCATTACCAAAGTCTTCTCCTATCAATGATATCAGATATTCTATCCTCTATTGGATCAAAAAACGTCGGACTCATACAACTATGGTCGAGCAACGCGGCATCAGGGTGTGCGCTTAGCCATTCGATTGTATTCCATGATCTCACCATTCCCGGAATGTCAATTAAAGGTACTATATCCCTGAATGTGCTTACAAAATGATAACATTCACTAAAGGTTTCTTCATACATATATGCTGCGGGACAAAGGCCGATGCCTATCACATTTTTTCTATATTTTTCATCCAGCATCAATCCAAAATTTCTTAATTTTATTCCTCCGTGGCTATGACCTAAGATCAGAATCGCGGCGTCATCTCCTATTTCGTTGATCATATCTTTCACCATGCCCAACAACAATATTTCCGGTACTGTTGCTGTATAACCGGTTAAATTTTCCCAACATTCTCCTAAATCTTCGAATGTACCATGAGTAGCATTATAAACCATATGGACATTATATCCACCTGACATTTCGGATATCCGCTCTCCAAATTGCCTTTGTTCGTGAGGTTTTGTGTTGATGCCATTCATTGTTATAATCCGTATATTGCCCGGTTCCGGCAGATTGGCCCCATAGTAATTTAAATCATGAACAAATGACCTTTGGTCGGGCGGGAAGAAATTCTCAAATACCAGATCGACTTCCACTTTTGGAAGGGTATTTGTGCTATCAGAATGGTAAAACGACCCTCCTAATGGAGCAGCCGTATTATTTCTCATAAAACCACCGAATCCCATCGTAAAATTCCACAGAAGAGATTTTCCACTTAAACCGAATTTATCAATAAAAATCAGCGG
>CAWAPJ010000029.1:0-124429 GCA_963783885.1 Waddliaceae bacterium | reverse complement strand
GTGGCCAATCTCTTGCCTGTTCATGAGGCCCAACTTCTATCCTATCTTAAGCATAATGGTGGTGGCAGAGGTTTGCTCATCAATTTCAATGTAAAACTTCTAAAAAATGGGATTAGGCGTCTAATCATTTAATTCCTCTCTCATAATCTCTCAGTGAGCTCGGTGGTCTCAGTGGTGATTTATGCAACAACGCCCACTTAATTCACCGAATACTTACTTTCCTGGAAATGTAAAATAATTATTGAAATAAAATAATAAAATATATTATAATATTGTAAATTATAAAAGGAGTTTTTATGGATTTTAATAACAATATAATAACGGGGAGTTTTGACTCATTAGACGAGGCCTTTGAAATTGATAAAGGAGGGGTAAAAATATCTGATGCGTGGCTGCAAAAGTATTTCTCTGAATTGTATGAGGTTAAAGAATGTCCAGAAATTGACGTTCAACATTTTTCCAATCGGATTGAAAATCAGATTAAATTTGAGAAACCGGAGGAAATCGTAGTCTATGCCTTTGAGCCAGAACAATCGTTTTACAACCTGTCCTTTGACGAAAAACTGAAGATTGTCGACAGAAAAATTACTTTGGCCGATGCAGACTTTCGTGATAAGTACCCGTCTCATAAAAAGAGCGCAGGAGTTTTTGTTGCTCCCGAGTATCTATTCAAAAATCTCTCGAACTCAAAAGGGCCAGAGAGGTTTCAAAACCATCAAGAGAAAAAACAATTTATCGAACGAATGCAGAAGCGAGCTAAGGAATCTGATTTGGTTCTTATACCCGGCACCATTTGCTGGCGGAAACCAAGTAAAAAAGACCAAACTGTCCGCTATCGAAATACAGCCTATCTTTTTTATAAGTCAGTTACTCAAAAATATAAAAAACAAAATGGAAATTTTGATTATGATCTAGACTATATTACAGAAAAGACTTTCCTTGTTTTTGGGCAACTTCACCAGTTATTCAAAGTTGGCAGTGGTAAACCCATTAGGCATATAGGTCCTCTTAGAATTGGTATGGAAATTTGCTTGGATAATGTCACAAATAACCTTTACAACCAAATTGAAGAAAGTGAGCAAATTGATTTGCATCTCATCATTGCGGATGGGGTCAAAAATCCAAATTGTCTCAGACGAAATAATTTACCAATGGTAAAAATTGAGAGAAACTCTGAAAAACATCAAAGCATTTATGGCAGAACCATTAAACGTGATCCAGATTCTATTTTATTAGATTTCGAACATGCAGAAAAAACAACTGAAATCGAAGAAGATTTACACAGTTATCGATTGTAAAGGTCACCTGAGCCGAGTTCATTCAAAAAAAGGGCCGTGCGGTGCATTGTGCATAATTATTTCCGCAGGGCCCTTTATCTTTAAACCATGTGCCTTTTGGAACAAAAAAACCCGCGAGAACCGTGTCCTCGCGGGCAAGGCTAACGCAGTATCTTAAGCGGCGTTTCCGCTCATTTGCTCGTAGTCGAGATACTTCCACATTTTTTTCAATAATCCATCCAGATCCCTTTCCGAACTATAGGAAGGATTGCGGCTCAAATAACGGAGGGCGTCCTTCATGAATGTTTTTCGGTCGTTTGCTGACAGGTTTCTCATTTCTTCTCTAATAGCAGCCACTAAAGCAAGACGCGGATCCTGTGGATTTTCCTTTTGAATTTGTTGAAATATTTTTCCTTTTGAAATCAAATCAGTCAATTCTTCTTCCGTCACCCATCCCGTTTCTTTTTCATAAAAGAGGGCCAATGAGTTTAAAAGAAATGTCAAATTCATGCGGGAAATCAGCTGCGCCCTCTGCTTGGGTGTCAATGACGCAAACAATCCATGTTTATTGACGACATCGCGGATCACTCCCTGCTGAACCAATTTTAATGTTTGTCCCGCAATCTGCGTCGCAAAGGCGAATTTGGGAAGGTCGCCTTTTGTCTGTTCGTTTCGGCTCGTCATAGCCGTAATCACCGGAGCGACAATTCCGCTGGAAACCAAAGCGCCGGTCATTGCTATCATCGATTGAAGTTCTGCTGGCGCAACACTAAAAACTCCAGGGGTTAAATTGTGAAGATTGTTCATTGCGACATAGTTCGTAGCAGCACCAAGTTGCGAGACAGTCAAGGCAGAGGCAAACATAAATGATGTGTAGTTGGCAAAAGCTACTGTCGTCGCCGCACCTTCTCCGGCATCGTCTTTCGTTACTGAAGAAGCGGTGAAATGGCCGATTTGGTCCAATCCCATTCGTATTTTTCTTTCCATTTCTTCTTTATCGATTCGTTTATTTTCTGCGATGTTAGCTTCCCAGGAATCCAGAATATGCGTGATCACCGTATTTTGAACTTTGTTAAACAATATCAGAAAGGCTTCAATATCGGAAGCCTGAGGTGTCAGATGCTGACTGGGTTGAGGCGGCATAGGATTGCTCGGAGCCTGCACCCCTTTTTCGGCATCAGAGATTTCAGCTTGTTGGATAGAGTCCACTTGCGTTATCGGGGTTGTCACTTTCTGCTCTACAGTTGTTTCACTGACAACTTTCGTCGAGTCTTGTATTTGCTGGGATTGCTGCAATTCTTTAAGTATATCAACGATATCCATATTATCCGACATAATAATACCCCTATGTAAATAAATCGTTCGTTTTAATAACAAGAAGATAACTGTATACCTTCTTTATTATATTATAACATATAATAATTAAAATTAAAATTTAGTTTTACCCCAAAAAGAGGGAATTTTTAAGAAAAATTTGCCATATTTCTTCATTTTCCAGTATTCTCTTTGTTTTTAGGAGGCATTATGGACAACAAATCGGCCTCTCCTTCCCATTTTAAAGGCAAGGAAGCTGTTGAACATGTTGTAGAGGCACAGGCTAAGGGGCTTATATCCAAAGCGGAATTTCATGGGGAAGAAATACCGGGCCATATCTCGGCAGGAGCCGATGCAGCCAGGGAAACTGCCGTCTTTTTTATGCTTCTTTGGATATTCCTTCCGGCTGAATCTCATTTTTTTCCTTATCTCATCATAGCCATCGGGTGGTTAATCTGGAAAATGGGTAGAAGCGCTTGGCTTGGCTGGTCCAGACTCGAAAGGCTGCACCGGCTGGTTACCGAAGAGAAGTGGGAGATTGACCATCACAGGCAGCAAGAAAGAGAGGAACTCGCCGCTCTTTATGAAGCCAAAGGCTTCAAAGGCAAGCTTCTCGAAGATGTTATCGACGTTCTTATGTCCGACGACGACAGGCTTCTGAGGGTCATGCTTGAAGAAGAGCTTGGCCTTTCCCTTGAAAACCAGGAGCATCCTCTTGAGCAAAGTTTGGGAGCGGGAGCGGGAGTCGTCGCTGCAGCTCTTGCTGCAGCAACTGGTTTTTTTCTCATTCCGGGAAATTATGGGTTGATTATCGGGTCGGCTGCGGCAATCGGCATCGCCGGAGGAATCTATGCTTTTTATGAAAAAAATCGGAAAATTCCGGCTATCGTCTGGAACCTCGGCATCGCCTTTTTAGCCTGGGGATGTGCCTATTTTCTCTGGGATTTTATTACCTGATGACTTTGACGACCAAAAAAAAACCGGTGGTATTCGATGAGTTTTTCGAGATGGGGCTCGAAGACCGCGTCAGTCCGTTTTTGACTCCTCAATCGAGAAGATGGGGCGTCAATATCATGCTGAGAGCCTCCATCCTCTCTGCCGTCCTCTTGGCCATTGCCTTTTTCCTCCGCTTCATTCCAAAAGGGCTGCCCCTTTCCAACTTTTGCCTAATGGGCGTTTACTTTTTCGCCGGAATTCCGGCGTTAATTGAATCGATTGAAGATATTTTCCGTCTCGAACTCAACATCGACGTTCTCATGACTCTTGCCGCATTTGCCTCTGTTTTAATCGGCAGCCCTCTCGAAGGAGGCATGCTTCTTGTCCTATTCGCCCTCTCGGGATCCATGGAAGATGCCGTCACTGAAAAAGCCAAAGGGGCCATCAGCTCGCTATACAAGTTGTCCCCCTCAACTGCCGCTGTCATCGAAGAGGATGGCGCGCTGCACTATCTGTCGGTCAAAGATATTTCTCCGGGAACAAAAATTCTGATCAAAGCCGGTGAGGTCATCCCTCTCGACGGAGAGGTTATCGAAGGGATATCCTCTGTGAATCTTGTCCACCTGACAGGTGAGAATATACCCGTAGCAAAAAAAGTTGGGGACGAGGTCCCCGCAGGAGGGCAAAATCTCGAGGGCTCGCTGACCCTCCGCGTGACTCGGCCGAGTTCCGAATCCACAGTCGCCCGCATCATTAAACTGGTTACCCTCGCTCAAGACGCCAAACCGCGCATTCAAAGATGGTTCGACAGCGTCAGTGAAAAATATGCCGCCATTGTCATTTTCCTGACCGCGTTTTTTGCCGCCTCGTTTCCATTTTTGCTAAACATTCCTTTTCTAGGAGAAGAGGGTTCGCTTTACCGCTCCATCGCCTTTTTGATAGCCGCATCTCCCTGTGCTCTCATCATTGCCACCCCTATAGCGTACTTAAGCGCTATCAGCGTCTGCGCAAAACAAGGGATCCTGCTTAAAGGAGGCGTGATCTTAGATGCCATTGAAAGGTGCACAATCATTGCCTTTGATAAAACGGGAACTCTGACAAAAGGAGAACTCCAGCTGTCAGCAATTGTGCCGCTGCAGGAAAACTCTGATGAAAACCTGGCACTAAGCATCGCTTATGCCCTGGAAAGAAATGCTGTCCACCCGATTGCCCATGCCATAACGGCTTATGCGGGAGAAAAAAGGTTAAGCCCGCTAAGCTTGCCTCGTTTAAAGCGATTCCCGGATTCGGCCTAGAGGGAGACACTGAAATTCATTCTCGGAAAGTTCCTGTTTCAATAGGCAATGTCGATTATGTTCTGCCCAAACTTTCAAAAGACAAATCCCGCCAGCTGCTGCTGCTTGCTGAAGAGGCTAAAAGAAATGGCCAGGTCTTAACCGTTTTACTTTTGGAAAGCGATGCCTATCTCTTTCGTTTTGAAGACGTTTTGAGACCGCATATGAAAGAGGCTATTGAATCGCTGAAAAAAACCGGCAGCTGGCGACTCCTGATACTAACCGGAGACCACCATGAAAACGCCAAGAAAATCGCAGCCAGCCTGAAACTAGACGAATATCACGCCGAGCTCAAACCTGAAGACAAGCTCCGTATTGTCAGCGACCTGTCTCTTAAAGAGGGGATGATCATGGTCGGCGACGGCATCAACGACGCCCCCGCTCTGGCCAGGGCCTCTGTCGGCATTTCGATGGGCAAGGCAGCCAGCACAACCGCCATTGAAGCCGCCGATGTCGTCCTCCTCCACGACAACCTCGAAAAGCTGGCGTGGCTCATGACCAAAGCCCGTCAAACAAAAAATATTGTCACTCAAAACCTTACGCTTGCATCCTCAGTCATCCTCCTGGCAACGACTCCAGCTCTTCTGGGATATATACCCCTCTGGCTTGCAGTTGTCCTCCATGAAGGGGGGACCGTTCTGGTGGGCCTGAACGCCCTCCGGATTCTTAAATGATGACGCTTGATTAATAGTCGAGCCGGCGTTACACAGGAGACTATAGAGAGGTAAGTCATGAATAAAATTGTATCCGCTTTGATGTTAGTTATTTGCCTAGGAGCAATAAGTCTATGGGGAAATCCGATCCCCCACGTTCAGGGACAGTTTAAGGAGGTCCAAAATGAAGAGGGCACCTTTAATGTCGAATTTACAGGAAAGGATTTCACCTTAAAGTCTTCATTTCCCGGCAAACCTATTCTTTCCGGCCAAACGGCCAATTATATCATGCAAAATCCCCTGGTCCAAATGTCCATACTGATAGCCGGCCATGAGAATAAATCTCCGGAAGAAATTGTCAAAATGATGATGAGCATCATCGGCAAAGAATATTCCAATATGAACTTTAAAATTACAGACGCCAAAAAAACCGATCTTAAACAGGATGACATCACGGGGGGAACAAAATCAACAGAGCAATATACAATCGATCTCGATAACGGATTCCGCGAATTCACAACATTCAATATTTATCAAAACAAAGGTTACGACATAGTCGTGATGTCGCGTTTTATTTTATCATCCCAGGATAAAGACAATACAGCAATGCAGACCAAGGGTAAAGATATTGCTTCCGATTTCCTTAAAAAGACGACAGTGGAATTCAAAAAATAATCGCGATAAGATAAGTTCATGATCACAGAAGACAACCGGCATTTGAACAATAAGCAGCTTCAAAAGCTGGTTAAGCGTGAAAGCGAAAATTTTCTCGATTGCTACCAGTGGCTTGAAAAAGCCATGCCGGCTCCGTTTTTTAGCGAAGTCGGGCCCGATAACATCATGCTCATCACTCACAGCCTCATGGGCTTTCACACACAGGATTATTTCAGTACTATCAATCTAAAAAACGCAGCGATTGTCCTCTGCCTCGACAGCGCCGATGCCGATCTGACTATTCTGAAAAACTACGCACTGTTCGGCATACAGTCGTATAGAACTTATGTTTCAGACTGCCCCCCATCATTTACTGATGCTAAAGCAAATTTGAGAGTCGCCTTTCTTCATTTCACAGGTTCTTCACAGGATGACAAAAGTCCTGTTCCTGTCGATAAAATCGATCAGATTCGCCCTCATGTCAAACAAAGAAATCCCCAAGTTACCGACGAGGAGCTGGATAAAATCATTCAGGCTCTTGGCAGCCGATTCATCCGCAGTATGCCAAATGAGCGGCTAATTCTCGCATTTGATATGTTTTTCAGAGCCCAGACTCGCGATCTTTGCCAATATGAAGTTCTTTACCATGATACCCTTTCATACGAAAACAACGCCTCGATGCATATCGTCTTAGCCTGGAGAAATACTCCCAAGCACCATTTCCTCTATCTGCTCGCAAGAATCGTCCACAATCACAAACTTGTGATGAAAGGGGTCAACGCCGCCTACATTCATCCCGGTTCCGGCAATGAAAATATACTGATCATGTCTATAGGGCTTCATGGCAGCAATGGAGAAGAAGCTTGGGAAGTCGCCGATATTCCTGACTTTATCCGGGAGCTGATCACCGTAAAATACTTTACCAGGTTCGATTTGATTGAAGAGAGGCTTGTCAAACCCGGCTATGTTTCGGGTAGCAAGGGAAATCTTGTGAGAGCTATGGAAAACTTCATTCATCAGGTCCTGGTACACATCGATCCCAATGTCTACACCATTGAACATGTTGAATGGGATCTGTGCCGGCTTCCCGACCTGACGAAAAAGATCTGCGATGCCTTCAAGCTGAGGTTCGACCCCGTCCATTCCGATGAGAAAAAATTCCAAATGCTCAACCGGGAAATTCACGAAGATATCGACAAGCTCGATACCGGACATGAGGAAAACGACATCAGAAGAAAAAATGTCCTGAAGCAGGCTATCAATTTTGTTGCCTATACTCTAAAAACAAATTTTTACCGGTATAATTACAGCGCTCTGAGTTTTAGAATCGACCCTGCCTTTATGAGGGATGTTCCGTTCGAAACCAAAGAAATTTATCCTGTGCTCCCTTACGGAATTTTTTATCTTAAAGGGATGAACTACTTCGGATTTCATATTCGTTTCAAAGATCTATCCCGAGGAGGCTTAAGAACCGTATTTCCCGAATATTCGGAAAGGATGCAATACGAAAGCGATCACATCTTTTCCGAATGCTACAATCTTGCCTATACCCAGCATAAGAAAAACAAGGAAATTCCCGAGGGCGGTTCAAAAGGGGTCATTTTTCTTGAACCCCATGAGCGGATCGAAAGAGAACTTGAAATCTTAAAGAAAGAACTCGAAAGTTCAGACATCGAAGAACAAGAACTCAAAATAAAACTGAAGAAATTCCAAAAAGGGCAAAAAAGCGAGCTCATGTATCTGGCACAGCGATCTTTTGTGATCAACCTCATGTCTCTGATTAACTATGACAACAACGGCAGCCTGGCTGCCAGCCACATCAAAGATTATTGGAGCAAGCCCGAAAATATTTATTTAGGTCCCGATGAAAATATGCAGCCAAAAATCATCGACTGGATCGCCAATTTTTCCAAAAGAAAAAAATATCCGCCCGGCAGCAGTTTCATAACTAGCAAACCAACATCAGGTATCAACCATAAAGAATACGGTGTAACCTCTAGCGGTGTGAATGTTTATATGGAAGAGGTTCTCAAATATCTCGGCATTGATCCCTTGCAAAATGAATTCACCATAAAAATGACCGGAGGCCCAGACGGCGATGTGGCGGGCAATCAGATATTAAACCTGGCCAAACTCTACTCCCACACTGCCAAACTCCTGGCCCTTACAGACGGAACAGGGACAATCTTCGACCCGGAAGGCCTCGATCTCAAACAGCTTGTCGAACTCTTTTATGAAAGCAAAGGAATTCGCGAATATCCGCCCGCTCTTTTGAACGAGGGAGGGTTTCTGGTCGATAAATTTACCAAAAGAAAACAAACCGCTTTTATTCAGCAAACTCTTTGCTGGCGAAAAAAAGAGGGTCAAGTGGTTGAAGACTGGCTGTCGAGCAGTGAAATGAATTATCTTCTCCGCCATAATGTCCATAGCGCAAAAACCGATATTTTCATTCCCGCCGGCGGCCGTCCCAGAACGATCAATGAAATGAACCTTTTCGACTTCATCGACGACGAAGGGCGCCCAACGTCAAAAGCGGTCATTGAAGGAGCCAACCTCTATTTCAGTTCCGAAGCGAGAAAAGCCCTGGAAGAAAGAGGCGTTCTGATCATCAAAGACAGTTCGGCAAACAAAGCCGGAGTCATCTGCTCCTCATTCGAAGCGCTCTCGGGCCTTGCCATAAGCGAAGCGGACTTTATTGAAAACAAAGAACAGCTTGTCTCCGAAATCATGACACGCGTACGCCATCTCGCCTATAACGAAGCCCAGCTCCTCCTAAAAACCCATAAAAAAACCAGGCGGCGCCTCACCGATATCTCCGACCAAATCTCCGAGTGCATCAACAAATACACCTACGAAATCCTCGATTTTATTGAACACCGTCCTCTGCCCAAAAACCCCGACCATCCGCTCATCATCGCTTTTCTCGATTACTGCCCCCCGCTGCTCAAAACCAAGTTCCGCCAGCAGCTTCTTGACAATGTCCCCGACCTCCACAAAAAGGCTGTCATCGCCTGCCGCATGGCCACCGAACTCGTTTACCACCGCGGCCTCGACTGGTCTCCCACAGTCATCGACGTCCTTCCGATCCTCTATTCATGACCAGCAAAGATTCAAGAATATCAAGAAGGATTTCTTTTAATCTCCCCGAAAGCGCGGTAAAACTCTTTGCGGGCTTTAACAAGTTCAATGAACGGTTCCCCGCTGCCCTGAATCCGATCGGGATGAACCTCTTTTACTTTGCCATGAAAAGCTCGAGTCACTTCCTTTTTGGTATAGGTTTTTCCGGGTGTCAAGCCAAGCAGATGGTAATATTTATCGGGTATATTAATAACTTGCGTTGTTTCCCGATAAGAAGTGTTAAGATTTTCGGTGATGCGGCGGCGTAAACGATCACTTTCTGTTTTCGCGAAAGAGGCGTTTTCGCTCCGTTTATTATCCATGTAGGCCCAATTCAAATATCCTTTCAAATAGAGTCTTGTTTTCATCCATAGCCCGGTGGCGATTGATGGACCTGCAATCATTGCGACTCTGGCTGCAAGGGCCATCTGCGGAAAGAAAAGAGAAACAAGACCGGTAGCTGCGGCAGCTACAATCATTGATTTCGTGGGGGAAATAGGAGCCGATCCTACAACCTTTGTGTTCTGGTCAAGCGCCGGAATGACCCGGGGAGGCATACAGTCATATTGAAGAATGTAAAAGGGAAGAAGGCAGGTCCGGATTGTCAAATCGGAAAAGTGAAGTTCAAGTTTAGTGACTCGAGAATCATGGGAATTGAAATACTGCTTAATCCAGTTCTCTATCTTCGGGATTTCCAAATTCTTCATTGCCTCAATCGCTTCTTCCTTGGCGACTATTTCCCGTTTGTGAAAAGGATCGACAATTGCGTCCGAATCCAAAAATGAGGGATGAAAGGGTTTTAATTTCAAAATGATATTGTATTCCGAAATTGCATCTTCCACAAGCCTCTGGCTCCACGTGAATCCGCCATATGTAAACAGGTTGCGATACGAGCTGCCGTCGAATGTTCCAGTAACGGGTGACCACATTTTATACTGCACATAACTTATCCCCCTACCCAACAACGGCGGGAGTATTATATGCTGTATATTCCCAATTTCTCCTTCAAAATCAGAGTGGGTGATATCGCCATTTGTGTAAAAAAAAGGAAGAAACGCCTTTTTTAGTGGATTGTCATGGGAAACCCTAACAGATTTTGTTTCAAAATTCCTCGAGAATGGAGCGAAAATACGCTTTTTATCCTGCTCGAGGATGAGTTCTTCCGCCCTCCGTCTATCGAATTGATGGGGAATGTAAGTCATGCCGCGGCTCCCATAGGGAGGTCGAAAACTTTTGGTGAATGATCGTATCATGTAAACTCCTGCAAAAAGAAAAGGAAGATGTTAACAATTTTGAAAGATTTTTGGAAAGAAGAAAGGCCTGAAGACCTTTCTAAAAAAAAGTAGAGAAGTACAGGTTGAGAACAGATTTGACTTCATCGGGCTTTTCTATCCAGCAAAAATGACCGGAGTTGTCAATAATATGCTGCTCGATATTGGGTCTACGGAATCGAGCATCCCGTTCAAAGAGGCAGCAGGGAGTGATGACATCCTCCCTTCCGCCGATAATGAGTGTCGGAATCCCCTCCGGAATCCAACCGGCTGTCCAATTGATTTGTTGTGATGTTTCAACCCACCACTTCAACGCCCGGTGGTTATATGGCAAGTCCGACAGGATTTTCTTGGCCTTATCAATATATTCGGCAGCAACAAAATGTGGTATAGCAGAAATAAAGCAGGGACGAAACGTTTCATCGCAAGGGTTTTCCGCATAGGCTTTATGAAGGTTTTGCAAAGAAGGAAGGTTTCTTTTTTTAATTTCTCTCGCTTGTGCCTCAAACCAAAGCCCCGGGGATGAGTTGACAATTACCAATCCTTCAATCAGGTTTTCAAGCTCCGGAAGGCTCAGTGCCAGATGCCCCCCAAAAGAGTGGCCCAAAACAACCACATTGTCGAACTCTTTAACAGCATCGATAAGATAGTCTCCCCATTTGAAGCAATTGAGCTCGCGGCCTTTCACATGATTATTGCCGTTTTCGGGAAAATCAACAAGCCAGACCGCTCCCCGAGTATCAATCAATTCAGCAAGCTCCCTTAGCGATTCCGAAGAAAGCCCTGGGCCTCCAGGAAGGCAAAAAATGTTGAGATTGACTCCATCGGCCTTCTTGACAGATGTCAATCGAGTTCCATTAGACAACAACATAAAAAACTTAGGTATTTAATTATCATTATGATACATTACTCAAATATGAATCAACGAATTATCATGACAGGTCTCAAAAACTGTTTTGAAGATGCCGTAAACCTGACAAACGAACCAAATTCGGTTATCTTTAAAGATTCGAAATTCACGAAAATTTATTCCGGAGCCAATCTTCCTTTTTTTAACAGTATTTTCGATATCTCTTTTTCCGGCCAAGACCTCGAATCTTTTCTCGAAAGCCTCGAAAAAGAACAAAAGCATTTAGGCATTCCTTTGACACTCTGGGCGGAAGACGAAATGCCGCAGTTTCTCAAAAGAAACTATAAAACTCCCGGGCCGAATTTTGGGATGGTTTTGGATGTCGACAAAGCTAATTTATCTCTCAAAAAACCAGGAATAGACATTGTCAAAGTTGAAACTGAACAGCAAGTTGACCGTTTTATTGACATCTATGTCCATGTATTTGGATTTCAATCCCAGATTGATTTCTTTCGAAAGCTTTTCCTGGAAATTCTCCATTCTCAATCGCCTCCTTGGATCAACTATCTGGGAATCCTCAATGGAAAAGCTGTGGGATGCAGCTCTCTCACATTAACCCGGGATGATACAGGAAGACTTTTAGGAGGGTTTTACAATGCCGCCGTCAAACCTGATGCAAGAGGAAAAGGAATAGCAACAGCGATGGCTTGTCAAAGAGTCAGAGACGCCAAAGAGCTTGGCATTGATTACGTCTCGATTATTTTAATGGCCGACGCTATGGCCAGAGGCTATTGCAAAAAAATGGGTTTCAAAGACATTTGCCAAATCACCCCATATTTAATCACTAATTGAAGACAGCAACCTGCGAGTCACTTCGTCTACCGGACAGCTGGAAAGCTGAGCCGCTTCAACGAATAGAGGAGTTCTGCTTTTGGGCTCGTTGTCGGTTTTATAAACACGAGCGATGAGTTTTGCTTAAGGCGAAAGAAACCTTTATAACTTTTTTCGAAGACTCTTGTAAATTTTTCTGGATGTTGAATTCAGGGCGTTTTTGAGCGCTGGCGGCCACCTTTTTTCTTAATGGGAAATTTGGTGCAAAAACTCCATGATAATGACGAAGATGTTGGCGGGGAAATGGAATGAATCGGGAAATCCTCTCGATAAATTCCAAGGGTTCTATCTGGACAAAGGTTTTTCCGGTGTGGGTTAAGTTTAGGAAGGCGATAATGAACCCAAAGGCCTTCTCCATCGCAAGTTCTCGCTCTTAAGAGCAAGGGCGGGCACAGTATCTTATCAGGCGCTCTAACCCTTCACGGTCCCAAGAGGGTACTCTTACTTTAGCATCGAGAGAAAATCCGCTGTTTTCATTAGAGAGCATTTGCTTTATCGTCTGCTTATCAAACCAGCCCCTCCTCCCAAAATACCTGAGACCCTGATTGCTAGCTAAGGTTTAGGTAGCAATCAGGGTCCTAGAGGCGTTAAATTTAATTTTTAAACACACACATCTATATTTACTTCTTTCTTGAATATAAGATATTTGTAATAATAGTATTATTTTATTTATGGAGATAATTCATGCAAGTAGATAATAATATAAAAGATCAAGTCCCTTTTTGCAGCTCAAAAGGGCTTTACAAGGATGAGCTGCAAGAACGCATCTCACAAAAAACACAACAGATATTAGCGGAACTTTCACAAAACTCCAACACCTTTCAGGAACTTCGCGTTTCTCCCGGGGACGCTGCAGAGTTTTTAATACTCATGGAGCTTTTCTGGAATACCCATGAAGTCAAACTTTCTCCTGTGCTCAATACTAAAAATAAACTCGTGGCAATGACTGCCGTGCGCGGCAGTGACAGTCCAAACGATTTGACCGCATATTATCAGGTTTTCACTCATCCCCCAAAACAAGACAAGAAGAAGCACCCGACTCTTAAAATAAAGTCACCCATCCCGAAAAGGCATATCCCGCTTTTATGGAACTTAGATCAAAAGCACGAAACGTCTTTATGGACCTTAGATCAAAAGCCGAAACCGGCATCACCGGTCCCAACGATGAGCGATCAGGAGTTGAGGTTGAGGTTTGCTGAAATTACAACAAAAAGAAGATACTCTCTAAGAAGAATCGGCTTTGGCAACCTCTGCTATGCGCAAGAGAGAGATCCGGACTGCTCCAAAACAATGTGGTCGGGAGCCCTTTTTTATGCCGTGCAGGAAAATGAATTGAAAAAAGTTAAAAAGCTTTTGAAGAATGGCGAAGACCCTAATGCCAAAGACCTCGACGGGAAAACGCCCCTATTCCATGTGATGCACGATCCGAAAATGATCCTCCTGTTATGCAAATATGGAGCCGATCCGAACATAACCGATAACAATGGTTTTTCACCGTTGATTGTTGCGCGCGCCTACCAAGTAGGCCGTCACGCAGGCAACAGTTTTGTGAATGCGCTTCTAAAATCCGGCGCCAAGGAATAAAATGAACTGGTCAAACATTACTTAACAGTATTAAAATGATATTTTTCAATGTCACGTATGTTTGAAATACACAAAATTAATACAAATCAGCACAGTCTTTATGTCGAGTCTTTTGGCCAAACTTCCTCTCCTGCCTGTCTACTGATTCCGGAAGCTATGAAAGGAGCTTGGGGCTTTAGCGGCCGTTTTTGCCAAAAAATCGCCGAGGGTGGTTTCTACGTGATTCGATTTGACCACCGCGACATCGGCTGATCATCACTCACCCCCAAAGGAAAAGAGTATGAATTAAAAGATCACGCCGAAGATGTCGTAAAAATCCTAAATCATTTAAATATTGAGAAAGCCCACTTGGCAGGCCACTCGATGGGGGGACATCTTTGCCAGCAGCTGGCGCTGTCTTATCCCAACCGGGTCATAAGCATATGTCCGATAGCCTCAGGTCCTTTAGGCGCAACAGAAGAAACCGAAAAGCCTCTTACGAAAGAGGAATCTGAAACGTTAAAAAAAACCTGGGATGTTTTCTTAGGCCGAAAAGAATCTCAAGATTTTGACGAACAGGTCGAAGGCTTCCTCAACGTCTATAAGTATCTTAGCGGAACTTTGCCGGTGGATGATGAAATCGCTCGTGAATACATCAATAAAATGCTCAAATTATCACCAAAAAAGACGCTTCAGCCCGGCAATCCTCACGAAAAATTGATGAAAAAAATCGCCGATACCACGAGGCCTCATTGACTCCCGATGACATTGCGGATATTTTGAACACGTATTGGAAGGTCATATGTTTAGGAAAAACAAGCATGTCTAGGGATTTATCCTCGATCGGATTGTCAGAAAGGTGGGTTTTGATTTCTTTATTTTTGATCGGCAATCAGCCTCAGATTCTTAATTTGAGGTATTCTTCCAGATTCTTGGTAGAGATATATCCGGTTTGGGAGCGAATTAAAGCAAAGGTATCATATCGCCTCAGAAGCGATATGATACCTTTTGCTCTCATTTCTCCCAAAATCATGACGTATCTCTAACAAATCAGGAAAAAAACATGAATTTGAAGAAAATTGTCTGATTATTGTTCAAAAATAAAGAAATCAAAACCCACCTTTCTGACAATCCGATCTAGGATAAGGGCGTGGACATGCTTAATCTTCCTATACATCTCTGAAGCGATCTGGCCTCGGTGATAAGATTGTATAATGCAATCCTCAGAATGGTATTGCTGTCGCAAATTTCCGATCGACTTTCTTTCTCCAATGGGGCCACGTAGCGATTAAGCGTAATAGGTGAGTTATTCAAGGTTGACCTCCATTTTTAAGGCGAAAGATTTATCTGCGGACTCTTTGGGAAGCGAATTTAAGCCATCCAACGCCAGTTTTCGTCGCCGATTCCGTCCCAAGCCCGTTCGATATATTGCTTGCGTAACCGGCCGTCAGGTGCCGTTTTTGCTACTCTTTCGCAGGCGCCCTGAACGGCTACTTTTCCTGCTAGACTTTTACCTGAAGCTCTTTTCTTGAAATCATCAAAAATTTTCTGCCCAAGGATTTTACACGCTTTTTCTCCATCTCCATAATCGAGAATAGAGTCGAGCGGCAAAGCAGAAAGTTTTGCGACATAATTAGTAAGTGTGGGTTTTTCAGTCTCTTGAGTTGCAAATGGAGGATACAAATCAAACAGGTAATTACTAAAAGTTTCATGAGAATTTATATACACTTTCCGATCTGGATCTGCTGGAACATGTTCTCTCAAATAGGAACTTAAATTTCCAGTGATATCTTTGGATAGAGTGTAATAAACATAGTGTTTATCTTTTATTTTCCTGGCTCCTATAACCATGAGGGAAATCTGTCGGGGGTAATCGATACGATTGGTTCCCTGATCCCATCCATAAATATCTAGACCTTTTACTTTATTTTTAAGCTTGAAAGGCGGTGCTGTATAGGCACCGGGTCCCAGTTTTCCTAATGCTACATGAGGCCCTTTGTCTTTAAGCTCTTTTATTAAAACTTCGATTTTCTGGGAAGTGGCATAACCTGTTTTCGCTTCTTCATCGATCTTGACTTTATCAGGAACGGGGAAAAAAACGAGGTCCATTGACTTGAAGGATTCGGAAGATGAACTAACCATATAAATCTCCATGTATTAAATACTATAAAGTATAGACTAATTCTATATATTAAGCAAAGTAATTGGTTCAATTTTTGACGGCGGCAAAGCCTCGTGAATAGACGGGGCCGTGCTTGCCGATGGGAGGGTGTCGGTGAAGAAATCGCGGTAGACTTTGAGACCCTGCTTGGCATTTTGGACGCAGTAGAAGCAGTTGCTGACCCATTCGGACCCTTTGATGGTTCCAGTTTCGAGGTTGACGCGGAAAACAGGACGTTGTCTTTTCCTCCCAGTAATCGGGGGTGCCGAAAAGGAGGACGGGTGTCGCATGGGTGGAGCCGACTTTTCGACTGACTTCTTCGAGGGCGTATTCGAAGTCAGTGCCGATGCCTCCGGTCAAAAAGATGGGCAGGTCGAGCCTGAATTCGGCCTGCCTTTCAACGATCTTGTCGAGGCGGTAGGTCATTTTGGCGTCGATGTAGGGATTGATTGTTTGTTTGTTCACAACGCTGCCTTCTTTTGTCCGGAAATCCACCACATTGGCGCAGGATAAGATGCCGACTTCTTTGGCGACGCGGTTGCCGACGGCCATGGCCCCAGGCCCTCCTCCGGTAACAAGGGCCAGAGGCTATTGCAAAAAAATGGGTTTCAAAGACATTTGCCAAATCACCCCATATTTAATCACTAATTGAAGACAGCAACCTGCGAGTCACTTCGTCTACCGGACAGCTGGAAAGCTGAGCCGCTTCAACGAATAGAGGAGTTCTGCTTTTGGGCTCGTTGAAGGTATCTTTCAAAATTTGTCGAAGTTCTTTTATATCAATATTTCGTTTTTTGGCGTGCGGATGAAGGATTTCCTTTGGTATTGAATCTATATAATCCTGATCGACCCCTTGCTCTTGATAAGCAGGTTCTAAATGCTCAAAAATAAATATATGATAAAGATCGAGGCCCAATCTTCGAGCTTTTAATACATAGGGCTTCAACTCTTCCTCGGTTTTAGGCTGTTTCTTTTTAATTTCCTCTTGAATAACTTCAAGCTTCATCAGATTTGATGCTTGAGCGCTTGAGATTTTATATTCCCTTATTCTTTTAGATGCCGCGAAGGGCAAGGCTTCAAAACAAGCTCCAATAATTGTAAAAGGGATGAATAAAATGATACTTCCAATTGTTTTAAGGAATTTTACGATACCCTTGGATGATGACAGCGCAGCCTTCGGTTCAACAGGATAAGCAGAGTCCACGTTAATCCATTTGACCTCGTGCCCGCCCAGCAAATGCCTTGCCGGCCGGAAGAAAAATCCCGCTATCTTATCGAGAGATGCATAAAATTGATTGGCTTCGATATCTTCTGTAATATCGCTTTTAGTGAGGAAAAACCGCCTGATAGCCGTTTCAGAGCTTTCACTTCTCATATTCGATCCTTTTTTAACAGATTAGACGAGGTTTGTTAATTATTTATAAAGGTTCGCTTAAACCCGGATTATAGCAATCTATAGGGTTGAGTGCTAAATATTCTTGACCTTTGAATTCGATCGACTTATAATAAGAGGTGTAGGTAAAGAAATGGGGGATTTTAGGCTATGAAACCTTCAACTATCAAAAGATCGGCAAAAGAGGAGCGAGAGCGCCAGGTTTTGCTAGGACTGGTGGACTACTATCTCACCTGCGGCAAGCCCGTCGGCTCCAACACGCTCAAAGAAACGGTCTTTAAAGAACTCAGCTCGGCGACGATCCGTAATTATTTCGCTCATCTAGAAGATGAGGGATATCTACAGCAGCTCCACGCCTCCGGCGGACGGATCCCCACGGAAAAGGCCTATCGCTTCTATGCCGCCGAAAATTTCGAATTCCCAATTCTCGATAAAACGGCAAAACAGCAAATTGAGAAACTAAGCCGCGAAGAAAGCCCGGAAATCACCCTCTTTTTGCAAAAAAGCGCCGAAACATTGAGCGAAATCACAAATTGCCCCGTCTTCATGCTGGCACCCAGATTCGACAATGACTTTGTTCTCGATGTCAAACTGGTGATGCTCGATGTGCACCGCTGCCTTTGCGTGGTAATCACCAACTTTGGATTGATTAGAACAGAGGTACTCCACACCGATATGAAATTGAACTCATTCAGGCTCAAAAGGCTTGAAAATTACTTTTCCTGGAGGCAGACACAGCATGACAAGCCGGAAAATCTTGAGCCCGATGAAGAAGAGCTTGCCCACCATTGGTATAATGAGGTGATCGTCCGCTATGTGGTGGGCTACAGCAATTTTATCGATGACGAAGTCTATCGAACCGGGTTTTCCCGCCTGCTAAGCTACCCCGAATATGAAAACCCCCAGCAGCTGTCGAAAGCGCTCTCCCTTTTTGAACATATCCACGGAATGAGGATTCTGCTCAAAGACTGCTTTTCCGTCAATTCGCTAAAATATTGGATCGGCAAGGAGCTGAGTACATTTGCCGAAGGCGATCCTAACTGCACTGCAATGGCTATACCCTATTATGTGAACCAAAAACCGGTCGGCGCTGTCGGACTTATCGGCCCTTTGAGGATTCCCTACCGCAGGCTGTTCGGAACCCTTTACCACTTTTCTCAAATCGTGAGCGAGGTTCTGACAAAGAATATTTTCAAATACAAGATCACCTATCGGGAGCCGATTGCAGCGCCGATTTATTTATCCCGGGAGGACCAGCTCCTGATTCAGCAAACCCAATCGATGCTGATTGAAGACAAGACGTCGAAAGAAAAGGAGAAATAAGAAAACCCATGACAAAAGAAAAAGAAAAAGAACCGGCAGAAGAGAGAGAGCCGATGACTGTCACGGTCACCGATCTTGAGCTCGAGAATTTGCGAAGAGAGGCCTCCGAGTTTAAAAATAAATATCTCCGTTTGCTTGCCGAACAGGAAAATACCAGAAAAAGACTGATGAAAGAGCGCGATGAGCTAAGCCGCCATTCCGCTAAAAATGTCATTGCTGAATTTTTGGCTCCCATCGACCAAATGGAAAACGCGCTGAAACACGCAAAAAACATGTCCGAAGAGATCAAACACTGGGCAGTGGGATTCGATATGATCCTGGGACAGTTTAAAAATATTCTCGACAGCAATGGCGTTAAACCAATGGATTGTGTGGGAAAACTTTTCGACCCCCACTTCCACCACGTGACTGAAACAATAGATTCCGATGAACATCCCCCCGGCACTATCGTCGAAGAAACTCTTAAGGGATACATGTGCGGCGATCAAACGCTCAGGCCCGCCCATGTCATTGTTGTTAGAGACAAAAAAGAAAATAATCTAAAAGAATCTCGCCCTGACGAAGATCAGGACGAAACAAATATTGAGGAGTAATCTCATGGCTGAAACAACAAAAAAAGGCAAAATTATTGGAATCGACCTTGGGACGACAAATTCTTGCGTCGCTGTCATGGAAGGCGGCCAAGCCAAGGTGATTGCCAATGCTGAAGGGACCAGAACAACCCCTTCAATTGTTGCACTAAAAGGAAATGAAAGGCTGGTCGGAGTGCCTGCCAAGCGCCAGGCTGTGGCCAACCCGGAAAATACAATCACATCGCCAAAGCGGTTTATCGGCCGCAAGCGCGATGAAGTCGAATCGGAAATGAAAACAGTCCCCTACAAAGTGGTGGCCAACGCAAACGGCGATGCCGTTTTCGAAATACAGGGCGGCCAGACAATGACGCCTGAAGAGGCAAGCGCCTACATTCTGGCGAAAATGAAAGAGACGGCCGAGGCTTATTTGGGAGAAGAGGTCAAAGAAGCTGTGATCACCGTTCCCGCCTACTTTAACGACTCCCAAAGGCAGTCGACAAAAGACGCCGGACGGATTGCCGGGCTCGATGTCAAGCGCATCATTCCCGAGCCGACCGCAGCCGCTCTCGCTTACGGGCTGGACAAAGAAACAGCCGACAAAAAAATTGCCGTATTCGATCTCGGAGGGGGCACATTCGATATTTCAATCCTTGAAATCGGCGACGGCGTTTTCGAAGTTCTCGCGACAAACGGAGATACCCATTTGGGAGGGGACGATTTCGACAATCAGATCCTGAAGTGGCTTTTGGAAGAATTTAAGAAAGAGCAGGGCATCGACCTCCATAATGACAAAATGGCTCTGCAGCGGCTTCGCGACGCCGCCGAAAAAGCCAAGATGGAACTATCCGGAACCGAATCGACAGAAATCAACCTGCCGTTTATCACGATGGACGCCTCGGGTCCCAAACACTTGACCCTGACGCTGACAAGAAGCAAACTCGAGCAGCTGACCCACGATCTCATCGAAAGAACCGTCGAGCCGTGCAAAAAAGCGCTCCAGGATTCCGGCGTGACAAAAGACGACATCTATGAGGTCATCCTGGTCGGAGGAATGACCCGCATGCCTGCTGTGCAAAGAAAAGTTCAGGAAATCTTCGGCAAGGAAGGGCATAAAGGAGTGAACCCCGACGAAGTCGTAGCTGTAGGCGCGGCCATTCAAGGCGGAGTACTCATGGGAGATGTGAAGGATGTTCTCCTTCTCGATGTCACTCCCCTGACTTTGGGTATCGAAACTCTTGGCGGAGTCATGACCCCGCTGATCGAGAGGAACACAACCATTCCGGCCCAAAAGAAACAAGTCTTTTCCACCGCCGGCGACAGCCAGACAGCCGTCACAATTGTCGTTTTGCAGGGCGAGCGCAAAATGGCTTCCGACTGTAAGGAAATCGGCCGGTTTGACCTAACGGATATCCCCCCCGCCCCTCGCGGAATGCCGCAAATCGAGGTCGCCTTCGACATCGACGCCGACGGAATTTTGCATGTCACAGCAAAAGACAAATCCACAGGCAAAGAACAGTCGATTCGCATCCAGGCCAAATCGGGACTGGATGAAGGGGAAATTGAAAAAATCATCAAAGATGCCGAACTGCATAAGGAAGAAGACCGCAAGAAGCAAGAGCAAGTGCAAGCAAGGAATGAGGCCGATTCACTGGCCTTCCAGGCTCAAAAAGCTCTTGATGAACACAAAGACAAGCTTCCTAAAGATGTTGTCGATGATGTTCAAGTCCATATCGACGCCACAAAGAAAGCGCTTGAAGGCGGAAATATCGAGGAGATCAAGGCTGCCAAGCAAAATCTTGAACAACACATGCAAAAAATCGGCGAGGCTATGTCAAAAGCGGGAGCGGCTGCCGGCGGACCGAACTCTCAGCCCCAGCCCCAAGCTTCGGAAAGTCAAACCGAATCGCAAAAAAAAGATGAAAACATCGAAGAGGCCGAAGTGGAAATCCTCGACGATGAAGACAAAAAAGAGTAATTCGATTACACTATTCTTTTTTGATAATATTAAGCAGGGATTAATAAAATTCCTGCTTATTTTTTAAATAAGGTTTTATATGAACTACAATCTTTCTTTTAATCCTTTACAAACAATACAACCGACTCCAGAACCATTAAAAATTTTTATGAAACTTAACAACCAGGAATTGGAAACCATGCATTCCTGGTTGCTTATGAAAATGGATACCACTTCTCAAATGCGCCAACTCTGTGGGAAGTCGATCAACCCCAGTCAAATTTCAAAAAGTATTCCTTTAACTACTTGCGACTTTTTTAAACAGATTAAATATCAATATCAAATTTTATACCTCGATGAATGGGGAAATTTATCAAATGAAAATAAACACCTGTCACTAGCCCTTCGCTGCCACCGAATGTTTGGAATTGTTGTAGGAACAGAAAGATCCCTTCAAAAGAATAATATTAGTGAATTTCTTCTGGATCTACTGAATCAGCTCAGAAATTATCCTGAAGAAGATAGAGTTAATTTCTTTCAGCATGTGTTAAAACCTATCTCCAGAAGCTCAATGAAATATCTCAATATTGCAATGAATGAAGCGCGGAGTCTGAAGAGGCTTGATCAAAAAACTTTTATAACTGTTTATTTCGAATGCCTCTCTCCTGAGAAGCTGAGAAATTATATCAATAATTTGCTTATACCCTGTATCCGCTCATACGATAGTGTGCAGCCCATTCTCAAACTTTTTGACCTTGACTATTTATCAGAAGAGGATCTCGAGAGTATTAAAGAATGCCTCAAAAAGAAGACACAGAATGACAACCATGCACGTTTATTAAACATAGCACTTGGCCTATATGAGGTCCTTGTTTCATCCAATCCTTTATCTGAGGATAAAGATCCCGAAAAATTCCTGGACTTTTCCAACCTGTCTGAAAAAGCCAATAACCTGTTGGATAGCCAACTCTCTTTAGAACTGCTGCAATATTTAATCGTTCCCCTACTAAAGTCTAAATGGCGAGCTCGTGAGATTCTAAAACTATTCGCTCATCGATATCATAATATTGACAAAATGGACCTAGAAGGAATCAAGGACAGCCTCATTCATTATTCTAACGTATTGGTTGAAAAAGACATTTTTAAAAAACGTCTTCTTTACTGCATGAACATCTTAGTTTCTGATGAAGAGCTGAAAAGTTTTGGCATTAAAAGAAAAAGAAAGCCTGTAAAAAAGGGCAAAGCTCCCAATAAACGAAGAAAACTCGATCATATGGACAATAAAGAAATTGGCAGAATCCTTATCTTTGAAGGACACATTTTTACTCCTATTAACAAAGCCATAAAGAGTAGCTTTAGCTGCAATAGAGGGACCTTCAGAAAACTCTTCCCCCAGCATGAATTCCCTTGGCCAAAGCAGAACGCTAGCCGCAAGAGGAGCGAGTATTTACAGATCATTACTCGAGGGATGAATTATTTTGGGATTGCAACCGAAAAATCTCCCGAGGACGTCCTACAATCACTTGTCAGGAGAAATATCATAAACCTGAAGGAGCATCAGTAGAAAAACCCGAAGATACGGCCGATGTCGTGAAATGTCACAAACAGAAGCAGGGCTATCAGCAATATGAAAAAGGGCACAATCAGCTTTTCAAGAGCTTGCGGCTTAATCCTTTTTCCAGTAACCATTTCAGCCAGGAAAACACAGATATACCCACCGTCGAGAACAGGAATCGGCAGCAAATTGAGGTAGCCCAGATTCAGGCTTATCAACCCGATCCAATAAAGAGCTTCTGAAAAGCTTATTTCCCAACTGTGCTGGACAGCCTGCACTATCCCAACAGGACCGCTAAGCCATTTCGGACTTAAAGAACCTGAAAAGAGAGCTGTCAGTGTATGCCACATCTCTGTTGTCACATCCCAAAACATGACAAAGGGATTCGGATTATAAGTGACGGTTTGGTCTTGAATTCCAATAACCCCGAGTATCAACTCGTTCTTCTCATGTTCCAACTGCTCTTTTGCCCGTTCTTTAAACTCTGCGTTATCAAGATTTTCAATTTGCTTTTCTTTTTCCGAAAGCTTTTCTCGATACTCGGCTTTTTCCTCCGGGGTCGTAAAGAGATCCTCCCTTTTTTTGGGAACAATCGGCTCAAGGAGAACCAAATCTCCCGACTTCCGCGTTAAGGACTTTGTGCCGATAGTCGAGGCAATTAGGCTAAGATTTTTAACATTAACTTCGTTTTGAAACTGCTCATCGGCTTTAGAGGCGGGAAGAGTCGCCGGAAGTTTTGAATCCCTAAGGACAATGACATTGACTTTTCTTTGCTGCAGCTGATAAAAAAGCTGATACGACTGTTTGACAGGAACTCCGTCGACAGCAATGATCCTGTCCCCCTTTTCCAAAGGAGCCGAATCCTGAGAAAAATAGTGCTCGGGGAAAATTTCATCCTGCATTTCTTTGTCAATGAATGACAGCCGATTTTCCACAACCGCATCATGGGTCAGATTGTAGGGAACATCAAAAAGATCGTGAATATCCACATCGATTAAATCGGACTCATGCTGCCAGTCTGTCAGTTCTTCTTTTGTCTCAAAGTCGAGCTTCAGCTCATGAATCGGAACGCGGGGAACCCTCCGCAAAAGGGTTTTGCCATCCCTTTTTATTGTTAGCAGGGCCATGCCGTCATTCAGAACGGATTTCAGCTCTTTTTGAGAAAAAATTCTCACACCGTCTACCCAGACAATGCGGTCTCCTTCCTGAATGCCTCCCACATTGCTAGCAGCTGGCATGAATTTTTTTTGTTCAGGAGTCAATTTCGAGGGGCGGTAGATCACTTGGCTCGCAGGTTGGAGAATGCCTGACGTGAGAATCTCGTCACTCAGAGAAGAAGGGTGCGGATAGGGCTTTACCGTGTAGTCGAAAGGGGTCTTCTCGCCTGTGCGATAATCAACCTTGAAACCCTGAACCTCAAGAGTCTTATCGGCGGTCATGGGAGCAAAAAGGTTGTCCTTGGATGAGATATAAGGATTGCCATCGTAGGCGGCAATTTCATCTCCCGGTCTAACGCCTTTTTGGTAAAGCTCTGAGTTAGGATCGACCCAGCCAATGACCTTAGTGTATTCCGAAAAGTGTTTTTCCCGGCCGCCGGACGCCCAAATGAGGGAGAAAGCCACAAGGGCAAATAATAAATTGACAAAAGGCCCCGCAAATGCGACTTTGATTCGATCCAAAGGTTTCTTTGTAAAAAAACCGCCCGGTATCGAGAAGGGATCCTGATCTTTTTGCAGCTCCATCCCTGCGATCTTGACATAGCCGCCAAACGGCAGCCAATTCCAGCGCCATTCAACACCGTCTTTTTTCCAGGTATAAATCGCTTTGCCGAATCCGATACCGAAAGCCTCGACTTTCATTCCGACATGCCTGGCCATAAAATAATGGCCGAGCTCGTGAATAAAAATCAGAAATCCCAAAGCTAATATAGCAAGAAAAAAATATAAATATGTCTCGATCATGAATCCTCAAATATTTTCTGCATCTCTTCTTGCCGCCTGATCTATGGCGATTATCTCCTCCAGAGAGTCGATAGGCTCAAGGCGGTGTCGCCCGAGCAGGGTTTGGAGTTTTTGACCGATCTCAATCCAGCGTATTTGTTTTTTTAAAAACCGATCGACAAGAGCCTCATTTGCAGCATTTAAGTAGCATGGCGCGCTACCCCCTGCCTTTAAGGCCTCATAGGCTAAATTCAGACAGGGAAATTTTCTATTATCAGGTACGTGAAATTCTAACATTCCATTCCCTATAAAGTCAAATGGAGCCAGCAGTCCGGGGGCCCTGCAGGGATAAGTGAGGGCATACTGTATCGGCATCAGCATGCTGGGTTCTGACATCTGGGCTTTTATCGATCCGTCCACAAACTCGACCAAGCTGTGGATAATGCTTTGAGGATGAACCACAACGTCTATCCGATCGGCAGAAATATCAAAAAGCCACCTGGCCTCAATGACCTCAAGCCCTTTGTTCATCATTGTAGAAGAGTCCACGGTGATTTTCGCCCCCATCGACCAATTGGGGTGTTTGAGAGCGTCTTCTACGGTCACTTTTGTCAGTCGGTCTGCTGAAAATCCTCGAAACGGCCCTCCGGATGCCGTCAGAATCAGGCGGCCAACATCTTTTGACCTCTCCCCTGCAAGACACTGAAATAGAGCGCTGTGCTCGCTGTCGATAGGAAGGAGGCGAACCCCATGTTTTTTGATCAGCCTCATAACCAGCTCGCCGCCGGCCACAAGCACTTCCTTATTGGCCAGTCCGATATCCTTGCCGGCTTTAATCGCCTCAATTGTGGGTTTCAGGCCGATAGCACCGGAAATGGCAGAAACGACAAAATCGACGTCGGGATGCGCCGCGGCAGCTGCCAGCCCTTCGGCACCGCCGACAACCTCGGCATGGGGGAGCCTTCTCTTAAGCTCCAAAGCTCTTTCTTTATTGTAAACCGCAACCAGCTTCGGTTTAAATTGCCGCGCCTGCTTTTCCAGCAGGTCGATATTTTCCCCGGCCGCAAGAGAAGCTACCTGAATCGCATCGCCTAAATGCGCGGCGACTTCAAGCGTACTCGTGCCTATCGAACCTGTCGAACCTAATATCGCGATTGTTTTCATTGCAGGATCATAAAATAAATCTCATAGACAACTAGGGCAAGCGCGCTGAGGTAGAATGAAAGCCTCCCGGTAATGTTCATTGTGCTTGCAAACCCCGTATCCCCTTCCAACCAGCAGCTAGGATTTGTCGCTTTCTGAACTATTGTCTGGCAATTTCCCGTAGCTCTAAGCGATGAGAGGCCAAATGAGATAACCGACGCCCCTGCATAAACAACCAGCGCTCTTACCGCGCTCCGTTTAACAAGCTCCGCTGTAGAGACAGGTTGGGAATATTCGTTTTTTCTCGCGAATAGGACAAACCTTTCTTTTAACTGTTCGGCGGCCTTATAAGTCAAAACTCCGGCCGAAACTAAAATGACAACATTGCCCAAAACATACAATCCATGTCGAGTTGAAGACATGGAAGAATCCGTGCCGTCATAAGAGTACCAGGTTAAAGCGTGATTGACCACTTCCCCTATGACTGCCGCCCCGGCTCCTAAGCCGATGCAAACAGCCCTTTTTCCCCGAGGGGAGAGCTGCAATGAGTCGATTATCTGCATGGGAACCCCCTATTTAAAGATTCTTTGGAGTATAACCTCGTATCCGGAGAATTTCAATTCATTTGTAAAAAAATGGATTGACCCCTATAATTTTATCACGATGAAGGCATGTTTCAAGCGGTTTAAAATTTTTGCTGTATTTTTACTTTTGATCACCCCTCTCTGCATTCTGCCGGCTCAAGGGAAATCAAGCGATTCGCCGAGTCCGGGAGATACCAGGTCGCATATCGTCCTCGTCAGCATCAATCCCTACAAATATATCGTCCAAAGAATCGCCGGCGATACGGTCCGCGCCATCGTCTTGGTTCCCCCTGGATCGAATATGCACACCTATGAACCCACACCCAAACAGATGATGCAGGCAAGCAAAGCCGATATCTGGCTGACAACCGGAGAACCTTTTGAACAAAAGGCACTGCCCTCCCTGCAAAGCTACAATCCTCAAATGACGATGCTCGACCTAAGAAAAGGAGTCGATCTGATATGCCAGGCTAAGCATCAGGAATGCAAACACTGCAGCGAAGGATGCGACCTCCATTATTGGCTAAGCCCCAAAATTATGATCGCCCAGTCCAAAGCTGTCGCGGGCGAGCTAGAAAAACGATATCCGGAGCACGCACAATTATACGAACAAAATCTGCAAGGATTGATCAAAGATCTTGAAGCTCTTGACGACGAAATCCGCACCGTCCTGTCTCCGCTAAAAGACAGGACCATCTTCGTCTCTCATCCCGCCTACAGCTATTTTGCGCGGGATTACAACCTTACCCAGTATGCGATCGAGTTCGAAGGAAAAGAGCCGACTCCCAAACAGCTCACGACGATTCTCGAAACAGCCCAAAAGCACAATGTGAAAACGATCTTTATACTAAAGCAGTTCAACAATAAAGGAGCCCGGCTTGTAGCCGAGCAGCTGGGAGCCAAGCTGATAGTTCTCGACCCCTATGCTGATGACTATATCCACGAAATGAGGCGCATCGCCGCAAAATTCGCAGGCAAATAACCTTTATGACTTCTCATGCGATTCAATTTAAAGATGTCTCTTTTGGATACAACCATATGTTTGTCCTCGAAAACATGAATTTTTTCATTGATCAGGGAGATTTTGTCGGGGTGATCGGCCCCAACGGAAGCGGAAAAACAACGCTTCTTAAACTGATGCTGGGGTTGCTGCAGCCCAGTTCGGGAGTGATCGAGATTTTGGGAAAACCGCCCCGGCAGGCCGGCTCCCGCATCGGCTACGTCCCTCAAGCAATGCACGTCGACCGCGAGTTTCCCATTTCGGTTTTTGAACTAGTCCTCTCGGGCCGCCTCTCGCACCTCAACTGGTATGGACGCTATTGCAACAAAGACAAAGAAGCCGCGCGAAAGGCGCTAGAAACTGTCAGGCTTTCAGATTTGCAATACCGCCCCTTCGGCACCCTGTCGACAGGACAGGCTCAACGCGTTCTGATTGCAAGGGCCCTGTCGGCTCATCCTGAAATCCTGATACTCGACGAACCGACAGCCAGTATCGACCCCGAAACCTCGGAGGATATCCTAAGAATCCTCAAGGGGTTGACATCGAAAATGACAGTCGTGATGGTGACGCATAATCTCCGAACCGTGATTCACGACACGAAAAAAGTCCTCTCTGTTCAGAAAGGCGTCACTGAAATGACCCCGGAACAAGTTTGCCAACATTTTGCATACGGCGTGTACCACCCTCCCCTCATTCAAGGAGCCGATCACTGATGGAATTTTTTGAAGCCATTCAATCCAACGCCCTCTTATTCTATGCCGTGATCGCCGGTTTCCTGGCTTCTATCTGCAGCGGCATCATCGGGTCCTATGTCGTGGTCAAACGCATTGTGTTCATCAGCGGAAGCATCGCCCATTCCGTTCTTGGAGGCATCGGTTTTTGCGTCTGGCTTGAGCGGGCAAAAAATGTCGCCTGGATGTCTCCCCTCTACGGAGCCCTTGCAGCAGGAATCATTTCCGCCCTTATCATGGGATGGATCCACCTCCATTACCGCCAGCGGGAAGATACCGTGATTGCGGCCGTTTGGTCGGTGGGAATGGCGATCGGAATTATCTTTATGTCCCAAACTCCGGGTTTTAATGTCGAGCTGACCAGTTTCCTCATCGGAAATATTCTTTGGGTCTCCCCAGCCAATCTTCTATTTTTGCTTGTTTTAGACATCATTGTCCTCGCCGCCGTTTTCCTGATGCACAAGCGATTTCTCGTTATCTGCTTTGACGAGGAGCAAGCGCTTCTCCAGGGCGCAAATGTCAACCTCATCTATCTTTTGCTTCTCTCTTTAATCGCCATCACTATCGTCCTTTTAATTTATGTTGTGGGGATCATACTCGTGATGACTCTGCTTGCTATTCCCGCAGCTATTGCGAACATGATCACATCCCGGCTCTCATTGATGATGGCCATCGCCGTTCTCTTCAGCGCTGTGTTCTCATTTACCGGAATCGCCTCATCTTTCTATCTCGACTGGCCATCAGGAGCGACGATCGCCCTCCTTGCCGGCGCCGCCTATATTCTCAGCATGATTCTGCAGATCAAAAAAATTGGAGGATCAGTATGAATATCGAAAGTAAAGAACTCTCAATTTCTGAACTCACTACAAAAGCGCTCAGCCTTTCTCCCCAAGCTGATAGAGAAAAGATAAAAAACCGAATTCATGAATTGGGCGCAAGCATCTTGAATGACTCTGAGAATCCATCAAACGCCCAACTGCTTCGAAAACTGAAAGGCATCGCTTCCGACGCTAACTGTCCTGCACCTATAGCCTTCAAATTATTCACCTACGGCTTCTTGTTGAATCCCGTCTCATTCTCATGGGATGACCGAGATTTTTTGCCTTTAAACGAGTTTCTCACGCTGGAGTCTTTAACTCCCAAACAATCGATAGATATTGTTTTCCGAATGAGAAAATCTGAAGACACCATCGATTCTCATTTTAAAGACGTTCTTGACTTTGTGGCGGATAAATTCACATTCAAAGATAAATCTGACGTCACTGATCAGTTTGAACAAATCCATTATAACTTCACATTAATCAATTTGATCAGGCTGGGCGCAAGAGGAGGATACCAATATGTTGAAGAAGCCTTTTGCAAACTCATAAGAAAAGGCGCTGAACACTCAGTCAAGTTATCTGCAGGCACTAAAAAAGAAATTAAAGAAACTTCATTGCCCCCTGCGTTTATGAAAGAGTTAGCCGAAGCCGGATTTAATTTTGAATAAGGAGAAAAATGCAACTGCAAACCCGTTCAATTCTAGGTAAGCATTCGGCCATCTGCGTCCCCAGAGAACGCGGCCCGGGCAAAGGGCTGCAAGGCGTCCGATGCAGACAACCCCTCATGGGGTTGCCGAAGCAGGACAACGAAGCAGACCGAAGCCTCGGCAAGTTACCTGGGGACGCAGATGGCCGAATGCTTACAATTCTAGGGACTAAGACAGAAAATCAGATTCCCTCAAGACTGCAGTGCAATGAAGAGAATTCTAAAAAGTACTATACTTCTTGCACAATTCTTTCGATTGCCGGCAAGTGGATCAATGAGTCGCGCCTGCAATCAGAAACACCGCACACTGCAGTCAAAGTGAAAAAGCTATTGGAAGATAAGGGATATAAAATCACTCATGTCAAAGACAGCTGGATGGGCTGGGTAGCCACTTGCACCCAAGTTCCCTGGGAAAACTAAACCTTTTTTGCACAATTTTTGTAAAAATTCAACGCGGAGTCGCGGGGACGAAGGGTGCAATAAGAAATTAAAGAATAAAATATTCCGCGACTCCGCGTTGATAAATTTTCAAATGCTGTGCACTCATAATCAAGATTGACCTTTTTTTTGCTTTCAGCCATTCTGAAAGCTCTCTTTGAAACCGAAGGAGCTTGTATGGACAACACACAAACTATTGCCAATACAAAAACAAAGTCCTATGCCATCTATGCCGCCCATGTCATCTTGGGGAGCCTATTCATGGCCGTCATTTCCCAAATGAAGGTGCCTCTGGAACCAATACCGATGACCCTGCAGACCCTCGGAGTCTTTTTGCTTGCAATCGCTCAGGGAGGGAAAAAAGCATCCTTTTCCCTTCTCCTCTACTTGCTGGAGGCGACAGCAGGCTTTCCCGTCCTTTCAGGGATGAGCATTGACCCGTTTTGGATCATCAGCCCCAAAGGGGGGTATCTCGTTGGATTCCCGATAGCCGCCTATGTGACAGGCTTCCTTTTAGAGTTTCGAAAAGAAAGAACCTGGTTGATGTCGACCCTTGCGGTTTTGTCAGGGCAATTGACTATCTACTTTTTCGGCATCACATGGCTTCTCTTTTTTATGGATATTCAAAAAGCGCTGCTTGTCGGCGTCGTCCCCTTCCTGCCGACAGCCTGCTATAAGCTTTGTCTGGCAGTGATTGCGGCTCGCATCTATGGCGCCAGAAGTTAGCGGCAAATGCCCAATCGACTCTTTTCTCATTTATGACGGGAAAGGGACTTTTGGCAGCACATCTTCAAAACTTGAGCGGCTTATCAGGAAAGCTAAGGGACATTTCAGCGCCCATTGGGACATCAAAAAGATTTCAGCGTTTGATTTTCAACCCTCGAAATGGCAGCCCGGGCGTACTGTCCTCGTCATCCCGGGGGGACCATCATCTGTACTTGAAGCTGAAATAAGCGGCCGCTTCGAAGAGCTTAGAAAATTTATCCATCAAGGCGGAGCCGCTGTAATGATCTGCGGAGCTTCCTACGCCGCCGCGACAGAGCGCACCTTTAACAACATCACCAAACAAGGGAAAATGCGCCTATTTCCGGGAAAAGCCTCCGGCCCCATTTATCCCGCAGCTAAAGAATGCCCCCTCCCCTTCATTCACAAAGTCGCCGCCTTAAGCTGTGGCGACAAGAAAATCAAAGCTCTATTAAGCGGAGGGGGGTGCTATTTTCCCGATGAATCATGGAAGGGAGAGGTTCTGGCGACTTATCAGGAGAACAAAAAACCGGCCGTATTGACTTCAATTCACGGCAAAGGAATCGTGGTGCATTCTATGGTCCACCTCGAAATCGAGCCGGAAAAACAGTTCTTTTCGAGCTTTGAACACTCTTCGGAAAACTTCAACAGATATTTTCGCTGGCATAATTGGGAAGAAATTCACCGCGAATTATCCCGAGACCCCGACTCCAGACAATGGCTCTTTCAAAAAGCGATAGAAAAAATCCTTGAGCATCCATCTACAGCGAAGATATAAAAAAGTTGCTTGCCTCGTTCACCTTCTCCAGATCAACACCTGTGAGGATATTCTGGGCATTGCAATAACTGATGACATCCTGCGTCGGGACATTATTGAGATCGCGGCCTGCCGCTTTTTGCGCTGCGGGACATCCTCCAAAATTTCTAATTGTAGCGTCGATTTCCCCCAAACCAAAGCCCCCCGCGGCGACTTCTCCCAGTACCTGTTCACGCTTGATAAACTCCTGGATTGCCGCTGCGGTATTTTCCATAACACGCTTAGGGGGGCCATGCGGGTGAAACGCCAGATCGCTGGGTAAAAAACCTTCATTCCAAAACTCTTGAAACAACCTTCGGACTTTATCCGGAGTTGCCCAGCCCATCGTGTCGGAAAGAACAATTTTGGCGTTATATCTATGGGCCATTGACCCTAGAGTGACAACAACCTCTTCAGTGACATCATCAGGGCTTTTATATCCGAAACTGCATGAGAGATAAAAGCGTACTTTTATTCCTTCATAGGCAGTTTTCTGAAGCATGGGAAGATGCCAATCTTCATAAGCTTCGGTAATTCCTCTCCGAATGTTGGCGCGAGAAAAAGGGTCTGATGCCGACGCGGGAATCCCAAAATGCCTGCACCCCCACATGATGGCCTTATGCAAACCTTTCGGATTGGGAACCAAAGTCCAATATTTTGCCGATCCGCTTTTATTCAGCTCTTTAAAGACCGCTTCGCTATCTCTCATTTGCTCAATCTTAGTCACGCTGCCGACTTCGATATTTTTAAATCCCGCTTTTTCCAGTCGTTTGCCAAAGCCAATTTTAACTTTGGTAGGAATGTTTTGTTTAAGAGCCTGCAAGCCATCTCTTAGGGAAGATTCATAGATAGATACTCGACGGATAGAATTCATAGAAAAAATGCTCCTTTTTTGCGGTATAATACACTCTTTTCGGCTTATTTGGCAAGAAAAAAGCTAATTTTAGTTTATTGTTTTTTAATAATTTAATTAATATAATTTTATAATAAAATTTACATTTAATTAATAATTAATTATAATAATACTAGTTAATAAACATAATATTAAAAGGTTAATTATGGCTAACGGAGCCCCTGAAATAAAAGGCAACAGCAGTCCCCCTGTAGAGCAAACCCAAAATTGGGTGACGGCTAAACCTTTAAAAACTCAAGAATCTAAAATTCAGTATGTTGAAAATAGATCACTCTCAAACCAACAAACGAGAAGAGAACAGGCAGCACGAAGAGATATAACCGCAAGCCGTTCTCTGATAAGAGGTTTGAGAAAAATAAGCGCTAGAATCCAGCAATTCTTCTTCAAATCAAAAAAAACACTCCAATCTACAGCAGCGAAAACAGATCGAGTTGCCTTTAAAGATATTAAAGAATTGACCCGAGGAAAAGAGAAAATCGTCTATCGCAAAAGGGAATTTAAACCAAACCCTCTATTTGTATCTCAAGAGATCACAAGTGCCTTATACATACCTGAGAAAAACCAACCAAGAAAAGACATAAATAAACAGGAAGAAGCCTTTTACGCACCAGTCAAAACTTTTTGGAAATCCAGAGAAAAAAATCTTCGCGCGGAAAAGAAAACTTACGATGCAATCAATAAAAAATCAGAAAGTGAACCTCAGCACTTGGCTACTAAAACCGACGAAATTGAACTTATAGGTCAATCAGGTAAAGCTCGATACGGCCTCAAAGTACCCTTTGCCGAAGGTGGAAATTTTGAAGATAAAATTCAAGAAAACCTTAATATCGAAACCCGAATTGAGTTTGGAAGGCAATACCTCGAAGGGATGACTGAATTGCAAAATGCTGGCTTTATTTATGGGGATATCAAACCTGAAAACTGTCTGATATACGGAACAGGAAAAGATCAGACCCTTAAAATCGCCGACTTCGGAAAGACCAGCGAAATCAAAACTAATAAAAAAACTAGAAAGGAAATACCACAAAAATATTCAGGAAATATTCGCTTTATCTCTCCTGAGGGCAAATTAAGTACAAAAGGAGAAGTCTGGGGAGCTGCACTTGTGCTGATAAGAAATTTTGAAGAACAGGTTTTAGATAAGAATCGGAACACATCTCTTTGGGGTGAAGTGGAAGAAGCGCAAAAAGACGAATTTATAAAGACTTGGGAAAAAGTGGAAGAGGGAAAATACAAAAATGAACGTATTCGAAATAAAAGAGGAATTGAAAGATTTGTCATTGAACACGAAGCTTTTCAAGCCACTGCGGGAAGCGGCTGGTCAACCTTGTTAAGAAGAGCCAAATTAATGAACCTATCCCAAGATGAAAAGTTATTTCAAAAGCAAGTTTTAGATAGATATATCAAACTTTTGGCCAAACAATTGAAAGAACAAAAAGTTATTGAAGAGGATAAGGTTGATCAATTCGTCAATCTGCTTGACCATATGACGCAAATTGATCCCGATCAAAGACCTAAAATGGAAGATGCTCTAGAAACATATGATAAAATCTTTCCTCGTAAAAATGAAAGCATTCCTTCTGCCTGATTTTTCACACTATCTATGACTCTATCAAGTTAACTAACTAACAAAATTTTTATCTCGAGGGTATCGCGACCTACTTGCCCAAAATCAAAGATGTCGTATAGAATAGGTGTTCTTTGCTTAGGGAAAGATGGCCGAGCGGCCGAAGGCGCGTCCCTGCTAAGGACGTATACCCGTAAGGGTATCGAGGGTTCGAATCCCTCTCTTTCCGTATCGCCCTGAATATCAAGGATATTCAGGGCTTTTTTTTATCCCTTGCCTCATTTCAAAAAATCACTTATAGAAAAAATTAGTAGAGAAAAATTTCAATTAATTTTAAACCATTGAATGTATTGAGGTTGAGAAATGGCTAAAGATAAGAAAGTCATGTTGATTACAGGCGCGAGCGGCAGGATCGGCAGGCTCTGTGTCCACCGCTTTGCAGATGATTATCAAGTTGTGGGATTCGACCGCAAAGAACATCCCCACGAAAAGAAAATGCACCATATTAACATGGATATTTCTTCAGACGAAAGTGTGAACGACGCCCTTGATCAGGTAAGAAACAAATACGGCGCGGAAATCGGCCCCGTCATCCATTTGGCAGCCTACTACTCGTTTTCCAATCAAAAACCCGAACTCTACGACTCCATCACAGTTCAAGGGACAAGGCGGATGCTTCAAGGGCTGAATGAAAAATTCGACAAAGTCGACCAGTTCACATTTTCCAGCACCCTTCTCATCTACAAACCTTGCGAGGTCGGCGAAACCATCAACGAAAATTCTCCTGTCGAGCCTAAGTGGGATTATCCAAAGTCCAAGGTCAAAACCGAAAAAGTCATTCACGAGCTTCATGGCGACATCCCGGCCGTAATCATGCAAATCGCCGGATGCTATGACGACTGGTGCCACTCGATTCCCATATCCCACAATATTCAACGGATTTATGAACACCAGTTGAACGCCCACCTTTTCCCGGGCGATACGTCTCACGGAAACCCCTTCCTCCACTTAGACGATTTAGTCGACGCCTTTGAGCTGTCTATTCAGAAAAAGGATAAACTGCCGAACCCCTTCGTCGTCATTATCGGCGAGGACAAAACCGTCAGCTACAAAGACCTCCAGTACACGATCTCGGAAATTTTAGAACACAAAGACTTCCACATTCTCCGGCTTCCAAAATGGCTGGCAAAAGAAGGAGCCTGGATCGAAGAGCACCTTCCCTTCTTCAGCGATGATTTTGTTCAGCCCTGGATGATCGATCTGGCAGACGACCACTACGCCCTTGATATTACCAAAGCCAAAGAAGTGCTTGGATGGACTCCCAAACATTTTATCAAGGATTCGCTTCCGGTAATGCTGGAGCCGCTGAAAAACGATCCCATAAAATGGTATGAGGAAAACGGATTACAAATGGCAGAACACATAAAAAAACACATTCAAGCCCATGCAAAATAATTTACATCAAAATAAAAGTTTCTGGACCCATTATGCGGTTATCGGACTGGGGCTTTGGCTGATCGCCTGCACCTTTTCATTCACGCAGCACAGCCTGCCGATGGCTGTGAGCGATATTGTCTGCGGAATCCTGCTGATTGTGATCAGCCTCTACGACCTCACCTTCAGGCAAATATGGCCAAGATGGGCCCTGTCGGTTGTCGCGGTTTGGCTGCAGTTCGCTCCGCTTGCTTTCTGGGCTCCTGAGGCGGTTACCTATTTGAATGATACTCTTGTAGGCGCTTTAGTGATCGCTCTTGCCGTACTCATCCCTAGAGACCCCATCGAAGAGGCTGTGGGGGGCGCTTCAATTCCCGAAGGGTGGTCCTACAACCCCTCTTCCTGGCCGCAAAGAATTCCGATTATCTTCCTGGGATTCTTTGCCTGGATGTTCGCCCGCTACATGGCCTGCTATCAGCTGGGATACCTGGACAACGTCTACGACCCTGTCTTTGGAAACGGCACCCGGGATGTGATTACGTCTACAGTGTCAAAAGAATTTCCTGTTGCTGACGCAGGGCTTGGCGCTATGGCCTACACAATAGAAACTCTTATGGGAGCGCATGGAGGGGTGAAAAGATGGCATACAATCCCTTGGTTCGTTGTTCTTTTTGCGATCCTGGTCGTTCCTCTCGGTTTTACAAGCATTGTGCTGATTATGCTTCAGCCGATTATGGTTGGCCACTGGTGCTTCTGGTGCCTGCTCACCGCAGTGTGCATGCTCTTTATGATTGCTCTTGCCATCGATGAAGTGATCGCTGTCCTCCACTTTCTCCACCAAGCGAAAAAGAAAGGAAACTTCTCAAAAGTCTTTTGGCGCGGCGGCCATGCCGAGGGTGAAGAAACCGACAGCAGAACCCCTTCTGTCGCTTCGTATAAAATGGCAGGCTCGATGATTTGGGGGATAAGCTTCCCCTGGAACCTGTGGTTAACAGCGATCCTGGGACTTTGGCTGATGTTTTCGCCGCATGTTCTGGACGAGCCGAAACTAGTGGGAGATCTGGACCACATTATCGGAGCTTTGGTCGTGGCCATCTCCATCATTTCCATGGCAGAAGTGGTCAGAGCGGCACGTTTTATCAATCTGTTTTTCGGGATTTTTGCTTTCTTTTTGCTCTTCTTTTCTCATGGGGGTGGACTGATAAGCCACATTATTGTAGGGTTGCTTTTGATTGCGTTAACCTTCCCCCGCGGCAAAATTAAAGAACGCTATGGCGCGTGGGAACGATACATTGTGTGATGTCCTATGGTCTGTAATCAACCGCCGAAAACTTTTGACGAATTTTATCGTCTAGCAGGCCTCCTTTTACCCCAGCTCAATCAACCGGACTTCAAAAGAATTTACAATCTCTACCAAAGAACAGTAAGTATTGAAGACAATGAAGATCCGATTGTCTTCAATAGGCTTGAAAAGCAAATAAAAAGAACCTGCATTGTTCTTCCGCAAGAAAAAAAGCTCTGCATTATGCTGAAAACAGCCGATATCGACAGAATCAACGGCAATCTTTCAATCATCAGCGAAAACTTCCGCGAGGCTTTTGGATATCTTTCTAAAATTGGACTCAAGAAAAAAGACCCTAAAAATCCTTCGGAAAAAAGCTTCAAACCCATGCTCTGTTTTGATTTTTCGGACAAGCCTCAATTAACTCTTCTGATAAAAAAAACCAAATCTATTTGTCTTCCTAACCGAGACGGGTCAATAGAGCTAAACAGGATCGATAGGGAAATGACATATCGAAAAAAATATCAAAGTGCGCAGATTCCCAAACTTTTCCATGAATTTCCCTATATCGGAACTATCAAGAAACAAGCTCATGTAAAGCATATGGAAATCAGCGAACTGCTGCAGCGTGATTTGTTCGATGTCATCAAAGACAAGGAAATACCTTTGTCTCTGCAGGATAAACTTTCGATCGTCTATCAAATTGCCGGCCTGCTCCATCATATGCACTCCAGAGGAGACCTTCACGGCAATGTAAGCGTTGAAAATACTCTGATTTCTCTTATAGAAGGGCGCATAGTCGTCAAACTTGACGGCTTCGGACAAGCGCGCCACTTGACTCAAGTAAAAGTTGCACTCGGCATCGGAGGAACAATTGGCTACTGGCCTCCCGAGCTCTTTGAACACTTCTTTTACCCGGAACTTTACAATAAATTTATAGCCAATCCATTTGCTATGGATATTTGGAGCCTTGGCTGGGTCATCTATAGGCTTCTCGGAGAGAAAGAACCCGCATGGTTGAAAGATGCCGATAGATTTCAAGAAGCCTACAAGTATCAGATGCGTTACAAACTGGAATACGCCTATAGGCAATATCGAAGCAACCTCGAAGCATATCTCAAACAAATGAAAGAACCCCCCGAGGACGATATCCTAAAATATCTTCTGTGGCGCTGCTGGAAGCTGAAAAGGGAAGAACGCATCACTGCCCTCCAGATTGTTGAATTTCTAAAGCCTCACTTTGAAAAGCTCCATCCACCTGCCAAAACTAATGATACGCCAATACCGAGCCGTAAACACCCTCCCAAAATCACTAAGGACTGAAGGGGTAACCATCCCTTGTGAACAAGCGATCCCTTGTTCAAGAAGATGGCAGAAGCCGGGATGGCGAGCCCACACCTCTTCGGGAGTGGCAAAGCCGATCTTATCCCGCCGGGCGAGAATCTCCGAAGGAAGGATCCCTTTCATAGCTTCGCGCAAAACTCTTTTGGTTGTCCCCTGATCGAGCAGCCATTCGGAAGGAAGATCCAAAACAAATTCCACAAGCCGGTAATCGAGAAACGGCGTCCTCGCCTCGACTGATGATGCCATAGAGTCGCGGTCTTCATAATGGAGAAGCATCGGCAGGCTGGACGAGGCGATCATCGTTTGGCAATAATCTTTCAGCCCGCTTCTTTCTAAAGACAAAAACGGCGAGACGTCATCTGCTAAGAGAATGTTTAAATTCAACCATTCGGGACGTCTTGCCGGCCGTCGATACAGCTTGCTAAGCGGACGCTTCACCACTTCAGGCAAAACTCTTGCTCCGAGCATCTTAAAAGGAAGCGTCGAACCAAGAGTCGGCCGGGAAAGCCTCATTTCCTGCCACAGTTTTAACCACCTCATGCAGCGATAGAGATTATAAAAATGAAAACCGTATGAGGACGTATACCCTCCAAGCTGCTCATCGGCCCCCTGTCCGTCGAGAAGAACTTTTGTCTGCTCCCTTTTTGCCAGCTTGAATACCTCCCACTGGGCAAAAATACTGGTTGAACCAAACGGTTCGTCCTGATGCCATATGATGGAGTCAAGCTCGCGAAAAAGATCTTCGATATCCGGATAGATAAAGTGCGCCCGGTGCCCCGTTTTTTCGATCACGATGTCGATAAACCGTTTTTCATCGAACCGCTCAACATGAGAACAGGCGGAAAATGTCTTCTGCTTCTCTGCTGCCTGCTGTGATTGTAGCTGTTTTGCGACCAGACAGACGATCGAGGAGGAATCGAGCCCTCCCGAAAGACAGGAGCCGATCGAGACATCAGCCCTTAGCCTCAGCCTTATCGAATCGGCAAGGAGCTCTCTATAAGTCTTGGCGATTTCATCGGGGGACATCTTTAGACCCCGGGTTTTTAAAACGTACCATTTTTTTGGGCAAATTTCAGACTCGCCAATTGATCCTTGGGCATATTCACCCCCTCTCAATTGGTTCACACCGGAAAACAGAGTTCCGGATGTGTGGTCGTGAACCCCCCAATTGAGAAAATCATAGGCAAGCTGATGATTCAGTCTGGGCCTCCATCCTTCAAGAGCGGTAAATTGCTTGATTTCCGATGCGAAAGCGATCAGCCCTGCAGGGGAAATCCAGTAATAAAGAGGCTTGATGCCAAAGCGGTCCCTTGCGGCAAAAAAACGTCTTTGCTCTTTGTCATAAATGACAAAAGCGAACATCCCGTTCAGCTTGTGAAGGCAATCCTTCCCCCACTCGCAAAAGGCGTTTAGGAGAACTTCTGTATCCGAATGAGAAGAAAAGCAGACTCCTTTTCCTTCAAGCTCCCTTTTGAGTTCTTTGTAATTGTAAATCTCGCCGTTGTAAACAATATGAAACCTGCCGCAATGAGAGGCCATTGGCTGATGGCCATGCTCGGTTAAATCGAGAATGGAGAGGCGGCGATGCCCTAAAGCGGCTCCCTGGAACAGCTGCACTCCCCGATCATCAGGGCCCCGGTGGCTTGCGATATCGGTCATTTCATCGATAACGCTTAAATCATTGCCCAGGCCGAACAAGGCTGCTATCCCGCACATAGAGCCGGCTCCTTCATTTCCACTATTAATTTGAAATACTTCTCCCCAGGAAAAAGGAAAACTATCAGACCAAGAGTCCTTATGGAATTTTTCCCGTCCAAAATCCGCCGAATCTGACAACATACCCTGAGTTGCCGGTCTAAATCTTTATAACTGCTAATCAACGCTTTCATTTGCGTTAAATGATAAAGGTATGAACATAATTATGACAATCACCTTGGAGGTTATTATGCTTAAAAATGGAGCCGGGGTCTTTCTTGGCATAGGAGCTGCAAGCTGCGGTTATTTCAAGTTTCGAGAACACCAAGCGACAGACGCCATAGCCAATAATAAACTTTGCGTTCATCAAGCAACCTGCTCTGCCCTGAAAAATCCTCCCCTTATAACAACGATTATTAACGCTCCTTATGGAACGCCCGGAGACGACAGGATTTTGCCCGGCAAGACCATATGCCGCATAACTGAAGATGTCAGCAATCGGGGACTGGTCCCTTATGTTGCCAGAACCATTAAACCCGAGATTGACCTGGTAGGTCCCTATGCCGAACATCCGGCAGCCTTGCCAATCGTCAAATACTCTAAGCTCTGCGGGAAAATCCGCCCCATTTTAAATTTGATCAACTACGACCCCTTGGAGGTACTGCAAAAGACTCAAAAAGTCTGGGAAGTAGAAGAACTCAAATCCCTCGAATTGGGACACTTCTCCAAACTCGAAGGAATCGAAGAAGCTGAAAACGCCCTTCCTCCGGAACTCAAGGGAAAAATTCCCTACCTTGTCGAAGTCATCAAATTGCGAGTTCTTCTCTCAAGAAGACTTCCTCCATCTCAAAGAACCTCTCAAATCCATCAAACCTACCTGAAAGGTCCCAATGCAATGGGGCCCCAGGTCAAAAAAAGCGGCGCTATTGGTGTCGAAAAGGGCGAAGGAGGCACCTTTCACATCGCCACCGAATGGGGACCTATTGAAATCGGCAAGACTGATGAATTAAAAACCTTTTTAAAAGAGACTGCCGATTACTTAAGCTTAAAAGGACCAATTATTGCCTTTCCCCAACAAACCGAAAATCTCCATTATCTTTTTCGCTGTTATTCAAAGAAAAGGGAGGTGGAGTTTAAAAAGAGATGCGAGTTAATCCCTTCAAAAAAAATCGAGAAAGACTGGAACTTGTTGGCAGATGTTGTTTTCTGGAGGGTTAATCATCAGATGGAACCCTTCAAAGAATCGAACTCTTTCATTCGGGAAAAACTCAAAAAAGCCATGACATTTTAACAGTAAAAGTTGTATAAGCTGAATTTTCAATAAACCCGGGATGCTGCCCATGAAAAAGATTGCCATAACCGGAACGCATGGCGTTGGAAAAACCACATTGACACATCAGCTTTGCGTTGCGTTAAAAGAAAGTAATTTTAATGCTTCCATCGTCGAAGAAAAGGCCCGGTCCTGCCCATTTCCCATTAATGAAGCGGCCACAATCGATACGGAGGTCTGGATGATCCACACCCAGATCCGCGCAGAACTACATGTCAAAGCCCAGCAGTTCGAGGTCGCCGTTATGGACCGCTGCTCGCTCGACCCCATAGTTTACTGGCACGACAGAAACACCCCTCATCCCTATTACGATAAGCTGAAAGAAGCTGCCTTGCAATGGCTCGAGACGGAATATGATTTGCTTATCCTCGTCGAACCCTCAAGCGATACCGACAATTTCGCCGTCGACGCCGTGCGCGACTCAGGGATTGTCTATCGAAACCGCATCCGGGACCTTTTTAGAGAATACATTGACACGCTCCCCTTCTCCTGCCAAGAGAAGCTGATTAGCATCGAATCCAACGATATTTTCACCAAAAACGGGCCCCATTCAGAAGCCGTCGAAAAGATCATGCTCCACCCCTGCTACCCGGCAAACCAAAATTTGCAAGTGACTTGTTAGCTCAATGTTTTACTTGGATAGGATAAATTAAAGGATTTTCTGGAATTATCCATGGGGGATATGTCAAAACAACAGTTTCTTTTAGCCAACCGATTTTCTCATTTCCCTTGAGGAATAACCCGGAAATTGATAATGTGGTATCTCATTTTGAGGTGACTTTTTCCTATGACCGCGACCGCATTGACAAACTGCCGGCTGCCTGAAACATCGGGCATCTCACATCAAAAAATCCGCTCCAAGGAATTGACCGTGGGTATCGTGGGCCTTGGATATGTCGGCTATCCTCTAGCCTTAACTTATTCTGAATCAGATATTCACGTTATTGGATTCGATATTGACGAGCAGAAAATCGACGACCTTTCGAACAATCGAAACTATATCCACACCATCGATGAAAACCGGTTGAAAACTGTCAGAAAGAGGGGGTTTTTATCCGCAACCTCGGACTTTTCTCAAATTTCTAGCTGCGACGCTGTCATCATCTGCGTCCCGACTCCCTTGACAGAACACTTGGAGCCCGACCTTTCTTATATTACCAGCACCTCTGAGTCGATCGCCCCGTATCTAAAAGCGGGTACCCTTGTCTCTTTGGAAAGCACAACCTGGCCGGGAACAACCCGGGAGGTCGTTCAAGCTATTCTGGAGAAAGGGGGAAGGCTCAAAACCGGCCGAAATTTGCATCTTTGCTTCAGTCCTGAAAGAGAAGACCCGGGAAACAAGGATTTTAAAACCAAAAATACCCCGAAACTAGTGGGAGGGGTGGACGAAGCATCGACCGATCTGGGTGTCGAGCTTTATTCCTTGATCGTCGACGAGGTCATTCCCTTAAGCTCTGCCGAGGCGGCCGAAGCGGCCAAGCTGTTTGAAAATATTTTTCGCAGCGTCAATATCGCTTTGGTCAACGAAATGAAGATCATTCTCGATAAAATGGGGATCGATGTCTGGGAGGTCATCCACGCGGCAGCGACAAAGCCTTTCGGCTTTATGCCTTTTTGGCCGGGGCCGGGCCTTGGAGGGCATTGCATACCGATCGATCCTTTTTACCTCTCATGGAAAGCCCGGGAATGCGGCGCAGCCACGCGGTTTATCGAACTGGCCGGAGAAATCAATCGAAACATGCCCCATTATGTTATCGGGAAAGTGCAGGACTGCCTCAATGACTATGGAAAAGCGATGAGAGGGGCAAAAATTTTAATTCTCGGCCTCTCCTACAAAGAAGACGTCGATGACATGAGGGAAAGCCCCAGTCTCGAGTTGATACGGCTGATGGAACAAAAAGGCGCCCTTGTCGACTTTCACGACCCCTACTTTCCCGAACTTCCCCCGACCCGGCGCTACCCGAAGCTGGCCGGAAGGAAAAGCCGTCCCTTGTCAGATCAATACGACTGTTTTGTGATCGCGACAAAACACAGCTGCTTTTGTGCCGACGAGATTTTATCCTACGGCATTCCCACTGTCGATACGCGAAATTTTTTACCCCGAAAAGAAAATGTTTATCAAGCTTGAGGAATCAATGGATTTTATAGACTTAAAAACCCAATACCAAAAATATAAAAAAGAAATAGACGAAGCGATTCACGAAGTCTTAGATTCGAGCCAGTATATCATGGGCCCGCAGGTTCGCGAAGTCGAATCCCTGCTTGCCGACTTTGTCGGTGTCAAGCACTGCGTCACGGCCTCCAGCGGCACCGACACTCTCCTGATGTCCATGATGGCATTGGATATCAAGCCCGGCGACGAAGTGATCACGACACCCTTTACCTTCATCTCGACTGTCGAGACCATCTCGTTTCTAGGGGCCATACCGGTTTTCGTCGATATCGAACTCGACACCTACAACATCAACCCCGACCTCATCGAAGCGGCCATTACCCCGAAAACTAAAGCCATCATGCCGGTCGGACTCTTCGGCCATATGCCCGACCTTCCTGCTATTAACGCCATTGCCAAAAAACACAACCTCCCCGTGATTGAAGACGCCGCGCAAACATTTGGCTCCACTTTGAATGGCAAGCAAAGCTGCGGCATGACAACCATCGGGTCGACAAGCTTCTTCCCGGCCAAACCTCTGGGCTGTTACGGGGACGGTGGAGCGCTGTTTACCGACAGCGACGATCTTGCCGAGACCCTAAAAGCTATCCGAATCCATGGCGGAGTCAACAGGCATGAATACACTAGAATTGGAATGAACGGCCGGTTTGATACGATCCAGGCTGCTGTCATCAAAACCAAGCTTCCCTACTTTCCCGAAGAAATCGAAAGGAGAAGCGCCATCGGAAACCGCTATAATCATCTTCTAAAAGACATTTGCATTGTCCCCGTCATAAGAGACAATTACACTTCCACGTTTGCCATCTACACCATCCGCATTCCCGAAAGAGACAGAGTCGCGGCTTGCCTGAAAGAAAAAGGGATCCCAAACTCTGTCTATTACCCCACTCCGATATACACCCAACCGGCTTATGCATCCCTCGAAATTTCCAAAGAAGCTTTTCCTGTCACCGAGCAGGTCTGCGGAGAGGTACTCAGCCTGCCCATGCATCCCTGGTTGACAGAAGAGGCGCAAGACTTCATTGTCGAATCAGTCAAAGAATCAGCAGCAGTAGAGGCCCTGTCATGAAAGACAAGTTTCCAAAAACATGCGCCTTAATCGGGGCCGGATATTGGGGAAAAAATCTTGCGAGAAATTTTTCCAGCCTTGGAGCCCTCCATACAATATGCGATACCGACAGCGATTTGCTGCAAACTTACAAAGAAAAGTATCCAGATGTTGCTTTGACCGCCGATTTTTCGGAAGTCCTCGGCAATCCTAAGATCAAGCAAATCGCCATCGCCGCACCGGCGTTTCAACACTACGAGCTAGCCAAGCAAGCTCTTCTCGCAGAGAAAGACGTCTATGTCGAAAAACCCCTGTGCCTGGACTGCGCCGAAGCCAAAGAGCTTATCCACATTGCCGATGAGCAGGAATGCCTGCTTATGGTCGGCCACCTGCTTCAATACCACCCATGCGTCCGCAAACTTCAGGAACTTGTCTCAAAAGGCGACCTCGGAAAAATTCAATATATCACCTCCAACCGGCTAAACCTTGGAAGCTACCGTACCGAGGAAAACGCCCTCTGGAATTTTGCTCCCCACGACGTTTCGGTTATCCTTTCTCTTTGCGGCGGCCGCCTTCCGGAAAAGGTGCGCTGCGAAGGCGCCTCCTTCCTGTCAGAAGGAGTAGAGGATAAAGCTCTGACGGTTTTGAAATTCCCCGGCGGTGTTCAAGCACACATTTATGTCAGTTGGCTTAGCCCCTTCAAGGAACAAAAAATGACTGTCGTCGGCTCCAATGGCCTCGCGGTTTTTGACGACACAAAACCCTGGGGAGAAAAACTCGTTATTTTCAGAGAACATGTCAAGTGGAGCGACGGCAAATCCCCCGTTGCCGCTCAGTCCGATCCCGAGCCTATGGACCCGCCCCAGCTCGAACCGCTCAAAGAGGAGTGCCGCCATTTTCTCTTATGCTGCCAAGAGAGGAAAACACCGCTTACCGATGGAGAAGAGGGGCTGCGCGTCCTTCAGGTACTGCAGGCCGCTCAAAAGAGTCTCGAAGATGGCGGTGAAGCTAAAAATCCATCCCAAATGCGCGCTCATCATTCCCTACAGGTCCACCCGACCGCCACAGTCGATGCCGGCGCCGCTATCGGGGAAGAAACAACCATTTGGCACTACACGCATATTTCAGATAAAACGAAAATCGGATCGAAATGCCGCATAGGTCAAAATGTCTATGTCGCCCCGCATGTCGAAATAGGGAGCAACGTCAAAATTCAAAACAATGTCAGCGTCTACTCGGGAGTCGTCTTAGAAGATCACGTCTTCCTCGGACCCAGCATGGTTTTCACCAATATCAGAAACCCCCGAAGTGAGGTGGTCCGGAGAGACCACTATCTCAAAACTCTTGTCAAAAGAGGCGCCACCATAGGCGCGAATGCGACAATCCTTTGCGGAATTGAGCTTGGAGAGTATTGCTTCATCGGCGCCGGCGCCGTCGTGATTCAAAACGTCAAACCTTACGCTCTTATGGTCGGCAGCCCCGCAAGGCAAACGGGCTGGATGAGCCGCCACGGCGAAAAGCTCGACCTTCCCTTGCAGGCGAGTGACGGAGAACCCCTCTTCGCCCGCTGTCCTGCAAGCGGAGAAACCTACTGCCTGGAATTCGATCAGGTCCACCCCGCCGAGGAAGAGCTTGTCAAAGTGAAACGATGATCTTGGTAAAAACGCTCCCCGATACCCAAATCAAGGTCAACCCGAAAACCCTGCTGTTTTTTTTCATGATTATCCTGGCAACCTGCCGAGGAGGGCTTGAGCTTCTCATGACGAAAAAATTCGCCATGGCACTTCAGTTTGCAGGAATTACAGCCCTAAGCGCTCTCATCTTCTTTCCCAAAAGCCGCGCCGCCTCCCCTTCTCAAAAATTTTACATAATCTTTGCTCTTATCTTCATCGCCGAATCTTTTTTGAGCTGTTTTCTCACATTCACTCTAAACGAAACAAAAATCTGGGTTATTTACTTTGCCTTTAATCTTGGACTTCTTTGGATCGGCCTCTTTACGATCAGACGCTTCGAAGAAAAAGAACTGAAGATCGCGATTGCCCCAATACTTCTTTTTGCCGGCTGGCTTTTGCTCATGACTGCCTGTTTGGAACAGGTCCACCTGATTAAATTCGACGCTACGGGAGAAATTTACCTCGTCCGCCCCGCGTCGCTTACAGGAAGCTTTCTCCATTATCCGATCATTATGATTCTTTTGGGGATGATCTCCCTTCAATGGTATGCCCTCTCCAAAAAAAAACTGTATCTGTGGTCGGGTTTGATCTTTTGCCTCGCCCCCCTTGCCGCCGCATCAAGATCGGGCGCTTTAATCCTACTCGCCTCGATTTTGTTTTACCCCCTTGTCGCCCCTTTTAGAAAATCCAAAAAAATTATCATTCTCATCACCCTCATCATCGCCTGCGGCTTTTTGTCCTTCCTCTATTTCTCAAAAGAAAGCCGAAACTCCCCCCTCCACAACATGGTCCACCACATGGTGATGGCCGCCAGCAAAAAGTCCATTGGAAACAACATCCGCATCAATATCTGGAACAGAGTCATCTCCGAATGGGTGGGAACCAATCTTCTCATCGGCGAAGAGGCGGGGAAATACACCAACGCTTCCAACAACATGCTCGCGAAAAAGAAGCTCGACACCAACAAAAGCCGTGTAACCGAATCAAGCGTCCTCCAGCTCCTCATGAACTTCGGACTCATCGGCATGGTTCTCTTCTACGCCATCCTCCTGCAGATCCCCCGCTTCATCCACCCGGGCCACTGCCTGCTGAAGGCCGCCTTTTATGCCTCCCTCATCCAAACTTTGTTTTATCAATCCATCGAAGTGGTGCCGTTTATGACGCTTCTTTTTCTCTTCCCCGTGATTTCGCAAGTTTTCAATTATTCGCAGCTGGAATTTTCACCTCAGAGATCACGAGAGCTCACAGAGACTATTTAGGGATAATGTCCCTGTGTTTTGCAGCTAGTACAGCTATCTTTACACAAAATTTATAATTTAGTTTTATAACGTATTCTATAAAAAGGAAATTAAACATGTATCATTCACTTACAGTTAAAAATAATTTTTTTAATAATGTAGCATCGGTAGGAAAATTCGTGGCAAAAAGCACTGCTACAGGGACCGTGGTTATTCCACTTTTTATTGGCATGAGAGATCTCTATAAGGGATATAATATTAATATATCCAATTACAAGAATGTATATGAGAATAAAAGATTTCATCGATATTCTAATAGTGAAAATTCAAGGCTTCGAAAAATTCTGCGATGCGCAAATCTCATTTTGGCTTTAAAAGTCGGCTGCGACACCCTCTGGAGCAGTACATCATACAAGCGTCTTTCAAATGACCCGATTCAGGAACTTAAGAAGATATCCCCCGAAACCCTTTCCAAGCATAAACTTTATTTTCTTCTTGACAGACCTGATTTTGTGCACTCATTAAATTCAGAGGAAATTGAACAATATTTTACATTAGCTAAAATTTCGCAACATGAATACTTACCCCTCCTTAATACAAACCAGCTTAGCAAATATGCAAAAAAAATTATGGAAAATTCAGATAAAATACAAATTGAGGAATTTATAAACGATGTCATTTCAATAAAAATATCAAATGACAATTGTGCAGCAATGTACAATTCATTATCCCCGAAGCAAAAACGTGATTTTGTTTCCGCTTTAGTAGAAGCGAAAACAAATAATTTTTGGTATGGTGATAGAGAAGTTGAAAATTTTATACGATCCATAGACTTAAACGATGTTGATGTCTTGAAGTTAAGCAGGAAAAGTGCTGCAGTAAAATGCTTATTAGACTCACAAGTTAGAACATATTTATCTAAGAACAATAAAGCTTTTACTGAATTACCCGTTGAAGAACGAAGGGAAATCATAAAAAATCTTATTCATTCTTTATCAAATAAGGAAATCATCGAATATCAGATATACAAACATAAGGATCTCTTAGATAAACTACTTCTAACGCAAACTAAAAGACTACTTACTAGCAACGATGGTACTGGATTGACACCGGAAATATTTCAATTACTTGATGATCGTCATTTAAGTTACATAAATATTTCCCAGGTCAGATTCACAAGGGAAAGCAATGGTTCTTTTGATACAATCCACATGAATGAATGGTTAAATGACTTAAAGAAAACTTCCGAAGGCTATAAGCTTTTTAAAAAGTTTTCCAGACCTGACGTCCACAATTTTTACAATTTGATCCAAGGGGCTGACAACAAACAAGCTTTCAAAAACAATATTAAGAAAACGCTTGGCTTTGACTGTAGGTATCGTTTCGGCTATAGAAATAGTGGCAATGGATTCAACAACAGAAATAGATTCAATGCTTCCGACTATAGCTATGGATTCAACAACGGAAATGGATTTAATGGTTTCAACTTTGGCTATGGATTCAACAACAGAAATGGATTTAATGGTTTCAACTTTGGCTATGGATTCAACAACGGAAATGGATTTAATGGTTTCAACTATGGCAATAGATACAACAATTTCAACTATGGCAATAGATTCAACGATTTCAACTATGGCAATAGATTCAACGATTTCAACTATGGCAATGGATTCAACGATTTCAACTTTAATGAGGATTTCGTTAGTGAAAAAGAAGCCCGCGAAGCCGCTCGTCGATTAGGAATCACAGATGATATTCTAGGAGACTGGAAACCATTTAAAGAGGCATACCGAAAACTGGTGCTCGAATATAAAGACGTTAGACAAAATATAGATGGCGATAAAACTAGAGAGGAAGAATTAAAACAAATTCAAGATAACTTTGATTTAATCAAAAAATATCGCGAATTAAATGGCTTGAAAAACGCAGTGGAACGTCCAAGCTAACTAACATCACTATGTTTACTTCGATCTCCACGCAACGTCAGGATAAAAAATCTCACCCAATTTTCTGTAAGAATTTTATAGACTAGACACTCGCATCAAAAAAGATTGCCAGGCAAATGGCGCTTATCATCAACAGTGACAGGCGGAACATGTCCCTGCCCCAAAGCGTGTGATTGGCACAACGAAATCCCTTAAGTCCAAGGCCAAGCCAAGCCAGGCCGATGATTGTCGTCACAATGAAGTAGATATACCCTGTATAATTCAAAAAGGTGAGCATCAAAGAAGCCGCAATAAAGCCGAGGATATAAAGCGCCATATGGACTTTTGTTCTCGGGATCCCTTTGATGACCGGCAGCACCGGAATTCCCGCTAAGGTATAATCCTCCAGGTGATAGATAGCGATCGAAAAGAAGTGGGGCATCTGCCACAGTATCAGCATGGAAAACAAAATGATGGCTCCTGCATCAAAGCGGCCGCTGGCGGCTAAATAACCGACAACCGGTGGAACGGCTCCCGCAAGACTTCCAATTGCCGTGCCATAAATTGTATGGCATTTCCAAAAACTATAGAGGACAACATAAATGAGAAAACCAAGGTCTGCTGCGAGTACTGCCAAGAGGTTGGTCCATGAAAAGAGGACAATGTTGCCGAGTATCCCAAGAAAAGTGGCAAAGACAATGGCATGACGTCCGGAGATGAGGCCTGTGACAAGCGGCCGGTTTTTCGTCCTCTCCATTTTTTTGTCGGTTTGACGGTCGATATAATTGTTAAAAACACAGGCGGAAGCGATGATAAACGCAAGGCCGATCAAGGTTGCAAAAAATAATTTAAAATCAATATTTCCGTTTGCCGCCAGCAAAAAACCCGCTGTTACGGTAATCAGATTTCCCAGAATAATTCCCGGTTTTGTCAGAAGATAATAATTAATCATAAATCTATCCCGGCATCACCCGTGTTTTTAAATCAAACATAATCCATAAAGACCCGATGGCGATAATTAAAAGAATCATCAGCATACAGTAGAAAATAAGGGTCTTCCAGTGAGGTTTCTCTTCATGTCCCAAATGAAGAAAGAAAAGCAGCTGGCAAATCGCCTGCACTAGAGCCAGTGCGACAATGGTGCCTATCAAAATATTGCCGGACAATAGCTTCAATCCGACAAGCAGAAAGGAGATTCCTGTCAAGACGATGCAAGAGGAAAATCCGATCAAGTAAGAGCGGAGGGTTCCGGGCCATTCTTTTTGGGTCTCCTCCAGACTCAGATGTTCACTCATTTTATATGACTCCTATTAAATAGACAAAAGTGAATATGAAGATCCACACCAAATCAAGAAAATGCCAGAACATGCCAAAAATCATCAGCCTTCGAAAAGTATCGAGTGTAATCCCGAGCAAAGACACCTGCACGATCATCACCGCCATCCATAGCAAGCCGACAGAAACATGCAAGCCGTGGGTGCCGACAAGGGTAAAGAAGGAGGATAAAAAAGCGCTTCTTGTAAAGCTGTTGCCTTCCAAGATAAAATGAGAAAATTCATTCAGCTCGAGGGCGATGAAAGCTGCTCCCAGCAAAAATGTGACCGCAAGCCAAAAAACTACTTTTTTCTTATCATTTTTCAATGAAGAGAGCAGTCCGAAGCCGCACGTAACGCTGCTGCATAAAAGGATCATCGTCTCGGCAAAAGCTGTGCTCAAACTGAAAAGGTCATTTGACGAGGGACCGCCAAAGGTATTACTTTTAAGAACTGCATAAGTCACAAAGAGTGTGGTAAAGACCATACAATCGGTCATCAGATAAAACCAAAAGCCCAATGTGTTTTTGGAATAGACATCCTGGTAAGGATCGGGATAAACGGCTACAGATTCATTCATGCCAATTCACGCCTCCTCGAGAGGGAGTCTTCTATCTCCTTGACCTCTTCTTTCATGATCACCTCGTACACGTCTTTTCGGGAGAGGCGGTAAATCAGGCACCCGATAACTCCGACGAAACTGATGATTGCCAGCCAATAGATATACCAGGTCATAGCAAAGCCGAAAGCTATGCACAAGCCCCCAATATAAATTCCAAGTGGGGTGTTTTTCGGTATATGGATATCTTCGTATTCCTTTTTTTGCGGAGGGGCAAGGCCCCGTTTCATTTCCCACACCGGGTCGACATCGTTCACATTGGGAATGATAGCGAAATTATAGATGGGAGGAGGGGATGGAAGAGACCACTCGAGGGTACGGCCATTCCAAGGGTCGCCTCCAGAGGTGTCGCGGTTCTTTTTGCGCTCTTTAATGCTCCAAAAGAGACCCAAAAACTGGATGCTGGCTCCACACAAAATAATAAATGCCCCTACGGCCGCTACCAAAAACAGCGGATGCCAACCGGTAGAGGCGTCGTAATGGTTGAGGCGCCTTGTCGCTCCCATAAATCCCAGCATATAAAGGGGCATGAACGCAAGCAAAAAACCGCTGAACCAGCACCAAAAAGCTGACATATTCCATTTTTCATCGAGAAAAAATCCTGTGTACTTGGGAAACCAATAGGTAAATCCCGCAAAAAAGCCGAAGAGCACCCCGCCAATGACCATGCCGTGGAAATGGGCAATCAAAAACAGGCTGTTGTGGACTTGATAGTCGACCGGAGGCGATGAAAGCAAGACTCCCGTCATTCCCCCTATGGTAAAATTGAGCACAAAAGCAAAAAACCATAGCATTGGCGATGAGAAATGAATCCTTCCTCGAAATTTCGTAAACAGCCAGTTGAATATTTTGACTCCCGTGGGAATCGCGATGAGCATGGTCATAAACCCGAAAAACGCGTTGACATTAGGGCTTGCCCCCATCGTAAAGAAGTGGTGCACCCAGACAATGAATGAGAGGAATGTAATCAATCCAAGGGCCAGGACCATCGAGACATATCCAAACAATCGTTTTTCCGAGAAGGTGGGCACCACTTCGGAAAAGATGCCGAACACCGGCATGATCAAAATATAAACTTCCGGATGGCCCCAAGCCCAGATCAGGTTGACATACATCATAGGGTTTCCTCCGCCTCCCGCAGTGAAAAAGTGCATACCGAGGTAGCGGTCCAGCGTGAGCAAATAGAGCGTCGCTGTCAGAATGGGGAAGGCAAAAATAATGAGAATCGTGGCGCAAAGGGCGCTCCAGACAAAGATGGGCATTCTAAAAAGCGTCATGCCCGGACAACGCATTTTGAGGATGGTAACTAAAAAGTTGATCGCAGAAATAGTACTGCCCACCCCCGCTATCTGCAGCATCCATATCCAATAGTCGACTCCTTCATTGGGGCTGTATTCCAGTCCGGACAAAGGAGGATAAGCAAGCCACCCCGCTATCGTAAATTGACCGATAGCAAGGGAGATGAGAAGCAGAGATCCCGCCCCCGCAAACAGCCAGAAACCCAAAGCGTTTAAAAACGGGAAGGCGACATCTCTAGCTCCGATTTGCAAGGGGACTATGAGGTTCATGATACCAAAGACAAATCCCATGCCGACAAAGAAAATCATCGTTGTCCCATGAGCGGAAAAAACTTCCTGAAAATGGGTCGCGGAAATAAAGCCCTGAGAATCTCCTACGGCGAGTGCTTGCTGAATGCGCATCATCAGGGCATCGGAAAACCCTTTCAGGAACATCAGAAGGACGACGACGATATACATGATACCGATTTTTTTGGGATCGACGGTTGTCAGCCATTCATTCCAAAGCCATTTCCACCGTTTGAGGTAGGTTATAAGTCCGATAAGCCCAATGCCGATGACTGCCATCGAGATGACAGCAAGATTTTGAGTAATTTCGTGATCGAATGCTCCAAGAGTTAATCTGCCAAACATATCTTATCCTCTTTTCTTTGGGGGCATGTATTTCATGATAATCTGTTCGAAAAGGTTCTCATCTTCTAAGCGATAGGACTCTACAGGGTTGTTCTGGCTGGGAGCGGCTAATCGATCGTATTCTTTTGCAGTTAAGGCCTTTTCCGACTGCTTTGCCGCCTCCACCCAATTTTGAAAATCGTCTTCTAATGAAGAGCGTGTGATAAAATGCATGCCCGCAAATCCTTTGCCGCTGATGTTGGCCGAAGAACCTCTGAAATCTCCGACTTCATCAGCTATCAGATAGAGTTCTGTTTTCATTTTAGGCATGGCATAAATTTGTCCTCCCAGTTTAGGAATCCACAACGAATTCATGGGAGCGTCTGCGGTGACTTCAAAATGAATCGGGGTATCCTTAGGAATATGTAGAAAGTTGACGCTGGCAATTTTTTCCTCTGGGTAGATGAACAACCACTTCCACTGCAAAGCGACCGCCTGGACGACTAGCGCTTTTTTTGGAGAGTCAATGGGCCTATAGGGATCTAATTGATGCGTTCTGATCCAGGTGAGGATACCTATAATCAGAACAATGATGCAGGGAACACCCCACCAAATATATTCAGCGGCAGGGTGGTGGTCAAAATCAGGATCATGTCTGGCTTTCGTGTTTCCCGCCCTGTATTTCCAGGAGAAATAGTATGTGAGGATGAAGACGGGAATGACAACTGCGAGCATGACTCCTTGAATGATGAGCAGAAGTTCCAGCTGTTTCCAACCTATGACTCCCTCGGGAAACAGGATGTCGATATACTTGTAGCCTCCAACCATTTCCATTGGCTGCATAATGAGAATGGAAAGCAGGATGAAACCTGAAACTAGAAGCAGAGTGACAAGGTGTCTTGTTTTCATAAAGAGCTTATTGTGTCGTTTAAATTTTTTATTGTCAAAATTACCTCTCTACTAACCTATAACCGCAAAGATCGGAGCTGATGAAAGTTTTGAGATTTGCCTTAAATTGAGTGCACAATGTACACTTCCGGCATGGATTTTGGTACAACACTTCTTCAACTATCGACAGCTACTCAAATCGAAGATTTTAGCCGAATTCTACAAACTCAAAACGATTTTCAAAGCATTTTCGACAAACTTGATCAATGGATAAATAATCATCCTATAAGCTTCACCCCGGAACATGTCGACTGCCTTCTACTGATTAACCGAAACATCACTAAAATTAAGAAATGCGAGTTAACCATTAAAATTAATCAACTTTCGTTGATGATTTTACTGTCTCACCGAAGGAATCCAGACAAAGCCATTGCTGATCTTGCCGCTCCATTAATCTCAATGTGCATGACACGGGGTGATTTAGAAACTATCATCCACGCAGTTCGTGACATGCCGAACTATCACTGGAATTATCAATCTTTTTTTCTAAATCTGAATATTCTTTTTGGTTACCAGTCGGGAGAAAACGTCAATGCTGCAATCGCTATTCGGCCTGTCATTCATCAGAACATGAATGGAGAGGATGTCAAAGAAATTCTCAAAGCAGCCTTGAAATTGCCGAGAGGCACAAGGAAAAATACACTTGCTCTGACATCTCAACTCACCCATAAATGTATGTCTGGAAGCGATGTCGCTAAAATCATGGCAGCTGTCGACCAATTGGAGAATCGAAAAGTCATCTCAGAAATTAGTACTTCGAAGGTCATTCGTGAGAAGATGCGTGGAGGCGATGTCGTCTTCCTTCTCGAGGCAGCCGTGAAATTGCCGAAAGAAACAAGGCGAAAGACACTTGCCCTGGCATCACAACTGATCCATGACCGTTTGCCGGGAAGAGATGCCGCTGAAATTATGACAGTCATTAATCAGTTAAAAAGCGAAGTCGATCCTGAGGATGTTGTGGTGCATACCGCCGAACTTTTGTATAACTCTATGGACGGATGGTATATTTGCCACCTTCTCCAAACCATCGAAAAATTTCCTCCCGAAGAAAGGGAGCAAAGCAGATGCTTTTCGATTTATAGTCAATCCGCCTCTTTGATCGAAGATTTTCGAAAAGTACCCTTAAAAGACAGACCTCGATTTTCTGAAGCTGTCCGATCATTTATGATTCATGAAAGCGTTGACATACGCTCCATTTTCAAAAACCTGATCGACTACCCTCTAGAGGTGATCAAGTTAGCTGCCTGTTTTGCAGGCCGATGTAAAACAGCTTCTCAGATCATGAATACTTTAGATCTTATGAAACGGCTGGCCGGCAAGATCAATCCGGAAGCAACCACGATACTTGGGCGGTTCTACTTCCCAGGAGGAAGACCCCTTGAACAGTATCTCAATGCTCTATTACAACTGCCGATGCATCAACAATATGAAATTGTTAAATGTGCCCTTGCGAATACTAAAACATTGGAGTCTTTTTATGAGTTTCTGAAGACTTTCTCCAAACTTGGAGAATCAGAAAGAATCGAAATTGCCGACTTGCTTAATGCTTACCGACAAACTGAAAATCATCCTAAGCTGGCAGATATAATTACAATTGTCTCTGTTTTTTTGGAGAACTATGTCATTTATGATTATCAGCTCCCTTTTGTATTTAGTGCGGCGAAGCTTTTCGCATACCGATCCCTTGCAGAAAATTGCTTTCCTCTTTTCGACTTGTTAGACGATACAGACTCTGTTCCAAAAATTTTTTACTATCTTAGCCGCGTTTCTTTTGCGTTTACCCTGGATCCATTACTTAAAGTCTTAAAAGGTATAAAAATTCGTCATTCTGAGGAACTTCTTCATGCTGTCAAGTTCACAACTGGCGACTTAAAATGTTATGGCAGCACTGTCATAGAAAAAGCTTATCCTCATCTCCTCCAAAAAACTATCGAATTATCATCCCCCAATAAACAAGAGATGATGGGTAAAGCCAAATTCATTCCACCAGAAAAATACGATGATTACTTCAAGCTCTTCAATGACCCAAGGTGCTGGGTAGAGGAACAGTTCTATTGGTGCAATATCTTCACCGTCGACCCAAGCCTTCGGGAAGATTGTCATCAGTATTTAATGAAAAAAATCCAAGAAAAAGACGAAATGACTAAAATCTGGGCAAAGGATATATTATTGTATTCTGATGATTTGCATTTGCAAAATCGCCCTCTTTTAACCCAATGCCAATTTCTTGTAAAGGAAACCGAACAAGGCAGCTCCAGCTAACTATATAGCTTCAGCGGGCTTTTTCCCAATATTGCGTCCTATAGTAAAAATTATGTCTGGAATAAGCAAAAGAAAGCCAAGAGAGGTCAACTCAATCCCGCTTCTGATTTTTTGCCCGGTGAAGTAGTTTTGTACTAACGGCTTCAATCGTCTCCCACGAGAATCTTTAGACATTTCTTTTTCAGCCTTATTGATCAAAACAAGCTTTGCAATAGCCGCGATAGTTCCTACTACAGGAATATAGCCTGCGGCGGTCACGAGATTCTTTACGAGGTTAATTTTTTGAAATTTCTTTTCAGCCTCTTGCAGAATTGGATTGTTAACATCCATGGAGTTAGAAATAGAAATCAGCTTTCCTTTAAATTGATTATATGTATGAAAACCAAAAGCATCGCTTTTTTGAATAGATAAACTCATAATAACATAGCCCCCTTTACAAGGTTAGGGAACTAAATGTAAACGATATCTCACTAAAAATCAACCTCTTAATTACTTTTATCCTCCAAAAAGTAAAGCCTGGACATTTATAGTTTCGGAAACAGTCATTTTCCTCTTTTTAAATTTTTAAGTATCTGATTTTCAGAATATTATATTTTAAATGATGCGGTAGACAAATAAATTTTTCTTTAGTATGGTTCATTTATGAATCACAAAACTTAAAGGAGATTCGAAATGAAAAAACGAGATTTTTCAAAAAGCAGACTCACAAAACTTGCATTGATGGGAATGGCTGCAGGACTTGTTGTTTCCGGTGAGGCAGGCGCCGACACATCGCATTTTATTCCCGGAAATGAAACCAACCAGCAAATGGCAAAAGGGGGATGTCCCCAAAAATGCCGCCCACATGCAGACAACACAAATAACGGACGCACAAGACGCTATAACGGAGATTATGACAACGCCAATGGAAATTACAGCCAAACTAATTATAATTATTCGAACGGCCATGATCAAAATCATGACAATGGAAACAATGACCAAAATCATGACAATTCGGACAACCAATATCAAAATCACGACAACAGCAACAACAATAACAATGGCAAAGACAGGGGAAGCTGCGGCAACCATAACAATGGCAAAGACAGGGGAAGCTGCGGAGGATCCAACGGTTCCTATGGATATCGCCTGTAATCCCCATAAGGGAAGGATTTAGTTTTTCTATTAACCCAAAATATGCGGTCTTTCAAAGGCCGCATATTTTATCTGGCAAGGAGAAGTGTTATGAAAAAAAGAGATCTTGGAAAGCTGGCCATTATCGGCATAGCCTCGGGACTATTCATGACTCCTACGCTGCAAGGGCAGGAAAAAGAAACATCGGCCGGTAAAGCCGACGAATATGAAGAGGATCCCAATTCGGAAAACGAGGGGTATTATTTAATGAGCGAACAGGAACTGTTCCTCAATCTGAATAGAAAAGGACGAGAGCTTTATGAGTCTCTCTCGCCGGAAGGGAAAAAACTGGCCCTGAAAGTTGCCAGCAGACGGTGCAATGGTGCTAACGAGTGCAAAGGACTCAATGCCTGCAAAACCGAAGACAATGATTGTGCCGGCAAAGGCGAATGCAAAGGAACAACAAAATGCGCGATCGGAGACAAAAATCTCGCAGTCAAACTCGTCGCAAAAAAAATGGCTGAAAAAAGGGAAAAAACTCAAACAGATTGAACTCTTTTCCTATTGCTGTTTTAATATAGGCTTTTGACATGGCTAAAACAAACAAAATGATTCCCAATCTAGGTATCGGCCTAGGGCTTCGTATTCCCCATTACGAAGACATCTTCCGGGATAAACCGGATGTTGACTGGTTCGAAATTATCAGCGAAAATTTCATGGTCGACGGAGGAAAACCCATCGAAAATCTCGAAAGGATCCTCGAAATGTATCCCGTGGTCCAACATGGCGTCGCCCTAGCCATAGGGAGCCCCGATCCCCTCGACTTCGACTACCTGAAAAGACTGAAAAAACTGTCCTTTAAAACCAAAACCCCTTGGATATCCGACCACCTTTGCTGGGGAAAGCTGGCCGGGGCACATTTTCACGACCTTCTCCCCCTGCCCTATACCCGGGAAGTGATCAATTATGTCGCTGAAAGAGCGCGCATTGTTCAGGATTATCTGGAGCTTCCCTTTGCTCTGGAAAATCTCTCTTCATATGTCGCTTTCAAAGATGATGAAATGCCCGAATGGGAATTTTATTCGGCGATCGTGGAAAAAGCCGACATTTACATGATGCTCGATGTCAATAATATTTACGTTTCCAGCAGAAACCACGGATTTGTCCCGAAAGATTATTATAACAATATCCCGATGGAACGCGTTATCCAGATCCATATCGCCGGACACACCGATCACGGAGACTATGTTCTCGATACCCATGATAATTACGTCCGCAATGAGGTTTGGGACATCTATGCTGAAGTTTATCCAAGAACAGGGGGCGTCTCAACTCTTCTTGAATGGGACGATAACTTTGTGAGCTTTCAGGAAACCTGGGACGAAGCGCTGAAAGCGAAAAAATTTCAGAAAGCAATCGAAAAAAACTGCAAAACCCCTTTGAAAAAATGTCTGACGTAATCTTTGATTCTACAGTTCCCCACACTCTGAAGTTGACCCAGCAGTGGTTTGGCAATATTATTGCGCGCCCCATCGATGAAAACAGCCGCATGAATCCCCTCTCGCCTTCCGGCCAGCCGATGAAAGAAGAGGCCAAGCAGTTTATCACCCCCAGCCCTACATTGGAATCCCATAGAAGAATCGAGATCTACAACCAGCAATATTGGTGGCGCCTGCTGTCGATTCTGCACGATATTTTTCCTCTAGTCACACGCATGTTCGGCTACTTCGATTTTAATCAAACAATCGCAATGCCCTACCTGCTGGACCATCCTCCCGATAGCTGGTCGCTAAACCCGCTTGGGAGCCGGCTCCCTGACTGGATCCAAAACAACTATCATAACAACGACAAGTCATTCGTCTATGACGCCGCAGCAATCGACCTGGCCTACAATGACGGCTTTTTAATGCCCCACAATCCACCGTTGAGTCAAAAAGACCTCCCTAATTCGGATGAGTTCTCTTCCCTTCTCAATAAACGTCTCGTCCTCCAGCCCCATATTTATCTTTTCCCCCTTAATTATCACCTCTTTCAGTTCCGCGATGAGATGCTAGAAGAGAAGCCCGAACATTGGGAAGAGCATGACTTCCCGAAACTTGACAAAGAAAAACGGTATACATTTTGCCTTTTCCGCAACTTTAGACACAACATGTGCTGGGAAGAAATTGATGAACCGGAATTATTTCTTCTCAATCTTTTCAAGCAGGGTACGACTATCGACGAAGCGTGCGCGGTTCTTGAAGAAGAGCATGAAGAATGGATCGAGGATTCGGCTGGCAAGCTGTCGGAATGGTTTCAAAAATGGGTGGTCAGAGAATGGATCACTAAAAAATGAATGCAAGAGAAGCGGCCTACAAAGCTCTTCTCGGATCTATGAGGGAAAAGCAGTTTATCTCCTCATTTCTTGAGACCTGGCAACAATCCGACGCCCCTTCCTCGAAAGATCTTCGTTTCGCAAAAGAAATCGCCAACGGCGCTATGAGAAAACAAAAAACTCTCGACCACTACGCCAAACAACTCTCAGACACCCTGAAGTTGAAACGCAAAGAGAGGGCTTTACTTTATATTGCTCTCTATCAAGCGCTTGAAATGGACAAAGTTCCTCTGCACGCCATTGTCAACGAGAGCGTCGAGCTGGCAAAAAAAGAGTGCCATGTCCGGTTTGCCTCCTTTTTAAACGCCGTGCTGAAGAAGATCCCCCATACAGAGTTCAGACTGCCTCAGGGAAGTGATGCCGAAAGCCTCAGCATCCGTTATTCCTATACCAAATTTTATGTTCAGCAGCTTCTCGTAGAATACGGCCTTCAAACGACAATTGCGACCTTGGAAGCGGGCAATACCCCCGGCAAAACGATGGGCCGCCTAAGGCGGGGCAGCGATTCTCCTTTAAAAGTTTTCCCCATCGAAAACCCTCAAGACTATTCCGAATCTCCGGATATTTATATTCAGAACATCACCCCAGTTCTTCTCATGGGGAAAATGGCTAATTTTTTGACAAAACCTCCCAAGACCATTTTAGACCTCGCAGCCTCTCCCGGGGGAAAGGCCCTGCTTGCCCATGATCTTTATCCCCAGGCAAAACTCACTGTCAATGATGTTTCGGAAGGCAAGATGAATAAAATACGGGAAAATTTTGAAAAATACGGCATCAATGCCGACTATTCAATCAGCCGTGGAGAAACGTTTTCAACTGATGATCGTTATGATCTTATCATTGTCGATGCTCCCTGCACCAATTCGGGAGTGCTCAACAAACGGCCTGAAGCCCGTTGGAGGCTCAACTCTTGTGCCGTCGAAGAACTCCGCTCGCTTCAAAAAAAGCTCTTAAGGCATGCCCTCGATTTATTAACACCCCATGGCAGAGTTTTCTATATGACGTGCAGCATCCTGCCCTGCGAGAATCAAAACCTTGTCAAAGAAGAAAGATTGTGGGGAAATTGCTTGTGTCATAAGGTCATATTACCGAACAAAGATGGTTGGGATGGGGGCTTTGCCTGCGTTCTATCCAAATAAGGAGACATTTATGATTCATTACTTTTCAGATTCCTTATCTGCCTGGTTGCAAACTAAATTAATCATATGGAGAAATCCCCAAGGCCAGGAGGAGAACTGGATTACTCAAAGAGACAAATATAAAAAATTCCCTCCAGTTTGGACTGTCGTCAAGTGCGAAGGAGCTTTCACGCTTTTAGCGGGAGTGGGCTTTGGCGAATATGCAACAAGCTGCCTGATGTTTCCTGTAGGGTATGCGGTGTCATGTATCAGCAGCAAGCCCTATGAGTGGGTCAAGCACTGGAACGAATGCAGTAAAATCGCCGCTTTATGGGCAATTTCGAACCTGAGCGAAAATGTGACAAAGCCCAATATGATCACAACGCCTGAAAATTTTCAAATTGAGCAGAACCAAGACAACCTCCTGATGACCCCCTTTACCTTAACCGGGAAGCCTCCTCTTTGATGCGAGGGCTGGATATTGCCAGTTCGATAAGCGCCAAAGCGCCAAGGGCGATCAGGATATAATAAACGATATTGGGGACAAAAAGGTTCAGTACCAAGCTAAGGAGGACGGCAAGCTGAACGACCGTTGTCACTTTACCGCACCAGATGGCGCGCAAATAATACTCTGCGAGCGACCCTTTAAGAAACAAATAAAACCCGAATAGCAAAATGGAAAAATCCCGGCAAAACATCGCCGCGACCTGCCATGCCTGAATCCGGTTTTCAGTATAAAAGACGGAAACGGCCACAATCACGAAAAAACGATCGGTTAAAGGATCGAGAACCGTCCCCAAACGGGATGTCTGCCTATAATGCCTTGCAATATAACCATCGAGCCCATCACTGCAGAGCGCAAGAAGAACGACAACAGCCCGCAAAACAACATTCTGTTGAAAGAAGACCAGAGCCAAGGGAATCCTCAGCAGAGACAAAATATTGGGGATTGTTATCATTAACTAATAAATAAAAAATTAAATCATTAATCTGCAATTAAATTCGAACAATTTTTATGGTCCCATCCCTTTCTTAATTCACTCAGCTTTTTGTTGGAGATGCCGCCCAAAAATTCTATCGACTTTAAAAGGCGTGCCCGCGTACGGTCCTTTCCCAGCAAGGGAACTGAACCAAAGAGTGGAGGCCCTTGTTTTTTGCCCATTAAACTGGCAAACAATAGCGGCATGACGACTTTTTTATGATTGACGCTAAAAATTTCGGCGACATCCCGCGAGGCGAGGTTCATCCCCTCGCTTGTCCAGTTTTCATTTTCTTCAAGATGCCAGATCATAGCCTGAAGAATCATCGCCGCATGGGGAGGAGTCAAATTCTTCACCTGAAAAAGTTCGGGAGTATAGTCTAAGTCGTTGATAAAGAAAAAATCGCAGAGTTTGATAAAGTCTCCGAATGTCTTGATCCTTGAATGAACCAAAGGCATCAGCTTTTGCATAAAATCATCGTTAAAGCCCCAATCCCGAATGCGGCCCCAAAGCTCTTCTTCCGGGATGTTTTTGATGAGGTATTGCTGATTGATCCAGTCAAGCTTCTTGACATCGAAAACCGCCCCTGAAACCCCAATCCTCTTAGGGTCAAAATCTTTAATAATATCTTCGAGGGAATAAATTTCAAGATCCCCGGGCATGCTGTATCCCATCAAAGTCATGAAATTCATAAAAGCTTCAGGCAGGTACCCGCAGTCCCGATAGAAAAAGATCGAAGTCGGATTCTTCCGCTTGGAGAGCTTTTTGCCGTCCATCCCCAGCAAAAGGGGCATGTGCATAAAGACCGGCGCCTCCCATCCAAAGGCCTGATACAAGAAGATATGCTTGGGGGTGGAACTGATCCACTCATCTCCTCGAATCACATGAGTGATTTCCATCAGGTGGTCGTCGACAACATTGGCGAGGTGATAAGTGGGAAAGCCGTCGGATTTTAAAAGGACCTGGTCGTCGATATCAGGCCAAGGGGTTGTGATGCGCCCTTTAATGGCATCTTCAAATACGCACTCGCCCGTAAGCGGCGTCTTCATCCGCACAACATAAGGGCGCCTCTCGACCTCTTCGAACGCCCGCCTTTCCTGATCGCTTAAATTGCGGCAGCGGCGGTCATATCCCTGCCGTCCTCCCCTATTCGCCTGAACGAGGCGCCTCTCCGCCAGTTCTTCGGCAGTGCAGTAGCATTTGTAGGCTTTGTCTTCTTTAAGAAGCCTGTCGACATACTCTTTGTACATCTCCATCCTCTCGGACTGCCTGTAGGGGCCAAAGCCGCCGCCGACATCGGGCCCCTCATCCCAATGGATCCCGCACCAATGAAGCGATTTGTAAATATTTTCTTCATATTCAGTCCGGCTCCTCGACCGGTCGGTATCTTCAATGCGAAGAATAAACCGCCCCCCGTGATGACGCGCGAAAATCAGATTAAAAAGGGCCATAAAAGCTGTTCCCACATGCGGGTCGCCCGTAGGAGAGGGAGCGATACGAACGCGAACTGTCATAATAAAAAAATCCTTTGGTTTAGAAAAAGTATAGCATCTCTGCTAAAAAAAAGGAATGTCAATTACCGCAAAAAAAACTAATCTGCTATAGTTTTGAAAAATGAATACGAATACCTTAGATTATATATGCTTGCCATCTGCTGACAAGCCGTTAGAGAATGAAGTTATTAGCAAGATTACGAGCATAATGCCTGACAACCCGAACCCTCAGACTGTCAGGATTGCTCTGCGAATTCTCCTTTCCGGCGAAATCCGTCTTTCCAACCAATTGCTTCTCACGGCTAGGCGTATCACTCCCCTCACAACCAATTCTATGAATCAAAAAGATTTGGACATAATCATTAAAGCCTACAAAAATTTATCCGATGATTCTTACTTTTATTCCATCCTCAAGAAGATAACTGCGCTCTTTTACCAAAGTTTCGGAGAAAAAGAACTCACTATGATGGCAGCCAAATATTTAATTCGGCAGCATCTAAACGGAGCCGATGTCGAAGCGATTCTCGCGGCTGTCTCTAAACTGCCGGCTTCTAAAAGAGAAGAAACTGCTAAGCTTGTCTTTTGGCTGACCCACATAAACATGAAGGGAAAAGACATCGCAGAAATTCTGGCATGCGTCAATTACCTTTCCGATCCGGAGATGGCCGTCAATTGCGCTTATAACCTTCTCGATAACACAATGTCTGGAACCGATGTGCAACGAATTCTTTTGACTTATGAAAGCCTGGAGCCTCAAGAAAAGAAGCTAAGAGGTGATATCCTGTGGTTTATCAGCCAATATGAACATAAGGGCCTCTTTTGTCCGGAAGCGATGAAAAACTATCCTAAATTCTGCAACCGTAATATGAAAGAGGTTGATTACTTTCTTCATATGGTTGCCCGTCTGCCGAAATACCAACAAAAAAAGGTGATCCAATGCGTCTTACGGCACGCCAAAAATCGAGATGCCTTTTATGACTATCTCGATTTGTTTGCCCTAAAACATGAATACGAACGCAATGAACTGGTGGAGATATTCGACAAATTTCACCAATCAGCAAAGGCTTTCGCTGACCAATACAATCTACCTACGAGACAAATTCCGAAGATTCTCGAAGGCGTCGCGAAAATTGGAGAAGATTTCATTCTAAAATACCAAGAGCTCCTATGTCCATTATTCGACAATTTGAGCGATACCGATTTTATACATGAAATTCTTTATGAAATAGCGGAGGTCTCATTCAGCCAGCTGAACAATTTCCTCAGCTTAGTCAACACTCAAAAAAAACATTACGCTTCGCAAATCAGTTCATCAAACCTAAATGACATTGTCAACGATGTCAAAAAATATTTTTTCCAATATGACCGGTTAATTTTGCTTATGGCTTTTTCCCACCTTGGAACTATCGGCTCTTCTCAAGCCAAAAAGGAATTGTTAGAAAAAGCGAAATCCATCCCTCTAAAAAATCTGAACGCCTTTTTCGAAACTACGCTCCAATAGCCGCGGGCTCCTGAGCTTCATTCTCTTCTTTATCGACTGCCTGCAGCTTTTGAAGCATGATCAAATCTTTCATGATATTCATTCCCTCGGTCAGCTGAAGGTCGTTCTTTCCCCATCCGGCTTCTTTGTCCTCGTCAAAATTCAAATCCTTCTTCTTGACCTCTTCGAGCAGAGCCTGATAGTTTTTGTTGCCTGCGATACGCTCCTCGGAATTCTTCTTCAAAATAGGGATGTACTTGTCATAGACATGAAGTTTCGGCTGCAGGTTGAATTTATACAGATTCGTAATTTTAGCCCTTTGAAAGAAGGGAACATCCGAGAGGTCGTCATCAAAGCTCGGCTCAATGCTGGCGTTGGCAAGAGGGTATTTGGCATACTGCTCGCCAACTTCCGATTCCGAAAGTATTCCCGGAACCACGATATCCGATTTAACACCTACAAGCTGAGGGCTTCTTCCGGATACAGTATAATAGCGGCCCCTTGTTACTTTGTACTCTCCTTCCGGATTCACTTCTCCTTGGCCCGAGGCATTCAGTGTAAAGGTTTGAAACGACCCTTTTCCAAAAGTGTGGTCATCTCCAACAATAATGGCGCGGCCATAATCCTGTAGCGTTCCCGCCACGATCTCGGAAGCAGATGCGCTCGCGCGATTGACCATCACTATAAGCGGACCATTCCAGATTGTTTTGCCGTCTAAATCGCGAAGATGCTGGATTTTACCCGAATCGTCTTTAATGGAAACAACAACTCCCTTGGTAATGAACAACCCTGTCACCGCCACAGCCTGTGACAGCATTCCCCCGGAGTTATTGCGAAGGTCTAAAACGACCCCCAGAACTTTATGATCCTTTTTAATCTTCTCCAGTTCGCGAGTCAGATCAGCCGCGGAAGAACTTTCGGGATCCTGGTAAAAGGAAAATAATTTGAGATAGGCGATCACACCGTTTCCAAAAGGCTCGTAGGTGGCCTCATAACGGCTCTCTTTTAAAACCACTTCATTTCGGATCACGGTAATGTCGAGGGTTTTCTGATCGACCACCTTGTCGTCTTCTTTCTTGTCCCTAAGAACTGTCAGGGTCACAGGTGTATTTTCTTCCCCTCTGATCAGGCTGACGGCATCGGTGATGCTCATTCCCACAACCGGTTCTCCATTTACAGCAATGATCAGATCATCAACTTTCAACTCTCCCTCTCGATCCGCCGGGCCCCCTTCGATAATTTTTATGACCCTGAAACCATTGATATCATCGCGAAGGGCTGCTCCTATGCCGAAAAGGCGTTGCTGTACATTGATCAAAAACTGCTGCGCTTCTTCGGGCGTGAAGTAGGCGGTATGGGAGTCAAGAGAGGAAGCAAAGGCTTTTAAAACTTTCGATAAAATGAGCTCTCTTCGGTATGTCGGATTGTAATTAAGGATTTCTTCCTCGTATTTTTGCCTCTGCTTGTTGATTCTTTGCAGCGATTTTTCCTGAAGCTCGTCGGTCAACTTCCGCGCCGCCTGAAGCTGAAGGGCTTTTACCTCCATGATTCGAGTCAAGAGCTCCTGCTCCGATTTTGCCCAATCCATATCCTTAAACTTATTGGCGTCGACTTTTTCAGGAAGCGAAGACTCGTCTATCATTGCTTCGAGCCTGTCGCGCCTTTCAATAGCGTTGATCATAACATCGTAAATGGCGTTGAAGTTTGAGAAGTCGGAGTGATTCACATTATCTTCTACTTCGGCCACCAGTTTGTCGGAAGGGTCGATCCACTTCTGAATGTCGGATTCGATAAAATATGTTTTTGTGGGATCCAACTCGTCGATAAAATTGACAAGAGCTCTTTTGACAATCTCGGGAGTCAGCTTCTTTTGCGAAACGTGGGTGCTCATAATCTCTTCGAGTTTCTCATGAGCTTCCTTGGCATTGATAACCGGAGGTTTTCCATATGCCGCAAAAGGAACAAAAAAAGTAATTAATATAAAAATGAATCGGCGAGCCATTTTCCCTCAAAAATTGATTTATTCTAGTAATTCCATATTGTAATTGATTTTGATTATTGAATCTATTTTTTTAAGGCTTTAATGAACCAAATAACTGTTATCTTAAAAGTATAGAAGAGAGTGAAGATCGCTGCGGCGAAAATCACCGAATAAGCCAGCTTCTCCCCGAATGTCGCATTATCGCTGTAGAGGTAGAATATCATACCTCCGAGAAAAATCGAAAGCCCGATGATAATGACATTGCCGATTTGTGAAATAAACTTGATCAAATTCACAACTTGCCCTCAAAACTACAAATAACGATTTTTAAATAAAAATTCATGTTTTTTTTTGTATTAGCGACCATGTCTCAAATGTCTGCCTCTCTAAGTTGCTGTTAGAGAACGCAAAAATCATCATTGACATATAGGCTTTTGGTTTCTATATGTCGATCAAGATGCAGACTTTTTTCAACTTAAGAGAACAGGGATCCTTCATCTACGGGGAAATTTCTCCCGTCGGAGCGGTAGAAAAAGCTATCGACTGCGCAGAAAGATCATTTGAGGGGTGGAAGCAGACGCCTCCGCAGGAAAAATCGCGCATTCTCCGCAAAATCGGCGATCTGATTATTGGTAACCGCCTTGAGCTGGCAAAAATCATGACAGCAGAAATGGGCAAGACCAGAAAGGACGGGCTTGCCGAGGCCGCATACTCAGCGGGGTTTTTTCATTGGTTTGCTGGAGAGGCAGAAAGGATATACCAAAGGCAGCTGTCCTCTCCAGACAGAGAGAAAACCCTCCATTTTCTCAAAACTCCGGTAGGCGTCTCGGGACTCATCACCCCATGGAATTTTCCCCTTGCCATGCCGGCAAGGAAAGTAGCAGCAGCCCTTGCCGCCGGCTGCCCTCTTGTCCTCAAACCTGCAATGGAGTGTCCAAAAAGCGCCCTCTTCACCGCTTTCGCCTGTCAAGAAGCCGGCATTCCTCCCGGCGTCGTCAATGTCGTTCTCGGAGATGAAAAAGAGATCGGCAAAGCGCTTCTTGAATCTCCTAAAATCAAAAAAATCAGCTTTACCGGAAGCACTGCTGTCGGCAAGTATCTCTATGAACACTCGGCTCCTACGCTCAAAAAACTGTCGCTTGAACTGGGTGGCCACGCTCCTGTCATTATCTTTGACGACGCCGATATTGACCTTGCAGCCGCGCAAACGGTGATTGCAAAATTCCGCAACAATGGTCAGTCCTGCGTTGCCGCAAACAGAATCTTTGTCCACGAGGCCATATATGATGTTTTTGCCAAAAAATTTGTCGATGCTGTCAAAAAACTGCAAGTCGGCGACCCGCATGACCCTGAAACCGACCTGACAAATGTCTTGCACCCGAGCGTCCTCGATAAAGTTCCGAAACAAATCGAAGATGCGCTTAAAAACGGAGCCAAAGCCCTTTTAAAAGGAAAAAACCCTTACGACCCGGCCGTTCTCACTGATGTCGACAGCCAAATGCTGGTTTGCCGCGAAGAAACATTCGGGCCTGTCGCCCCTCTTATCCGATTTTCCAGTGATGACGACGCCTATCGAATGGCCAATGACACTCCTTACGGCCTTGCATCCTATCTTTTCACCCAAAGCCTCGAAAGAGCCTACAGGGCCATGGATACTTTGCAATTTGGCATTATTGGCATAAACGATGGGCTCCCCAGCTCACCGTCACTCTCCTTTGGGGGAATCAAAAATTCGGGCCTTGGACGGGAAGGGGGTCCAGAAGGCATTGACGAGTACCTTGTAGAAAAGTGCGTCTCTCTTCGAGCATGAAAATTGATTTGGGGGGAGAATCCCCCCCCCAAATCGAGTAATTACTGTTCCACGGCTCCGTTTCTTTTTTCGGCCATATGCTTAGCAGCAGTTTTTACAGCCATATTCTTATCTTGGAAAGGTCCTTTGGACGTTCCTTTGCAGCCGCCCTGGCCTGCGCAGGAGTTATGATCGGTTTTACAGGAATTGAGTCCTTTACAACTGTTTTGGCCCTTGCAGCTTTGATTCGCAAGTTTAAGGGCTAAAGCTTTTCCTTCTGAACTCATAGTATCGTAAAGTTTTTGAGTTGCCGGATTCAGCTGCGATCTTAGCTGCTGCGATGTCATAGGAGCCTGATGGTTCATAGAATTGTTATTCACATCGGCATTAATATATCCGGCGTTTGCCGAATTAATCATGCAAATTCCGCTGGCAAGCCCTGCCAAGGCGATTTTTTTCAAATTTCGCTTTTTCATATAAAACTCCTTAAAGGATTTGTTAATTTGTTTTTCTCTTCTGAAAAAGATGATGTCTTGAGGCTTGATAAAAATAGAGTAAATCTAACTTAGAGATAACATAAAGGGGGGATAAAATAAAAAATTAGTTCTATATGTCTTAGCTTTCAGGACTTAACTTTGCAAGCTGAGGTTTGGATTTAATCTGGTCAGTGATCCCTTCAGAAGTGTCATTTCTCTCAAGAGCCATTTTGGCAAATTCCAGGCCGAGTACTTTGACCGCCCCAAACCAGACAAAAATAACTCCCATCAAGATAGTGGCAACATAAGGGGCGCTTTGTGTGAGCGACGAAAAGATCAGAAGCAGCGCCTGATGGACGACTGCACCTCCGGACTTGCCCAGGCGTGAACCTACTCCGTCTATGGCGGCTTTCCCTTTGAGCTTGGTCTCGTGGTCCAGTGGAATAAAGACCATTTCTTTTGTCGAATCGAAAATTGAATATTTGGCCGACTTGCTAAGGCAGTTTTGAGCCCCGCCGAACATGACGGCTAAAGCCAGCGGCGTCATTCCCATAAAATAAATCGTCGTATCCACCATGAACTGACGGTAAAATAGGAATCCAAAGAATCCCAGGCTGGTCGCCAAAAGGACCAGGGGAGTGATCAAGGCGGTTTTTGTCCACCCGATCCGTCCGATGATTTTCCCGATGAAAAAAGAAGCGGCAGAAGAAATGATTCCCAAAAGAATTGTGACATTGCTCAAATAAATGAAGTAGTCATCCCGGTTGGGATAAAGATTCTTTAATTGATCTTTCCAGACAACCTCGACAAGGTTGATCGACAAATTATACGCTACAACGATAACGGCGATACAGATGAGATATTTGGATTTGGCAAGGAAGGTAAAGCTGTCTCTTAAAGATTGCTTCTTCCTCATTCTGAAGGCGCGGTTTGATCGGTGAAGGTCAATATACTCGGGTGAATTAAGGGCATATTTATTGAGCCACCAAAACGACCCCATAATGAAAAGGCCGACAACAAAGACAGCCAAAACAACTTCCATAATGGTCTGTTCAAAGGCGTCGCTGCCAAAAGGGAGGCTGGGGTTGTATTCAAGACTCGAAAAATAGCGGCCCAATAAGCCGGCGATAACGGCGGAAATACTGGAGACAACGCCCAAAATGCTATAATGGCGGCGGGCATCTTTTACTTTGGTGATTTCATTGGCAAAACCCCAAAAAAGAACCGTTAGAACAATACTGGACCAAAGCTCGCACATCACGTAAAACATTGTAAAGGACCAATGCCTGATCATGGATATGAAGCCATGCGCCCCGGTCGGAAGGATCGATTCCAAAAACCTGGCAACCCCGACAAGTTCCAGGCTCTCGCGCATCGGATAGAGGATAAAGCCGAATGTCACATAGGCGATGAGAAATCCCCAAACCATGATGTAGTATACTTTTTCCTGGCTGTATCGGTTGGAGAGCTTAGTAAAAATATAGGCGGAAAGTACAGCCATGGGAAGCATAGCCCAGACCTTGATGAAGGGAATTACGGCTCCCCCCGACGATTTCGCGGTAACCACAAGAACGTCTTTCAGATTGCGAAGGATGCTATAATTAAAGCAGGTAAGAAAGAGCATAAGCATCATGGGAATGACCAATTTTAGCTCACGCCGGTAAAAGGGCCAAAATATTGACCTGAAAGGCCCAAACTCCGCTTGTTTTGTTGTTTTCATTATAACAAGTCCTTAAAAATAAAAATTACCACATTTAATAATTAAAATCAACTTAAAAAATAAACTTATAAAACGCTAAAATTAAATTAATTTTGTTAAGAGTTAGTTATCCTTGTAAGACAGGTTCGGCGTCTGAATCGGCAGGGGTTTTGACCTCATCGGTGGTCAGGAAGTTGAATTGTTTCCCAAGAGAGGATACGGCTCCCATCCAAATCCCTATGATCGCGAGGAGAAAACCGGCAACGTAAGGGGCGCTTAAAGAGAGTGTAGAGAAGGAAATCAGCAAGACCTGATGAATCGCCGATCCCCCGGATTTGCCGAGTCGATTGCAAACTCCATCGATTGCGGCTTTGCCTTTAATTTTCGATTCTGAGCTTAGAGGGATAAAAGCCACTTCTTTCGTGGCATCATAAATTGTGTACTTGGCACCCCGGCTCAAAACATTTTGAAGGGTGCCGAAAAAAACGACAAGGGCGATGGGCGCTGTTCCAAAGAGAACCTGAGCCCCATCGAGAAAGTACTCTTTTGCAAAAAACAGCCCAAAAAAGAAAACGCTTGTCAGCAGCAGGATAATCGGCGTGAGCATAGCTGTTTTGGTCCAGCCGCACCTTCGTATTAGGTTGCCGGTGCCCAAAAAGGATGTGATGGTTGCCAGAATGCCGATAATCACCATGACCTGGTTCATGTAAAGATTGTACTCGCTTGGATTAGAATAGAGTTCATGAACCTGGTGTTTCCACAGAACTTCTACGAGATTGATAATGATGTTATAGGCTATTGTGATGACGGCAATATACATCAGATAGCGCGACTTAAACAGATAAGAAAAGTTTTCTCGCATCGACATCCGCCCTTTGACCTCTCCATTCGACGTCTCAATTGCCTCACCGGTTTCAGTATCGAGAACATGTGTGTGCATCCATCGGAAAACGGCCATCGCGGCTATGCCGCAAATCAAAACGATTGAGACTAGAACCAGCATTTGCTGGTCCCATGGGCGGCTGCCGTAGGGAATAAACGAAATCATTTCGGTTTTTGATATCTGCACGGCGAATTGACCCGCAATGATTCCCGAGACGTTTGTTCCGATTCCCAAAATCGCGTAGAAGCGTTTCGCCTCGCCAAGATGAGTGATCTGATTGGCAAATCCCCAGAAAAGTAAAAAGAGGACAATATTCCCCCAAAGCTCGGACATGACATAAAAGCTTGAAAATGACCAGTTGCGGATCATCGCAACAAAACCCTTCATTCCCACGGGCAGAAACATTTGGAGCTTGTCGGCAAACTCGTGCGGATGAATGAATTCTCTGCAGGGATAGAGCACAAAGATAAAAAAAGCAAAGAAGATCAAAAAGACCGACATCATGGAATAGAAAACAAACTCTCGAGACAATTTGTTGGTGAGCTTGGTAAACAGATATGTAAGCAAAATGGAGCAGGGAAACATAATCCAGAGTTTGATAAACGGAATGACTTCGGCACCGGAATGCTTGCCGGTAGCGACGACGAGAGTGTCTTTCATCGTCCTAAGAACGTTGTAATTGAAGGTGATGAGAAATAAGATCAACAGCATGGGGAGGAGCTTGCGAAGCTCATGACTGTGGATGGGCCAAAAAAACGATCGCCATCCGGAAAACTCTGCTTCTGTCGAACCCGACATTCACTCCCTTCAGGGGTCAAAGTTTTGAGAATTATTCTCAACTTAAACATTGCTGAGATTTCGATTATCTCAAGAGGGAGATTTTAAAGCAATGGATATTACCAAAATATTTAATAATCAATGGTTTAAACCTTATCAGTTAAGACTTCAATGCCGGGGAGGGTGCCATTTTGAATAAATTCGAGGGCAGCGCCCCCTCCGGTGGAGATGTGGGTCATTTTGCCCGCAAGTCCCAGTGAGGAGACAGCAGAAACCGAATCCCCTCCTCCAACGAGGGTTTCCGCCCTAAGCGACCCCAAAATTTCGGCCACAGCGCGCGTTCCTTCGGAAAATTCGGGAATTTCGAATATCCCGGCAGGTCCGTTCCACAAAACGGTTTTGGCATCTGAAAGGGAGTCCTTATAAAGTTTGATGGTTTTCGGACCGATATCAACGGCCTGATATCCGCTCGCAACGCCCCCTTCTGTCAAATCGAAAGCGACAGGCTGCTGCTTTTCTTTAATTTCCCTGACGGCAAGAACATCCACGGGAAGAATAAGTTTGATTTTTTTTTCGCGGCACTCTTCCATGATTTGAAAGGCCGTATCGAGATATTCCTCTTCGTAAAGGGAATCCCCAATTGCAATTCCCTTCCCCTTTAAAAAAGTGTGGGCCATGGCCCCGCAGATCAACAGGCCGTCTACTTTTTCCAGAAGAGAAGAGATCACCCCAATTTTTGTCGATATCTTAACTCCGCCGATGATCGCATAGAAGGGATGGGCGGGATTGTTCAGAACTTTTCCCAAATTGTCAATTTCTTTTTTCATAAGATAGCCGGCCGCTGCCGAACCTTGAAAATATTTTGCCACTTCATATGTCGAGGAGTGCTTCCGATGGGCCGTTCCAAAAGCATCATTCACATAAATATCGGCAAGACAAGAGAGATTTTTTGCAAAATCGGGATCGGACTCAGGTTTTGTTTCGGCTTGATGAAAACGGAGATTTTCCAAAAGCAGCACGTCGCCCTGTTTTAAGTTTTGCGCCATTTTGACCACTTCGCCTCCCACGCAGTCAGGAGCCATTTTGACCTCTTTTCCGAGAAGCTCGGAGAGTCTTTTGGCGCAAGGCTTTAAAGTAAATCTCTCTTCTTTTCCTTTCGGCCTTCCCAAATGACTCATCAATATGAGGCTTTTGCCATGATCGAGGACATATTGGATCGAGGGAAGCGCTTCCTTTATCCTCGTGTCGTCGGAAATGCCGCCTCTGTCATTCAGAGGGACGTTGAAATCGACGCGCATCAGAACTTTTTTCCCCTTCATATCGAGTTCATCGATTAACAGCTTTTCCATTGACACCTCATTGCTTTCGCTTATAAATGAGTTAAGGAGGCCCAGTCAATGGATATTAGGAAAAACCCTTTGCAGCAGCTCAGAAGATCGCTTCTCAAAGAAAATCCCCTCGATCAATTAAAAATCTGGATCGACGATACTGCAAATGCTGAAATAATCGAACCCAATGCGATGATTCTTTGCACCGCCTCAAAAGATGGAAGACCGTCGAGCCGGACAGTCCTTTTAAAAGGAATCACTAAGGGGGGCCTTGTTTTTTTTACCAACTACGAAAGCCGCAAAGCTTTGGAAATTGAGGAAAACCCCCGCGCATCGGCAACGTTTCTATGGACTGCCCTGGCAAGGCAGATCGTCGTAGAAGGGAGAGTCGAAAAAGTCAGCCGCAGTGAATCCGAAGACTATTTCGCAACTCGTCCTAGGGAAAGCCGAATCAGCGCTTATGCCTCGAAACAAGATGAAGTGATCGCCTCCCGCGGAGAACTCGACAAAAAATGGGAAGAAACAAAAAACCGTTTTGAAGGCAAAGAGATCCCTCTTCCAGAGTTTTGGGGAGGCTACCGCCTTTTGCCGGATTATGTGGAATTTTGGCAGGGGCGGCCCCACCGCCTTCATGACAGGTTTCGGTATCTGCTTAAAAACGGATCGTGGATCATTGAGCGGCTTTCGCCTTAAAAAGAACTTCCGCTTCCCTTAATTTTCCCTTATCTCCAAAGACGACAAGCTTATCCCCTTCCAAAATGCGGGTTTTACCGGAAATGTCTGTAATATTTTTCCCGCCCCGGATGATGATTAAAATGGAAATTCCGTATTCGGGCCTAAGATTCGACTCCTGTACTGCCTTGTCGCAAAGAGGGGCCCCGGGGCTGACATCCCAGGCCTCCAAAAGCACATGAGGCAAATCAAGTTCAAGCTGGGTAAATTTCAGAAAAGGGTTGCGGGGTTCCCGAAGCATATCGTCTAGGCCTCCGGGAAGCCTGTTGATGATGCGGTCCCGTTCGGAATAGGACACTCCGTAGCGGCTCATGATGCGGTTGACCACTTGAACCGATGACTCGAACTCATCGATGACGACCTCGTCGGCCCCTAATTGAAACAAAACCTCGCACTCTTCGCTATAATGGGTCCTAACCACGATATAAAGTTCGCTGTTTTCCCTTCTTGCCTCTTGAACGATCCGTCTTTCATCCGAGGGACTGTTCACCAGCACGGCGAGTGTCGAAGCTTTGTCTATGTTGACGTGCTGCAAAACTGAAACATGACCGGCATCCCCAAAGTAGATCGGCACTCCCTCTTTTCTTTGCTGCCTAATTAAATCGAGGTTGGTCTCTAAAACACAGAAATTCACATTTGCCATTCTGCAGGACTCGGCAAGGTTTTTTCCCACTGTTCCAAATCCGGTGATCACCACATGATTTGCGAGTCCCTTTTCTTCTTCCAGCTCCCGCATATTCCTTCCGGAGAGCAGCTTCCCCGGCAAGGGGAGACGGCAGACAAAGTTTGCTGCAAACGGAGCCGACTTGATTAAAAAGGGAGTCGCCAGCATTGTCAGCAGAGATACAGACAAAAACAGTTGATAAAACCAGACCTCTCCCATGCCTGTTCTCATTCCCGCCTGGGCCAGAACAAAAGCGAATTCTCCAACCTGGCTCAGAGCAAACCCCACAAGGATCGACGTCCTTAATGGAGCGCCTAAAATCAAAGACGTGTTGCCGGCAACAAATCCCTTAAGAAGCAAAACACCGAAACAAACCGCCAGGATCAACACTAGGTTCTGATAGACAAACTCAAGCTGCAAAAGCATCCCGATGGAAATAAAGAAAAAGCTGGTGAAAATGTCTTGAAAGGGAAGAATGTTTCCCAAAGCCTGATGGCGATATTCCGATTCGGAAAGAATCATTCCCGACAAGAAGGCACCAAGAGAAATTGACAGTCCCGCAAGCGAGGTACTCCAGGTCACCGAAAAGCAAATCGCAAGGACCGTAAGCAAAAAGAGTTCGCGGCTGCGCGTCCTCGCGACATGGTCGAGAAGAGAAGGAACAACCTTAATCGCGAAAAAAAGCTAATGCCAATAATCAGCGCCCCTTTCCCTAAGACAATGGGAGCATCCCTTAAAGGGAGCGCACCTTCCCCCGCCAGCAGCGGGATCATAAGCATCATCATCACGATGATCACGTCCTGAAAAATTAGGATCGCCAAAATGAGATTGCCATGAGGCGTTTTGCCCTCGCCCCTGTCGCTGAGCAGCTTCAAAACAATAGCTGTGCTGCTTAAAGAAAGAAGGAAGCCGAGAAACAAGGATTCGGAAGCAGGCCTGCCCACGAGCTTGGCTACGGCAAACCCTCCCAAAATAGTGAAGCCTACCTGCAGGGCGCCGCCGATAAAAAATCCCTTCCGCATTGCCAAAATGCGCCTCGGTGAAAATTCCATCCCGATGGTAAAAAGAAGAAGGATCACCCCGATCTTAGCCAGGATATCCACCTGCCCGATAGCTGAAATCAGCCCGAACCCGTGGGGGCCTGCTAAAATTCCGGTCAGGATAAATCCCACGACAGAAGATATCCTCAAGCGGTGGCAGACGAGCAGCACCGCAATGGAAAGGGCGAAGATTACGACGATGTCGCGAAGTAGAGGAAACTCCATATATATCTAACAACCAATATTTTGTAAATTTTTACCGTTGATTGTTGCACCTTTTTGCAGATTTAATTATATCGAGGGAAAGGATTAGACAAAAGTCTACTTAACAAAAGGGTGCGATCATGAGTGATTCTAAAGTCGTCGCCAGCAAGGTGAAAACTTATATCAAAGATAAGTCGGGAATGAACACATCGTCGTCTGTGTTCGATGCTCTCACAAGAATTGTCGAGAGAGAAATTGACAAAGCCATTCTCAACGCAGAGCAAAATAAACGTAAAACAGTCATGGACAGAGACTTTATGTAAAAACAACGGCCTTTTCTCAAAAGGCCGTTATTTGCTAACATACACGCAGATGCTCAAGATCCTATCGGCTTTAAGCGATAATTACATATATCTGCTGATCTTTGGGAATATGGCCGTAGCGGTCGATCCCGGGAATCGGAACCGGTTCTTGACGCCTTAAAACAACAAAACCTGAAACTTCAAGCGATTCTTGTCACCCATCATCATTGGGACCACACAGCCGGAGTGGAAAAGCTGGTCGATGCCACAGGCTGCCCGGTCATCGGCCCCGAGGACAGCCGCGTTCCCAAGCTCACTCAGGCCGCCGAAGAGGGAGAGGTCATCTCCTTCGGCCCCCTGAATTTTACCGTAATCGAAGTCCCCGGACACACGTCCAGCCACGTCATCTATTATGAGCCGGAGCAAAAATGGCTTCTTTCCGGCGATACCCTGTTCGGAGGCGGCTGCGGGAGGCTCTTCGAGGGAACCCCCGAACAAATGCATCACTCCCTTTTGAAAATCTGCAAACTGCCGGACGACACAAAAATCCTCTGCGGTCATGAATATACCGTTAAAAATCTCGAGTTCGCCGCCTCAATCGAGCCGAAAAATCCAAAAATTCAAGAAAGACTCGCTCAGGCCCGCTCGCTTAGGGAAAAAAATATTCCCACAATTCCCAGCACTCTAGCAGAAGAAAAACTGACAAACCCTTTTTTGAGAGCCGATGACCCCGATCTCCGCAACGCATTGAATATGAGGGATTCTTCTGACCTTGAGGTCTTCGCCAAGATGCGCGAAATGCGCAACCATTATTGATTTTTATATCCAAGTAGTTGATAATTAATCGTCTATATGGACGGTTTATCGAATAATCTAGTTAACTTCCCTCTTGTTAAGCTGCGGCAAAGACTTTTAGCAACCGACAGCCTCCTCCCCTCTGGAAGGAGCAATCCTGATTCCTCATTCAAAGACCTTGCGCCCCTCCCTTTTGACAACAGAAAGATTGAATGCCTGCTGAATTCAACCATTAAGCTTTCAGAAACCGGCGAAGCGCGCATCATTGATTTTGTCACAAAATATCTGGAAACATATCCCGAGCACGATATCCATCTAGCCGGAAGCTCGCTTCCCGCGGATATAGACTGGTTTAAAAAAATTATCTCTCAAAAGGCTGTTCCAGAAAAGTGCAAGCTCTTTTTAGAAAACTGCGTGGATAATATCGCCTTGCATTTTTCCGATATCGATCTTAGGATTATCATTTCTTCTGCTGAATCTCAAGTATTTCACAAAATCCTCTGCGATTTGGCCAATGAAAGGGTTCCTAATAAAACTCCCTATGAGATCAATGTTTTAACCCATGTTTACACTTTTGAGGGAACTCCGTATGATCTCGACATTATTACGTATCAAGGTGCCGAGCCTTCTCATCTGACGACAACCGACAGCCTCTATATTTCATTAAAAGATTGGATCAAAACGAAAAACGCAATCCCAAAACTTGCAAAGAGGGCCTCATTTCCTGAATGGTTTCTCCACAGACTCACCAAAATCTTTTATATCGACCAGCCCATCAATCATGGAGCATTAAAAAGACTCGTTCAATTTCAGTCCTGCGGCTGGGCAACTCCGCAAGCGGGCATTGTTAAAAAGACAGTAAAAATCTTTCTAACAAAGAAACCCTCAGTCAAACAATTTGTTTCCTGCTTTACAGAGAGGCAGGCCCACCTTCATTCTTCAAAATCAAAGCTGGCTTTTTGCCTCAACATTATCGGCATGATCGACGACTATTTTGAAGAGGGAGACAAGTTTAACTATTGGCAGACATCTCCAAAGTTTATTAGCAATAAGTTCAAAAACCAACTTCTTATCGAAGTTACCGAATATATCAAAAAGTATTCCTATGGATGCGGGTACCTCGTCACAACAATAAAAATGTGCTCTCTTTTGATGCTTGAGGGAAACAGGGCCTTTAACCTCAAAGACGCCCTCCCCGTTTTTCCAAGCTGTCAGAACGGTGAAAATTTTTTAGCTCTTTCTTTAGATCAAAGTCAAAATGCGGTTGTCCAGTTAAAATACGAACCTGCCGCGACGGTCGAGAAATTTATTCATATCTTCCGGCCTGAGTATGACGCCGATGACATCAAACCTAGACTCGCCCTTCTGTCCGGAATACTTTTAAAATTTATTCTGTATGTCTTGTCGAAAGGCAAAAAGGCGACAAAACATGACATATCCTTTCCAATCGAAGTTTTCAACTCCTTAACACCAGACGATAAACCCATATTACATTTTATCAGCCTCTTTTTGAAAATTATCAATGGCTCCCCGTTCGAATCCATTGAATCGCTGACTTCTTCTCTTATTTTCCTCGAAACAGAAGACAAGCAAAGGCTGCTTCTCAATCATCTACCCCCTCAAAAACTCGTCAAAAAATTCCTTAAGGTTTTAGATGACAATGGAGGGCTATCTTTCACCTCGATTCAACAAATTCTGATTCTCCACTATTGTGAGACCTCAGTTGAAAAGGCTTATCAGCAATGGAAAGAAGCAGCCGATTCGAAAGAATTCGATGAAGAGGTCAAGTGCTATCTTCTTAGCCTGCTCTTGAAGAAAACTCAAGCCCAATCCCTCGGCAAAAAACGGTTATTTTATCCTTTAGAAAAGGATAAGGTTGATCCTTTGATTCTCACTAACCATTTGTCTGCGGATTATCAGCTAATGGTCGCAAAGCACTGTCTTGAATCAAACAATTTAATCATAGCTGCCGATATTTTACTAAAAGTCGGCACTGAAAGCAAAGAAGCCGCAAAAGAACTAAGCATCATTTTTTCTGACCTATTATCCCATGACATCAACAAAGCCTGGGAAGCCGCAGCCCTTTTTCTTCCCTTAAGCAGCAAAGGAACGATCAAAAATTGTTTCAATCAACTGATTACCAAATCTCAAAAAAACTCCGCCTCGCTGAATCTGAAGCTTATCGACCAGCTTCTTCCCGATCTTAGCGTTCCCATGAAAAAACTCTCCCCAAATCAAATCGGACAAAATCTTATGAGGCTGAGTAAACTTAACATTCATCCCCTTGACTCTGACCTTTGGTTGTTTGCGATTGATGTTAATGTCAAGACTGCGCTCGGATTAATCAATGCCGGTCAAAAAGTGCTTGGCGAAGATATCATCCCGCGGCTCAAGCAAATCGGACTTCATTCCGAAGACAAAGACCTTTCTGTTTTGAGATCTGTCATTGAATGGCTGGAAAAACTTGAAAGCCCTGCTTCCCCGGAACTTAGACAACTGCAAAAAAAAGAAATTGAAACGCTCATAAGCCGCCAATCTCACTCTAACCTTAAAAATAGAATCGATACCTTTTTAGCTTCCTTACCCACTCCAACCGACATCGAAAAGGAAGTTTCTCTCTGGATTCGAAGATTCCACTCTTATGATCTTGTACAGGGAACAGAAAGCCATATGATGGCTCTGCACTTATGGAAGAAGTATTCTCCGTCGATTTCTGAAAAAAATTCCATATGGAAAAAGATTTTTGACATTCTGATTCGAAAAGAAAAACTCAGCGAATCCTGGAATCTATTGACCAAACAGAGCTCTTTAAGATTAAACAAAGACCAGCCTCTGAAAATTCAAATTAAGGAAGCCGAGCGATGGAACCGGCTTTTTTCGCTTGCTCTTGACGAGAGCTTATCTCTTCGCAATAAAAGACTGTTTTTGAATCTTATCTGCCGGGATATCTGCAATATAAAACGCTCTGATTATTCAAATGCCGACCTTTGCAAAATTGCCTACAGATGGGCCATCATACCGGACGAACTCGCAAAAGAAGATGAAAAATATCTCGCTGAACTTAGATGCCAAATCGTCTCCAGTCTTGTTATGGGAATTTGGGATATCAGAAATCACAAAAAAAAGCTGGCTCCCGCTTTGGATATCCTTGGGTCGGTTCTTTGGATGAAAACAATGTCATACGAACTCATTGAATTTCCCGATGAACGTTTTAAATCGGTCTATGATAAAACGCTTTTGGACAATTCAAAACAGCTGCTTAATCATTTGCCCAATAAGTCGTTTGAATTAAGAAACATCTACTGGTATCACAGTCAACCGGCTATTATGAAAATGCTGATCAATCTGATCATTATTCTGACCAAAACTCTTTTCTGCACTATCATCTTTTGTGCTCTGATGTATGTCACTTCATTCATGTATGAAGACAAGTCCTAACAATTGCGCAAGTGACAGTCTTGTCATTGCCTCCCATGCTGATCATCATGCCGGTTTCAGGTTCGTTTTGAGCCGGATTTTCCGCTTTTTTCGTCAGCTGATGGAGAAGATCGACCATCTGCCGGACTCCGCTGGCCCCTGTCGGATGGCCGAACCCGGTAAGTCCGCCCGAAAGATTGATGGGAATCGTCCCGGATTCACTGATCCTCTCCTCCATAACAAACTCAGGAGCTTTTCCCTTTTGAACAAATCCTGCCGCCTCCAGTGAGAGAATACCGCTGATGGAAAAGCAGTCATGCACTTCCAAAACTCCGATATCTTCCAAAGCAAGTCCTGATGCGTTCAGAGCTTTTTTCACCGCGTTTTCGGTGTTGTCGAAAACAGTAGGATCGGGGGGAGGTTTTGTGATGTCGCTCTCCGACTCGCCAAGGGCAATGAGTTCGACTGCCTCGCTTTTTTTGAGGCCGCATTTCTTCAGTCCCTCTTCGGAGAGCACCAAAAGCGACGACGCGCCGTCGGAAACTTTCGAACAGTCATATTGATTGAGGTAGGGCAAAAAACGTTTGGGGTCGGGAGGGGTCATCGCTTTATCGAATAGGTTGGCGGTCTTATTGAAGTGCTCCTGCGCTTTGGGATTTTTCCTCGCTTTTTCGATTGCCTGCTCATACCACTTGGCAAATCCCATCCGCGCATACTTCTCCCCATATTCGCGAAAGTAAGCGCCCGCCCGCTCGGCAAAAATTCCGGGAAAGTAGTAAGCAGCGCCTTGCTTCCTCTCTTTGCCGAAATAAGCCGCCCCTGCAAGAACATCGGCACCATAGACGGCTTTCATCGTATTTTGGATTTCAAAAGCAGCCGCAAACACGACGTCTGCCATGTCCGACAGGACAGAACGGACAGCCACGCCGATTGTCCGGCCACCTGTACCGCAGGCTCCTTCGATTCCGGTGCAAGGTTTCCCTTTCAAGGAAGGAACCATGAAGGGAAGAAATCCGGGGATATTGGCCTGTTTCAAAAATCTTGCCGACATAAAGCTGCCGATAACTCCTTCTTCTACCTGCAACTCAGGAACCTGCTTGGTCGTTCCTTCGGCTGTTTCGGTCAGGTAAGACTCCAGATCCGGCATCGGCTTTTTGGGATCGAACTCTGGCCGTCCCGGACCGAAATAAATGGTATTGTACCCAGCGGCGATGTAGATTTTTTTTCTAAACGAGGACATGATAAAACCCGTATTTTAAAACCGTATGAACATCTTCCAGACTGCCGGCCACTTTGCTTCTCACAAGCTCTTCGGACGCCTTTCGCGAATAGTCTAAAAATTCCACGGCCAGATGAGCGGCCAAAGTATTTGTCTCTCTCAGGTTGTTTTCGTAGATCTTCAACCTCTCTTCCCGATCTTCCAGATTCCGCGCTTTTTTCCAAGGCATATGACCTTCAGGAACAGGGCCGAGAAGCGCTTCAATATGCTTCTTTTTTTCTTCGTCCAAAGGGATATAAGTGTCTTTTTCCAAATCAAATACATCAGCGATCTGGTTTTTTTGATAACGGAAAAATCCCTCCTTTTGCGAGCCGTCCATATTTTGCCCACCGACCTTTCCCCTCTCGACCATATCGTTTAATAGAGTTGGAGAGATCCCTTCAAGAGGAATTTTCTCTGTCATGATAGCGGCGATTTTTTTCCAAACGTCCAGTCCCACATAGTCGAGTAGCTGAAAAATGCCCATCGGACGAATCAAAAAATCCCTCGTGATGGCATCCACTACGACAACAGCTTCGACATGGGAATAATTTTCCCTAAGCCTCTCGTACAGATCGCACGCAAATGCGATTTCCCTGATAAAATGGCCGTTTCCGATGAACCCCGCAACATCGCGGCTCGCGACGGCAGTCTTCCCCAAGTCCTTGCCCACTTCCAAAGCCAGCTCCTTGACTGCGCTATCGGCATCACCTGGAAAAATCACTTCCAACAGTTTTTGCACAGGGGGAGGGTTGTAGAAGTGAGTGCCGACCAGCCTGCCATCCAACCCTGAGCTTTGCCCCAGCTCCCCGATGGGGATCGATGATGTATTGGTAAAAAAGACCGTTTCGTCTGAGCAAAGGGATTTTAATTTGCCGAGAATGTTTTTTTTCAGATCGAAGTCTTCCACGACAGCCTCGAAAACCATCAGGGAGTTTTTGGCTGTTTTCAATTCAGTGGATGGACGAATCAAATCAAGAGCCCCTTCGACAAATTCTTGAATCATCTGCCTGTTTTCGATGAGGTCGGCGCGTGTGTAAAAGTACGACCGTATCCGATTGATCGCCTTTTCCGCATAGCGGGTGAGGTGGGGACGGAAATAATGTCTCAGCCCGAAAACGGCCTCTTCGTCGGTATCAATCAAATATAAACTGAAATCGTTTTGCCCGACGCTTCCGTTTTCCTCGACGTCCAGACAAGCCATTTCCTGCAAAAGGATGAGCGAGATTCCCCTGCCCATTTTTCCCGCCGCCCCTATGACAGCGACCTTTTTCCATCGATTCATATTTTTTGCTTCTGTAAAAATTGTTCAATATCCCTTTGAGCTTCCTCAGTGGCAAAACATTCGACAAATCGCTCTTCGTCAAAGTCGTCTTGATTTAATGCCTGTTTGATCTGCCTTAAAGCAAAAGGCGAATACTTAAGCATCCCTTTTGACAGCTTGAGGCACTCGTCCATCAAATTGTCTTCGGGAAATACCCGATTGACAAGACCGAGATCATAAGCCTCATCCGCTGAAAACATCCGCCCGGTCAACATCACCTCTTTTGCCCGCCTCTTCCCGATCGCCCTAGCAAGGCGATAGGTGCCTCCCCATCCCGGAATGAGCCCCAGCTTAATTTCGGGAAGGCCGAATTTGGCTTTTTCCGAAGCATATATCAAGTCGCAGCCCATCGCGATTTCCAACCCCCCACCCAAAGCAAAGCCTCTCACAGCAGCAATTGTGATAAATGACACCTCTTCAAGCGTTTTAATGACATCCTGCCCCAATCGGGAAAATTCAGCTATTTTTTCAGGTCCCAGGCCGCTCATTTCCCTGACATCGGCCCCTGCCGCGAAAGCTTTACCGCCGGCCCCTGTCAGAATCAAGATGTTGATATTAGTCACATTTCCCAAAAACTCGGTCATCTCTTCGAGCATCTCGCGATTGACGGCATTGAGAGCCTCAGGCCTATTCAAAGATAAAATTCCGATAGTGTCTTGCTTGCTATAGGTTAATGTCTTCATCCGTCCGCAGTCTAATCCATCCGCATTGACATTTCAAATGAATGTTATTAACCTGCGCGTATGAATTCTTTACGGCAGGCTCTAAGGTCCGAGCAGCCCCTCCAAATCGTCGGGGTTCTCAATCCCTATATCGCCCTCATGGCAAAGCAGGTTGGATATAAGGCGATATACCTTTCGGGGGCGGGCGTCTCCAATGTCTCTTTCGGCCTGCCCGACACGGGCCTGACCACCCTGGACAATGTCTTAGAGGACGCCCGTAGAATCGCCCGCAGAGTGGACCTGCCCCTTCTTGTCGACATCGACACCGGCTTAGGCGACATCGGGAAAACCGTTCGATCAATGGAGCAGGCGGGCGTCTCAGCAGTACATATTGAGGATCAAGATGTTAACAAGAAATGTGGACACCTTGAAGGAAAGTTGCTAGTGTCAGTTAAAGAGATGTGCGAGAGGATCGGCGAAGCTCTTGCTGCCAGAGGCAGCCCCGACTTTGTGATCATGGCCAGAACCGACGCCAAAGGATCCGAAGCCCTTAAAAGAGCAGAGGCTTATGTCAAAGCCGGAGCCGATATGCTGTTTCCCGAAGCTGTCGAAACTCTTGGCAAGTATCAAGAATTCAAAAAGCTGGGTGTTCCCGTACTGGCAAACATTACCGAATTCGGCAAAACGCCTCTTTTTGACTTGGAGCAGCTACGCACAGCCGGCGTCGACATGGCCCTTTATCCTTTAACCGTATCGCGCGTGATGAACCGAGCCGCTTACCTGGCCTTAAACGAACTTCGGAGCAAAGGAACACAAAAAGATATGACAGACCGCATGCAAACGCGCCGAGAACTTTATGATTTTTTAAATTATGAGGAGACGTTATGAGTCAAAAAGTTAAATCTGGAGGACTCGCGGGAGTCATTGCCGGCGATTCGGCAATCTGCCTCTGCGGAGCCGAAGAAGAAAGCCTTCTTTACCGAGGATATGCTATTGAAGACCTGGCAGAGCATAGCACCTTCGAGGAAGCGGCCTGGCTGCTTCTTCGCGGCAGTCTGCCAACGCAGGCAGAACTGAAAAGCTACAGGCAAGAGCTCAAAAGCCTCCGCTATCTCCCCGCCCCTCTGAAAAAAATTCTTGAAGAGATTCCCAGCGGCACCCAGATGATGGATGTGCTCCGCACAGGCTGTTCAGTTCTGGGCAATCTGGAACCCGAAGACCAGGAAACTCCAAAGTTTGCCGCCTCTGACCGCCTGATTGCCAGCTTTCCGTCAATGCTCCTCTACTGGTACAAATTCCACACCGAAGGCAAGAGGATCGATGTGGAAACGGGCGACGACTCTACTGCCGGACATTTTCTAAGACTCCTTCTGGAGAAAGAGCCCGATGAAACCCACCGCCGGTGCCTGGATGTCTCGCTGATTCTTTACGCCGAGCATGAGTTCAACGCCTCAACTTTTACTGTACGCACCATCGCCAGCACTTTGTCCGATTTTTATTCCTGCATTTGCGGCGGCATAGGCGCGCTAAGAGGCCCTCTTCATGGCGGTGCCAACGAAGCTGCCATGGAACTCATTGAATCATTCGACAGCCCAGACGCCGCAGAGGAAGAGATTCTCGAGATGCTCAAAAAGAAGACGAAAATCATGGGCTTCGGCCACCGTGTCTACACAACTAAAGATCCCCGCTCGCCCATCATCAAACAGTGGGCGAAGAAGCTCTCCGAGATGGCCGGAGACAAACACATATTTCCTGTTTCGGAAAGAATCGAAAAGGTGATGTGGAGAGAGAAAAAGCTGTTTCCCAACCTCGACTTTTACAGCGCCGCCGCCTACCATTTCTGCGGCATCCCGACTCCGATGTTCACCCCGATTTTTGTCATGTCCAGGATCGCCGGATGGTCGGCCCACCTGCTTGAGCAGAGGGAAAACAATAAATTAATACGCCCTTTAAGCCGCTACATCGGCCGAGAGCACAAAACTTGGAAAGCGTGAATTATGGATGAAGTCCTCGAAAAAATTTCCGCATATGCAGCGGAAAAAACTATCGAAAGTCAGGAGGCTCTGGATAACGCGAGACTATGCCTTCTCGACAGCCTCGGATGCGCCATTTTGGCTCTCAATTTTCCCGAATGCACCAAATTGCTCGGACCCGTGGTCCAGGGCACAACCGTCCCCGGAGGAAGCCGCGTTCCCGGAACAGATTTTATACTCGACCCCATAAGGGGCGCCTTCAATATCGGCACTCTGATCCGGTGGCTCGATTACAACGACACCTTTCTTGCCAAAGAGTGGGGCCACCCCTCCGACAATATCGGCGGCTTGCTGGCGCTTGGCGACTTTTTAAGCCAGCGGGCCTTAAAGGAAGGCCGCACATCGCTGACAGTGGGAGACCTTCTTCAAGGAATCGTCAAAGCTTATGAAATTCAAGGGGTCCTTGCCCTTTCCAACAGCTTCAACAGGATCGGCTTCGACCATGTCATCTTGGTTAAAGTCGCCACAACAGCTGTTGCAGCGGCCCTTTTGGGCGAGGGGAAGGAGCAAGTAGCCAATGCCGTCTCGCAGGCCTGGATCGACGTCGGCTCTCTTAGAACCTACCGCCACGCCCCCAATACCGGCTCGAGAAAATCGTGGGCCGCCGGCGACGCCTCAAGCCGCGGCGTTCAGCTCGCTCTGATGACCATGCAAGGCGAAATGGGATATCCCCAGGCGATGAGCGCCAAAACCTGGGGGTTCAACGACGCTATCCTCCCCGTCAAGATCGAGCAGGACCTCGATTCCTACGTCATAGAAAATATCTTGTTCAAAGTGACCTTCCCCGCCGAGTTTCATGCGCAAACGGCCGTCGAGTGCGCCTTCAAACTCCACGACCAGGTCAAAGGGCGCCTAAGCGAAATCGAAAAAATCACCGTCGAGACCCACGAGTCGGCCATGAGGATCATCAACAAAACCGGACCTCTTCACAATCCCGCCGACCGCGACCACTGCCTTCAGTACATGACAGCAGTCGGGCTTATTTTCGGAAAACTCACCGCAGACGACTACGAAGATGAAGCCGCCTCCAACCCCAAGATTGATGAGCTCCGCTCCAAAATGGAGCTGACCGAAAACAAGCAATACAGCCAAGATTACCTCGACCCTGAGAAACGCTCCATTGCCAATGCCATGCAAGTCCATTTTAAAGACGGCACTTCAACAGAAAAAGTGGAAGTCGAATATCCTATCGGCCACAAAAGACGGCGCAAAGAAGCGGTCCCCCTCCTTTTCGACAAGGCGAAAAGCAACCTAGAAACCAAGCTTTTCAAAGAGCAGACGGATAAAATCCTGGAGCTTTTCAAGGACCCCGAAAAACTTGACTCCCTCCCTATCAAAGAGTTCGTTGATTTTTTAATATAATTTCAAAATCGAGCTTATCATTTTGTACAAAATTTACTTATCTGCTTCAATAAGAGACATGAGGGATGAGATCGCTAAAAAAATAACCGCCATCGCTAAGAAGTACAAAGGTTTGCATCTTTTGCTTCTTTTTGGTTCCAGATCGCAAGGAGTCGCGCGAAAAGAGTCGGACTGGGATTTTGGCTACATTGCGGATAAAGATTTCGACCCTTTGCCGCTCTTTACTGATTTACAACTTCTTTTAGAGACTAATCAAGTTGATTTAGTCGATCTAACGCATGCCAGTGCATTGCTCAGATTTCGCGCCATCAAAGATGGCGCTCTCCTTTATGAAATGCCGGAAGGGCAATACCAAAAGTTTTGGCTCGAGGCGGTTAACTTTTGGTGCGAAACATCTTCACTATTTCAAGTTGAATATGAGGATATTCTGAAGGAGCTCGGATAATGGCAATAGACCGGCAAATTTTGGCAGAACGTGTGAGCGCACTTGAAAGGCATCTTAAACGAGTATCCGACAGACTGCCGCAAAATGTTGCTGATTTTAACTATGGTACCGATTCCTCCGATGCTGTGATATTACATCTTTGGCAAGCGGTTCAGCTCACAATTGATACGGCGTTGAGCGCCTGCGTTGCGCTTCATCTGGGTTCTCCTTCGAGCTATGCCGCAGCCTTCTTTAAATTGAGTGAAGCAAACTTTCTTGAAAAAGAGCTGGCTGTTCGTCTTGCTCACGCTGCAGGATTCAGAAACCGCATCGTCCATGCCTACGAAGATCTTGACATGCAAAAGATCTATCAGATTGCTCACACCGGGCCGGATGACTTGCGTGCTTTTTTTGCCGCTATCCATCATTTTTTTAAGTAATGAGCATCTTCTCTCGCGACCGATTTGAAGCTTGTCAAAAATCCCGAAAAACTTGGCTCCCTCCCAATCAAAGCATTCATATGTATCTACTAAATGGTAATATTTTTTTAACATTTACATTTAATAAAGAAACCTTTATACTATTTTTAATCTGGAGTTTTATTTATGCTGTGTGAGCCGGAATTACTTTTTCATATTTGTCAGTATATCCCTCCTAGGGAACTCGCCACCGTAGTTCCCCTTATCAATAAAAAATTTAATGAAGCTTCTTCAGATGAAGTATTATGGAAGCGTTTAAGCCGCACTGTCAATATCTCATTACTCGAATCTTGTGGATTGCAGATTTCTTTAAAAGATTGCGCCATCCGCCCTCAATTCTGGAATCGTTTTTCGATTTATCTTTTAGCTTCCAATAAACAAATTGATGAGCGAAGGGCCAGCCTTGAAAATCGGCGGAATTTCTCGCATGACAAGGCTAAAGCACAGTTTTTTCAAGACCAAATAAATGAGTTGGACAAAATCAATGGTTTTCTCAAAGAGGCCAAAAGACCGCTCGAATCCGCTGAAACGATCCAAAGCGTTATGCGTTGCATTTTTGGCGGCCCCGCCAAATTGAATGACAACATCATCCGTTTTCAAGAAAATGAAACTGAAGGTTATACCGTCTGTTATCAAGCTACGACCTGGAAAGGTCAGACCACTAAAGAGAGCTTTATCTTCAAACAAACTCAAAAAGGCGGGAAAGAGTGGGTATTGAGCGGAGCTTTAATTCCCTTTCAAAATTCTACACAAAAAGAACTAACAGTGACAAATGATGAGGGAGTGGTGCAAAATTGGGAGATTATCGAAAAGTTGTATGCTCTGGTTCAAGAAAAGAGACTCTCCATCCCAACCAACCCTATATACAAAGAATGCACATTATAATATTGGGGGAATGCCTTCTAAAGGAGTAAGAAGGTCCTCTAATCTAACCTCCCCTTTATCAGATCCAAAGACACGAGGCTTGTCTGAAAGAGTCAGCGTCAGAGGTTTATCTTCTCCCTTAGAATTGTATCTGTGCAAAATCACGGTTTCGGGCTTATCTCCGAGCGTCAAGCAATATCCACCTTTTTCCTTGGCTTTTGACAACAATTGAGGGGTCAAGGTTTCATGAAAGTAGGGAAGCTTTTTAATTTGAACCAGCGATCGGAAAAGTTTGGGCACCAAAGGAGCCATCTTCCAATCGGGATATTTAATTTTGCCAGGCTCGCTTTCATAATCAAGCATTTCTTCAGCGACTTTATCGCCTTTATTGTAATAAGCTTTGAGTGAATAGCCCCCCTCTTTGGATTCGGCGGAAAAAATAACCTCTTCGGGATTTTCTTTAAGTTTAGACAAAGCCCATTTCTTGTTTTCTGGATAATTGACATCTTTTTCAAGATATAATAAGAAGTAACGTTGTGCATTTTCAGCTTTAACATCCTTATTATCGAGATGGGCCTGAGAATAAACCCGCGCACTAATCTCTTCGATGTGATTCTCGATTTCCTCTAAATCGATGTCGCTGCTATCGCGATTGGCGGCAACATGAGAAGAGACTTTTTTGACCCCCTCAATTAAAGATAGACTGTCATCATGAGCGATTTCCCATACAACTTCGGGATCAATATGATAAGTATGATCACTTGTTTTTATTGTTTTAGAGCGTCCTAATAATCCCGTGCGTTTTAGATTAAAAATAGAGAAAACTCCAACTTGGTCAGCCACTCCAGGGAGAAATTGTTCAATATCATCACCTTCACAATCCTTAAGAACTTCCATTGTTGAAGGATCTGTAACAGCAAAATGAAGCAATAACTGAAATTTATAGTCGGGATTAGCGGCAAAAATCAAATCATAGAGATGCACATCTTGAGATTCTAGTGCCTTTTCCATATTCTCGATTCTTTCTCTCATGGCAGCAAGGCTTAATTTTGCATCAAACCAACCGATCGGCAGTTGATTTTGTACAGAAGATTCATTGAGATATTTTTCAATTTCAGGAACTTTTGCCTTGATTTCAGAAATTTTTTCCTTAATTTTCTCAACATCATTATCGCGTAATTTCCGAAAACTATAGGGATGAAGGAATGTACCCGAACGATAGGAAGGAAAAACCGCCCCTCGATTGATGACGAAATTATTGCTGTGCGGCATAGAGCGGGTATTATCAAAAAATTTCAGATTTCCGTCTTGTGTGACAAAAATATTATTGGCATGAGCGTCAAACATTCCGAAAACTGTCGTTGCGAGCGTCGCGTCGATCAAAGCAGGCATTTCGGGAGTTTTTTGCCCCTCGGGAAGAGCGTCTTGGTCAAACTTGGCAAAAAATTCCAGCAAACTCATTCCCGATATTGGAGCCTGAATGCTGCCCTTTTCGTCCGCCAAAGTGGGAGCAAACATATCTCCCATACCAACAATCCCGGCCAAGTCATACATGATTTTTTCCATATATTGCGCCGGCTGGTCGGATGGAGTTTGTTTCTGGAATGCAACAACGACCTCAACGTCGCCAAGAGCCTCATTTGTAGCGATAATTTTACGGACAGCTGCACCGCTTGCAGAACTGATTTCAATTGCCCGAAATCCAGGCAAGCCGGAGTCTACAACCTTCTTAGTCAGATCTCTTCTTTCTTCCAAAGTGAGCTTTTGAAACTCTTCCAGAGTTTTTGGAGCGATGGGATCTTTTTCGGCGGTTTTGGACACCTTCCGTCCAAGCAATTTCCCGGTATCTTTAACCTGAACAGCGTTTACAGGCGGCTTAAAAGAAGCTTTTTCTATTTGCGCTTTTTTAGGTTCCATAACTTTAAATAGAGTTTTTATTATATATGTTATTATATCATAATAATTAGTTTATTTTGCTTTTTAACTTGGATTTTTATATAATTTGCTATATGCCAACCAGCTCAAACCTATGGGGCCTTAATTTTTTTAAAGGCATTTTAGGCCGCTTTCAATCCTCTTCTAAAGAGGAAGTAAATGCTTTTCCGCTTCTGCCTGAAGAGCTTATTTATCTCATACTCGATCAATTTCACACTGAAGAGCTCTATCTAATCACTCCCCATTGCCGGCAGATGAGAAGACTCAAAGCGATAATTCTCTCTACGAGACCAACGATAAGATGCGACCTTGCTAAAAGAATTGCCTGCCTGAAGGTGGAAATATTTAAGGTAGAAGGAGATCTTTCCTCCATTATCAAAGGATTGAAGGTCCCTATGAGGGCAGAACCGCTGCATCTTGTCGATTATCCAAGAGATATTTCTGAAAAAGACTTTAAGAGCTTAAAATCTCCTTTTATTCAGGTTGTCGACCAGAATAAAGGAATTCATTTATCGCTTTTAGCAAAAAATAATGAGGGAAAAAAATATGCGATCACGCTCTCGCCCTCAGGTGAGAAAAAATATTTGCGGGTTTACTCGTCTCCTCCGGGGGCTTTCGGTTACAGAACCGATCCCAACATGCCGGAAATCAAGTTGGAGATCTCTCTTGCCGACGCAAATATCTTCAGGCAGGTTGCCAAAATCTTACTCAATCGTCATGACAAATACCAATTGATTAATGATAAAGATTTGTAAATTCTTCGAGAGCGTTTGCCGCGGGAATTCTATTTCTAGGTCGGGGATTGAGCATTTCGAGGATTAAAGCCTCTTCCCGTTGATCTTCATCGTCAATGCCGTTGATAATTTCCATCTTTTCGGAGATATCCAGAGTTTGATATTCGTTATAATCCACGCTGTGGAGTTTTTCAGTCTGCTCCTTATGCCAGGCTTGTACCACTTTAAATGTTTGTAAGTGATCATTATTAAGACTAACTTGTAGATCTTCAGGCAATTTGTCATGCTTCATCTGATATAAAACCAACCCCAAGCTGTAAACATCATGCGGAGTTCCGATAGAAGCTTTGACATTTTCAAAATTTTCTAAGTCCCGTCGGCGATTATACGCAATTGCTAAGAATAATTCAGGAGCAAAATAAGCCGGTGTCCCCTTGACCCTGCCTCCCTTTTCAAGAAAATAAGCTGAGCCAAAATCGGCAAGTAGAGCTTCATCCTTAGCAGATACTAGGATATTTTTGGGCTTGATGTCGGCATGGACAATCCTTTTACTGTGAACAGTCGATAAGCCATGCAGCAAATCCAGGGTGTATTTCTTCCGGTTTTCTTGAATATTGGGCATTTTATCCAAAGAGGTTCCATAAGTCATCACCATATTCATCTTAAGCCTTCCACCAAAGATCCCCTCCCAAATCTTTCCATACCATTTTTGTGATATCTTGGTTTTAACGGGATAAATGCAGTGGCCGATACATTGAACAATTCCCCTTTTCCCTTCAAAAAACTTTAGCATCCGTACTTCATGATTCATTTCAGTAATCGCTTCCTGAATGGCTTCTTCGTCGAGGTGCCTGCCCTTTCGTGTAGATCTTAAGGTGCCTGTAGCCGCATACTCAACCCTCGGGCGGGGACTGGAAAAACCGGTTACTTGAAGAGAATGTCTCACAGACTTAAATGCCCCCTCTCCCAAAACCTCCACATTACGCTCTCTTCCTTTGAACTCCTGAGGACTTTCCGGCTTTAAATGGATGACGATTATCAACTCATCCGGACTTGTAGCCTTTCCTTTCGGAAGTTCAATCTGGAAAGGAAGAGCAAACATGCGATAATGTTTTCGCCCTTTTACAGCTTTATTTCGCAACCCGAGTTTATGCTCTTTGATATAATCAATAATCTTCTGAACATGCTCTTGGCGGATAGGAGGCTCTTTTTCCTGCAAGAGGGGTTCTTTTTCAATAGCGCCGGAGGCGGCTGTATGAATATCTTGAATTCTCTTGGAAGTGCCCAAAAACTCGCTTAAATCGCGAATGTTGGGGATATATTTTTTGGCGGCTGTTTTTTTTAATTCTTCAATTTCCCGCATGACAGAAGGTGTAAAACCGACTAAAGAACGATTAAAGATCTGTTGGAGGATTTTTTGATCTTTTTCAGATATTCCTTGGGATAAAATTTCCTTCTTTAACGCCCGAACTTTCTGCCCAAGAATCTCCCCCTTGCCCTCATTTAAGGCGCTTCTAATTTGACTAAAATGGCTTTCAAACGGCGAAATGCGATTAGAACTATCCATATTATTATCACTATTTATTACACATTAATTATAACACACTTTATAATTAAAATTAATTTATAACAGAACGATAATATGCTCTAATCCGACTCTTCTTCAAAGGGGGCGGGATATCCCGAAGGGACCGGAACATATTGCTGCTGGTTCTCTAGAGGCACGGGCTTTACCCGAAGCATGGCATAAACACCGATCGCTGTAAGAACCAAACTTGTGAATGCGAGGTACAGGAAAAGCCCCGCTGGGGGAAATACCTGAATGAAAATCGGGGCGACCAAAGGACCTATTACAGCACCGAAGCCGTAAGCAAACATCAATACACTTGTCGCAGTTGTCAGATGAAGAGAGTCAAGTCGATCGCAAGCCTGCGTGATCCCCATAGGATAAACGGTAAAACAAAGACCGCTCACAAAAAAAGTCGCGATAAAAACCACACTATCGCTTGAAGTGAAAAAATAAACAATGACAGCGGGAATCATGATTGCGAAGGTCGTCCCAACCATCACTTTTCTGCGATCGAAAAAATCGGAGAGCCATCCGAGCGGCCACTGAAAAACCACTCCGCTGATAATCGCAACGAACATCAGGTTGGCGACGGAATAATGATTGTCTTTGGCAAACAGCGGTAAAAATGAGTAGATGCATCCGAGCATCGCTCCGCCGATCACGCAGCTCGAGACTCCAAAAAAGGATTTTTTCCATATTTTGAGCATCATCCCCGGGACAGGCTCCTCAAGATCGGGAACCTTAGTCCGAGTCATTGTCACAGGGACAACGGCCAGGGAGCAGAGAAGCCCATTTAAAAGGAAAGGCGTCAGACTTCTCAAATCGAAAGCGTCGATGAAATATTGACTGACGGCGTTAGCGCTGTAGAGTGCGACCATATAAAGCGCCAGAATCCGGCCGCGGTAATGATCGGGACTGACAACCAAAAACCAGCTCTCGATGACGATGAACAAACTTGCGACGCAAAAACCGCTGATAAAGCGGACGATAAACCAAGACCAGCCGTTGATATACATTCCCTGAAGCATAATCGCAGCCGTTAATATGCTGGCATAGGCGGCAAACACCCGAATGTGTTTCAACTGGCTGATCAGCCCCTCGACTTTGAGGGCCCCCACTAAGAACCCCAAATAATATCCCGATGAAATCACGCCGATGACAAAAGAGTCGTAGCCCTCGATTTTCAAACGCAAGCTCGTGTAAGTCAAAAAGAAGCCGACCGACAGCATCAGCGCCGTTAAGCTGAGAAATGGCGAAGTGAGAACCCGAGCGTATTGAAACATACACTAACTCGTAGTTGAAGAACCTCATTTTTTTCAACTTTTGCAAAATAGATTTTAAACGAGTTTTACGGTACTTTTGATTTTGTTAAAGGTCTCTTTGTAAGAACTAAATTCATCTGAAGCCGCCCACATTTTCAGAGTATAACGCGTATCCCCCTCTTGAGTTAGCAGTTCAAGATATGTCATTGGTGTTCCTAAATGAGAAGTGTGTGATTCTACCTCAACCCAGTCTCTACCTCCAATGTTAATTGTCATATCAGCTATATAATTAACCTTTTCTGCAGTCTTTTCAGTTTCTAAACTCATGCAGGGATTAATCAACCCTTTGATTTTGTCACCCTTTTGTGTTCCCGCACAAAAATCGATCCCATTATCTTTTGTAATCTTAACCTTATAATCCCAATTAGAAGGTACAGAAATAGAATATCCGGCTCGATTGTCTTTGCAGTTTGTCCAGCCGTCTTTTTCAGTCATTGAAAAAAAAGTCGAATTTGTCATGCTATTCATAAGAAACCTCTATTTTTTCATTAGCTATATATACCCAATGGATTAATGTCACCTTCTTTGAAGATATGGATAAAATGTGCGCTCCCTTTTCCGCTTTAAGATGAATCTATATACACCTATTCCGAAACATTTAAACACCCGCTTGCTAAAGCTCGCTCAAGACACAAAGACAGAGAGGAATATAGTGGACCCCATTCAAGTTAGTCGAATGCTGACGCAAAATAAAAGAATTTGCTATGATTCCGGGTGAGGTGGTCTATGGGAATGAGAAAAATTTTTCTGCCGCTCTTTCTTTTCGCAGTTTTCCCCTTATTTTCCGAAGGGGAGCAGGCGCTGCCGGCGGGAAGGCCTTACGACCTTCTCCGCGGGGAAAACCTCAAAATCTGTGTCCCATCCTGCTACTACTGCAATGACGCTCTGGAGATTCAAAACATCGGCAATCACCAGAGATTTGCCGAGTGGAATGCTGTAGAACAAGCGGAAACCTATGACTTCCTTCAAAGAATTGCGAGCAGCTGGGATAAGTCGGGCTATGCCCATGCTTATCTCGTCTATGGAATGACCACCCCCAATCTAAGGTCGGAACGATTCCGATGGGAAACTATCCCTTATGCCGACGGCGGATGGAATAACCTAAAGCAAATCAAAGTCATCTGGAACGTAGCGTTCGGCTCCCCGCACAACTCCGAGGATGAAAGAATCGATAAAATCAGAGAGCTCAGAGAGCAGACTCAATATCTGCCTGAGCCCTACATTCCCCGCTATGGAAGCGGAAAACCCTCGACAGATCCTTTCTGCAATAAAGATATAGTTCGAAATCAACGAGTCTATGAAGGAACACGTATCAATGTCCTCTATGACCACGCGCCGGAAAGAATCGTCGAAGAAAATCCCCATTTTTTGATCATTCCCAAAAGACATGCCGAAAAATTTTCACAGCTCACTGAAGCCGAATATGTTGAGGCAATGGAAACCGCGCAAAGAATCGGAGAGTACTTCCAGCAGCAATGCCCCCGGTGCACTCTCCATATGTTTCATAAAACAGGAGCAAAGGCCGGTCAAACGGTCCCGCACTGGCACCTTCATGTCATTGTCGTTAAGGATGATGCCTATCTCCCCTCATTTCAGTTTCCCTGTGTAAAAACGCCGACGAGCTGCACCAGGATCAACTCACCTTTTCTCCACCTGCAAAGGAAATTCGGTAAGCTATGGCAGGGATGCACAAACTTTGTTTATTTAATGTTGCCAAACAGAAAGCTGACGGATGAAGAACTCAATGAACGGGTTGCACACTACTCTCATGAATTCGAACAGAACTTTTGATTTATTAAGCTTTTTTTTGGTAACTATAAGATAAAGACAATAACAAAAGGATGGATCATGACAACTGCGCAACTTTCTGAAATTCAAGAACTTTTAGGTGATGAGGCGGAAGATTTGCTCACTTACAAGTGCCGGGCTGTTCCCAAAAACAGGCTGATACTTCCCGGAGTCAGCTGGGTCGACCAAGTAACTGGCATCAGCGACCGCAACAACAGAGTGCTTAGAAGCTTAAACGCTCTATTCAATCATGGAAGGCTGACCGGAACGGGATACCTTTCCCTCCTCCCGGTCGATCAAGGAATCGAACACTCGGCCGGAGCCTCATTCGCTCCCAATCCCATTTATTTCGATCCCGAAAATATTGTCCGTCTTGCCATAGAAGCAGGCTGCAACGGCGTCGCTTCAACGCTTGGCATACTTGGAGCGGTATCAAGAAAATATGCCCACAAGATCCCTTTCATTGTCAAAATCAATCACAATGAACTTCTCACCTTCCCCAACCACTACGATCAGATATTATTCGGCAGCGTAAAGCAGGCCTACGACATGGGCGCTGTGGCTGTCGGAGCGACCATCTATTTCGGATCGGAAGAAGCGACCGCCAAATCATAGAAATATCTGAGGCCTTTGAACTGGCCCACGAACTCGGCATGGCGACCATTCTCTGGTGCTATCTGAGAAATGAAGCGTTTAATGTCGATGGAGAGAACTACCACAACAGCGCCGATTTGACCGGCCAAGCCAACTATCTCGGAGCGACGATTCAAGCCGATATTATCAAACAAAAGCTGCCGACTTTAAATGGTGGATACAAGGCCGTCAACCAAGAGTACAAAGGGTATGGCAAGTTCAGCGATCTGATGTATGACAAGCTCTGCACGGATCATCCCATCGACCTTTGCCGCTACCAGGTTTTGAATAATTTCTCCGGAAGGGCTGGACTGATTAACTCGGGAGGTGCTTCCGGGAAAAACGACAAGGCACAGGCAGTCCGAACAGCCATTATCAACAAGCGCGCGGGTGGCATGGGGCTGATCAGCGGTCGAAAGACTTTCCAAAAACCGATGGAAGAAGGGATCGAAATGTTCCATGCGATCCAGGATGTTTATCTCAATCCGGAAATCACCGTCGCTTAAAAAATCACGCTTTGTTATTCTTTTCTTTTGCAGGGGCATAAGCGCCCCTGTATAAGTTAAACATCTAAGGACAATATGTTCGGGAAAATTCCCATTACACTAGCACGGGGAGATGGAATCGGCCCGGAAATCATGAGCGCCGTCCTCTCCATCCTAAAGGAAGCCAAAGCTCCTCTTAAATATGAAGAGATCGAAATCGGCTCTCATATTTATGACCGCGGGATTATGTCGGGCATCGAACCGTCGGCCTGGAAGATACTCAAACGGAATAAGATTTTACTGAAAGCTCCAATTACAACTCCCCAAGGCAATGGAGTCAAAAGCCTAAATGTCACGATAAGAAAGTCCCTCGGCCTTTACGCAAATGTCAGGCCTTGTCAATCCTACAATCCCCTAATTGCCGCCAAACATCCCGATATGGATGTGGTCATCATCAGAGAAAACGAAGAGGATCTCTATGGCGGTATCGAGCATCAGCAAACACCCGAAGTGGTCCAATGCATCAAACTCATCAGCCTTCCGGGATGCCAGAGAATCATGCGGTTTGCTTTTGAGTATGCCAAAATATACGGAAGAAAAAAAATCTCCTGCTTCACAAAAGACAATATTATGAAGTTGTCGGACGGTTTGTTCCACAAAGTTTTTGATGAAATTTCCAAAGAATATCCCGACATCGAAGCCGAACACATGATCATTGATATCGGAGCCGCACGGCTTGCAGACACACCGGAGAGATTCGACGTCATCGTCGCACCGAATCTTTATGGAGATATCCTCTCGGACATCGCAGCCCAGATAACAGGTTCCGTCGGCTTGGTCGGCTCATCAAATATCGGGCCTCACTGCGCTATGTTTGAAGCGATACACGGATCGGCGCCAGACATTGCGGGAAAAGACCTCGCCAACCCTTCGGGACTTTTAATGGCGGCAGTGATGATGCTTGTCCACCTTGGAGAAGTCAAGACGGCCGGCTTAATTCAAAATGCCTGGCTGAAAACTCTTGAGGATGGCATCTACACGGCCGATATCTACAACCCTGCCTTCGCAACAAAACAAGCGGGAACGCAAGAATTTTCCGAAGAGGTCGCCGCCAGGCTCGGCAAACTTCCCCAAAAACATCAGCCTGCCGACTATCCCAAAAGCAAAAAAGGGGGCCTATTCAACCTCCCCTATAAAAGGACCAAAAGCCCGCCAAAAGAGAGGGACCTGGTCGGCGTCGATGTCTTCCTATTTTGGGGTCCCGGAGATGTCGATTCCTTCGTAAACGAACTGCAGAAAGTTAAAAATCAGAACCTGAAACTGACTATGGTATCAAATCGGGGAACCAAAGTTTGGCCCGATGGACATTCAGAGACATTCTGCACCGACCACTGGAGATGCCGTTTCAAGGCTAAGCAGGGAGGCTCAAGCTATATGGAGGTACTTCAGCTGCTGGCAGAGGTCCATGAAAATAATCTTGAAGTGATCAAAACAGAAAACCTGTATGAATTTGACGGAAAACCGGCATACTCATTAGGACAAGGTGAGTGATGACAAATAATAGTGCGCCCATTCCCGAAACTGCTACCCTAATCACCTATAAAGATAAGGAGATCTATCTCGTCGGAACTGCGCATCTATCACAAAAGAGTGTCGACGATGTGAGAAATACCATTGAGGCGGTCAATCCGGATTCTATCTGCGTAGAGCTCTGCCCTTCGCGTTATAAGGCGATGATCGAAAAGGATAACTGGAAAAGCATGGACATCTTTCAGGTTATCCGCAGAGGGAAAGCTCTCTTGCTTTTAGCCCAGCTTATCATGTCTTCTTTTTATCAAAGGCTTGGAGATCAGCTGGGGATACAGCCAGGCGCCGAGATGATTGAGGCGCTCGAAATGGCCAAAAAAACCGGCTCAAAACTCATACTGGCCGACAGGCCGATTGAAATCACTCTCAAAAGAATCTGGCGGTCTCTTAGCTTCTTGAGCAAAATGAAAATGCTCACCCAAGTCTTTACGGGAATTTTCGAACTCGATGAAATCGATCAACAAATGATTGAAGAGATGAAACATTCAGCTCAGCTCGAAGATATGATGGAAGTCTTCGCCAAGTCATTTCCCGCAATTAAAAGAAGGCTGATCGACGAAAGAGACGCTTACCTTGCACAAAAGATCAAACGCGCCGAAGGGAAAAAAATCGTGGCGGTTGTAGGGGCAGGACATGTCAAGGGAATCATCAAGCAAATTCAAAAAGAAGTCAATTTGCAGGAACTAGAAGACATTCCCCCTCCTTCGATAACGGGAAAAATTATCAAATGGTCCATCCCCATTGCGATCATCTCTTATCCGATTATCGGCTTTATGCGCGGCTTTGCCCGCGAATCTCTCGATTCGATCACCATTTGGTTTGCTTCCCATTGGATTATGGCGGGAATCGGGACAGCAGTCGCTTTTGGACATCCGTTCGCTATCCTTGTGGGCGCGTTTTCCTCGCCGCTCACAAGCTTGAACCCTCTCATCACCGCCGGATGGTTTGCCGGACTGGCCCAGGCATGGGTCAAGAAGCCGACAGTCGCCGATCTGGAAAATGTTCCTCAGGCCATTAAAACAACTTCGGGCTTTTGGAAAAATCCAGCCACCCGAATACTGCTTGTTGTCCTTCTCTCCAACATCGGCAGCATGATCGGCACCATAATCTCCGGTTCCTGGATCATCACCAGGCTAGTCAGATAATGCCGGATCGGTAGAAGCGAATCCTTTCAACACCCGCATGACTTTATAGTTTCCGATAGCATTAGCAATGGTATGAGCCGTCGCACCGTAGTGGTCCTGAGTATCGGGCATCGCACCCAGAGAGAGCAGGTATCCGACCAGCTGGGCATTGTCCATTTGGGCGGCATACATCAGGGCTGTCTGCCCTTCTTCATCCACAGCGTTAATGTCGGCTTTGGCCATAACGAGCTCTTCGACGATGGAATAATATCCCTTTTTGGATGCGATCATCAAAGCTGTTTGGCCCAAGGCGTTTTTCTTGTTCACATCTGCCCCCCTTTGAATCAGGTAGCGGGCGGCATCGAAGTTGCCGATAGAAGCCGCCAGTGAAAGCGCGGTGTCCCCTTTGCAGTTGACGGAGTTGATATCGGCTCCTTTGCCAATTAAAAGATCGGCAAAATATTGCTGCATATTTGTTTGGGGCTGTATGGACAGCACCGTACCGTCGGACAAAACCTTGGGTATCGGTTTATTTCCATTCAGAACGACTTGCATAAGAGGGGTTGTCCCGCTTGCCCCCTTACCATTGACATCGGCCCCCGAATTAATCAAAGTCTTGGCTATGGGAACGCGATTTTGTTCAATGGCCATAAGAAGAGCCGTATCGCCGCAGGTATCGACGCCGTTGGGATTGGCTCCCGATTCGATTAAATCATTGACATTATCGGCTCTGCCAAGAGCTATTTGGGCAAAAAGTTCGGCAGTTAAGACAGAGTTTTCCTGAAAAGAGTCTTCCACGCAAATCTCTTCGACGCAGCAGTCGTTTTCATAACTCCTGTTCATGCGGTTTGCATTGCACCCGCATGCCGCAACACAAACCGCGGCCAGCATCGTTGTCACTTTCACATTCATAATATCACTCCATAGTTAAGATCAAATCGTATGAGAAGTGTATAGATTCGGTTAATATCGTTCAAGAATTGCCTGGCAAAAACTGCGGTAGGCCTCTCCAAAAAGAAGATAGTGGTTTAGGTAATGATATAGCTGGTAAAGCTTAATTCGTTCATCGAATCCTGGCGATTGGGGAATCGCTTCATGATAAGCATCGAAAAAATCCCGGGTGAATCCCCCGAACATTCCCATCATGCTAAGGTCGGCCTCATGATGGCCGAAGTAGCATGCAGGATCATAAACTACAGGCGTTCCATCCGCAAGCGCCGCAGTATTGCCTCCCCATAAATCCCCATGGAGCAGCGAGGGACGAATTTGCACTCCCTTGAAATACTCAGGCAGCTTATCGAGAAGCTGCTCTCCCAATTTTTGCAGTTTGTCATCACTATATTTTTCTTTGATCAGTTTGAGTTGAAAAGACAGTCGGTGCTCCCTAAAAAACTCTATCCAAGAATCTGTCCAGGGATTGGTCTGAGGGGTAAGGCCGAGGGTATTGTCGAAATCGAGTCCGTATTTATCGGGCCCCTCGACAAGATGAAGATGAGCCAGCTGCCTGCCTAATTTTTCTTGACTAGCTTGAGTGTGAGGCAAGAGATCAAGGGCTTCAACTATCAGGTAGAAAAAGTTTTCTTCTTTTCCAAAAAGATGGGGATGCGGAACTCGGACGGTCTCGGTTTTTTCTATCAACTTAAGTCCCTTGAACTCACCTTCAAGAGAACTTTTACTTATCTTAACAAAAAAATTGCCTTGATCTGTATCATAAAATTGCAAGCTGCCGGAACCTTTGGCAGAATAAATTTGGCCGCAATGGAGTTGACTTTTTAAGATCTCGATAATCCGATGTTCAGACATTCCTTCAAACCCCCGCGCCCGCCATTATTTCTTCCTGAAGATAATTCATCCAGAAAAAAAAGCCATCGCATTCGATTTTCAAGAAATCCCGGCGATCCCATAAAAGAGTATTCGGTCGAAGAATTCGAAAAGATCTCCGGCATGATCTACCTGCCAAACCTGGCGTTCAAAAATAAAAAAACCTACGAAAGAATCCGGCATCTTTGCTTCAAGATTGAAAGAAGAGGAGAGGTTAGTGAAAGATCCAAATGGTTCGGCGCTCTCTATGGAAAGTATATTGACCATCCATTTATCAACGACATCAGCATCGCATGGACAGGCCATGAGATGGAATACGGATGCTTCGCTAATAGATTGATCAAAAAAAATGAATTCATTGGAGAATATACAGGACTTGTCAGGCCGTACACCCTATGGACGTCAAATCTTAACGAATACTGCTTCCGCTATCCGCTTTACAAAACATTTTTTTTCGTCTATACTATCGATGCGAAAATGCAGGGCAATGAGACAAGCTTTATCAACCACAGCAACACTCCCAACTGCGAAGCCGTCGCCCTTTGGCACAAAGGACTTTATCACATGTGTTTGATAGCTCTTAAAGATATCTCGATAAACGATCAACTTTTTTATGATTACGGCAATAAAAGGTTTGCAAAATGAATTCACAGACAAAGGAAATGCTTCCGACATACTTCGAAGTTGCCACACAGGCGGCTAAAGAAGGAGGAAAAATTCTTAAAAACCATTGGGGCCATCTTTTCAATATTCGCGAAAAGGATTTTAGCGGCGATCTTGTGACAGAGGCTGATCAAGAATCCGAGAAGGTCATCATCGAATTGATCCAAAAGAATTTTCCTTCACATCAAATTTTATCGGAAGAATCGGGAATCCACGAATCAAAAAACCGAGAATTCCTCTGGGTTGTCGACCCCTTGGACGGAACGACAAACTACACCCACCAGTTCCCTTTTGTCGCAGTCTCGATCGCCATGCTCTATCAAGGAGAAGCGATTGTCGCCGTCGTCTACAACCCTTTTCTCGATGAAATCTTTCAAGCCATGAGGGGAAGAGGAACGACTTTCAATCAGAAGCCTGTACAGGTCTCTTCCGTCAAGCAGCTGGAAAAAAGCCTCCTGGCAACAGGCTTTGCCTATAACCGGCGGGAGAACAGGGACAACAACTATGCCGAGTTCTGCCATTTGACCGATTCCTGCCAGGGCGTCAGAAGAGCCGGTTCCGCCGCCCTCGACCTGGCCTATGTTGCCTGCGGCCGGCTGGATGGCCACTGGGAACTCGGACTCCGCCCCTGGGATGTCGCCGCAGGAGCCCTCCTCGTCGAAGAAGCGGGCGGCAAAGTCACCTCTTTTGATAAGGGAGCCCTTGATATCTATTCGGGCGTCATTTTGGCAACAAATGGCCACATCCACGACCAAATCAGCACGGAAATCTTAAGTGTGCGCCGGAAGCGGGGACTTATATGATTTTAACAAGGATGCCGGGCTCCTGCTCTTGAAAGCCCATTTTTTTCATCTCCTGTTTCACCTTTGAATTCTCAGTGTGCATAATCACTTTATGAAAACCCTGCTTTGCCAAATGCCCTTCATTGGTTGAATACAAGAATTGTTCCGTTCGAAAATCACGGTAGGCCTTTGCAACATAGTCGATGAGGATCTCGACAGTTTCCTGTTCGATCTTTCTAAAGCAAAAAAGCCCAACCGGTTCAAGCTCTTTCATTAAAAACAAAAGAGAAGCCCCGCTTTGCCAAACTGCATGTTCGGCACTCGGGAAGTCGTGAAGAAGTTCTTTTTTGTAGACCTCAAAGAATTTTTCTAACAATTCCGATGAAGCACAGGAAGCCTCCATAAGAGAGAAGCGGTGGGCGACATCCCGGGACCGAATGAAATAAAATAGTGTCACAATCCCGATTATGGCATTAGCAACAGTGACAGGCCAGGCTTCTACCAGAATTCCATAAATGACAAAAACAACACAGCCTGCAATCATGAACAACCTGATTTTTTTCACATTCGACTGTATCATCGACAAAACAATGAAAACAGGAGCCAGATAGCCGATGAATTCCTTCCATACACCTTCCATAGGTCATATAACTTATCTACATCAAGATTTTGCAGCAACTTGAAAATGAATTCCATACAGTGTAAAACATTTTTTTATGAATATAAACGGAAAAAGACTACGGGAAGAGACTTTATTAAAGAATAAAAGTTGGTCTCATCCTCTTAGCGCGCGCGAAATAAAAAGAAGAAAGCTCATTCCTACAGGATGCCAGGAATTCGACTCAATAAGAGAGCATCTGAAAAACTCCTTCAAATATAAGAGAAGGGAGGACACCGGACTTCGCTGCTCCTATCAAACCTCTTGCGATAAAGAAGGGAAAATCCGCATTGTTGTACATCCAAAGCCGAAGATAAGCATTGGAGAGGGCTCTTTTAACAAAGTTAGAAGAGCCTATGGACTCAGCCTGAAAAATGACAAGATAGAAGATTATGTAACATTGACTCCCATCTATGGTCTTAGAGAAACGCTTAAAGACCAAAATGAATCCATGATGAGGGCAATTGAAGTCCTGAAACTCTTCCAAGGACAAAGAGGAATTGTCCAAATGGTTGATTGGACAGAATATACCCGAAAAACAACCGGCGAGAACAAAATCAACATTGTTCTCGAAAAAGCCGATGGCGATCTTCAAGAGGCTCTTATTGGAGATAGCTTTAAATTCACAGCCACCATGCTCATGGATCTCGTCTTTGGGCTCAGCGCTATCCATTGCGCAGGCAAAGTTCATGGCGACTTGAAATTGGAAAATATTCTAGTTTTCGGCAACCGGCTGAAAATTGCCGATTTCGGTTCAGTTCACGATGCCAGGCATGCAGAAATTATCGGCACATTCGATTATCACTCTAAGGGAATGAACCGCTACACTGAGCATTTTTTCACTTACACGAAAAAAGAAATGACTGCCAATGAGGAATATAAGGATTTAGCAATGTTTGTCGGCCAGGCAAATGATGTGTGGGCCCTTGGAATAGTCTTGTATACATGCATCACGAAACAATTAGTTCCCTGGATGAATGAAATCGACACGTTTTGCGATGCCGGCAATCCCAAGCGGTCAATAGAAGCCGCCCGGCACAACCAACGAGTCATCGACAAAGGTTATCAAAAATTGCTAAATCAGTATTCGCAAAAAAATCTCACACCCTATTTCCAGGTTGTTCTGGAGATGCTCAACCTCGAGGACAAGACCCGGATCACAGCCTCGGAAGTTCTGTTACGTCTAAAAAAAATTTTTATAAATTAGAAAAATTCGTTAAAGTAAGGCCATGACACAGACTGTAGATAAAGAGACAGCTAAGGGTAAGGGACATATAGATGATCTCGACGGTCTTTATAAAAAACTGGACTCGGGACCCGAGGGTCTTTCCGCCAGCGAAGCTAAGCAAAGACTTGAAAAAGTAGGCCCTAATGCTCTTGAAGAAAAAAAAGTCAACCCGATCCTTAAATTCTTAAGCTACTTTTGGGGTCCGATCCCCTGGATGATCGAAGCCGCGGCAATTCTCTCGCTCATCTCGCAAGACTGGGTCGATTTTATCATTATCATGATCTTGCTGATCTTTAACTCTTTAGTGGGGTTCTGGCAGGAATTTCAGGCGGGAAACGCCGTTGAAGCTTTAAAGAAAAAATTAGCCAGCACAAGCCGTGTTTTAAGGGATGGATCCTGGATCAGCGTCAAGGCGGCAGAACTTGTGCCGGGCGATGTGATCCGGATTCGACTGGGAGATATTATCCCCGCAGACGTCGCTATGATCGACGGCGATTATCTGTCTGTCGATCAGTCGGCTATGACGGGTGAGTCGCTGCCGGTAAATAAAAAGATCGGCGACACCGGCTACTCGGGATCGGTGGCCAAACAGGGAGAAATGATCGGCATTGTGACTGCGACAGGAGCTAGCACCTTCTTCGGCAAAACAACAGAGCTCGTCATGAGCGCCGAATCCACTTCGCACTTTCAAAAAGCCGTCATTAATATCGGCCACTTTTTGATCTATACCAGCCTGGCGCTTGTCACGATCCTGATTATTGTCCAGCTGACCCGGGGTGACTCCATCTTAACTCTGGCAAGATTCGCGCTGATCCTGACTGTTGCCTCAATACCGGTCGCCCTGCCGGCCGTGCTTTCCGTCACAATGGCAGCAGGAGCTTTGGCCCTTTCAAAACGAAAAGCCATTGTTACCAAGCTTGACTCCATTGAGGAGATGGCGGGAATGGACATACTGTGCTCCGACAAAACCGGAACCCTAACGCAAAATAAGCTAAAGCTGCAGGATCCGATGCCTCTTGGCGGCGCGAACGTACAAGATCTTGTTTTGGCCGGCGCGCTTGCCTCGAAAGAAGAGAACCAAGACCCCATTGATCTGGCAGTAATCGGCGGCCTTGGAAACACCGAAGAGCTGAAATCCTACAAACAAACAAAATTTGTCCCATTCGATCCTGTTATCAAACGAACCGAGGCGACAGTAGAGGCCAAAAACGGTAAAACTCTCTATGTGACAAAAGGAGCCCCTCAAGTCATTCTCAACCTCAGCAAGCCAGAGGACTCAGTTTATAACAAAGCCAATGAATCAATTGACCAATTTGCCAAAAAGGGATTCCGTACCCTAGGGGTCGCGAGGTCCGGCGACGGCAAAAACTGGGAGTTTCTGGGACTTCTTCCCCTTGCCGATCCTTTGAGGGAGGATTCGGCAGAAACCGTCAAGGAAGCAGAAGAACATGGATTGATAGTTAAAATGGTCACAGGCGACAACATCGCCATTGCCAAGGAGATTGCCGAACAGCTCAGCCTTGGCGATAAAATTTATTCTGCAGAAGAGCTTCTTGGCGATAAGGGCGAAGTGCTCCCCGATACCCCGAAAAAAGTCGCCGAGGCAAACGGATTCGCCGAAGTATTTCCCGAACACAAGTACGGAATCGTCAAATCACTCCAGGAAACCGATCATATCGTGGGAATGACAGGAGACGGCGTCAACGATGCACCTGCACTCAAACAAGCTAATGTGGGTATTGCTGTCAGCGGCGCCACCGATGCCGCTAGGGCAGCGTCATCGCTTGTTCTGACCCTTCCCGGGCTTTCGGTCATCATCAACGCCATCGAAGAGGCCCGCCGCATTTTCGAAAGAATGAACAGCTATGCTATCTACCGGATTGTCGAGACCATTCGAATTATGTTCTTTATCGTTTTAACCATGCTGGCCTATAACGTCTACCCGATCACAGCCATCATGATTATCCTGCTCGCCTTGATGAATGACCTTCCGATTATGACGATTGCCTATGACAACACTTACCTCGACCCCAAGCCGGTCAGGTGGAATATGGGGCGGGTTCTCACCATAGCGTCGATTTTAGGTATTATCGGAGTGATCGAAACTTTCCTTCTTTTTGTGTTTGCCAAATCCTTTGCAAAAGTGCCGACAGAAGAGCTGCAAACCCTGATCTTTTTAAAACTGGTTGTCGCCGGACACCTCACCCTATTCGTCGCCAGAAATAAAAGACCCTTTTTTATGCCGCCGTTTCCCGCCCCCATCCTTCTTATCGCGATTCTCAGTACCCAGGCACTCGCAGCGATGATTGCAGGTTTCGGACTCTTTATCACCCCCATCCCCTGGATCTGGATCCTTTGGGTTTGGCTTTACTGCATATTTTGGATTTTCATCGAAGACGGCGCCAAACTCCTCATCTATCATTTCTTTAACAAAGGAAAGACAACACCCTTTCGTTCATTCATGAGGAAGTCGCACAAGCAATCATTTTAAGCTGTGGACCCGTCTGAACCATATGCCGGCGATGACTGCGAAGCTCTTTGATCTTGCCGATTATATCAACCGGAATTCCCTTCTCTTTATCCCGTAACAGAAGATGAGAAGCCATGAGAACTCCCGTCCGTCCAACACCTGCAGAGCAATGTATGATTGGAGGATGTTCATGGGTCTGTTTTTCGGAGTCTAGAAGCTGATGCAGCTTGAGAATAATTTCAGAGTCTACAATCCCATAGTCGGGCCAATTAACCACGTGATACTGCACGACTGTTTCCGAAAAAGAAAGTTGTCTCCGAATAATTTTTACCTTCTCTTTCTCAAAAATTATCTCTTGAGAGCAAGACTCTTTGGCTTCCCAGAAAGGATAGCACTTTTCTCTGCTCCCTTCATGGGCATTAGTCAAAGTAAAAATCGATCTGCATCTGCTGTCAATGATCATTTGCCGCCATATATTTAGTTCAATCTCCCTCGGAGCCGAAGCCAGAATGTAGCGCCGGCCTTCCAATTGAATATCGCTTGCATTGTAATATCCACCCTCAGCCAGTTGGAATCGATTTTTGTTATAAGGAACGACATCAGGGTATCGGTTCAGATAATGATAGATGTTGATTCCTTCAGAACAAGAATCTTCGGCATTGGAAATGAAGCCGAGAACTTGCTGGGCTAAATCATCCGACCACTTGAGTATGAATTCAGCAGACGGAGGCTTAATTCCAAATGCCAGCATTTGGAATTTTCCCGCCTCTTCACGTATTTGCTTAACTTCCAAAGGAGTTTCCAGTTCATCTTTTGTATCGTTTAGGGCCCGTTCAAAAATACTCCCTATGCTATTGGCCAAGTCCTTCAACTCGGTAGCGATCTCTTTTTTTACGCGGTCATCTAGCGATTTCTCAAGACTTTCGCGATGCTCTCGCAGCTTGCAGGAAAATGAGCGGTAATCCCTTTTTTCCTCACTCTTCAGCTCGGCATCGACGAAAGCCTGCAAACTCTTTAAATGTTGGTTAAATGCAGGGAGACAATCCATAACTTAAGGCCTCTGCCAGACTTTTTTGCCCGTCAGCCGATCAATGCAGGTCAAGTAAGTGGTATGTCCATGACGATCTTTTGAGAAGACAATCAAGTAGCCTTCAGTGACTTCCCATGAAAGGATTTTCGCATGAAAAGCGGCATCCCAAAGGAGACTCCCATAGAGCGTGTAAACAGAGACATGATCTTCAGTATCAAAACTGGAAATGATAAAGATTTCGCCACGGTCAATGATCATCCGATCTTGTTCAAAACCGTAATCATTTGAATAGTTTAACGATTTGGCTTCCGCAGAAAGGGCTCCGATTCCCACAAAAAGAAAACAAATAAATAATAAAGATTTTATTTTAATCATAAAAAGACCTCCTAATATAGGAAAATATAATATCAGTTATTAGATTTTTATTGAAGTTAATTTCTGCTATTTTGCTTTCCAGCAGCCTTGTAAATGATCGTCTACAAGGCCGACAGCTTGCATAAAAGCGTATATGATTGTCGAGCCGACAAAAGACATACCCCTTCGTTTCAAGTCCTTTGATATCGCGTCGCTGACCGGAGTGCTGGCCGGAACTTCCTCAAAACGTTTCCAATGATTTCTGACTGGCTTCCCATTGACAAAACCCCAAAGATAACAATCGAATGATCCGAACTCACTTTGAATTTCTAAAAAGACTTGAGCGTTCTTTCGTGTAGAAAAGATTTTTAAACGGTTGCGAATGATCTCCGGGTTTTCGCGAAGTGCTTCAAGCTCTTCATCACTCATGGCGGCGACTTTCACAGGATCGAAACCAAAAAGGGCTTTCCGGTAGCCTTTCCGCTTTTTTAATACCGTCTCCCAGCTAAGACCGGCCTGCGCCCCTTCAAGAATCAGCATCTCAAACAGTTTTATGTCATCATGAACCGGAATCCCCCACTCGTTGTCGTGGTAATCCGCATAAAATTCCTTGCCAGGCTCTCCGCCAAAACAACGCGGCTTGTCATTAATCATTTTTTTCTAATTTTTTCGCCAAATTGTTAAAGGTCCCATAGTGATAAATGATATGAAAATAAAGAGATCAGGTTTCTGTCGAGCTCAAAATTTTTTCAGCATTTTCACGTCCATGCTTTAAAATATGTTTCTCTGCAAATTCCATTGTGTATTCTTTGGTGATAAATCTGAGATCATTGCGGAAACCGTTAGAATAACTCACTCTCAACTTTGGAGAAAGCTCAAACCGATGTTCCTGGATATACTCTATCTGAGTATTAAAATTAATGATCATGGGAAATTTTTGGCCTTTCTCTTTGCTAAATTGAATCTTTCCATCTTTTACTGCCTCTCTCCTCTTTTCGCCTAAATCATAATTGTGCCATTGATCATTTACCAGCTGCATTGAGATCTCTCTTTTACTTGTTAAATATTCAAGATGGTAGAAAAAATAGGAATTTTTGTCTTACAGTTTTATTGAGCGAAAAATTTCTTCAGCTATCCGGCATCTCATAAAATCACAAGAGATATCAGAAGTCTAACCGTATTTCTCACACTATGCAGCATAGTTAACCATCTAATCAAAGAGGTTTTCTGGAATATCGATTTCTTCTTGAATGAGCGCATAATTATGGCAAACCATAGCTTTTGGGTGCTTTTTTTTCCAACGCGCATAATCAATGCTATTCCAAGCAAGCTCGGCAATCCATTTTTTAGGGAATTGTTTGCTTTGGAGATTCATATCATGGACAAGAAATGTAAGAGGAGGGTCATCACCCATTAAAAACGGAATTTTTTTATCAATCAGCTGTATCATTCTATCTAAAAATTGATTCCCGATTTCACTATCAAAATTGATTCCGATCACTTGATTCGTTTGCAATAGATACGATTTTTTCTCCGATATATTAAACTCCGGCATTAACTCTTTGTACCCTTCGTGAAGGGGAGTCCAGGATAGGGGCCCCATCCCTCGAAAACCAATGCCTTCCTTCTCAATGTGCTTAAAAAGAGGGGAAATGCTTCTTAAAGGAACACAGCACGCGTCAAGCCATAAAACCTGATGATAGCCTAGGTTTTTGGCCTCTTCAAAAAGAAATGTTTTAAATGCGTAAGGAACATCCGCATAAAGTAAACGTCCTCTGCTCAATCCCGGGTATGCTCCGATACAATAGATGAGATGTCCTTCAAAATTTATTTTTTTAAGAGCTTTTGTCAGATACTTTAACCCTCGCATGTAGTTACGCCCACCCTTTTTATTATAAGTGACATAGCATATGACACATTTATCCATTATGTTGGGATCATTTCCAAGATAATCAATATGAACCCCTCTTATGTCTTCGGGAGCGAATAAATTCCCCGGGGAACGATAGGTAATCCAGCCATAAAACTCTTTATTTAAGTAATCATTTTTGAAGGGCCTAAGATGATGTGGAGTAGCAACTAATTCGTTCTTCTTGTCTTGAAGAAATTGGTCAATCATTAAATAATCCTCTGTGGCGGGATCATCCCATGAGGACAACGGTAGGGAAGAGATGTCATTAAAAAAGTAATAATCCTTAATATCCTGAGAAGACAAAGAACCGTGTATCATTAAAAGCAGTAAAAAACAGTAGATCACACCTTATTTTTCTATTCAAAGTATCATTATGTGTCAATGATCATCAATTCCCGCTGGCGCTCCCGATGATCAAGTGCTAAGTGCTGCTAACCCGCCAATAGAGGAACTGGCCGGTAGCGATACAGATATTTCAGAGAAATCCAACGAGAATTTTGCCGCAGAATCTACGAACACACCTATCCCAAACAACTCTGATTCAGAAAATTGTGACTCAGCGGGAATTGCTGGTCAATGATTTTGCAAAAATCTACTCCTGTTTAAATACAAAGGAGAAGGTAAAAATTGTGGTCAGAGGACTCTTAGATTCTGTGGGACGGCCTTCGAACTTTTCCTTGGAGAGAGTTTGGAAACATTCTCAGTGAATTGCTTCCTTTAGCTGCTTGATAGACTCAAATGAATCGATCAAGACATCACGAGTTGTATAAACTTAAACTGCTCAAATTTAACGAATTGGGAATGGCTTACTGGTGAGTATTACTTTGAATTTGACGTTTTTTTCTATATGCTGTTATGATTGCATATAGTAATACTAAATGAAATTATGATGGCGTATGATTAAACGAAAATATTGGCAGGCAAAGCTAGAAGAGGCTTGGAAAAAACGATCAATAATATGGCTGGCTGGTATTAGACGCGTAGGCAAAACATGGCTTTGTCAGAGTCTAAACAATATTGAATATTTTGATTGCGAGTTACCCAGAATTCGTCGATTAATGGAAGATCCTGAAGCTTTTTTAAGAGGTGTTAAGGGAAAACGAATTATTCTTGATGAGATTCACCGACTAGACAATCCCTCTGAATTGCTCAAGATAGCAGCAGATCACTACTCAAGCATAAAGGTAATCGCTACTGGATCATCAACTTTGGGAGCATCAAAAAAATTCCGAGATAGTCTAACAGGACGAAAAGTCCGAATTCACCTGACTCCAATGCTTCTTCATGAGATTGAAGATTTTGATGGAAAGGACCTTCAGTATCGATTACTTCGGGGTGGACTACCTCCATTTTTCCTGGAAGATGAACTTCCCGAAAGTGACTACCAGGAATGGTTATCGTCTTACTGGGCTAAAGATGTTCAAGAATTGTTCCGTTTAGAAAAGCGACACTCTTTTATGAAATTCACCGAATTGATGTTAGCACAAAGCGGCAGCATGTTTGAAGCTAGCCGCTTCGCTTCTCCATGTGAAGTTAGTAGAACAACAATTTCAAATTATTTGTCTGTATTAGAAGCCACGTTTGTTGCATACATTGTAAGACCATATAGCACACACACTCCAACAGAAATTGTATCTGCACCTAAAGTGTATGGTTTTGATACTGGATTTGTCTGTCACTGTCGCGGCTGGATTAACCTTAGGCGTGAAGATTTTGGACAATTATGGGAACACATTGTTTTAAACGAATTGATTGGAAGAAGTTGCACGTCAAATGTAAACTATTGGCGTGACAAGCAAGGACATGAAATTGACTTTATTTTAAGCAACAGAAAGTCTTCACCCATTACTATTGAGTGTAAATGGTCCTCAGCAAATTTTGATCCTAAAAATCTCAAAATTTTTCGACGTCGCTATCCTAAAGGAAAAAACTACGTTGTAGCTGCTGATATTGATCACAAACATGAGAGGAATTTTGATGGGATTTCAGTTTCATTTGTCTCTCTTGAGATGCTGATTGGTACACTATCTAGCATGGGATAAAGTTTGAAAACGGAGAAGATGGGATTGACTCGCTCGCTACGCTCGTCTCGCCCCTTCGGGGTGGCCGCTAAAGCGGCCATCGTCCTACGCCTTCGGCTACGGATCGAACCCGGGTTCTCATCACATCTCGCCTCTCCGTAAAAAAAGCCACCCGTAGGGTGGCTTTTTGTTACGGAGGAGATGGGATTGACTCGCTCGCTTCGCTCGTCTCGCCCCTTCGGGGTGGCCGCTAAAGCGGCCATCGTCCTACGCCTTCGGCTACGGATCGAACCCGGGTTCTCATCACATCTCGCCTCTCCGTAAAAAAAGCCACCCGTAGGGTGGCTTTTTGTTACGGAGGAGATGGGATTCGAACCCATGATACGGGGTTACCGTATACACGCTTTCCAAGCGTGCTCCTTCGGCCGCTCGGACACTCCTCCGAAGGAAAGGTTATAATACTAACTGAAAAAACTTATTTGTTCAACCCGATTTGCTCGTGAAGCCTGCGCCGCCGGACAATACGGACAATCAGACCATGACGGGGAGAAAAAATGATCGCTAATATATAAAAAATAATTAAAACACAGACCACTATCCCCCCCGTCGAAATAGGAAGGTCATAAATGGTCAAGAGATGCCTGGATAGAGCAACTCCGAAGAGAGAGGCCAGGCAGCCAACGGCAATGGCAAGAGCAAGCAAAACTTTGAGGTTGTCGGTAAGAAGCCGGGCTGTCAACGCGGGAGCGGTGATAAATGCCAGAATCATCAGAACGCCGACAGCACGAAAGCCCCCAACCGCAGTGATTGATGTTTGAGTCATCAGCAAGTAATCAAAGAACAAAGTGGAAAAACCGAGAGCGCGGGCCAGACCGGGATCAAAAGTTGTGATCAGATACTCTTTGTAAAACAAAAGAATCAGCGAGGCATTGATTAACACGATAATCGCAACCAATTTTATATCGTCGACATGCAGCGCGTCAACATTTCCCATCACAATTTCAAGCCCGATATGGGCGCTTCTTGTCAAAACTGTCACCAAGATCACGCCAAGGGCAAAAAGCGTGGTGAAGACCAGCCCGATGCTGGCATCTTCCTGCAGTTTGATTATATTCGTCAGAAAGTGAGTGAGAAAAGAAGTGACAAACCCCATAGCCAAAGCGGCCAGAAGCATGGCCTGTATATTGATAGCCCCGGCCTGTTCAAAAAGACCGGTATTGGTAAAAACATAGACGACGACAATTCCGACAAGGATTGTGTGGGAGAGGGCGTTGGCCAGCATAGTCATTTGTCTGAGAATGAGTAAAGACCCCACCAAAGCCCCCGATATGGCAACGGACATAAGAACAAGGATTTGTATGTCGTCGGATGCGAAAGCTGTCAACCGGAAGCTGTCCGGTCAAAAATAAAAACAGCCTCTGAAAAAAAAGGGCGATAACTTCGAAAAATGTGGCAAAAGAATAAGGGCTCATAAATTATCTTCCCGTGGAATGGGCTGCTTGTGGGGATCTCTTTTCGGATCATGCAGCAGTTTAGTGAGCTCCCTTTCAAGTTCAGGCGTCAAAATATGCTCCATTTCTTCGGCGCTATAGTGAACCTTCTCGGCGCCGACGCCCATGTAATCGGCAAGATAGACTTCCCAAAGCCTGTGAAGACGAATAATGTGCGCCCCGCGATGGCGGCCGTCTGTCGTCAGACGGAAGGTATCGCCGCCGGCGCGCTCGACCCATCCCTGACGGATCAGTCTCCGGAGCATCGAATGGAGATAAAATTTTGAGCCCGATTGATAACGAATGAGGTCTTTAAACGGAACGACGGCCCCCTCTCCAAACCGCCAAAGCGACTTGAGCAGATTTTCTTTGACGCATTTGTTGCGGAATAAAGCCGACCTCCACCATCTTAAGATCAGACCTCTTTCGGGCGCGAAAAATAGCGCCAGCAAACTCAGCGTCGAGGCAACCATCACGATCATCGGCCCGGTCGGCAAACCGATGCGGTGCTCAGGATAACGGGCAGAAAGTATTTCCGTAATTTCCAAAGAGAGGTAGTTTCCCATAAACCCGCTAAAAAGGCCTGCAAGCCCTGCGATCATAAAGATTTGGTAGAGTTTGTTGGTAAACTGCCTCGCGAAAGCCGCGGGAGCAATCAACATGGCAGACATCAGAACAACTCCCACGGAACGAATTCCGATCACGACAGCTAAAACAACAAGAATAAAAATAAGGAAGTCAATCCAGCGGACGCGGATGCCAAGACTTTTTGCGAAGTCCCTATCCAAAGTGATTGTCAAAATTTCCTTATACAAAAAGAGGACAAAAAGCAACGTTGCGGCAGAAAGGATTCCATAAATCAGAATATGTACATCGGTCATAGTCGCGGCCTGGCCGTATAAATAAACCTGTATCTGCCGAAACAGCGACGAGTAGGAAAACTGCATCCGGCTAGAGACAGTTATGCCGACAGCAAAAAAAGCCGACAAGACAAAACAAAGAGCAGCATCGCTTTTTACTTTTAACCGCCGTTCCAGAAAGGATATGACAAACAACCCCAAAAGCGCGGTTGTGAAAGCGCCGCCTAATATTCCGAATGAAAGAAAAAAGGGGTTATCTTCAAAAAAAGCACCAGCAGCCAAAACACCGAGAGCGACGCCTGGATAGGATGCGTGGGACAAGGACTCTCCCACAAGCGATTCCTTTCGAAGGAAAACGATGACTCCGATAATCCCGGCAGCAAAGCACATAAGCATAGAACCGATAGTCGGCGCCCTAAGAACGGGATCGGTGAAATAGTCAATCATGGTTTCATTCCAGAAGATTTTGACTGCGACAGCTTCAGCGCCTCGTCCAAAATCGCGTAGCTTTTTCCGTAAGTTTTATTGAGATTTTCAGCGGTAAACATCTCTTCGAGCGGTCCTGCGCCGACAAGACGCATGTTGAGAAGAGCCACCCAGTCAAAGTAACTCTCCACAGTGCTGAGATCGTGATGGACAACGAAAACTGTTTTTCCTTTTTCTTTGAGCTCCTTCAATAGTTTGACCAATATTTTTTCGGTTCCGATGTCGATGCCGCTAAACGGCTCGTCCATAAAATAGACATCGGCTTCCTGCAGAAGGGCTCTCGCAAGAAAGACCCTCTGTTGCTGGCCGCCGGAGAGCTGGCTGATCTGCCTATCGGAAAAAGCCTTCATTCCCACAATATCGAGATAATATTCCGCAGCCGCCCGATCGGACCGTCGCGGCCACTGAAACATACCTAAAGAGCCATATCTTCCCATCAAGACAAGATCACCGGCTGTTATGGGAAAGTCCCAGTCAACAGAGGTTCTTTGCGGAACGTAGGCCACCCGCCTGCGCACCTTATCGAGGCTTTGCCCGAAAAATTCCACGCTTCCCGAAATGGGCTGCACCAACCCGAGAGCTGTTTTGAGCAAAGTCGTCTTTCCCGCGCCGTTGGGACCGATGATTCCCACAAGAAGCCCCTGAGGCACGTCAAAGGAAATATCCCATAAAACCGGAGTTTTATCGTAATTGACCGAAAGGTGGCGGCAAGAAAGAACATTCATTTTAAATAGTGCCTTATTGTTTTCGCGTTATGCAGAATCATGGTTTGATAGGTGCCCGCACCGGAGCCCTTTCCCCCCATGGCGTCCCCATAGAGCGGCTCTTTCGCGATTGTCAGCTCGAGCCCCTTTTCATTTCCCGCATTGACAATCTTGCGGATAGAATCTTTGCTCACATTGGATTCGGGAAATAAAACATGAATATGATACTTTTGCAGATGCTTGATGATCGACTGGATATCGGAGACGCTGATCTGGCTTTCAGGAGCGAGCCCTTCAGGGGCATCAAAGCGTTTATGCCAGTCATTTTTGGCTCTTTCTTCATCAGTGGCCAGATAAGCCCTGGCAAAGTAATTGAACGCGTCATGGCTGGTAACCAGATAGCGGTCCTTTGCGGGTATCTCATGCAGGATTTTTTTGACCTGCCGGTGGGTTTTCATCAAATTATTGTAGAGCTTGATGCCGTTTTCTTTGTAAGCTTCCGCATGCTGAGGGTCCGCCCGGCTTAGCGCCCGGACAATCGGATCGACCGCTTTTGCCCAAAGCGAGACATCCATCCAGATATGCGGGTCAAGCTGCCCTTTCAAAAAAAGAATATCCTGAGGGTCAGCCTTTTTGATGGCATCGCCCAAACTGACCGCTTTTTCACTATCCTTAAGATAATACTGCAGGCTGGGTCCATGCTCAAGACCCAGGCCATTGTGGAAAATGAGGTCGGCGAAGGCGAGCTTTTCGTCATCTCCTTTCACAAGCTGATAGGTATGGGGATCGAGCTCTCCGCAAATAAGAACAATTCCGTCGACATAGCCATCCCCAACCTTTTCGACAAGATTGTGGATCATAGCTGTCGTGCTCAGGACTTTCAGCTTGCCATTGGGAACAATCCACTCACGCTGCGGGGCCCCCTGGTCGCAGCGTCCTTTGCATGCGGAAAAGCATACAGACATTGCAACTAAAGCAATGCTAAATTTTAGAATTCGAATCCACATAAACAGAATTGATTATAATCAATGGATTCTTTTAAAAAAAGCCGGGAAAATCCGTAAGCCTTCGGCGATTGACGTCCCTAGAGAACGAAGCGCTGGCGACGGTATGCAAGGCGACCCCTCCATGGGGTTGCCGAAGCAGGGCAACGCAGCAGACCGGAAGCCCCCGCGAGTTATCTAGGGGCATAGATCGCCGAAGGCTTACGAAAATCCCAGCTGACCTTTTATACAAAGTAAAGGAGTTGAAAAGAGTAATGAGGATCGGGGTAAGGAGGTGTCGTGCAATCACATTTCATGGAGATGTCTTCGATTCCAGCTCCAAAATTGAACGGGGTTGCGACAATGTCAGCAAGCAGGTTGACCACTTGGCCAAAGGGAACCATGGATTCAAATACCCCGCGCACAATCTGTGCAATTCCCGTCCGAAGAGCCTCGTCGTACCACCTGCCGATTACCGCTCCTTCCTCAGCATTGCGGTCGCCGATTGCCAGCGTAGTGGCAATAATTGCCGCGCCGCTGCCGATCCTAACGCACCCGGAAGCGATGGATATAACGGGAATATAACCCAAGATATTTAAAACCCCGTTGTGAATTCTGAGGGCCGTGACAATCGTATTCCTGGTTTCCACAGGAAAATCGAGGTCATCCATATGAGACCGGTTAAATGTTCGTTCGTTAACCGAGAAAAGCCCATAAGTATTCATAATTTTTTCCGACTATTTTAAAAATCCATTAATGCTAGTAGTTAATTTTTGAATTGTATTGTCTTTTAAAGGATCATTGTGATGCTCGGGTATCTTCATAAAAAGCTTTTTCCCACAAAACTTTTTATTCTCAAGCTTTTTAGCAAGAGAAGCTTTGGCAAAAATGACATCATCGTCAATAATCTTATCATTTGCAGCTGTCTGCATGATGATTTCAGGAGCTTTGAGTTTTTTCGACGACTCGACCGAGCTCATGTTCCATCCCAAAATTTTGACAAGCAATCCAGCGAACCCGTTGATCATCGCCGAGGCTTCGGTGCTTAGGTCTGAGAACGTACGACTTTTTACAAAAACATAATTGATATCTTCTTTTAGCTTATGGGACTTTAGAGCCTCTCCCTGAACTCCTCCTCCAAGAGAATGGCCGTAGCCAATGATTTCATGAGCGCCAATTCCCGCTTCCTTATCTTCTAAGAAGCAAAGCATCGCTTTGTAAGCTTTGGTCAGTGTTTTCCTATTGGGGCTGCCGGTGCTGTCTCCCACTCCGGGATAATTAAAGACAATTGCATTGCCATTCACTTGGGTAAGAATTTGTTGAAACGAGTTATCTAAAAGCTTACGCTCGTAAAACTCGCCGTTGCCATTTGATGCCAAAACCCAACGTCCATTGTCTAATGTTGACTCTTTGCCGATAATCATCGCATCGATAACGCAGCTATCGACCTTAACGGCAATCCTTTTCATTTTCCAAATGGGATCAATATCCTCAAAACTCTCTTTTCGATATTGTGAAAAGGAGGGCTTACTCCAAGAATCCCTTGGGATCTCATTTTCCCGCGACACCGGGACAAGGATGCGTCCCCCCAAAGAATGAAGCAGCTGATAAATTCCTATGGGAAAAATAACGACAGACAAAATTTGTTTCGCGATCCGAAACACTTTGTTTTCTGTGTTATACTGATAAATCGGTTTTAAAGGGCCGGATTTTTCTAATTCATTCGTAGTAGTTTTTACATAACCTTTCTGATTATAAAAAGCCGTGCTTCCGGTCAACTGATTTTTTATACTATTATCCATAAATTCCATTTTATATCCTCAAAAAAATAAATTTTAACTAATAAATATTAAGAATTTATTAATTTTTGAAATTAAATTAGAAATTATAGAGAAAATCGTAACTGTAGATGCCGTGGGAACATCCCGATGTGAAAAAAATTCTGATCGCATAGCGACCGACGCTCACGATTTTTACTGCTCGAACATCGTCTTTTACGGTGGCGGGGTCCAAAATTTGCGCCCCCGTCATTTCATCGACGCAGCCGGCGCAGGGACATTTTTTTTGAAGCTCGCTAAGCCGATATTCCTTGATCAGGCCGTCATTCCATTCGATGATAAAAGACCAATCGTCTTTTTGCTCGATACCTTTAATCAATAGGGGTTTGGCAAAACAGTTTATTTCCATACCAGCTCAAAATTTTTCAGGCAGTCCTCAGATGACTGCGCCATTGATTTTAGGTGGCTCTCCACTCCCTTAGCAAGCGATAGAAATGCTTCAGCGGCCTCCCGATTTTCAAGAGAGAAAATCGACTCCCCATTATCCGAGCAGCGACTGATAACCTCCAGGATCGGAATACCCCCGAGAAACGGCAAACCGTACTCTCTTGCCAGACGCTCTCCGCCCCCCTTGCCGAAGAGATAGACTTTCTCATCGCCACTCAAAAAGTAACTCATATTTTCCACTACGCCGACAATGGGAACCTTGACCTGGGAAAACATGGACATCGCTTTTTTGACATCCATCATCGCCACTTCCTGCGGCGTTGTCACCATCAGAGCCCCCGTCAAACTCGCCTGCTGGGCAAGTGTGAGCTGCACATCGCCGGTTCCGGGAGGAAAGTCGATGATCAAATAATCCAACTCCCCCCAGTCGACCTGTTGGATAAATTGTTTTACGACTCCGTTGGCTATGGGAGCTCTGACAACGGATGCTTCCTCTTCCTTCCGGAAATAGGCCATGGAAATCACGCTGATGCCTAAGCAGCTGGCCGGAATGATGCGTTCGCCATTTTTTGCGGGCATCCGGTTTTCGGGAAGCATGCGCCTGATAGAAGGGCCGTAAATATCGGTGTCCATAATTCCCGCCCGAAAACCCATCAGGCTCAATGCCAACGCCAAATTAACGGAAACTGTGGATTTGCCCACTCCCCCTTTGCCCGCTGCGACAGCAATGACATTTTTGACAGCATCCAGAGGGTGGGAAGGCTTTTCTTGATACATATTCAATGGCATACTAAACATGCTGAGCTAAATTTACTTTTTCTTCAACAAAAAGATTTTAACTTCTGGAGTTGATCCAATGAAGAGCAATAAAATTTAATAACTTTTTAATTTTTTGTTGCGAAAAAAAAAAGGTAATATTATAAATTTCAGAATAATTAACTACGATAATGACACAAATTTTGGGTTTTCCCACTTTCATGATGAAAAGAAAAGCAATAAATTCTTAGAAAAACTAAACAAAAAGGTAGGAATCAATGAGTTCAACTAACGCAAAATATAACGAGGAACTAAAAAGTTCGATACAAAAGGCGCTGAAAAAAATCAACGGCTCGAAAGAAAATGAAATCTGCCGCTATCTGCCGATGGAAGGCGGCGGTTACATGCACCACTTTACTTTCCGCAAAATGAAAGGCGAATGCCCTAAAGAACTTATTGCTCTCATCAACAAGCATGTCCTGACCCCGGGAAAACCCCAAACGGTCACTCCCAAACCCCGAGCGCCAAGAGGCTCGCGCAAAAAACGGGATCAGCTCCACTTCACCAAACACGATATCGACCGCATTTTGCACATGGCGCGCATGGCAGGAGATAAAGAAATGATTAGAAAGCTGACTCAAAAAGACCTCAAGCAAATTAAGAGGGAATTGATCGCGTCAATAAAAGCCGGCCGCATTGAACCCGACCTTTGGAACAGTTTTGTTGAGGCTGTCACAAATCAACAGGCCTCCAATGAAGCGATTGCAACGGCACAGACCGCTCTTGTCAACTAGTCGCAAAACATAACGACATATACGAATTTTTTGTTTAAAAGCGGCTCTAACGCCGCTTTTTTTAATCCTCATTATAAAGGCCGAAAACATTAAGATATTCCTGTTGCAATTTATATTTTAATGTGTTATAATTTTGCTTCAGAAACAAAGTAAACAATCAATCTTAGACCAAAAAGGATAAAAAATATGACGGAAAAAACCGCAGAATTCGGCAAATGGCGCAGCTTTTTCTGGCCGATTCACGGCTATGAGCTTAAAAAAGTCCTTCCAATGTTTTTCATGCTCTTCTTTATCGTTTTCAACTACACGATTTTGAGGGATACGAAAGACACCCTGGTTGTCAACGAAGCAGGCGCGGCCGCCATCCCATTTTTGAAGCTATGGGGAGTTGTACCCGGCGCTGTTATCTTCATGCTGATTTATTCAAAATTGAGCAACATTCTGAGCAAGCAGGCCTTATTTTATGCTGCAATCACACCGTTTATCATCTTTTTCGCATTATTCGCCGTTGTGATTTATCCCTTCAAGGAATACCTCGAACCCGTTGCCTTGACAACCGCTATGGAAAATTACTTCCAGTGGGAAGGCCTGAACTACTTTATCGCCTGCCTAAGGCACTGGCCGGCCTCTCTTTTCTATATCCTCTCCGAATTGTGGGGCAGCGCTTGCGTCTCTCTTCTTTTCTGGGGTTTTGCCAACGATATCACCAAGGTGAATGAGTCGAAGCGCTTTTACGCCGTCTTTTTAATCGGCGCCAACGTCGCCCTGCTCTTCTCCGGCCCCTTAATCTACTTCTTCTCCTGGCTGACAAGGGAAGCGCCTCCTGGAGTCGACCCCTACATTCAGGCTAACTACTGGATGATGGGCCTGGTCGTTATCGCAGGGCTCATGACCATGTGGCTCTATAAATACGTCAACACGAGCGTTTTGACCGATCCCCGGTTTATGGCAAAAGAAGAAGAGAAAAAGAAAAAGAAAGAAAAGCCAAAGATGGGTCTTATGGAAAGTTTCATCTACTTGGCCAAATCTCCTTATATTCTCTGCCTGGCAACTCTGGTCATGGCTTACGGAATTTCTATCAACGTTGTTGAATTGACATGGAAATCCCAGCTTAAGCTTCAATATCCATTGAAAAATGACTATCAAGCCTTCATGGGAATGTTTTCGTTCTGCACAGGACTGGTCACAATTTTTATGCTAATGTTCGTAAGCGGAAACCTGATCCGGAAAAAAGGATGGGGCTTTGCCGCCTTGGTAACTCCTACAGTCCTACTCATCACAGGAGCGGCCTTTTTTGCCTTTATCATCTTTAAAGGCAGCCTTGCCGGCCCTATCGCGGCCATGGGAACCAACCCCATTATGCTGGCTGTGATTATCGGGATGATCCAGAATATTATGAGTAAGTCCTCTAAATATTCTCTCTTCGACCCCACCAAGGAAATGGCCTATATCCCCCTTGACCAAGAACAAAAGGTAAAAGGTAAAGCGGCGATCGATGTCGTAGGAGCCCGCCTTGGCAAATCAGGAGGAGCTTTCGTTCAGATGGTTCTGATCCTGATTCTCGGGGGGATCACTTCCAGCTTTATCTACTTTGTCGCAACAATCTTCATGCTCGTAATTGGCGGCTGGATGACAGCTACAATGGCGCTAAACCGAAGATTTGTCGCCCTGACTTCGGAAAGCGAGCAGGAAAAAACCAAAGAAGTGGAAGGAACGGCAGCAGGAGAACCTGCTCTCGCCCCGGTCAAGTCTTAAGACCAACCACTCTATCGCGTATTCGATACGGCAGCTTGTTTAAGCTGCCGTTTTTTTTGTTCTTGAAAAATTAGGAAAGCAAAATCAAAAGTCCAGGTTAGCCTGCTTTTCTCACAAGATATCGAGGCAAGTTTGACAAGATGTTTATCCGAGTTTGCAAAAACTCGAAAAGTGGCATGAGGAGCTTGACAAAAAGCGCAATTAGAGAACAACGCCCTTCAACTGTGAAAAATTGAACATTTATCACGTTTTGTTATCAAACTTTTTCTATAGAATCCCTCCAATCCGGGGCTGTCCTCCATTTTTTTATAAGAGCCATTTTTTCTTTACATTTACAGATTCTTATTTTCTATAGACAAACGACATTTCTTCTGTTAAAATTTTCTATTATTGATGAACTAATATTTGAAGGGAAATTGATTCATGGAAAAGCAAAAACGTTGGCAACTTTGGCTGATTATCGCGGTGCTCGCCGTTACAGTCTACAGCATTCTTCCGACAATTTTTTGGTATGCTAAACCCTTAAGCCAGGAAATTGGCCCTAAGCGCGCCAAGCAGGTAGCTGTTAACGCTGTCGACCGCGTCAACAGCCTGAAGCCGCAGGCAATCGACTGGCTCCACTCCTATAGCAGCAATTTAGGCTTGAAACCAAAAGCGATCGAAGTCGACAAAACCTCGCCTAAATTCATCAATGTCCGTTTTGACAGCGAAAGGGATGCGCGCGTCTTTTCGCGTTTCTTAAACGCTGCCGGAAACGGGATTTCTTTTGTTCCGGCACAGCTTCAGCTCGCCAATGACGCAAAAAAAGAGATT
>CAWAPJ010000028.1:0-65513 GCA_963783885.1 Waddliaceae bacterium | reverse complement strand
TACTCCGCCCTTTGCCAGGAATAAAAATCTCGATAAATCTACCCTAAAATTTAAGCGTGACAGAGTACTAGATGAAATGATTTATTTGTTATGCGATTAATATCTCTTCTTGTATAATATTTGCATCTAAAGAGGAGATATTAGTTATGAAAGTACAAGCAGTAAATCCGTCTTCACAAAATATTAACCGTAGTCATTCTCAGAATCATACATCACATATAACCGAAGTATCTTCGAATATTCGCGAGTCTCATAATGCCTTTGTTTCATTTGTGAAAGGAATGATTGAGAGAGTTGTTTCGAGCATTAAAGGAATTTGGAAATCTCTTAGCTCCCTTATCCATCATAAACAAGCCGCTAAGGATGATAAGAAATCTAGTGAAACTAATAAAGTGCCAACCAAAAAAATTGAGCCGCAGGAAACAAAAGATCCAATGATGAAAGAGGCGGATCCTGTACCTGATACGCAAGAACCACAATTACAAAAACCAGTTGTAGATAAAACCAGGTCCATAAAAAAATGGAGCCATATGGAGCCGGTGGCCAGTCAGGAAACAGAAGTAAGGCATACTGTAGAGGGTCTTAAGACACCGCCTATTCAAACGCCATCATCCCTATCCGGAACAAAGAAAAAGAAAAATATACCCCTGACAGAAGACCAAAAAGCAAAACTTAAAAAAGCTGCTTCACAGTTCAAAGCTAAATGTTCTCAGACTACTAAGACGAAAAAAACGAAAAAGCCGTGGGGAAAGTTAGATGAGGCAGGAAAAAATCATCGGATTGTCTCAAGATTTTTAGCTCGATTAAAAAGCGACGATGCGGCAATGAAACTCGGGATCTTTAGAGAATCCGGAACTTATGAAGATGTTAAGGAACTTTATGACAAGATAAAAAATGGAAAGCGTATTCCTAAAAATACGGAACCGGATGTTGTCGCCGAAGCGTTTAAAGAATACATAAAAGTCAATTACCGTATATTTGATTCTAAAGAACTGGTTGAAGTTCATGAATCTTCAGATAAAGTCAAAGCTTGGCAAGACTTGATCGCGTCAATTGATCCTGAAAAACAAGAACAACTCAAGAGAATTTTTAGATTTTTTGCCAAAAAAATTGTTCCAAATGCAGAGAATAATGGTGTGACTGCCGAAAACTTTGGGAAAACTCCCGGAGAGTGTTTCATTATTCAAGAAGAGTATGACATTTCAAAATCGTATACAGCTGACGAGCTTAAAATGTTAGCTAAGGCGAAGTACCAACCTCAGCAGGCGCTGACATTCTTGATTAAAAATTATGATCAAATTTTTATAAAAAAAGCATGTTAGCATTCTTTACACATTTATTCTAAAACAGCAGTTCCCAATGAGATTTTCACCACCGAGATCACAGAGAACACAGAGAGAAAAATACAGCATTCTACACACACATTTTCGCAAACATATTGCCCATTATTCTCAATTCTCTTAAATTTCTCTGTGATCTCGGTGATCTCTGTGGTAGTAACATTCTAATATTTAGTAGTTAATACTCAGCGGGAGCACCTGGTTCTAAAATACATACTGAGGTGGACCCCATACGTCGGACACCCGGTTCTTCTGCAGAAATTAAGAGATTAATTTAATTTAGCTGTAGACACTTATTGCCAAATATGCCAATCATATGATTGAATAAAAGTATTTTTGGCACATAGGAGATAGCTATGGAACCGTTCACATTGGCAGCAAGTCTGGGGGTTGGATTTTATAGTATAGGTCAAACTGTAGCAACAGGGGTCAATAATTATAGGAATAACAATCGGAGTGAGGTAGTTAGCGTTGACAAACGACCCTATGAACCTATCACAAGTCTTTGCGTAGCGGCAATTGTTCCTCTTTTAAGTCAGACCGAGCAGTTGAATATGAGATTTTACTACTACGAAAAAGTGGTCAAATTATGTCCGGATACCACTATGAATCAGGTTGTCAGAACCTGGTCGCAATTTACTTCAGAACAACACACCCGTTTACAATCAAAAGCCTGGATAGGTATTGTCGTCAGAGCTATATGTCTTTATGACCTCACTCAAAAAAATGAGCGGATCGATGCTATCAAGTTTGTGTTTGAAAAAGCAATCGAAGGTTTGATCATTTATTTGCGAACCTACAAATCCAAAGAAGAATCAGACAAAGCGCAAGGATACATTGTTAAGGCTATGAATTTTCTACAATGCGCATTGGGAAAAATTAAAGATGACGAGAAGCGTCAACAAATTACTGAAGAATTGACTAGAAAAATTGAACAGGTAAAACAACAAGTAAAAAAACAGCAATTAAAAATCATTGATTCCAGGCCTTTTTGGGATGACCGTCTCATAAAATCACCTGATGAGGATCCTCTGGTGAACATGGTGAATTCCTTGAGATATTTATACTCACATAAAGGAAGTATGGAAACTTCCCTTGATTCTATTAGTGATGATATATTTCATGGAGAGCTGAGCAGTTTTAAATCACATGTTAAACGGCGCCAGGATACTTGGAAAAAATTTGTTGAAAAAGCCAATATCATTGAATTCAAATCGGAAGAAGCGGTTGTTGAAGAAGAGAATGAAGAACCTGTTGCTGAAGAAAGGGATTTGGAAAATGATTAACCTTTCAGTTTTGCGGTTGTTTTCACAAGGGTTTTTGCTAAATTTTTCGCACTTTCGGCCTTTTTCTTGTCTTTGAGCTCTCCGTTTTCATCAAACGCCTCATAGGCGCCTCTGACTGTCACCAAATCCGGAATGACATGAGTTCCGACATTCTGAAGGATATTGCGAAGGACGAAAAGACCCCTGAGGCCTCCCAGGTTTCCGGGTGATGCGCTCATCAGGCCGGCGACTTTATCCTTATAAGCGACGAGGTAATAGGGGTCGGTGTCTTCAGGACGGGAGACCCAGTCGATCAAATTTTTGAAGACGCCGGATATGGCGCTATTGTATTCTGGCGATGAAAAAAGAAAGCCGTCATGCTCGATAAAGAGTTTTTTCAGTTTTTTGGCGTTTTCGGGGAGGCCTTCAGCAGCTTCCAGGTCGCCGTTGTAAAGCGGGATGGGGTAGTCGGCGATATCGATTAGGGTTAGCTCTCCGCCGGCCTCTTCGACGCCGCGGCTTGCGATTTTTATCAGCTTTTTGTTTACAGAATCCTTTCGGGCGCTGCCAGCAAAGGCTAAAATTTTTGGTTTCATGTTACCTCATTGATTAAGATTTTGGCTTGACGCGGACAACCCAGACGTCGCATTCGGCGGCGTGGACAACTCCGTCGGCAGTCGATCCTAGTATCATATAACTTAATCCCTTGCGGCTGTGGCTCCCGATAATGATCAGATCGGCCCCGATTTGTTCTGCTGTATCAATAATCTCTTCTCTTGGGCTGCCGATAACCACATGTTGATTGGCTGGAGGAACCCCCATAAAATTTCCCAATTTATTGAGTTTTTTTTCCGCGGCCTTGACAAACTCACTTTGCCATTCGGTAATATCTGCTGGAAAAGGAGGGGAACCGTAGGCGTAAAATCTCTCGACAACGTGGATTAAGTGCATCTCTGCCTGGTAAAAACTGTTGAGTTCGACTGCTTTGTTGGCGACAAAGCTTTTTTCTATATGAACCAAGTCCGCTGAGACAAGTATTTTTTTGTATGTCATTTTGTTTCCTTGAGCTTGTTTTCTTCTTCTTTAGAACGATTTCTGAGTTCAACTACATAAAGGCCGATGGTTTTCGAGACCATAACGGCAATGAATAAAACCCCTGTTGTGGCCTCGAGAATTGCCGTAGACCTCGCCTGTGGGGCCAGGGGGACAATATCTCCATAACCGACGGTTGTGAGGGTGATGAATGAGTAATAAAGATAATCCGACCAGTTCAATGTTTTTTCGAGGCTCGGATCGGTAAAAGTAAAAGCTCCGGGAATAGTAAGAGCAATTATTTGGTAAATATTGGTCCAGAAAAGTCCGAGCAAAATATAGAGGGAAATCGTTCCGTAAACCGTTTCGGTATCGGCTTTTTGGACTTTAGTAAGAGAGCGTAGAACCATAATAATTGCGTATATATAGAGTATCGAGTGCAAGATGAACTGGGCCAATGCCGTAGGGATGTAGGTAGGGGTCCAATAGAGAGCCAATATCACAAAACCGAAGATGAAGGCTAAAATAAGCTGCAACCTGGTAAAGCTGGTCTCATAGACAATAGCGACAATCACAAAGGTGTTCAGCAAATAGAGGATCCAGGGCCCATGGCGCATATTCGATTGTTCCACATAGGGATAGATGACAAGCAAAACAATGAGGGCGTGAAAGAGATAAAACCAATTGCCGTGAGTATAGATTCTTAAAAGTTTGAGAGTTCGTTTATGCAGCTTCATCCTTTAAGCCTCAAATGATTAACATTCCAATAACGATCGCTATGGTGACAATGCCCAGGATGAGCGTGAGAATAAACAGAATTCTTGTGGAAGCTCCGGCAATGCGAACCGCAGGAAGGCGAGTTCCTACATGGGAATAGCGCCATGTGGCGATCGTAAAAAATGAAAACGAACAGAAGAAAAGGAGAAACGCGATAACCGGTATGAGCTTTTCGGGAAGGACTCCGTTTAAAAATTTCGCTACGACTAGTCCCGTCGCCAATGTTGTCAATCCTGTCCTGACCCAGGCAGCATAAGTCCTTTCATTGGCAAGTACTGAAGTCAGCTCTTTGTGGACCTGATGATCCACTTTAATTTGCTGCAGTCTTTCTTCATCCATCAATTGGCACTATAGGAAAAATGGATGATAAAAGCTATATTTTTAAACTTGGGCTTCAAGGTCAACAAAGTCCGAATCGTCAGACGTATCCGTGTCAGTAATTGAAAGATCGCTATGCAGATTTTTCTTAAAGGTTTGATAATCAACTTCGCAGAATACTAAGTTCCTTTTGATCTTTGTTCCGCCGATGAGGAGATAAGGAATGGAGCAGTTAGTGTAGGATTCTATATCCAGCCATTCGTTGCATAGTTGGAACTTTCTCTGTAGATATTCAATGGAGGGCGGCTGCGCATATCCTTCCAAATTTTTTTTATCCATTGTCATTTTGACAAAATTTTTATAGCTGCTTCTAGGATATGTCGTAATCGGCGGTTCCTGCATATAGCTAAGAGAGGTGTCCGAGTCAGAAGATGATTCCGAAGAAGTGCCGCTTTCCGTGGAACTTTCAAAATCTTTAAGTTGTTTGCGAATAAAATGATCTTCAGGAAGGCTTAGCAAAATATAGGAGATAAGGTCATTTTTATTTTCAAATATTGGAAAATCTTCATACTTATCGGGAATATCAGGTATGGCATTCAGCAGCAACTGAAGTTTTTCTTTTATGACTTCATCTTTTGACTTACCATTTTTGGCTTCGACAGTTATCGAGCGGATATCCTCATAGAGCTTAATGATTTTCCTTAAGTCTTTTTGTTCCTCAAAATTGAGTTCTTTGTATTCAAAAGTGTCTTTTAAAACTTTGACGGCGATATAGCGAATGATTTGACCGGTACCAAACAACGCTCCTGCAGCAAGGCTGGTTACTGTTAAACCTATATTGAGCCCTGTTTGACCATAATCATCGTCGTCCTGAAAGGAGATGCTGGTTATCGTTTGTCCTTGATCGGTGGCATACAAAATGACTCCAAATAGTTGGAGTAAAGTGCCGAAACCATTAGCATATTTAGTGCCTGTCAATCCCCAATGACGATTTTCAAGATGTGTGATTTTATCTTTGATCAGTTTTCTGGCGCATTCATCTGCTTCTTTTTTGAGGATCAATCTCTTGACAATCTTTCTAAATTTTTTCCTTTCTTCTGCGGGTTTTGGTAGCAGATTGGCGCCCTCTTGGATCAATGTTTTGATTTCTTCTTGGCGTTGATTGTGTTCTGCTCTAATGTTGTTAATCATAACAGCACTTATACAGAACACAGTCAAAAGAATCAAGATCTTATTCGCTTACGAAGCAGGAAGGATAGGAAAATTAAGCATGTCTAAGCCCTTATCCCCCTTTGGATGGTCGGACGGGTGGGCTTAAATTCCTTTATTTTTGAGCGATAATTAGCCTCAAATTGTTAATTTTAGGTTTACTTCCAGATTTTGGCAGAGACATGTCTGATTTGGGGGAGAATGAGAGCAAAAGGTATCGAGCCCCTTCTGAAGAGATTATCGTATTTGGTTCAATCTTCCCAAAAAGGTGGGTCGATGTTGTCTGTCCAATGGGGCGGATCTATGGCTGGAGGATCTGGGCCCCATTCTCCTAGAGTGCGATCTTCTACCTGGGAAAACCCATCCTCTGTCCAGGGCAGCAGCTGGCAGATGTTCATTTCAGGGGGAGGGTAGGGCGGATCGAACATCTGGATCTCGCTCGACCAGCCTATTCGTTTTAATATGCGTCTGATTTCAGCTGTATGGATGACAAATGAGGTAAATGGAGATAAACATGTCTGGTCATTCTGGAGTGCGGTAGGTCGGAAAATTCAGGCGGCGCTTGCAGCGCACTTTCGGGCGATGAAACATCGATCCTCGGACCCGCCTTTATCGGACGGTTTGTGCGACATATTCCCGGAAGTTGCTGATGAGATTTCAGCACGTGAACCGTTAGCAGCACTGTTCGGCTAGCGTACCTATGCAATGTATAGATTTGTATAGGTTTTTAGGAGCGGTTGGAGGGAATTGCTGTCATCGTCCTCACAGTCGCAGGCGTTGAGTGAAAAAACGCCGGCAAATGCAAGAATAAATAAATAATGCAATAGTTTACGCATTCAACTCCTCCTTTTGGTGTTTTGAAAAAGCATAACAACAAAAATATAAAATTTTTGAAGACAAATTACAATGAAACTTTTACGACAAGGCACTAGCCCGCATTTCTCACCAGCTATACCAGGCAGATGGTAAGAGGAGTTTGATGATCTCGATAAAACCATCATAGAAGACTATTATGGCCGATTGATTTCCGAACTTGGATATTAAGCACATTCATCTAGACTCAACCAACCCGCAAAAGGGTGTCCAAATACTAACGGCTGACCATAGCAACCAGATTTTCAAGAGCTTCAGGAATTGCTTTTCTTAGTTTAACCCTCATAGTAAAAAAGAGAAGAGGAGCAAGAAGGCCTTTGACCCTTAAATTGTGTTGAATCCGAACCTGCGAATCACTGATTTTTTCAAGCTCATGTTTGAAGACAAGCTTTGTTTGCGGCATTTTTGTGGTGTTGACATGAGATTGGTTGGGAGTTAAATCAGAAATGATAAAATCTGAAGCAAACCACCCCTTTGGTTTCAGACGGCCAGTCGTTCCTTTTGCAAAATCTCCATTGAGACGACTCCACTCAAGGTCTTTATCCCACTTAGGCCAGTTTGGGACATCTTTCCAAATATTCCAAACGTCATCGGGTGTGGCATTTGCTGTCATTTCCACATTGATTTCCCAATTAAACATAATGAATCTCCTTATTATATATGTTTTTATACCTTGCCAAGCAAGACGCTAATGCTTCCGCCTTGCGGGTTGAATGCATAGACAAGAACAAGATTCAGCCGAGCCTCGATGGCATGGTCGACAACAAGTTTGCCAAAATTTGGGGTCAGGAGCTCATGTTCTGAAAAAAGGGCGCAAGGTATTTTTTGATGTTTCAAAGCTTCGATAGCCACAAGCATTTCAATGGAAAATTCGGTTCCCAGTAGATGGCCATAAAGGGGTTTTGTTGTTGTTAAATAGAGATTATTGCAAGATGAGAATACTTTTTCAAGCTCGCACATTTCTTGAGCATCCAGACGGGGCGAGCCGTAGGCGGCAAGAAAAATGCAATCCACGTCTTCAGGCTTAACCTCTGCGTCATTCAAACAATTCTGAATAGAAACTGAAAGAGAATGCGCAATCCCTAATCCATTGATTTTGGATAAAGCAGGGTGGCTTCGTTTAGATGCAGCAGCATATGTCTCAATAGCAAACATTGCCGACCCTTCCCCGAGTAGATAGCCGTCTGACTCTTTGCAAAAAGGGACGTAACGACCGGAATATGACATTTCATCAGATCGCGAGCATGCGTTATAGACAAGCGATGAGAGAGGAGACTCAACCCCGCCAACGAAAGTTCCGGGGAGATAACCGCCATTAATCAGGTAAATAGCATGATCTAAAGCATATCCGACACTCAAAAGGATAGGAAAATTAAGCATGTCTAAGACCCTTATCCCCATTTGGATGGTCGTACGGGTGGGCTTAAATTCCTTTATTTTTGAGCGATAATTAGCCTCAAATTGTCAATTTTAGGTTTACTTCCAGATTTTGGCAGAGACATGTCTGATTTGGGGGAGAATTAGAGCAAAAGGTATCGAGCCCCTTCTGAAGAGATTATCGTATTTGGTTCAATCTTCCCAAAAAGGTGGGTCGATGTTGTCTGTCCAATGGGGCGGATCTATGGCTGGAGGATCTGGGCCCCATTCTCCTAGAGTGCGATCTTCTACCTGGGAAAACCCATCCTCTGTCCAGGGCAGCAGCTGGCAGATGTTCATTTCAGGGGGAGGGTAGGGCGGATCGAACATCTGGATCTCGCTCGACCAGCCTATTCGTTTTAATATGCGTCTGATTTCAGCTGTATGGATGACAAATGAGGTAATTTTAATCTTTTTTCCGCATTGACAGAGCAACGGATCAGTTTTGTAAATACGTGCGATGAGCTTAGCCCAGTCGAATGAGACCTTTATAACCTTCTTTGAAGACTCTTGTAAATTTTTCTGGATGCTGGATTCTGGCCGTTTTTGAGCGCTGGCAGCCACCTTCTTCCTTAAAGGGGAATTAGGAGCAAAAACTCCATGATAATGGCGGAGATGTCGGCGGGTAGGAGGAATGAATCGGGAAATCCTCTCGATAAATTCTTGTCGACAAGCCTCGCACCAGCAAATGTGAATTTAGCGCTTTTTGATTATGAGTGCAAAGACCGTGAAAGAGCAGAAGATCGATTCATCCAGTCGATAGAACAGGTATCTTCGAGGTTCGACTATATCCTAATAGACTGTCCAAGCACATTGAATTTATGCTCTTCTATTGCAATAAGACTCTCTGATTTAGTAGTAATTCCCTCATTGCTAACTGTATCGCCACCATTTATTTGGACACAAATTTGGCTTAAGGGTGAGATTTTTCCAAACCTCTCAAGCCGCCTCCCATGTCGGACTCTAGCTAAGTTCAGCGATTCGTCAAGGATTCCCTTCGGCTCGCTTCGCTCGTCCTGGACTTCATCGCTGCCCTTAGCAATTTTGCCTTCCATCGGTTGCGTCTTAAGAGTTTTGTTAAATCTCTTATGCTGCATATTTAAACTCCCAGTTTTGGCGAGCTTCTCTAGGGCTGCAGTAGCCTAGCTTCTCAAGTAACCATTCATTGTTATAATCCTCTACAAATGACTGAATGGCTCGTCTGACCTCATCAAGATTTTTAAAAACTCGACCATGCACACATTGCTCCTTCATCGTTCGATGAAATCGCTCTTCCACCCCGTTGGTTTCAGGCTCGCCTACTAAGGCATAGCTAAAGTTAAAGCCCCAGTATTTAGCCTCATTCCGATACTCATTGGCTGTGAAGACCGATCCATGATCTGGTCTTAGACTGATCCCTCTAGCGATACCTGGCATTAGCTCTCCGCAACCAGACCTTACAGCATTTCGTAACACCTCCATCGCAGCGTGTCGATCGCCACGTTTGGTGACGTGCCACCCAAGACACTCGGAATTCCAGTGGTCAGTGACACCGAAGTACCAAATCCATCCATCATCCTCGGTCCAGATCTTTACTGCATCTGTTGCCCACATATCGTTGGGAACATCTGTCACGATTCTGCCATCATGTTTTTTTGCCTTTCCTTGGAAACTGCGATGTGGAGATAGAATATTAGCCTCTCTCATAAGTTTCAAAATCCTGTTTCTCCCTACGCTGATCCCATGATTCCGCCTCAATCGAGCCCATACTTTCCGGTGTCCTTCGCCCGTAAACTTACTCTCTTCAATATCACTACGAATCCACTCAAGGAGGTCTTCATCAGCCATCCAAGGAGTGGGTCCCGGCTTTCTTGTAACGGTGTCTTTTTGCTTTCTTGCTCTTGCGTTGTAGACGGTTGAGCGAGTTATACCCCAAACCCGGCAGACTCGCTGTAATCCGTATACGCGTCCAGTTGATGAAGAGCTGGAGGTGCTCATTACTTCGACCTCCTCAATACTAAAGGGCCTTTCTTTTTTACCTGCCGTTTTAGTAGCTCATTTTCCATGGACAGCTCACCTATCTGCTCTTTAGCTCTGGCTAGCAAAGCGTCCTTTGGATCGTTTACCCTCTGCTTAAAGCCTTCCTCAAGGTGGACCAAAGCTTCCTCTCGCCACTCATTGACGATATGAACAGCCACGCCTACGGCGCGGCTGACATCATCTATTGCCTCACCTCGGAAAAGCCGTAGTACAACCTCTGCTTTTCGTTTGGCGCTCCATCTCTTTACTGTCTTATCCGTACAATCTGTTGTTCTCATTGTGTTTCTCCTTGAAAACGATTGGGTATTTTACCCCAAATCAGTGTCCAAGTAAACTGGTGGCATTATAGATTTTAGAGCCATCGTCGTAAACAAAATTGTCACATAAATACTCAAATAACTTGGAGGGAGTTATGATTTCGCAAAATCGTGTAATTACTGCTCATTTTCTCATACCTGGAAATATTGAATCCTTAGAAAGAACGAATAATGGAATCAACAAGATAGTTGATGAAAAGATTAAATCGATGAAATTGGCTCGACTTATGTGCTATGCGGAATTGGCTCTATATCCTTTAACATTCATATCGGCAACAATATCGGCACCTATGGCCTATGTAATATGCGGCATAGGATTTATAGGGGGGATTCCATACACATGGGCATGGTATAAAATTCATAGCATCGTTGAAAAAATGAAGTTTATTGGCAAGAAAATCTTGTTCCTCGAATAATTTTATTCCGATCTTAAGGGATCTTCCTAGCCTGATTGAAAATCCAAGCACATCTTGAGCCGTTCCTTAGGGTTTCCAAACTGAACGAGCTTTGGAATAAAACTTTCAGGATTGAAAGAGCGGCCGTACCATATCTTAGTTTCTTCATGCTCCACATGGTTTGGGTCCATCATTACTTTCACGAATTGCTCATATCCCGAAGTTCCACCAACATTTTCAGGAGGGCAAGCGCGTTCTCCGGCAATGCACTTGGGGTATTTTTTTCTGGGTATTGCATCGGTAACCTGCTCAAGCTCTATTCGATGCGTCCAGCCATCACCGAAATCATATTCATATGTGGCTGTTCGATTGTTCTCCATGAAAAAATCGGCGATATATTTCTCCCATCCGGCTTGAATCTGAGGAAATTGGAGAGACTCCCATTCCGGGTCGGGAATACCGATTGGAATTGTAAGGCCGGTCATAGGGCATTTCACCTGAAATTCATGCAAGTGGCAATCGTACCATCCCATAGAATCCTGAATTGCAACGTGCAAAGCCCAGAACGTCTCATTCCCTCGAATCTGAATCCGCCGCCATATCAACGGTTCGATATCCTCCAGCTCGATGCGAAATTGGTAAACTACATTTTTTAACTTATTCTTATTCATTGACTTGCCTGTTTTGTTTAGCAAAGAGTATAGCTGTCCTGCGTATAACTCGCAAGTTTAGGTTACCCCTTGAATACGAATGGATATAGGCACCAAATCGTTAAAATGTCGATTTTGTGACAGAAAATAGGTCTATGTTTTCTACCACCAAATTGACGTTTTGTTGATTTGGTGGTATAATTAAGACATGAGCAGATTTATAGGAAGGCAGAGAGAAATAGAGCTACTTCACGGACTTAGAAATAAGTCAACTTCAAGCCTTATTGTCGTTTGGGGCCGGCGGCGAATAGGGAAAAGCCGCCTCATAGAGGAATTTATGAGACAAGAAGGGGTAAAAGGCCTCACATTCACAGGTCTTCCTCCTGAACAAACTGTCACAGCTCAGGATCAGAGAGAAGAATTTGCAAGGCAAATGGCAACTCAAGGCATACCCGGGGTTAGCGGAGATGACTGGGGAGATCTATTTTGGCATCTTGGTCAGAATGTTGCATCAGGGGATACGATCATTCTATTGGACGAGATCTCATGGATGGGTTCAAAAGATCCGACGTTTCTTGGAAAGTTGAAAAATGCTTGGGATCTATATTTTAAGAATAACTCAAGACTCATTATGATCCTTTGCGGATCGGTATCAACATGGATTGAAGAGAACTTAATCAATAGCACTGGTTTCTTTGGCCGCTTTTCACTCTACCTTCGATTAGATGAATTGCCGCTCTATCGATGCGACGAGTTCTGGGGATCAAGGAAGAGTCAGCTTTCTTCCTATGAAAAATTTAAACTTCTTGCCGTAACAGGTGGTGTTCCTAGATATTTAGAAGAAATTGACCCTGCATTAACCTCTGATCAAAATATTTATCGACTATGCTTTTCTCCTGAAGGTATTTTGGTTCATGAATTTGATCGTATTTTCCATGATTTATTCTCTAGGAGGGGATCTGCTTATAAAAAACTGGTGTCTGGATTAATTGGTGGACACTTAGACCAAGAATCATTATTCACTAAGACCGGTTTTGAAAAAGGGGGAACAGCAAGCGCATATCTTGAGGATTTAGAGAAAACTGGATTTATAACCCGGGACTATACTTGGGATGTCAAGACCGGGAAAGTTTCAAAGCTGAGCCAATATAGGCTCAGCGATAATTATCTCAGGTTTTATTTGAAATGTATTGAACCGAATCGCAGCAAAATCCTCTCGGGCCAATTTCAAGAAAGATCATTAAGCCGTATTCCAGGATGGGATACGATTATGGGACTGCAATTTGAAAACTTGGTCATAAACAACAAACGACAACTTCATAAATGCTTGAAGATTGATCCAAATGATATTGTATCATCGGGTCCTTTCTTTCAGACAGCCACTAAAAATCGCAGAGGCTGCCAGATAGATTACATGGTCCAAACAGCATTTGGAACACTGTATATCTGTGAAATTAAGTTTTCTAGAAGTCCTGTTGGTGCAGAGGCTATCCTCGAAATGGAAGAGAAGTTAAACCGTCTAAAAACCCCGCGAAATGTTTCTTTTTTTCCGGTACTTATTCATGTTGGAGGAGTTGCGGATGCAGTCGACGACTCAGGACGATTTGCCCGAATTATCGATTTCGGAGTTTTGCTCAAGGAACCAATTTCTGATTAAAGGATATTTCTCAGAACTTAAACTGCATTGTTTAGCCTTTCTACCCAGGAATTTTTATCCTTATCGCTCATCTTTTGAATTTTCGAGTATCGCATGTAAATAATCCTATAGACATGATTGTCTTTTAAAAACTTTCGACAAATGAATTTATATGGGTAATTAGTATTCTCATCTTCTATATCTTTATAATTAACCTCATAAATAATATCATTTTTTTCGTTTGATAAGACGTGAAAATCGAAATCTTCAGACAAATTTATTTTCGCATTGCGATAGGCATCTCCAAGGAATTCTAGATCCGATGGTGGATTAGTTTTTGGAGGAAGCTTATAAAATGAAACTTTTAATTTTTCCAGAACATCTTGACTATTTGCCATATGTGCCATTTCTCTATCTTGTCCATTTTCTAAAGGGTCGTAATCGATATGATCGCTCCATTCCGATATTTCATTACCAAGCATTCGTTCAAAACACTTTTGCAAACGAATAAAGTTTTCATTTTCTGAATCTTTGCAAATAAATGCTTTTCCGAGCCGTTCAACCCAAGTCTTACGAATGGCTGCATCAAGGGTATGAAACCTTGTTTCATAAAGAACGCAATGAACTCCTTGAGGAGTAAGAGTATAATGCACAATAGACGTGAATGGAGCGATATTTTTATGACCGTTTGGCAATTCTAATAGGACCAGAAGATTATTCCGTCCTTTATAAATCGTCTTAAATGTAGATATAGAACCGGGATACCTTTTAACAGACTTCAGATTTCTCTCAAGATTAGCTGTGGTTTTAGGAAAAGTTTTGCTAAATAAAATACTTATCATCTCCTTCCAATTTTCAAGGTTTTGACCTTTTGGAATCCATTCTTGGACAAATGATTTTTTATCTTGACCCATATCTTGATGGACAAGATAAAATCGATCTGACTCTTTAGCATTAAGAGGAAACATCAGTTTCTCTGGAATATTGTAATTTAATGAAAAATATTCATAATTTGGTTCTTGCTCAACATTAGATTTTCCATTTTCTATTCCATGCGCTAAACTTTTTCCACTTAGTATTAATATTAATATTGTCATTAATGCGTATTTATATTTCATAAATCGTTTATCTCCTGATATTTATAGTTTTAACGAATCGCCTTAATTCTGGCTATCCATGTATCAAACTGATCTTGGTCAATGTTTTCTTGATTTATTTCATAGGTGTAAATTTTAGCTAACGAGTCATGGAAGGTAATTTTTACAATGGACCAGAATGGGGGATCCCCATCTACAGGCACAGGAACTTGTATGGTGAAGATAATGTAATCTCCTTCCTGCTCATCTTTATAAGTCGACTCAAAAATATCAAAATGGTAACCGGGAACAGATTCAAATCGTTTATCAATTAAATCTTTACAGAAAAGTCGAAACATCAGAGAACCTTCCAAATGAGACACGCCGTCAAACAAATACTCCATAAAATCAATTCTGAGTCCCTCACTATAGATATTATAGTCTTGATTTGGATATTTTCGGTCTGGTGAAAAAATTATATATCCATTGGTATCTGAATCAACATCTTGAGACCAAACTTTCCACTCCCTTTCTTCCTCCTTGGAAATTGAAGTAACAAATTTTTCGTCGTACTCCTGTCCTGGGTATGCTATCAAAGATGTGCTGGCAAATAATGCTAATAAGTAAGTGGAAAATATTGAAAATGATTTAATCATACACACCTCATTTTGAACAAATTGAGGAAATTTTAACAGAAATTCAGAAATAGGGGAATATGGAAAGATAATTTCAGTGTTATAGTAGAAGATATGTTAGATCAAGAATTTTCATCCTCAATGTTAAATAATTCACTCGCAGGTTTGGTTTTCGCTGTTCCAGTCTCAATTTTTCCGATTTGCTCTTTCAATCCACACTTAACCTTATCTCTTTCTTCCGGCGGTCCATAAAAACTCAATTCCCAAATAATACCATGCAATAAGTTGCCTAAGGTATACTGAGGGTTTTCAAATTCACCAAGAACTTTTGGTTTTTCATCTGGTTTAGATTGCAAGTTATCCTCATAAATGATGAATGTCTTATTCAACTTTACAGGAATCTTTATCAGCGTGTTGACAGGGGAGAGATTTATTCCCCATTTAATTCGATCTCCCTTTTTATAATGTTCCGTGTCCTCTCTCAATTTGACACCAACTCCGTGAAAATTGGGAATTAAAAATCCATAGAAATGATTCACATGCTCCGATTTATCATACTCAGGCGTGTAGTATATTTCGAGATATTCGATCTGTTCCGGATCATACCTTTCTGGTTCGTAGGGTTTTGGGGACTTTGTGAGACCTTCCTTGACAAATTCCTCACACCAATTTCCGAATATCAAGTTGAAAATCGTCAATTCAGAATTTAACAATAAGAAGATATCCTCTAAAGTTACATCTGCAGCCAATTCGCATGGTTCGAATAAATACCGAGTTGCACTCTCTGTCCTGTCAAATTCTCTGTAAAAACCCTCATCCTTATCCTCATCATAGACCCATTTCGTCTCAACTAATTTTCCACCTTTGCGAATTTCTAATTTTTCACGGTCTTCTTCCATGAGGGTTATATTTCCTTATAATCAATCTTTCTCCAATCATTGATTGTACGTGATTCGCTACTAAAATTCATACTTACCAGTATGATGCCTCGCTTGTCATTTAGAAATCTTTCGTGGTATCCCTGCTCCAAAATTTGATCAAAGCCCTCTTTTGCGCTCTTATCAATTTTAAATTCAAAAATGTATATATTTTTGGATGTTTCAAGGACCATATCAATGCGCCCTTTACTTGTACATATCTCAGCATCCACTTTGTACCCAAGCGCACGCAAAACCAAATATATCAAGGAGTGATAATAGGCCTCCTTCTTGATATGAAGCTGATATGGTGTTCCGGACAATAATGCATTGAAAGACTTAACAAATGAATCCAAGTCTCCATCTTTGATTGCTTTTGAGATAGAAAATATTCCACTATTGATATCTGACGACTCAATCTCGGAAAATCCATGCAGAAGATGTTCTAAGAAAGATCGACGGACCTCTTCATTTGGAAATCCCAATCGATAAAATTGGGATTTTTCATCGTATTCTCGGATCGTCAAATATCCAGTTTGATACAGAAGAGTTGTAAGGTCAATATCGTCTACCTCATGACTTTCTTCTATTTCCATTCCCGCGATTGGCCCCTCCTCAAAACGTGTAACGGGAAATTCTCTTTTCTTGATCAGTTCAATGGCAAATGTTGGAGTTGCCGTCGAGAACCAAAAATTATCCAGTCGATGTTTACGTAAAAATTGCATGACAGAAAGCGGGTTATAAACGAGACTTCCTTTTCCTTCTTTAAAAAATCGATAGCCATTATACCATGTTTTCATTGCGTTTAGGGTAGCAGCGAGATCTTCTTTTCGCATTGTTGCCGTATCATGAAGTTGAATCTTGAAATCTCTAGTAATTTCAGGCTCTGTTAGACCGACAAGTGAACTATATTCAGCCTCTAATGAAATATCTTCCAAATTATTCATTCCGGAAAAAAGCGACACCTTAGTAAACTTACTTACGCCTGTTACGAAAGTAAACTGTATATGGCTTGAAAGGGACTTGATCGCCATAAAAAAATCACGTAAAAGATTTCTATTAGATGAAAGTAAATCAACATTGCCAAAATGATGAACTAATGGCTTATCATACTCATCTATCAAAATAACAACTTTTTCTGTCTCAGATAACTTCTTCACAATATTAATCAAAGATACCGACGGATAATCTGCCATGACATTGTCCAAACCAAAACTTTTGGCAATTCCTTCTAGCATAGATTGAAGAGAACTTGATAGGGCAACTGTGCTCGATGAAACCAATCTGGAAAAATCCATATCAATCAGATGATATTTCTTCCATTCGTAATCACTTGTCGCTATCCACAGACCATTAAACAATTCTTTATTCCCTAAGAAAATAGCTTTTAAGGTAGATACAAGAAGCGATTTTCCAAATCTTCTTGGCCTTGAAAGAAATACTCCGACATTATTTTTTATCATTTGGTAGATAATTTCGGTTTTGTCAATATAAAGATAGTCATCCTGTTGTATTCGCTTAAAATCCTGAATACCTACAGGAAATGGCTTCCCTTTTTCTTTTCGGTCAATATCCACTTGTCATACCCTCCAACAAATAGGCCAACCGATAAGAAGCTAAAACGAGTTGTCTTTCAGCAATTGGTCTACACCTTTCAACATATTCTGATGTAATAACACCATGATCTTGAATTTCCTGATAGATATGGTCTATAGCGATTTGATAGCTTTCATCCGCCCAATCTTGAAATTCACCACTCATAATCTCATCAAATGATTCTTCCGGGTAACGTTCCATGAGTCTCATAGCTATCTCTTTCGTTTTTTCGCGATTTTCACATGTTAAATCCCGCTCACAATCAGCCAAAGCTTCTCCAAACAAACTGTCCCATAGCTCTACTAAGCTATAAGTACGACCTTCATATATCACAATATGATAAAGTCCGGCCAAATTTCCTTCTTTAAAATCAGGGCTGTAGAAATTCGCACAACGACAGGGTTGATGAACATCCAAAACTCCATTTATGAAAATCCGAATCATAAAATTACGTTCCCAAGAACTTGCCTTCCAATGTTTAAATGCCCTTTTAGATTCTTTCAGCGCAGATACTAAAGAATTGTTTTTATAGGAGGCCAGAATACAACGCTCATCTTCAGGAGAGAGTAACCCATAAGGGTCAAAGGGTCGAGGATAAATCTGCCAACTATACAAATGAAAAAGACTATCGTTGACAACACCTCTAAACCAATAGAAAGATGAGACCCAATCATTTGGCATCGGATTCTGTACCTCGCGATTGTAAAGGCACTCCATATTTTCGATCGTTTTATCACTTACTTTGGATTTAACAATTTCTGAAGCAATTACTTGGGTCATACTCGTCCAACCAAAAAGGTTCAGGGGAAAAATAATGACATGAATGGAAAAGAATAGGCTAAGGATTCGAAGCATGCTTATCACTCGATAATTATAAAATAGACCAAAATTTTATCACATTTTTGTTTCCACTGTCCAATACTGTTTTAGATGATTGAAGTGGAATCCAAAAGGGAAAAAGTTATTTAAATCTTTAAAGGTTTAGATGGGTAAGGATATCAAACAACGTCTGATAACATAGCTTATGTTGCATAACTCACTGATTCTCTGTATTTTGTAATGTCTCGCAAAACGATATGAGCTTTTTTAACAAATTTGCAAATTCATTGTACCCATCTATAAACATTGATAATGATGTAATTAAAGGTTTTAAGACATACTCCATCTTTAGAATTCCTAGTTCTTTTCCAAATTTAATTATCCCTTCATCGTAGTTTATCTTAACATAAGCATTTATTAAACCACTTGAATTTGGGTGTGAAAATTCTGAAAGGAACTCATAATGATCAAAATATCCAGGGAAATTTTTATCCATCTTATCTCTGACGGTATTAAGTACATGAATTGGATCATACTCTCTGCCGTGCTCCTTAGAAATTCGAGACTTTGCACCAAAAACACATTTGTCAAGAAATTTCTCAAGATTTTGAATGCTATTTGTTTCTAAAGCTTTTTCGACTTCTATAAACATTGAAAAGAAAAGGCTTTCGGTTTCCATAATGGCTCTACATAATATATAAGCAGTTACATAGCTTCCTATAGATAGAGCATTATAAGCACTTCTAGACAATTCTGCTATTCTATGAGCGCTAGATTCCCTGATCATCACTGCTTTGAAGGATAGGAAAATTAAGCATGTCTAAGCCCTTATCCCCCTTTGGATGGTCGGACGGGTGGGCTTAAATTCCTTTATTTTTGAGCGATAATTAGCCTCAAATTGTTAATTTTAGGTTTACTTCCAGATTTTGGCAGAGACATGTCTGATTTGGGGGAGAATGAGAGCAAAAGGTATCGAGCCCCTTCTGAAGAGATTATCGTATTTGGTTCAATCTTCCCAAAAAGGTGGGTCGATGTTGTCTGTCCAATGGGGCGGATCTATGGCTGGAGGATCTGGGCCCCATTCTCCTAGAGTGCGATCTTCTACCTGGGAAAACCCATCCTCTGTCCAGGGCAGCAGCTGGCAGATGTTCATTTCAGGGGGAGGGTAGGGCGGATCGAACATCTGGATCTCGCTCGACCAGCCTATTCGTTTTAATATGCGTCTGATTTCAGCTGTATGGATGACAAATGAGGTAATTTTAATCTTTTTTCCGCATTGACAGAGCAACGGATCAGTTTTGTAAATACGTGCGATGAGCTTAGCCCAGTCGAATGAGACCTTTATAACCTTCTTTGAAGACTCTTGTAAATTTTTCTGGATGCTGGATTCTGGCCGTTTTTGAGCGCTGGCAGCCACCTTCTTCCTTAAAGGGGAATTAGGAGCAAAAACTCCATGATAATGGCGGAGATGTCGGCGGGTAGGAGGAATGAATCGGGAAATCCTCTCGATAAATTCCAGGGGTTCTATCTGGACAAAGCTTTTGCCTGTGTGAGTAGGCTTTGGAAGGCGATAATGAATCCAAGGGCCATTCCACCGCAAATTCTCGCTCGCAAAGCTAGGGCGGGCACAGTATCTTATCAGGCGCTCTAATCCTTCTCGATCCCAAGAGGGGACTCTTACTTTAGCATCGAGTGAAAAGCCGCTGTTTTCATTAGAGAGCATTCGTTTTATCGTCTGCTTATCAAACCAGCCCTTCCTCCCAAAATACCTGAGCACTCTTTTTCTTATGCAATCCTGGGTATCCGCAATATCATCGGGAGTCAAAGAGGCCTCGTGAAAGAGAAGATCGCTGCCATCTTTGCTAAAGAGACCATCGGCCACAATAAGATGGAAATGAGGATGGAAATTTAGTGTCTTTCCGAAATACTGGATGAAGCTTATGATGCCGATTTGCGGGTATGACGATATCCGGACTACAGATGATAAGTCTCTTTCGAATTTCATCGACGACAATATTTAAAACGGTCTGGAGGATTTTGTACGTTTGAAGGTAATGCCTAATCCGCATAGGGAAACTGATTACAAATTGTCTGATGGGAATGGAGGGAATGACATTTTCAACAAGATGGGCAGCTGTTTCAACCATTGTTCGTGTGTTGCAAGATGGGCAGATACCCCGGCCTTTACAGGAAAAAGCAATGAAAATGTCTTTGTTGCAGTCAGCACAATGAGCACAAGCGAATCCATTAGCTAATATACCGCATTCCAAATACTTATGGAATTCCCTGTCTACGTATTTGGGAATGGGGTTTTCAGAGTTTTTGTACCATGTCTTGAAATACCTGAGCACTCTTTTTCTTATGCAATCCTGGGTATCCGCAATATCATCGGGAGTCAAAGAGGCCTCGTGAAAGAGAAGATCGCTGCCATCTTTGCTAAAGAGGCCATCGGCCACAATAAGATGGAAATGAGGATGGAAATTTAGTGTCTTTCCGAAATACTGGATGAAGCTTATGATGCCGATTTGCGGGTATACGATATCCGGACTACAGATGATAAGTCTCTTTCGAATTTCATCGACGACAATATTTAAAACGGTCTGGAGGATTTTGTACGTTTGAAGGTAATGCCTAATCCGCATAGGGAAACTGATTACAAATTGTCTGATGGGAATGGAGGGAATGACATTTTCAACAAGATGGGCAGCTGTTTCAACCATTGTTCGTGTGTTGCAAGATGGGCAGATACCCCGGCCTTTACAGGAAAAAGCAATGAAAATGTCTTTGTTGCAGTCAGCACAATGAGCACAAGCGAATCCATTAGCTAATATACCGCATTCCAAATACTTATGGAATTCCCTGTCTACGTATTTGGGAATGGGGTTTTCAGAGTTTTTGTACCATGTCTTGTAGTGTCTTTTTATGACGTCAAAAAGAACCGTTTTCTCAGGTTTACGAGGTCGATAGATAACTTCTGATTTTTTAGGGCAGCGGATAGAAGACATTTCGATTCATAAAAAAGATTATACAAATATCTGAAAGCTAGATAATTGAAATTTTTATTTCAACGGTAAAAATGTAACCAAGCATCTTATCGCGATATTTAAAATCATAAGATCCAGATTTTGACCATGGTTTAAGCAGTAATGGGTATCTTTTAGAGCTTGTTGAATTTCAAGAGAGTGGCCGATTGCCACGATAAAGCAACTGTTTTTCTGTAAATTCCATCATCCTTTGTTGTTTTCGGTCCCTGTCTGGTCGTAATATTACGCCAGATATCGCCTTTCAAGATTTTTGCTGCATCCATCCCTCTCCAACTGCATAGGCCAGCCTTGACGTGTTGTCAAGGCTCCCCTTCGGCTTGCTTCGCTCGGCCTTGACAGCACGTCTGCGGCTGGCCTCTTTGCTAGTGAGGGTTGGCTGCGCGAAAAATCTTTCAGGCTCCATTTACACTTACATAGCAGCCACCGATTCGTGACGCTTTATCTCATCTTCAATCGTCATATCCAAGTACATCTTGCCAGTCACCCACTCTTCATGGACTTCCATCAGCACTGCTGTAACCAGTCGCAGTGCTGACGGCGCATTGGGGAACAACACGGCCACGCGCGTGCGGCGTTTTACCTCTCGGTTGACTCGTTCAAGGCCGTTAGTGGTTCGGATGCGCTTCCGGTGCTTTTGAGGAAACCGGTAACACGTCAATCCCTCCTGGATGTTTTCGTCGAGCCACGACACGAACTCGGGTGCTGACTTGGCGAAGTGGCACGAGACTTCCCGAACGGTTTGCTCCGCTGCGGTCAGCGTGGGACTGTTGAAGATGTCGCGCATAGCCCCTGCAATTTCCTCTCGGAGATGTTTCTTGGGCGCATAGGAATCAAGATCTTATTCGCTTACGAAGCAGGTCGCTTGCCGAGTCAATCGCGCATCCTGTTTCGATGTCATAAAGATTGACGGTCATCCGATAGTCTTGATAATCATAACATCGGTCGGAGGCGATGGCTTTTGTAATCCTGACTTTCGCAAGAAATTGCGGGGCTATAGCTCCGCTTGGTTTGATTCGGGAGCTGTTATCAAATTTCGAGTCGTTTAAGATGCGGTCCATCCACGCATCGAGTTCGGCGCGGTCGCATCTATCTCCGGCAACGACTGTAAAACGTCCGTCGTTGACAGCGATTTCCTCGAGAATGTCCCGTATCATTTCGGTTGAAATGTACTCGTCTGTGCAGTTGTCGATATCGGTAATGACAATGCGGGGTTTGTAGAAGGCGTCGTATCCGATTTTTGTCTGCCAGTTGTTCATGAGCACAGAACAGAGCTTATACAGTTGAATGCGGATGTCTCCGGAACCGTAGCGCCAGTCGAGTTTTGTATAAAAGTAATTGCCGGGGGTGATGTCTTCAGCTATGCGCAGTCTTCTCCCTCCGCAGGAGGCAGTCATCAGAGCAAGAATCATCAAGAGAATTGGAAGTTTTGTTTTCATATTTTGTCTCCTTTTAGAAATCTATCGGGAACCAGCAGAGTGGTGATTCCGGGATGAATGTTAAAAATATGGATGAGGCAAAGATCACGGGGCTTCAGATCAAGAGTCAGAGGATAAGATTGCGAACCGATCAGAATCGTCAGCTCCTGCCTTCCGGGTTCAGTATCTATTCGAGCCAGATCCAGTGTTCGGGGAAGAGTGGTCCAGGATCTTACATCCGCTTTTGTTTGGCAGTTAGCCGCAAGCAGAGCAATGTCAGCAATGCAGCCGGCCAGTGGATCTAAGCGCGCCGCGGCTTCGACTGTCGCAAAACGGATCATTTGTCTAGCGAGGCCTCGAGCGACAATATTGGGAATTTGTGCCTTAAGCTGCTTGCGGGCAGTTTTGCCGATATCGAAGCAGGGAAGAAGGGGAGTGGTCCTTCCTTCAAAATAAACAAGCGCTTGCTGGTGACTGTTTTGAATCCAGTATGACAAAGCGGGTGTAGATATGCCGCTTAGGCTGGAAAGGCGCGGTTTGGGATTGCCTATGGCAAGCGCGTTTAACGCGGCAGTTGACGCCACGCTCGGCGGCAAGCGAATAGGAATCTTAAACGGGGCATTGCCATTGTGGCAAATTAGCAAGACTGTCGCTAGCGATGGATCTGATGGAGCAGCCTGGCAGCCGGTTAATTGTCCGAACTGGTTATAGAGGATGCGGGCATTGCTTAAGTCACCCTTTTTTTCCGACATTGCCGCTAGTAAATATTTGCCAAAAGCATTGTCAATGAGACTGTATTCTTGAGTCAGTTTGCATTTCCTGTAGATTTCCCTTTTCTTTTGCTGAATATTTTCCGCTTGTCTAAGCAGGGCCATAGCGTTTCCGTCATCGCCGCAGTAGTGGAGGGCGAGGGCAAAGTAAATTCTGGCCAGGATTTGTTCAAAATCTTCGCCCGCATAGGCCCCGATTCCCTCTTGCAGAATCACTTTTTCCAGGTTTTCGGCGGTGCAGTTTTGGGAATAAAAATCGATGGCCTCGATGGCGAGCTGATAATCGGATAGGGCCTGATCGCTGTTTCCCGAGGTAAAATTGATCGTAGCGCGATCCAAAAGCAGCCAGACAGCATCTTGAGAATTAGCCGGATTGTCAATTAAGTTTGTCACACGCCGATTGGCTTCTTCGAACTGTCCCGCATGGTATGGCCTGATGTAGGCATCGCGCCGATCGATAGCCTGAGAGCAAGAGGCTGTTAATAAAGCAATAATTGAAAGCGTTAAATATTTTTTTAACATAATTTAACTATTATACAAAATTAGGAGCAATTGACAAACTAAAATAATTTATTTATTACAATTTAATCATAATTATTATATAATTATGAAAATTTAAATTATTATATGGGACCCAATACATTTTATAACATAATGACAACGGAAAAAAAGCGTGTTGACTTTTCTTCCGCGCTGCCGCCTGAAATTTCTTTGGAGATACTTTCGTATCTACATGTGCCCGATTTACTTTCTCTTAGATGTGTAAACCATGAAGTAAAAAAGATCGTCGACACTCGTTTAAGTGACATAGTGAAACTCTATAAAAAATATATTACGGAACTTAATTTTAAAGAGATTAACATCCCTTTTTCGGATTATTATCGTGAATTCAGCCGGCTATGTATTGATTATGAAATTCCTGCTTCCCTTCAATCAAACATTGCCGTTGTTTGAGATCAGATAAGACAAAAAAAAGATGTCGCCCTTTGCAAGTTTGCCAGAAAATTCATTGGCGGAGGTTTTGTTCAATGTACTAACGATTTTGTTGAGGCTGGGAGATGGAGGAGATACTTACACCATAATCTAGTGCCTTTGATTCATCTCCCCATGTTACTTTCCGCTTCTGAACTGCCTGAGCACCTTCCTCCTGAAATAGGAGACTTCACAGAATTACAAACTCTCAAAATACATTATCCTCTCAAATCCTTGCCTCCTGAAATAGGCAAACTCAAAAAGTTGAAATCCTTATACCTGATAAATACCCAGCTTAAAACTCTCCCTACTGAATTTCAAAACTTGAGGTTGAAAAAATTGTATGTTTCTCATCGCAATCTTTGCAAAAGTTCTCAAAAAATATTGGCACAATTAAAAAAGAATAACGAGAATCTTGAGATTTTTGAAGTGATTCCGAATATTGATGGAATGCTTATTTATCATGCCTTATCTTTACTGGGATTATAACAATATTATCACTACGCTTTCTTAAGTGCCCCAGTAGGACAGGCGTCGATGCATGGGGTATCTTCACAGTGGATACAGGGATCTTTTTCGGGATAGATGACCGGGAGGCGGGTTTCTTGGTCCTCGATCATGATGACGTTGACAGGGCAGGCGATCATGCACTGGTCGCATCCGGTGCAGGTTTTTTTAAATTGAGTTTCGTCTAGGGCGCCGGGTGGCCTCTCTTTCGTTTCGGCAAGCTCTTCCAAGGCGAAAGAGAGGGGATTGTCGAGAACTTCTAATAGGAGTCTGCTAAAGAATTCTTTACGTTTCATGCCTCTTTCTGCAACTGTTTTGCGAGTTGGATTCCCTGATCGGTAAGATAAATTTCATCATGATTGTATTTACGGATAAAATTTGCCTGCGCTAAGAGATTGCAGATCGTTTTGGAGGCTTTCGGAGAGAGTCCGATAGTTTTTCCGACAGCGTCTCGGTTTAATGGGGTCTTGGGGTCGTCGCATTCGCGGGCCATTTCATAAAGGCGGAGCAAAAATCGTTCGTCCTTGGTTTTGCCCATAATTATTTTTTATGCAATTTGGAACCGCCCTGGGTATCTTCGATTTCGAATCCCAAGGCATGTATTTTATCACGAAGATCATCGGCAAGTGCCCAGTCTTTGTTTTTTCGGGCATCGTCCCGCTGTTTGAGCAGGTCGAGGGCTTCTTGAGGGATGTCATGCGTTTTTTCAAATGACATGACACCGAGTACTTGATTGAACGATTGCATGAGCTTTAAGACTTGCCGGGCCTCGTCAAAGCCGATTCGATTCTCATCGCAAAGAGAGTTAATGTCTCGGATCATATCGAAAACAGCGGAAAGGGCGACTGAAATATTCAGGTCATCGGCAAGGGCATGTATGAAGCGACTTTTAGCTTGCTCCATGTATTGATTGCATTCTGTTGTTGCTTTTTCTTCGGAAACGCTTTGAAGCCGTTCGATGAAATTGTTCATGCGGCAAAGAGCGTGCTTAGCCCCTTCGAGTCCGGGAAGGGTAAAATTTAGCTGCGTTTTATAATGAGTTTGCAGCAGCATGTAGCGTATTTGACTGCCTTCATACCCCTTGGATAAGAGGTCGCGAAGGGTATAAAAGTTCCCCAGGCTTTTCGACATCTTCTTACCGTCGACGAGAAGATGTTCAGAGTGCAGCCAGATTTTAGCGAACCGTTTTCCCGAGCAGGCCTCGGACTGGGCGATCTCGTTTTCGTGGTGGGGGAACATGTTGTCCACGCCGCCGACGTGGATATCGAGCGTTTCACCGAGAAGCCGGGTGGCCATTGTCGAGCATTCCAGATGCCAGCCGGGCCGCCCTTTGCCGAAAGGGCTGTCCCAATAGATGCTGCCGTCTCTTTCCGGGTCGTAGGCTTTCCAAAGGACGAAGTCTGCGACATGGTCTTTGTCGTACTCATCGGAAGAGACGCGGTCGGAGCCGCCTGTTTTCAAATCTTTTAAATTGAGGTGCGAAAGACATCCGTATCGTTTAAATTTTTGGATGTTGTAGTACACGCTGCCGTCTTTGCCTGGATAAGCGTACCCTTTTTCAATCAAAACTTCGATCATTTCGATCATTTTAGGGATATAATCGGTAGCTGCCGGATAGTGCTCGGCCCGTTCGATACCGAGGGCATCGAGGTCGGCAAAGAAAGCTTCCTGGAAAGGCTCGGTATAGTCTTTTAAGGAGATGTTTTTTTGGGTGGCTCCCCGTATGGTTTTATCATCGACATCGGTGATGTTCATCACATGAGTGATATCCATGCCGAAAAACTTTATGGTTCTTCTGAGCAGATCTTCGAACATGTAGGTTCTGAAGTTTCCGATATGGGCAAAGTCATAGACGGTGGGGCCGCAGGTATACATCCGGATATGGTTGTTTTCCAGAGGGACAAGGGGTTCTTTTTCTCTTGATTCTGTATTGAACAGCATCAGCTGCGGCTTTGCGGTCTTCATCTCGGATTTTTTTTCCTCTGTCATCATGTTATGTCTTCCAAAGGTTTCATCCAAGGGAAAAGCAAAACATCCCTGATGGAGTGGGAATTTGTAAGAATCATCACCATGCGGTCGATGCCGATGCCGATGCCTCCTGTCGGGGGCATGCCCTGGCAGATGGCTTCTATAAATTCCTCATCAAGGGGACTGGCTTCTAGATCGCCCCGCTCGCGCCTCTCGGCCTGGTGTTCGAGAAGGTCTCTTTGCAGCTCGGGGTCGTTGAGCTCCGTATAGGCATTCGAGATTTCATTTCCGAGAATAAAGCTTTCAAACCGCTCGACAATGCCTTCCTCACGGTCTTTAGGGTTTCGGTGAGGCTTGCAAAGGGGGGTGGTTTCAATCGGGTGGTCAATGATGTGGTGGGGCTGAATGAGGTAGGGCTCGGCAAAAACTTCGAACATGGCGGCAATGAGAAGTCCCCTATTCATTGTTTGCAGCTTTTCCGGGGCGACATGTTCACTTTGCAAAAGCCTCTTTCCCATCTCCTCATCGCTGAGAGTGTCGACGTCGAGATGGCCGAATTTTTTGATCGCCTCTTTCATGGTCAGACGGGGCCAGGGAGATTTCATATCGAGGGTAATTTCTTCCTCATTATGCGGCATTTTTGCCGGAATCTTTGTGGTGCCATACAAGTCGAGGGCGATGAACTCAAACATATTTTCAATGAGTGTCATCATGTCGTAGTAATCCCAATAGGCGGCATAAGCCTCGAGCATGGTGAACTCAGGATTGTGGTTGCGGTCGATGCCTTCGTTGCGGAAGACCCGCCCAATCTCAAAAACACGGGGGATTCCGCCGATAATCAGCTTTTTCAAGGGAATCTCGAGCGAGATCCGCATGAACATATCCTGCTCTAAAGCGTTGAGATGGGTCTCGAATGGGCGGGCTTCAGCGCCGCCGTAGATGCTTTGCAGGACCGGGGTCTCAACTTCTATGAATTTTTCTTTGTGCATGAATTGCCTGATGAGATGCAGGATGCGGCTTCTCATGCCGAATATGCGGTGGGATTCGGGATTGGAAATCAGGTCAAGCCATCTCTTGCGGTACCTGATTTCTTTGTCATGCAGCCCGCTGTGCTTGTCGGCAAGAGGGAGGAGGGTCTTTCCGAGGATTGTGATTTTTTTGGCAAATACCGTCAGTTCGCCTTTATTTGTCCTGAATATATGTCCTTCAATGCCGATGATATCGCCGAGGTCCAGTTTCTTTTCGATAAGCTTCCAGGGAGTCGGTCCTTCCGAGTCGGATGAGGTATAGCCGTCAAGCGCGGTCAAATCGCGGTTGAACATCACTTGAATCCTGCCTGTCTGCCCCTGAATCTGTCCGAAGGTGTTTTTTCCCATAGGGCGGAAAAGGACAAGCCTGCCGGCTACGGAAACGTGGGGGGTCTTGCCTGCCGCGGCATCTTCGCTATGGCCGACCTCGTTGCTTTCGTAGTCTTTCAGCAGGTCGCGGATAGGATCAGTCCTAGGAAATTTATGGGGATAAGGGTTAAGCCCCAGCTCTCTGATTTCGGCAAGCTTTCTCGATCGGTTTTGGAACTCTTCGTGCGTATGGTACTCGGGCTTCGGTATTTGCTGTTTGATTTTGTCTTGCGGGGTCATGATTGTCTTTTTTCTAGTTTTTGGATTTGTTCTTCTTGTTTTTCGTCATAGCTGCGGACAAAGTCCAGCCGCGCATAGGCCCAAATAGTAGAGAGTATGATGGCTATCAAGTAAATAATATACTGAAAATAGAACCACCTGGCCTTGTTATCGGCATTTTTTAATGTCTGAACCCATTTTAACATAAACTCGCAACCGTATAAATATTCTCATATGAAAATGAATTTTTGTAAAGTGCTATCTGTTTTGACGCAGAACGACAAAAAGGGAGGCGCTGGTGACAGCGGCAAAGAAGCACCAGACAGAAGTGAAGACGGCATGGTAGAAGTATTCCGCGGCAACGAAGGTGGCAGCGACGATGAGGCCAAAGACCCACATATAGCGCCAGCTCGAAGCAAAGCATGGGATGAGGACCGCTAAAATATAGAGGATGCGCAGTGTCAGAAAAACTGCGGAGGACGCTGTTTCATATGCGCTGTATTGGATGCTGTTTTGAACGATTTCGACAGTAACCGGAGAGTCGAATGCCAGAATAAGATTCCAGATAACAAACGTAAGGCCAATGATGAGTGCAATAAAAATAATCGATTTTTGGACATAACGGCGTTCAATTAAGAAAAGAGACAAGGGAAGCCAGATAGGCCAGTTGACAAAAGCAAAGAAAAGGAAGATCCATTCTGCCAACGAAGCAAGGACCGAGGGATAATATCCAGTGTTTAAGCAGATCCACAAAACGCCTTCGGAAAACTGCTGTACGGCAAAAAGAATCGGTACCGACGCCAAAAACAACGCTCGTTTGTTTGTCGTCTCCAATATAGCCGCGTAGCCCAAAACTGCCAATAAGATCGCGGCTGTAAAGCTCGCCTCGGCAGAAAAGCACAGTAACACCATCATATCGGCAATTTAGGCATTTCTCTCATTTTCTTCAACTGATACCAGAGAATTAGATCTTTTTGATCTTGATTTTGGCAGAGAGAATCATCTCATTATTGACCACCCAACCCTTCTTAGGATTGAGCAGATCGTCAATAGGGATTAACTTTTCGCCGATTTTAAGGTCAAAATCTAAATTCCCTTCAGCCAAGTTTTTCGGACAGTCTCCATCGCTAATTGTGGTTCTTACCCTCTTGGTGATATGTCTTGACCGATCATTTTGATTGATCAATCTCAATTCAAGAAAAAGAGACAAGTCTTCTTGTTCTTCGTCTTCAGTGGTTAAAAGATCATCGCTCTCAAGGCAAAAATGGAGATAGTTGTCGTCAGTGATGCTGCATGTTAAATAGTATTGATGATCATATTCACCGACAAAATCAAAAGCCGATGTTACCTCGACTTCCCCGGCTCTCATTTTTTCAATCGATTGTTTCACATCGTCAATCTTCCAAAAAGTTCTAACTATATTGCTTTCAAATTTTGTATGCTCATTGTAATCTTCGGGTTTCCAATCGGTTTTATAATACAGAGATTCGAGAAAATCTCTGTTGCAGTAGTCCTTTTCATAGCGGCCGCATCTGTTTTTATAAGAAGGACTGTTCTCAATTCTTTGTGTGACAATCTTAGCATAGATTTGATATTCATCCTCGGTCAAAAGCTTATTCTCCATGACATCCAGCATATGTGTTGGATGTATTGAAGTGAAATCGATCGTGTCGATCAGCCGCTGCCCATTCGCTGAAGTCTGCGAACGGAGAAATTCTGCTACTGATTGATCATCGGGGCAATTGGCTTTTCCCCATTTCATCATCAGAACAAGCAGCTCATATTGCGATTTAATACAGATAGTACGATCTCCCAGAAGCTCAAAGAGATGGTCGAGTGAGATGAAGGGGAATTCCGGTGATTTCTTAAGGCTTTGGGCATTATCTAATAAAAAGTACATCAAACACTCATTGAGCATTGGAATATCGAGCTTCCATAATTTTAAACAAATATCGATATGGCCTTGTGATTTGATAAAGGAGTCGTATTTACAGAGAACATCTTTGACATCCCACATATGAGCGACGCGGGCAATCTCCTCAACGTTTTGGTCTGTCAGTTCAATCTTGCCGGTATATAAATACTCGATAATCGGCTTTGCCCCTGCGGCCGGCTGATTGAGAGTCACCGCATTGTCCAAAAGGCCGCCCCTGCCAAGTACAGGAATTTTGTCAATAATTTCCTCATGGCACCGGATGTATTGCAATTTGTCCAAATAGATCGTAAAATTAGCTCTCTTTTCTTTCCATTTCTCAGGCAGGTCAAGATGAACCTCTTCAGGTTGATATCGCTTTATCTTTTTGTTTTTGATGTCTTTGGGCTGCTTCTGTTCGATGGGTTCCCGTTTTCCAAACAGATTGATTGTGTCCGTCTCTTGCTGCGATCCTTCATATTTTGATCTAAATAACCAACTAACCGGGTTCATGATAACCTCCTGTCAAATTTTCTGGAGTCTATCAAATCAAAATTTTTATTGCACAGAAAAATGATTAATCGGAATGATCAAGAAGGTACTGTTCCAGTCGATGATAATTTTTCGAACGGGCAATTTCGAGAGCAGTGCGCCCATTTCTATCTTTTAAGCTTAGGTCGTTTGACGAGGTGAGGATACGCCTGACCGCGCTGATGGCTCCCTTGGAAGCGGCGTAATGGATGAGCGCTTGTCCATGGTAGTCGTAGATGTCGGAGTGGCCGCCATGCATCAAGAGATATTTGAGGTTGCGAAGCGACATGGCATTGCGGCCGTCGATCGCGTAGAAAAGCGGGGTTTTCCCCGCTTTGTCGATTGAATTGACTCTAAGTCCGTGGGCAATCAATTGCTGCAGACTGGTATACGGGAGCGTTTTCGCCGCATAGTGTAGGGCTGTCATTTGTTTGTTATTTTTTGTGTGGATCAGCTCTTCATTATTCATATTTAGAAAGAGTCTTGTTGTTTGTTCATTTCCGAATTTGACGCTGTAGTGCAGCGCCGTTCTTCCTTTCATGTCGGTTGCCAGGGGATCGAATCCCAGGCTCAAAATCAGCTGGACAGTCATCAGATCTCCAAATCCCGCGGCGAAATGCAGGGGCGTGGCATCTCGGCTGTTTTTTTCATGAATTTTATCGCTGAAACTGCTTTGCAAAAGATAGAGGAGGAATCCGGTATTTCCTTTTGCGACGGCGAAATGAAAAAGATTGTTCTCCCAGCGGTCTGTTAAATCGGGATTGGCTCCCTTCTTTAGAAGATTTTCAAAAATCGTTTGAGATCCGCCGACAGCGGCATAGTGAAGAGGGGTTTGCAAGTTTTGATTGAGCTCGTCGATGGTGTCGGCTTTTTCCAGCAGCATGGCAGTGATTTCTTCCCTCGCGAAAAACGCGGCCAAATGAAGCGTGGTGTTGCCATTGTCATTTTTTTCATCGGGCTGAGCTCCCCGTTCCAAAAGAATTCGAGCCCATTCCACATGGCCCTGGATGATTGCCAGGTGCAAGGGAGTGTTGCCTTGAAAATCTTTTGTATTCAAGTCGCACTCTTTGACAACCTGTTCGGCTATCGCAGTATGATCGTTCCAAACTGCGACATGCAGCGGCGTCCAGCCGCCGGTAGCGCCGGTTGAGGGGCAAATTCCGTTACTGTCGAAGTATTGCTGAGCGTCGAATGTCGCCAGCTGCTTGAAATACTTTTGGTTGGTTTTTGTATATTGGAGCATTTCCAGCTCAATACCTGTCAGATCGCCGAGCTTTTCCTGAAAAACGGCGAGAATATCCATCATTTCTTTGTGCTTGGGAGAGTAGTGCCCGCTTTTGTTGGAAATGTGCAAAATTTTTCCGTCTATGGCCTTCACTTCTCCCGCGCCAAGAACCTCGCCGCCGGCAAATTCGCTTGAATGGTGAATTCGGAATTTGATGTGGCTGTTGACGTAGATTTCTTTATCCAGTCCGACGGTAAAAATGGCGAATCCCTCTTCATCCGAATAGAGGGAGAGGCTGCGGCCGGTGTCGAAAGGGAGTCCATTCAGATAGGCAATTCCGTCTTGGAATTGCAAGCGATGGCAGCTTCTTTCTTCGTCGGTAAGATAATATTTGACTTGATTTTTAAAGGGGCAGAATCGGCTGAGAAGCGGCTCATATTCGACAGTTTCCAGAAAAACAAAGTAATTGGGAATATCTGTTGAAAGCCACGTATCGACATAAACTTTCACCTCCGGGCCAATTCTGTGAAGGGGATCGAGCAGCTCGAAGCTATACGCTTCGCACAGCTCGACGCCGCGGTCGGCCATTTTTCTGAACTTCATTTCCAAGCGGGTCGTGCGGCTGTCGAGCATATCGGGCAGCGCTTTCAGATAGGCAAGCTTGCAGGTGATTTGCTTTCGTAAAAACTCATAGCGGCTTTCTTGCGGAATGGCGCTTTGCAGGTTTTCCAGGGCTTCGATTCTTCTCTCAATAAAGAGGTTGGGAGTCTCAAAAAAATCATTGAGGTTAAATTTGTATTTTCGAGTTTTATGATACTTTTTGAGGGAGGCGAGCAGCTCTTCGGGAACATCTTCGAGTTCCCGTATTTCTTTTGCAGTGGACACGCGCATTTCCTGCGGGGTAATTGCCGAAACTTCTAATGCTTCTGCATACCCTGTTAGAAGTATCAAAATCAGTAAAATATTTTTTTTCATATTCGAAAGCATCATTTTTCACCCATTCATAAGTTTAATGCAGGAACGTCAAATTATAGAAAAGAAGAACTTTAGTTTAAAGTTGAAAAATAAGTTTAAAAAGTGTAAAATGGATATTCTTATGGAGCATATCTTAACTAAAATTTCGTGCAATGGCTTAACCTCCCTCCCGCAGCAAATGTGCCTGGCGGAGCCTGCCGCTGAAAACTCGGATTTGTTGGCGAGTATTAGCAAAAAAACCAAGAAACTTTGCGCTCAAGATCCCGTTGAGTTTTTCAATCCTAACGACCCTTCATGGTTCGACGGAAGCATGGAATTAGAAGAGGATATCCGGAATATTCAAAATTATTTTGAGTACTTGAGGGCTCTTGACCCCTTATTCGGCTCGGGCATTCCCCCTTATATATCTATACGTTTCATCGATGATTTTGTCGGGTATGGAGTTTATGCGGAGCGGGATATCGAAAAAGGGGAGTTTATCGGTTTTTATACCGGCCAGTGGCGGCTCGATGAAGGAAGCGGCTCCTCGTATCTTTTTGAGGCGCTTGACGACTCAGGCATTTTTATCGACGCGAAAACCTGCGGAAATTTCACCCGCTATATCAATCATGCCTACTCGAAAAAATGCAACCTAGAAGCGATTATTTATCTTAGGGAAGAAAAAGCTTTCCATTTGCCCATGGTGGTCTACTACTCCAAGAAAAAAATCAGAAAGGGGCAGCAGCTTCTTATCAACTACGGAAAACAATACTGGAGCCAGATGGGCTTTAAGCCTTCTTAATGGCTTTCATGACATCGTCGTAATCGGGCTGCTCGGTAATCTCGGGAACATATTGTTTGTATCGGATGATTCCTTCTTTATCGATGATAATGACAGCCCGGCTCAGCAGGCAAAGTTCTTTTATGAGAAGGCCGTAGGCTTTGCCGAAACTTTTTTCCCTATAGTCTGAATAAGTAGTGATGCTGTCTACTCCCGAGGACTCGCACCACCGTTTTTGCGCAAACGGCAGGTCCATGCTGATAGTGACAACTTCGGTATTGTCCAGCTTGCTGGCAGCTCTGTTAAAGTAGCGCGTTTGCTTATCGCAGACTGAGGTGTCCAGAGAAGGGACAGAAGAGACAATGCAAGTCTTCCCGGGAATATAGCTAAATTCTACCGGCTTAAGTTTCTGATCGGTGAGCAGTACAGTCGGAGCTTTACTGCCCACCTCAATTTCTTCGCCGAGCAGAGTTAGCGGCTCGCCTTGCATATGGACTGCATTGACGCGTTCTGTTGTCATGATTTTGACGCAACTAGGGTTTTTGATAAGATGGATTCGATTTCCTTTTGCACCTCTTTTGTCAACTTATCTTTGAATTGAATCGCCTTGATATTTTCTGTCAGCTGCTCAGGCTTTGACGCTCCGACCAAAACGGTGCTGACATCCGGGTTTTTTAACACCCAGGCAATCGAGAGCTGCGCGAGGGTGCAGCCGAGTTTATTGGCTACCTGCTCAAGGAGCTTGGCTTTCTCCACTCTTTCATCGAAGTCGGCAGGGATAAATTCCGGATTTTGTTCCAGACGGCTCCCTTTGGGGATTCCATTTTTATATTTTCCTGTCAGCACTCCCGAGGCTGTCGGGCTGTAAGTCGTTAAACCGAGACCGTATTTTTTATAGAGGGGGACGAAGTCCTTCTCAACTTTTCTCCTATGGAACATATTGTACTCCGGCTGCTCAACTGATGGGGGAGTCGCGCCGATGTCCTTGGCGATCTTAAAAGCTTCGTCAATATCGCTGGCCTCCCATTCCGAAGTGCCCCAATAGAGGGCGTGTCCCTGCTTGATGAGGATGTCCATAGCCCGCACCGCTTCTTCAACGGATGTGTTGTCGTCTTTTCTGTGGCAATAGAGCAGATCCACATGATCCATCTGCAGGCGTCTTAAAGAATTTTTCGTTCCTTCGATTAAACGTTTCCAGGAGTGGCCCATTTTATTCGGCCCTTCTCCGCCAAAAAAGATTTTCGTTGAAACGACAATCTCGTCCCTGCGGAAATCCCTTAAAGCTTCGCCCATTAACAGCTCGGAAGCTCCGTTGGCATAGACTTCCGCGTTGTCAAAAAAGATAATGCCGTGGTCAAACGCAAAATGGCACATCTCTTTGACAGCATCCAGCCCGGTTTTATCGCCGAAGCTGAGCCACGACCCCAGAGAAAGCTCGCTAAGAAGGAGTCCTCTTTTTCCTAAAGTACGGTATTCCATAGATTTAATCCTTGTGTTTGTAAGCATTTGGCGATCTATGTTTCCGGATAACTTGCGGGGGCTTTGATCTGCTTCGCCCGCCTGCTTCGACAACCCCTCAAGGGGTTGTCTGCATCGGGCGCCTTGCAGCCCTTCGCCCGCGCTGCGTTCTCCGGAAACGTAGATCACCGAACACTTACAGGTGTTTTTGGTAATTAATTTCATTGTAATGGAATTATGATTTTGTTCAAGAAGTGTTAACTTATTAATAGTCAGATTTATAAGAAATGGATAAATATTCAATCGATGAAAAATCCTGCCTTCCTATAGAATAGATCTCTATGCCGATCATTTCAAAAGAGAGTCTGGAAAACATCAAGAAGCGGGTCGATCTCGTCGATGTAATCGAACCTTACGTTGAAATGAAGCGCTCGGGAGCGACATATAAGGGGCTGTGCCCTTTCCATGATGAAAAGACACCGTCGTTTGTCATTCAAAAGGGCGATTCTCACTATCACTGTTTCGGCTGCGGGGCTCATGGAGATGCTATACAATTTTTGATGCAGCACCAAAGTTTGGGATTTGTCGATTCTGTCGAGTTGCTCGCCGGGAAGTATCAGGTTCATATCGACTATGAAGAGGAGACGGAAGTCAAAGGCCCTCCTAAAAATCTTTTGTATGAAGCTTTAGAGGAAGCGTCTTTATTTTTTCATGCGCTTTTGCTTCATACCTCTGAAGGACATGACGCTTTGCAATATCTTTACAGGAGGGGATTGACCCTGGAGTTTATTCAGAGGTTCCGTCTCGGTTTTGCTCCTCCCAAAACCGGATCGCTGGGCCCCTATATGAAAGCGGGGGGATTTTCGACGGAGATCCTTTTGGGAGCGGGGCTCTTGAAAGAGGGTTCCGATAACAAAATCCGCGATTTTTTTTCTGCCCGCATCACGTTTCCCATACATAATCCTCAAGGGCGCGTTATCGGTTTTTCAGCGAGAAAGTTTCAAGACGATACTTTTGGAGGAAAGTACGTCAACTCGCCTGAAACCCCCGTGTTTAAAAAATCACAAATTTTATTTGGCCTCAACCATTGCCGGAGACGGATTGCCAAAGAAAGAAAGGCGGTGATTGTCGAAGGGCAGCTCGACTGCCTCAGGCTGATTCACGAAGGGCTTGATTGCACCGTGGCCGGGCAGGGAACGGCTTTTGGGGAAGGACAGGCAGGCGAGCTGCTCAGGCTTGGAGTGCAAAAAGTGTATCTGGCATTCGATTCCGATTTGGCCGGACTTGAGGCTATGATGAAATTAGGGAATTTGTTTCAAAAAGGAGGCGTGGAGGTGGCGGTCCTTTCCCTGCCGACAGATTCTGATCCCGATACCTTTGTTCGGACCAAAGGCATTGATGCTTTTTTGAATCTCATGAGCCAGGCCACCGATTATCTGACCTTCATTGTCGAGCTGATGTCTCAAAAACTCGATGTTTCATCACCTGCGGGCAAGAATGAGCTGATCAACACTTTGGCTTCTCAAATTCGGGCATGGAACGATTCCGTCATGATTCATGAAAGCCTTTGCAAGCTGGCAAGGTTGACAAAAGTCCCCGAATCGATGGTTTTGAGCGGGGGGCATGTGTCCCCGAATGTCTATATTAAATCTTCCGGAAGGCTTGATCCCCAACAAGTTGATCCTGATCTTATTCTGGAATCTGATTTTTTGAGATGGCTCCTTATGATGGGCGGCAAACTGCCTCAAATCATTGCCATTGCGAAAAAGAACCTAGTCCCGAATGAACTGAATCACTCTCATTGCAGGCAGATTTACCACCTTTTTCTCGAAGCCCATGCAAAAGAGAAACACTGCGACTGGATGTCTTTGGCCATGAATATGTCCTCCGGGGCTCAGCAGCTCCTTCAGGACCTTCACCAAAAAAGGGTGAATAAGGACAAAGCCGAAGAGCATTTTATGGAAACCCTCAGAAAAATACTCGAGCGAAACTGGCTGGCCAAACGTGAGCTCTTAAGGCAAAAAATTCAAAATTGCCAGGAAGGGGATGATGAGATTATGAAGCTTCTGAAGCAATTTGATGAATGTAAACAAAACTCTCCCGAGGTCATCACATGATCAAACATCTTGTGTTTTATGACGGAGCTTGCGGCATATGCGACCGTATAGTTTCCTATCTTTACAAAGCCGACAAAAATAAGATTTTCGGCTTTGCTCCTTTAGAAGGGGAGACTGCCAAACTTGCGCTGAAAGACTTGAGTGAAGAACAAAAGCAGGCCGATACTATGATCCTTATCGAAAATTACAGGGGGCCGGAACAGAAAATTTATATCTACGGCCAGGCAGCGCTTCGAACGGCTTGGCTTATGGGTGGTTGGTGGACCCTTATCGGCTTGAAGTATTTTATCCTACCTGCTTTTGTCACTGATCCTGTTTATCGCTTCTTCGCCCGAAATAGGCACCTAATTTTAGCTCCGAAAGCCTGCGATGTTCCCTCCAAAGCCGACCACGACAGGTTTTTGCCTTGATTTAAGTTTTCTCTTTGATTTTGCTGAAGTCGAGAAGGAGGCCGAATCTGTCGAATACTTTCTGCAGAAGAGCCAGCCGGTTCTGTTTGAGAGCTTCGTCGTCCGCTAAAATGCGGACTTCGTCAAAAAGTTTAGCAAGAGGTGGCTGCAGCGTGGCGACGAGGTTGTAGGCTTCGTCATATTGTTTCATATCCAGCGTTTTCGATAATTTTCCCTGAATCTGCTGGAGCTTTTGATAGAGAGCTTTTTCGGCATCTTCTTTGAGAAGCGATTCTGAAAAGTCCATACGTTCGAATTGCTCGAGTTGACCTTTGGCACGTTTGTACACTTCATAGAGCTGCAGAAAACGGCTTTCATCCTTCCTGAACTTTTGCAAGGCGCTAACGCGGCAAAAGGTGTCATAAATATCGTCAACTGCGGTGGATAAACTGGCTTCAATAATATCCGAACTAAAACCGTAATCTTGAAAAACGGTTTTCACACGTTGGGTAATAAATTTTGACAAGTCTCTCAAAGTTTGCGTCTTATCGCCTTTATTTTTTGACTTGATGTGGTCGTAGCATTCTCCAAGAATTTGGGATAAGGGGAGATGATACTTTCCTCGAATCAGTATTTTAATGATTCCGAGAATCTGTCTTCTTAGGGCATAGGGGTCGCTTGATGAAGAAGGTATCAAGCCGATGGCAAAACAACCGACAAGATTGTCCACCTTGTCGGCAATTCCGACGATTATGCCGGTGGTTGTTTCGGGAAGAGGGGCTTTTTCGCCAAGCGGCATCCAATGCTCTTCGATGGCCGCAGCGACAGCCGGTGTCTCTCCCTGTTCCAGGGCGAAGCTGCGGCCTATGATACCCTGAAGTTCCGGAAACTCAAAGACGACAGAGGATGCGAGGTCGGCCTTGCAAAGCTGCGCGGCCCTTAAGGCATCATTGAGCTCGCAAATAGGGAGGCGGCGGTGAACGGATTTCACATTATCGAGGATCCTTTCGACTTTATCCCAGACTGTGCCTAAATCTTTCTGGAAGGTGACATTTCGCAATTTGTCATTCATATCGTCCATGGAAATTTTCAGGTCCTGATGATAAAGGAAGACGCCGTCGCTGAGTCTTGCCGACAGCACTTTTTGGTTGCCCGCTCTGATTTTTTCGCTGGGGGTATTGTTCGCTGTTATGACAAACGAGTTGATTAGGCCGCCGTCTTTATTGCCTAAGGGGAAATATTTTTGGTGCTGAACCATCTCGGAGATGAGAAGTTCTTTCGGGGCTTTTAAGAACGCGGGGTCAAAGGTTGTATGAGAGACAAAAGGTTTTTCGACAAGATAGAGAACTTCATTCAAGACCCGTTCTTTTTCAAGGACAGATTCATTGGTTTCCTTTTCCACATGGTCCAGTTGGTCTAAAATGGCTTGTTTTCTCTCCTTGATATCGGCAAGAACTTCCCGCTCTCTCAGCTTAGAAAGGTATTCCTGGGGATGGTTCAATTCAATAGGGGCGGGTGAGAGCTGTCTATGGCCGTAAGTTGTTCTTCCTGAAATGATATTTGCGATTTGAAATGGGATCACAGTTTTGCCAAAAAGGGCAGTCATCCATAAGATAGGGCGGGCATAAGTGATATCGAAATTTGCCCAACGCATTTTTTTAGGAAATGACAGATTGAGAATGATACTCGGAATTTCCGCTTGAAGAAGTTCTGCAGTCGATTTTTCCTCGGATTGAATTTCGGCAAACAGATAGTCTATTCCATTAATCTGGCGGATCGATACCCCTTCAACGCCGCCTTGAATAAGCGTTTCTTTAACGGGGGGCTCTATTTTCAGTGATTTAAAAAATCCCAGGCCTGGAGGTAGGATTTTTCCCGATTCATTATAGGCTTGAGAAACTTTCGGCCCTTTTTTTTCTGTGAGTTGCGAGGCTTTTTTCGTCGCCAGGTCGTGTATGATGATCGCCAGCCGCCTGGGCGTGCCGTAAACCGATAGGTTTTTATACGAGAGGTTCTGTTTATCCAGCCATTTTTTGATAGATTGTTGCAGATTGCCCAGTCCAATTGGGACGAATGTCGCCGGGAGCTCTTCCGATCCAATCTCGAGCAAAAAGTCTTCTTTGTCAGATTTTTCGAGCGTTGTTAGCTTGTCGATTTTTGAAGGAAGCGGGGGAAGATTAGGTGGGGCGGATTCTTCTTTAAGAAGCGGGTAGCCCATGGCACCGCGGCTTTCAATATAGGCTTTGGCGACATCCCGGGCCAAATTTCTTATGCGCGTAATGTAGCCTGTCCTCTCAGTGACTGATATGGCTCCCCGCGCGTCAAGAATATTAAAGGCGTGTGAAGCCTTCATGACAAAGTCATAAGCGGGCAGTGGGAGTTTTTTTGCGATCAATACAGCCGCTTCCTTTTCATAATCTTCAAAGGAGCGGCGCCACATCGGCACCGAACCGATCTCGAAGTTGTACCGGCTCCATTCGATTTCATTGCGATGATAGATCTCGCCATAAGTTGTGTCTTCATTCCATTGCAGGTCGAAGATATTGTCGACATTCTGCAGGTACATGGCAAGGCGCTCAAGTCCGTATGTCAGCTCTCCGGTGACCACATCGACAGGAAGTCCTCCGCAGACCTGGAAGTAGGTGATTTGCGTGACTTCCATTCCGTCGATCCACGCTTCCCATCCGAGGCCGGCTGCGCCGATTGTCGGATTCTCCCAATCGTCGTGGACAAACCGGATATCGTGATCGGACAAATTGAGTCCTATTGCTTTAAGAGATTGCAAATAAACCGTTTGTATATCCGGCGGCGAAGGTTTCAATATCACCTGGTATTGGAAATAGTGCTGGACACGGTTGGGATTTTCACCATAGCGGCCGTCGGTGGGGCGGCGGCAGGGCTCGACATAGCCGGCTTTGTAGGGTTCGGGGCCCAGACAGCGAAGGAAAGTTGCCGGGTTCAGCGTTCCGGCCCCTTTCTCCAGGTCATACCCCTGGTGGATGATACATCCTTGATCCTGCCAGAATTTGTTCAATTGGTTGATGAGTTCTTGAAAAGTATCCATATGAAAGAAATTTTACCTTGCCCGAGCTTTTGTTACAAGCTTACTTGACTTCTGTGTCGAGAATAGGAATATTTATCCTAAAAGGAGGCGGTTGGTTAAATGGCAGAAGAATTCATGGGGTATTTGTACCCTAAGATCACGATAGTGGTTCCAACTTATAACAACTCGCAGAACATCGGATATACTCTGGACAACATTCTCAAGCAAGCCTATCCCGATCTAGAGGTTATTATTATCGACGCTGCGTCTTCGGATCGCACGCTCGAAATCGTCAATAGTTATGTTGATTCGCGGATACGTGTATGCTCAGTGACTGACTATCAGATTTTTGAGATGCTCAACAAGGGCATTTCTCTTTCTGCAGGCGAATTTATCAACTTTTTAGCCCCCGGCGACTATTATATCAGCGACAAATCCCTAAAATCCCTAATTGATTTGTCGATTGACCAAAAAACGCCTCATCTTTTGTTCTCAGGCTGCCTGCTTCGGGACGGAAAGTCAGAGCCTAGAATTCTTTTTAGAGAGCTGTCGCTTTCTTTTCTGAAAAAGGGGATGCAGCCAACAACCATTCAGTCCTGCCTGTTTCATAAAGAGCTTTTTAAAATTATCGGAAAATTTCGCACGCACTTTAAATTGAGGGGGGAATTCGATCTTTTTTGCCGTTTTGTCCTCTCGCCGGGATTGCAGTATATCTCAACAAAAAATGTTCTGATCGACTCTGATTTAAAGCCGATTTACAGGAAGGATATTTGGCTTCATTTTAAAGAAAGTTTTGAGATTATTTTTCATTATTTTGGTTTGATGGCAACGCTTAGATGGCTGTTTTATCAAAAGGATATCAAGAGAATGATTAAGATATGGCTCCGGAATCTAAAAATGGCTTTTCTCGGACGATCATAAAATAGCTTCTGAAAAGATTTGGTCAGAAACAATTCGTGCCGGTGTTGTTGCATAAATCACCACTGAGATCACCGAGCTCACTGAGAGATTATGAAAGAGGAATTAAATGATTAGTCGCCTAATCCCATTTTTAAGAAGTTTTACATTGAAATTAATAAGCAAACCCCTGCCACCACCATTATGCTTAAGATATGATAGAAGTTGGGCTTCATGCACAGGCAAGAGATTAGCCACAGATTTTATCTGTGGGTTTACCCATTCCTTCTTATACCCAAATTTGTCGAAGAGCAAGATTGCTTGGACAAGAATTGAAAAAACTTTCTGAAAAAAATGTAACCGATATTGTAATCGATTCAACCGGTTTGAAAGTATATGGAGAAGGTGAGTGGAAGGTTAGGCAGCATGGTTATAGTAAAAGGCGAACATGGAGAAAACTCCACTTAGCAGTTTGTCCTGACTCTAGTGAAATCATTTTCGAGATTCTTACTGAAAATAAAATTGCTGATTGTGAAGTATACCCAAAGCTTCTCGAAGCAATGCCGAAATCTGTTAAGCACACCTATGACCCTGATTGCTACCTAAACCTTAGCTAGAGCTTACACGAGCGCACCATCTGCATAAAGTTTAGAATCTGGTGGAATGTCCAGTTTCATTTCCCAGAGCACCTTTATATCGCTTACTGCTCCTGGCTTGAAAAGAACTTCAACCGGCTTGCCTTCGCTCGTCACAATCCTATGAACTTTTATGCCGCAAAAGTAACGCTTTTTAGAAGCTGCGAAACCTAAATACCTTCGTTCTAGAAAAACCTTCCGTTTATCGATTCTATTTTTCTGACAACATGAAACTGGAAAGCTGTCTATAGCAAAACCCTGATCTTTATTTATTTGCTTAAAAAATAGAGCTAAAAAACGGAAAATGGCGTTCCAACAAATCCAAGGAATTTTATGAATTTGGCGATTTAGCCGGCTATTGCTTAAAATAGCTCTGAATAACTGTTGTTGCGTAAGTTTCCATGATGCCCCCTTTTTTTGGCTAAGGAAGTATCATAGAGATTATTGTCGTTAAAATCTTTCATTGAATTCATCTGCTAAGCCTCGATTATCGGCAAGGGATTACCCTTGCCTTCAAATCGAGTCTACGCATCTGAATCCAACGAAAGACTTTAACAACAAGTTTAGGTAGCAATCAGGGTCTATGGAGATGGAGCTTATGATACTAAGCGATGCTACGCAGCCAATGTAAAACACGGCTCAATTCCGATTATCCCACCCAATCAGAATGCTGTCTTTCGAGAAAATGTATCTCCTTCTTGGGAGATACGTAATATCAGTTTGCTAGAAATTTCGGGTTTAGGTGGAGATGATGATGCGAGAAAGTTATGGAAGAAATTGAAAGGATACCATCGTCGATCGCTTGCTGAAACAGCAATGTTCAGATTTAACTGATTTAAGAAGCAGAACCTTGGAAACTCAAAGGGCTGAATCAAGCGCAAAATGCGAAGCACTAAACATAATGACAAGGCTGGGAATGCCTGAAAGTGAATTAATAGCAGCTTAAAGCAAATCTCTCATATTCTCTCTGTGGTGAATTGTGCAACAAAGCCATTCGTGCCCTTGCCCGAATTTGTTTGTATTCGGGCACCGGCACGAGGTTTTCTTATTCGAGACAGCCTTTAACAAACCTCTTTAGGAGGTTCGTCGCTTAGGTCATCATCGTATTCGGATTCGTATCGATATTTCCTTTTTGCCCTTTGTTCTTGTTTTTCCCGGCGAAGCCTTTCGACCATTTCCCGAGGGCACTTGCCACCGGCGCAGGAAGCGAATAACTTTTCTTGTTCTTCTTCAAGATAGCAAGCGAGGAAATCGCCTTCTTCTTTTTCGTCTGAGGCAAGATATTCATCATCTTCGTCCTTTTCGTCTGAGGCAAGATATTCATCATCTTCATCCTTTTCGTCTGAGGCAAGATATTCATCATCTTCGTCTTTTTCGTCTAAGGCAAGATATTCATCATCTTCTTCTTTTTCGGAGAAAGCGAGGATATCTTCTTTTTCTTCTCTATCAGCACCTGCTATATAAAAGTATTCATCATCAGTGTCGTACTCCTCTTCCTCAAAATAGGCAAGCGAAGAGCCGTTTTCATCCGTCTGCTTGCAGGAAAGCAATTGATTGTCCTCATTTTCTTTCTCTTTTGCATGACAGGCGAAAGCCGACGAGCCCACCAGCAGTGTTGACAAAGCTACCAGGCTGAAAATTCGTTTAGACATGATCTTCTCCTTATTTTTGTTTCGTAGTAAGCATTCGGCAATCGACCCCCTGGATAACTTGCGGGGGCTTTGGTCTGCTTCGGAAACCCTCTGAAGGGGTTTTATTTTATCTAAGCGCCTTACAGACTTTTGCCCTTAGCTGCGTTCTCCGGAGGCGTATCTCACCGAACGCTTACGTTTCGTAGACCACCTTTTTTTTCCCGGCAGGACCGGGAAAGAAAAACTCATGTTACCTAATTGTTAATTATTGTACCAGTAATTATACTTCATAAGTAAATATGCCTTTTGAAATTAGTAAAATTAAAGATTTTCCTTCCAAACCCGGCGTTTACATTATGCGGGACCGCAAGGGGCATGTCCTCTATGTCGGCAAAGCCAAAAACTTGCAAAGCAGGGTCAAGCAGTACTTTTATTCCAGCGGCGATACAAGGGCAATGATTCCTTATTTGGTTGCCAAGGTGGAGGCGATCGAAACCATTATTGTTTCCTCCGAAAAAGAAGCCCTTCTCCTCGAGAACAACCTGATAAAAAAATACAGACCCAAATACAACGCTTTTCTCAAGGATGACAAGACCTATATTGCGCTCAAAGTCAACACCAAGCATGAATGGCCCATGGTGTCTCTTGTCCGTTATCGAGGTAAGCCGAAAGACGACGGTCTTTATTTTGGACCTTATACCAGCGCCTACGCGGCCAGAGAGACGCTCGACCTGATCCAAAGGGTTTTTCCCTTAAGGCAATGCTCGAATCAGGAACTGAAAAGAAGAACGAGGCCATGCATACTCTATGATATGAAGCGGTGCATCGCTCCTTGCGTAGGAAAATGCACTCGGAAAGAGTATGACGAGCAGCTGAAAAGGCTTCTCGAATTTTTAAGAGGGCAGAGCAAAGATGTAATCAAGCAGCTTGAAAAAGAGATGCAGCGATATTCGGATGAATTGGAGTTTGAAAAAGCCGCTGAAGTCCAAAAAAAAATTAAAAGCATCGAAAAGACCCTGGAAAAGCAATTTGTCGACAAGCCTGTCAGTATCGATACCGACGCGCTGGGGATTTACCGCCGGGGGAGCGAGGTGCTTTTAGTGAAATTGATCATCAGAAGCGGAAAAGTCACAGGTATCAGGCAGTTTAACTTTTCGGGCATTGCAGAAAACGATGAAGAACTTTTAACGAGTTTTCTCTTACAGCACTACGGGACCGAGCCTCAGCTGCCGCACGAAATACTTCTTCCGATAAAAGTATCGAACACTCAGGAGCTAGCCGAAATATTGACTACAGGAAGAGAAAGGAAGGTTTCTCTTCACCATCCCGAAAAAGGGCATAAAAAATCCCTTGTCGCAATCGCAGCAAAGAATGCTAAAGCTGCGTTCACACAGGAGAAAGATCAGGACGCTCTTATTGAGAGGACGCTTCTTGAGATGAAAGAAAAGCTGCGATTGAATCATTATCCTCGAAGAATCGAATGTATCGATAATTCCAGCCTTTCGGCTTCAAATCCGGTCTCGGCTGTTATTGTTTATAACGAGGGGAGGCAGGATAAACAGAGTTACCGCAAATACAAAATTAAAGCGGCAAAACCCGGAGATGATTATGGCGCTATGTATGAAGTGCTGATGCGCCGCTATTCAAAATTGAAAGAAGGGAACGACCTTCCGGATTTATTGATCGTCGACGGGGGAAAGGGGCAGCTAAATGTAGCCTTGCGCGTATTTAAAGATTTGAATATTATATCACTGGATATTATCGCTTTAGTGAAAGAAAAGGGAAGGCACGATAAAGGGCAGACAGGGGAAAAAATATTTTTGCCGAATTTAAAAGATTCGATCACCTTGCCAAGGACTTCATCGGTTCTATTTCTGTTGCAGCAAATTCGCGACGAAGCCCATCGCTTTGCTATCGCATTTCACCGAAAAAAGCGAAGCAAAGAAAGGCTGTCGAGCATATTGGAAAAAATTCCCGGAATCGGAGAGGTTAAAAGGAAATTGCTTCTTAAACACCTTGGAAGCCTGCAAAGAGTCAAAGAGGCATCCCTGAAGGATCTTGAGGAAGTTCCCAAAATTACCAAAAAAGATGCCGCGGTAATCAAAGATTTTTTTTTAGAGGAATGAAAAAACATGGCTAATGTCATTAGTGAATTAAAAAAACGGGGATTTATTGAGGCGACAACTCATGACGAACTGGAAAATTTCCTTGAAACCCCTCAAAAAGTCTACTGTGGTTTTGACCCGACCTCGGATTCGCTGCATGTCGGAAATTTGGTGGCGATTATGGGGCTTGCCTGGTTTCAGAGATACGGCCATACTCCGGTTGCGATTATCGGCGGCGCGACAGGGCTTATCGGCGATCCTTCGGGAAAGAGCCATGAACGCCCGCTTCTCGATGAAAAAACAATCGAAAAGAACCTAGAGGGGATTAAAAGAAATCTCAAGTCGATCCTTTGTTTTGACGGATCGAAGCCCCTTCCCTTAGTCATTAATAATTACGACTGGTTTAAAAAATTTAATGTTTTGCCTTTTTTAAGGGATATAGGGAAGCAGTTCCGCATGGGGCCTATGCTTTCGAAAGAATCTGTAAAAAACCGTCTTGAATCCGAAGAAGGGATGAGTTTTACAGAATTTACCTATCAGCTGTTGCAGGCCTATGACTTCTACCATCTATTTGAAAACTACGATGTTTCTATTCAGCTGGGAGGTTCCGATCAGTGGGGAAATATTACTGCAGGCATTGATTTGATCAGACGCCTCGCAGGAGAAACGGCCTTCGGCGCCACTTTCCCGCTTCTAACGAGAAGCGACGGTAAAAAATTCGGAAAGAGCGAAAAAGGGGCTATCTGGCTTTCGGCGGAAAAATTGTCGCCATTTGAATTTTATCAGTATCTCTTCCGAATTCCCGATGCCGATGTTATTAAATTGATGAAAATGCTCACATTTATGGATCTTGAAGAAATCGGTGAGTATGAAACTTCCATGACGCTGCCAAATTATTCTGCCAATGCCGCTCAAAAAAGGCTTGCCGAAGAAGTGACAAGCATTGTTCATGGCAGCGAGGGTCTGCTGATTGCCCAAAAAGTCACCGCCGGCGCGGCTCCGGGCTCTGATACGGTTCTTGACCGAGAAGTTCTTGAAGCCATAGCACGGGATATGCCGAGCTACACGGCCGATAAAGACTTTATCGTTGGAAAGGCTCTTGTGGACCTGGTCTTCGACCTCCAAATCCGACCCAGCAAGGGCGAGGTGCGTCGTTTAATTCGAAATGGCGGGGTCTATCTCAATAACCGCAGGGTTGAGAGCGAACAGAGGGTTATAGGAGCCGAGGACTTGATCGAGGGGCAATTAATACTGCTGGCTTTGGGTAAGAAAAACAAAATGTTGATTCGGGCTAGCTAAGGGTTTTCAGGGGCAGGGCCAAAGAAGTTGTTACATTTTAAAAAATATTCTTGAATCGAAAACTAAATTCATTATTATGTGCAAATTAGAGAGTTGACTCACTCTCACTTCAAGCAAGACAGTCGAGTTTGAGTGAACGGGCCTTTATAAAGAAATACTTGCTTGAAAATGAGTAAGATATGACAATGTCAGTTTATAAAACAACAATACCTTCGAAGAATTCCTTAAGAGGAAGGGTGCAAGGTATTAAAAAGAATTATCTTTAACCTAGGAGTTTCTGGATCATGACAACTTTGACTAAGAAAAAAACAATGACCAAGAAAAAACTCGTTAACATGATATCGCAGGAAAAGAAGATGCACCCGAACGAAGTTCGGGCTGTCATTCAAGCATTTCTTGACAAGATCACCGAGTGCTTAGCAGAAGGCGATCGTCTGGAGTTTCGCGATTTTGGAGTTTTTGAAGTCGTAGAAAGAAAGGAAAAAATCGGCAGAAATCCGAAGAATCCTGAAGTACCAATCAAGATTCCTCCGCGTAATGCTGTTAAGTTCACATCCGGCAAGAAAATGAAAGACTGTATAGAGAAGCCTATACAATCCTACAAATAGAGCGGATTCTTGTGTATTCTTAAGTGCTGGGTTCAAATCTGGAACTCAGCATTTTTTATTTTGCTTTAAAAAGAAGCATCGAGTAGGGCATGATCGGATGTTCCCACTCCTTAAAAGGTTCAGCCGCTTCTTCAGGGATAAAATCATCCGGAGAGCTTTGAAAGGTATCGATGATTTTGTACCAGAGTTTGTTTTCTGGGGGCTTAGGGATGATTAACTTTTTTCTTCTGTAAGAGGCGTTGAAAGCGATATAAAGATTTTCTTCATTGTCCGGGTCGATTAAAGTCCAGGCGACAAAGCGGTCGTCATTGTTCCAGATCGGAGAGAGGGGTTTAGTTCCGTGCCATCTAATATCTTTGGGACTCAAAAAATGCGATTGCCTAAGGAGTTTGTTCTGGCGCCTAAAATTGATTAAGGACTTAAAAAAGCAAGTAAAAGGCTTAGTCATATCCGCATGGTGCCAGTTGAACCAGCTCAAGTGATTGTCCTGGCACCAAGTATTATTGTTGCCCTCTTGAGTGTGGCCATATTCGTCGCCCATTCTGATCATAGGGACTCCCTGGGAAAGCATCAGGGCGGCTATAAAATTTTTCATCTGCCTTTCCCGCAATTTCAACACTGAAGAAATTTTTGTTTTCCCTTCATGGCCGCAGTTCCAGCTGCGATTGTCGTCCGACCCATCTCGATTATCCTCCCCGTTGGCTTCATTGTGCTTATTGTTATAACTGACAAGATCGCAGAGGGTGAATCCATCGTGGCAGGTCACGAAATTGATGCTGCTTGCAGGAAACCTTTGAAAGTGATAGAGATCTTCCGAACCGCAAATTCTCGAGGCAAATGCTTCTTTTTTTCTTTCGGTTCCTTTGATGAAGTCCCTGATATCATCTCGATATTTCCCATTCCATTCGGCCCATCTTCCTTCATGAAACGGGAAATTTCCCACATGGTATAGCCCCGCTGCATCCCACGGCTCGGCTATCAGTTTTACTTTGCTTAAAATAGGATCGGCATTGGCCGACTGAATGAGGGGAGGCTGATCCATCGGCTCTCCATTGGTATTGCGTGTCAAAGCCGATGCCAGATCGAATCGGAATCCGTCTACATGGTATTCCGAGACCCATTGCCTCAGGGAAGAAATAATCAACTCCCGTGCGATGGGATGATTGCTGTTAAAGGTGTGGCCGCATCCAGTAAAATTTTGATCGTGGTTTTCTCCGTTGATCATGTAATAGGATTGACGGCCCAAGCCTCTGTAGGAATAAGCAGATTCTTTGCTTTCTCCTGTATGGTTGTAGACGACATCCAGCAGGACTTCTATGCCGTTTTTATGCAGCTCTTTTACCAGTGTTTTCAATTCTTCGCTTGCCCCTCCGGGCTCGCGCGAGGCGGAAAATCGGTTCATAGGCGCGAAAAAAGAGACCGGAGAGTAGCCCCAATAGTTGAGCAGGGTGTTCCTTGATTGGATCCATGAACGGCAATAGGACAGCTCATTGAACTCAAAGATGGGCATAAGTTCTACGGCATTAATTCCCAGGTTCTTGAGATAGGGGATTTTTTCAACAAGGGCCGAATAAGTTCCCGGATAGCGGGTAGCCGACCCGCTGTGGGCGGTAAAACCTCTGACATGGAGTTCATAGATAACAAGATCCCTCAGCGGGATCTCCGGATTGACATCATCTTCCCAGTCGAATGAAGATGAGAGGTTTATGAGTCCAAGCGGCGAGTAAAAACGCTTTTGTTCCTGAAAAAGGGTGTTCGGCCGGCCCCAATCGGCCCCACTCCAGATCTCCGGAGCATAAGGATCTAAAAGCAAATCGCTATTGTCAATGACATATCCGTACAAAACTTTGTCGGGAAGATTTTCGACAAAGACATGCCAGGCGTTTCCTGTTCTGTTTTTTTGGGGATCCAGGGCTATCGAGGCCATGGGCTGCACCAAATTATCGTTTGAATTGAATTCAAAGAGGTTTAAGGAGATAGAAGCAGCTTCTTTGGTATAGAGGGAAAAATTGACTCCTCCATCCAAGATAATGGGCCCCAGAGGCGCGGGGCGTCCCCTTTTGACGTTAAGGGCTTGCGATACAGGCATATCTTTTCCATAATCAATTGCGACATAATATGCAAAACCAATATAATGAAGAGAAAATAAGGAGTTTGCTTTTATTATTGGTTTTAAGCTTGCCATTTATTCCTGATAGGCGCAAACTTTAAGCTATGTGAGTAAATATTTTATGGATAGATTCAGGAGGCTTGAATGTCTTTAGAAAATGCTAAGGAAAACCTGAAAGAGTTTGGAAAGGAATTAGGACTCGAAGGTTTGGAATTTGATGAAAATAATACTTGTATTCTAGGAATTGATGATGAGTTTTCTCTACACATTACCTACGAGCCGAATTCCAAGCGCATGTATCTCTACTCCCCTCTTCTCGATGGACTCCCGAGTGATGACAAAACAAGATTGCAGCTCTATGAGAGATTGCTTGAAGGGTCAATGCTTGGCGGTCAGATGGCTGGAGGCGGCTGTGGAGTGGCTGTCAACGAAGAGTTGATTTTGATCCACTGCACGCTTGACATGGAACACGCTTTGCCCTCAGCGCTTCGCGCATTTGCCCCCCTATATGTAGAAACTGTCGAAAAGTGGCGAAAAATTTGCGGCGACATCACTGAAGGCCGCTATGACAGATCAAGAGAGGAATCTGAAGAAGAGAAGCGAAAAGCTGCTCAGCGCCCGAAAGAAGAAGGCGGGGGTAAAGAGCCAGGCATGATTAAGATCTAAGATCTTTTTCAAGCGACGCTTGCGCTGCTGCGAGAATAGCCAAGGGAATCCTGTGAGGGGATGTGCTGACATAGGTCAATCCTCTCTTGTGGCAGAATCTGACGGAGGCGGGATCGCCTCCATGCTCGCCGCATATGCCAATCTCCAGTTTTGGGCTGACTCTTCGCCCTTTTTCAACGGCAAACTCCATGAGTCTCCCAACTCCGTTAATATCAAGAGATTGAAAAGGATTTTCCGACATGATTTCTTTTTCGAGATATTCGGGAATGAATTTCCCCTCTGCGTCTTCCCGGCTGAAGCTAAAGACTGCCTGAGTCAGGTCATTTGTTCCAAAGCTGAAGAACTCAGCCGTTTCAGCCAGCTCGCCTGCTGTCAAACAAGCCCGGACGACTTCCATCATCGTTCCAAAATTTATCTTGAGTTTCACGTCATGGGCAGACTCTACTTCGGCTTTGACTTTATCATAGATCCTTTTGACGTAATTGAGTTCGCTCAAGCTTCCGACTTGGGGAATCATGATTTGCGGATGAATATTGATATTTTCTTGAATCAGTTCCGCTGCCGCTTCGCAAACAGCTTTAATTTGCATCTCATAGATCTCAGGCAGTGTAATACCGACTCTTACTCCGCGAAGGCCCATCATGGGATTCACCTCGCTAAGATCTCTGACTCTATCAAATAGTTGTTTTGCCTTGGCAAGTTCTTCGGATGAAGAGGGCTTTTTTTCCAAATTATGGATCTTGTATAAGAGTTGTTCCCAATTCGGGAGAAATTCATGAAGAGGGGGGTCGAGCAGCCTTATCGTGACATCGTATCCTTCCATGACCATAAGGATATCCTTGAAATCCTGTTTTTGCAGCGGAAGCAATTTTTCAAGAGCTTCTTGCCTTTCATCGTCCGTTTCAGCAAGAATCATTCTGACAAAGACGGGAAGTCTGTCTGCCGCATTGAACATTCTTTCAGTTCTGCAAAGTCCAATCCCTTTGGCTCCATAGGACCTGGCAAGGCTCGCCGATTCCGGATCATCGGCATTGGCTCGAATACCGAGTTTTTTGAAGTCCTCAGCCCATTTCAGTATTGTTCTAAAATTGTCTGTTATTTGTGGCTCCACTGTGGGCAGCTCGCCTTGATAAACTTTACCCGTGCTTCCTTCAATCGTGATAAATTCTCCCTCATGCACTGCGTTGTCGCCCACAAAAAACTGTTTTGTTTTGTGATCTATTTTAATATTGCCGCAGCCAACAACGCACGCTTTGCCCATCCCCCTTGCGACAACGGCCGCATGAGATGTCTTTCCCCCTCTGCTTGTCAGGATTCCGACCGAGGTAAAAAAGGCGGGGACATCTTCGGGCCTTGTCTCTTCTCTTACAAGAATGACCTTAGTTCCTTTTTCACCAATTTCGAGGGCTTTTTTTACATCAAAGACAACGATTCCCGTTGCGGCTCCCGGCGAGGCCGGTATCCCTTGAGCGATGGGTTCAAATTGGCTTTCCGCCTCTTTGTCAATTGTTTTGTGGAGAAGTTGATCTAAATCTTTTGGTCTTAGACGCAAAATGGCATTTTCTTTTGTGATGAGTTTTTCCCGGACCATATCCACCGAGGTCCTGACCATGCTCGCGGCGTTCATTTTGGCCCCGCGGGTTTGCAGCAGATAGAATTTCCCCCTTTCTACCGTAAATTCTATATCCTGAGGCTCTTTGTAATGCTTTTCCAGTTTTTCACAGACAGATTCAAGCTGTTTGTGAACTGCGGGCATATCGTTTGCCAATTGATCGATAGGGCGGGGAGTTCTAATGCCTGCAACGACATCTTCTCCTTGGGCATTAAGAAGATACTCGCCAAAAAGTTTTTTTGACCCATCGGCTGGATCGCGCGTAAAGACAACTCCTGTCGCGCTGTCGTTTCCCATGTTTCCAAAAACCATGGCAACGACTGAGACTGCAGTTCCATCCGCAATATCTTTGGTAATCTTGTACCTGTCTCTATAGACAACAGCTCTTTCTCCCATCCAGCTTTTAAAAACGGCCTCTATGGCAAGTTCGAGCTGTTCATAAGGGTCGTTCGGGAACTCCCTGCCGCTTAGCTGCATGCAGATTTCTTTGTACTTTTTGACCAGCTTTTGCAGGGCACCTTCGCCAAGCTCAATATCCTGCTGTACGCGATGCATTTGTTTCGCCTTTTCCAAGACATCGTCAAACCGGCTGTCTTCAATTCCGAAAACAATTTTTCCGAACATGTGGATAAATCTGCGATAGGAATCCCAGGCGAACCTGGGGTTTTTGCTGGTATTTGCTAAACCAAGCACAGTTTTGTCATTCAGCCCCAAATTAAGGATTGTGTCCATCATCCCCGGCATGGAGACTGCGGCCCCGGACCTGACTGATACGAGTAGTGGATTGTTCTCGCAGCCGAATGCCTTCCCAGTATTGGTTTCGATTTTTGCGAGATTTCTTTTTACTTCCGGCATGAGATTTCTGGGAAGCTGCCTATCCTTTGCATAATAGTCGTTGCACACTTCCGTGGTAATAATGAATCCGGGAGGCACGGGAAGGTCTAATTGGGTCATTTCGGCAAGTCCTGCCCCCTTGCCGCCGAACAATTTCTTGTTCTTTCCATCGCCTTCATCAAAAAAATAAACTAATTTCATAATTATCATTTTCAATATTTCAAGATTAATCTCAATAATATACATTAGATTATAAATGATGGATCAAAATATAAAGCATCTTTATCTAGCTGCCTCTAAAGGCAATTGGGATCGTGTCAAAAAATTGATCAAGCAGGGATTGGATCCCAAGGTTTGCGATGCCAAGGGGAGGTCTTTGCTTTGGCATGTCGCCAATGGCGAGGCCGATTATACCATTGCAAAATGGCTTATCGATGAAAAAGTCCCTTGCAAAGGGGATGCGGCCGGGTCGCCATGGCTTATCTATTTGTATCATGGATTCAAACAGCGAAAAGAATATGGCTATGCGGAATATATTAACAAGGCCTTTGATAATGTCGCGGATGAAATATTAAGGGAAAAACTATATGGACACCGTTTATCCCTTGAAGGAGTGTTTGTTGTAAAGAGCCGCGTGTATCAATACTCCGGTTTGCTTACAGACGTTACGTTCCCCGAGATTGGGGAGTCGATTGAACAATTTTTTTCCCTCTACAAAGTGGACCTGGATCGCCCCAAGCGCCAAGCAATTATCGAGGCATTCAAAATATGCGATGTTAATGTCTCTGCAGAAGAATTATACCGGCGCTACAACCGGGGAGAGCTGGTCAATATACCTACCGGCTGGTCGGATCACGCGACGGCAATTGTTTTGAAGAAAAGAAGCTTTCTGATTAAAGGAAATAAAGGAGCCGGCCGGGAAAAGAAGTCTTTGCAGGTTTATAAGATCGGCAAACCGAAAAAACTGACAAAAAAAATGTTTCAGGGACTGCTCTCAGTTTATCGCGCTCCTTGTACAAAAAATGAACAAAAATTGCGCGACCAATATCAGAGTAAAGATTTTTTCAAAAGAGGTATCAACAGAAAACTTCAGTTGATTTATCAACGTTCTATGAGTTTAAAAACTAAACGGCAAAAAGGGGGGCATTGCGCCTGGTCTTCTGCGGCCAAGCTGGCTTTCCGCGCAGATTTGTTTTTACTCTTGTATTCAGAAGGGCGCAGTGTCAAAGCAACTTGGAAAAAAGTGGAAATAATTTTCAAAAACTGGCGCAAATGGGATAGGGAAAAAGCTTTTGCGACAAGACACTAGTGTCTAGTCTATAAGAAAAATTAAGTGATCTATTCTACCCTGACTAGGCGTTCGATCTCACTAACATCACTATGTTTACTTCGATCTTCACGCAACTTCTGGTCCATAAAATTCCCTGGACTTGTTGGAACGCTATTTTCCGTTTTTTAGCTCTATTTTTTAAACAAATAAATAAAGATCAAGGTTTTGCTATAGATAGCTTTCCAGTTTCTTGCTGCCAGAAAAATAGAATCGATAAACGGAAGATCTTTCTAGAGCGAAGGTATTTAGGTTACGCAGCTTCTAAAAAGCGTTACTTTTGTGGCATAAAAGTTCATATGATTGTGACGAGTGAAGGCGAGCCGGTTGAAGTTCTTTTCATGCCAGGAGCAGTAAGTGATGTAAAGGTACTCTGGGAGATGGAGTTGGACATACCGCCAGATTCTAAACTCTTAAGCAGATGGCGCCTATAATTGTTTTGATCTAGAGGACATCTTGCATGAAGAACAAATTACATTGCTTGCAAAACGGGGATGCAGAGCGAAAAAACGGGTCCGAACACCTATTGAAGAGAGGGAAATCAGTAGCAAGCGACAAATTGTCGAAACGACGTTTAGCTGTATAACAAATCTTTTTCCTAGAACTTTTAAGGTCTGCACTGAACAAGGCTTTTTGATAAAAGTATTCTGTACAATACAATTCTAGCCTATAGCGTTTCATTTTTATGCAATAGTGAGCTCAGCTAGAGCTTACACGAGCACACTATCTACTGCCTGGAGCGACTTGGCAAGGGATTCTTAATCGTTTCTTAATTTCCTAAAATTACTATTGAAATTAGCTTATCAAAAGAGGAGATAGTCCTATGAGCTCAATACGTATTTATAATCAAAATAAAAATGAGCAACCCATGAAAGTAGATGCTCCGAAAAAGAACTATCATGATCTTCTCTCTTTTTGGAAAAACCTGGAAGGATCGGCGGCTCAAAAATCCCATGAACATATTCGCATCAGCGCAAATGTACAAATGAATCCGGTCGAAAAAATTGATACAAATACCGAATTCCTACAAGGGCTTGTCGGGAAAGCCTTGCAGCAATACAATCGGCCAAATTCATGTCTGGAAGAAGGTTTTCTTTTGATAAAAGGATATCCATTTCTTTCTAAAGATGAGAAAAAAGTGATCACGAATGCGATCGATCAAGGCAAAGACCGCCCCCAAGCAGCCTGGTTAAAAAATAGATTGGAAAATGGTTATGGTTTTTACGGCATTTCAGATAATGGAGAAAGTAGCTCATCCGGCGTTAAAAAAAAACAGCTTCAAGGATTGGACCATTATAATACTGAACTTAGAAATTTTAAGCCTCTTGTCAATCAAAATGAGGATTTAGATCTTGAAGCATTTAATGGGCAGGTCAGCAAAATCATTGATAAAAACTCAGCGAGTGCTGCAAGAGATATGGCTAGAATAATCACTTCTTATGATTTGACTGTTTTTCAGCATCTTCGCGAAGCCCATCAAGTATTTCCAACAAAAAAAACAGAAGGGGGCATGAGAATAGCTGGAGATCAAACCAATCTTTCTGATTTTGTCAAGCTTTCCATCCTCAGTTCATCGACGACAAAAATTGCAAAAAAACGCATCGAGTTTTGGATTCGAGTCATGAAGAAACTGGAGACGATTCAACCGCATTCAACGCATATTTTGAGTAAGAGGCAGGGAAATTTACAGTCTTTTTGTGCAGTTATGGGAGCTTTATTCAGTTCATCGATCAGCAGATTAAATGCGGTATGGAAAGAAGTCGATCCTAAACTTGTTCAATATAAGGATGGACTAGCAGATTTCCAACATGATCTGCGAGATAACCTGGATCATTATATGGATAAGTGCATGATACCTTTATATTCATCCTTTAACGCTAGAGTCGATACAAACAATAACATCGAACTGGTTAAGCATAAGATTGAGGTGTCTGCAAAAATTTCAGATGATTATAAAATGATCTCCCATTTAGCGAGAAATTATTGGCTTCCCACTTATAATAAAACCCTGGAAATATGCAAATTACCGGATGATACATTTGAAAAAGAAGATTATTTTTGGGGGCTTTCGGACACCATTCGAAGAATGAGCCGAATCGAAAAGAACGGATTGTTTGGCCTCTTCAAAAGAACTTTTGGTCTTTAAAGTCGATAAAAATTAGTAAAAGGGCTGCTTTATGATTAGGGTGCGCATGTGTTTTCTTTAGTCGGCACTGCTATTTTTTTCAATCCATTGGTCTAAGTCCTCTTCGCAAGCGCAGAGTTTAACGTCCACGGCAGTTTGTTCAAGAGTGTGGGATTCTAAGATTTGTTTGAGGTTGTTTTTAGCTTCGGTGAACGTTGTATCCAATGTCTTGAAGCCCCACCGCGATCGGCTGTGAACCGCGAGTTCATTTAGCTGCTTTTCTAGGGCTTCGTAGAGAGCTTTGAGATTTTTCGAAGCGGCCGGGTTTTTCTCAATATCGGGAAATTCCTCGGCCATTTTAGAAGAAATTTCATGGATATGCTGCAGCCGTTTTGCAATCAGTACGTTGGGATTTGGCCCCAAGATATAGCTGAAAACACTTCTTTTTCGGACCTTGCCTCGGATTCTTAAGGCCTCGCTAATCGATTCGATAATTTGTTTGCAGTAGTGTTCTGTTTCGCTTACAATCCCCTTGAGATCGTGAATTTGATGATAGCTGGCCGCAAGGTCCTGATAAACCTGCTTTTGCTCAGGGCGTATTTCTAATATGAGAAAAACCAGCTCTTCCCGGATATGCGCTATCCTATCGTCGCTCCACTCCTCCAGGTTGTCCAGACGATGGTCGATCTCGCGCTGCTTAACCAGGCACTCCTGAAGCAAATTTTCTTTGCTGTGAGGAAGCAAATTGTTGATTTCCAGCTTGTCAACTTCTTCTTTTAGCGTTTCAATTTCAGTTTCGAGGGTATTCCTCGCCTCTATTAGCTCTTTAAAATCCTTTTGAAATTCCTCGGATTGAGAAAGTTGCTTCTTGAGCCGTTGAATTCTCAAAAGCGTCTCTTCTCTACTTGCCATAAAACCTCATCAATAGCAACATAGGTGTGAATAACAAACATAAACCAAAGGACAAATTATGAATACGATTATCCTTGAAGGGCATCTGGGGGCCGACCCCGAAACCCGCGTCACTCCGCAAGGGCGAAAAGTCACTAATTTCAGAATGGCCGTCAATGTTTGGCAAAACGGCGAAGAGGTCACCATTTGGTACCGCGTTGCCGTTTGGGGAGATAATTATGACAAAATTCTGTCGCATTTAAAAAAGGGATCGGCAGTGATTGTCAACGGAAGCTTAAGAAAACCCACGATTTGGACCGATGCAAACGGAAATAACCACGTTCAGCTCGAAGTGGATGCGCATCACATTCAGTTTCCGCGAATCGGCAAAGGGCAGCAAAACGGGGAGGCGTACTCTCAGACGCAGGCCCAGCCGGAGAAAAAGCAGGAAGCTTATGAGTTCCCGGGGCCATCAGCACAAGGCGCAGCGCCTGAAATGGCGGCTCATCATGCAGCCGAAGATGATCTCCCATTTTAACGAGGTGCTTTTGTGAAGCCAGGCCGGTTTGAAATGACTCCTCTAAAATTTAAAAGGACGGCTTCTCTTTCCGCAAGAGCGAAAGGCGATCTTCTGGTTATCCCTTTCACTCAAGGAAAGAAGAAGCCGGAACTAGTTGCGGTTGCCGGAAAATTGCAGAGACTTTTGCAGCATCCGATAAGGACGAAGGATTTTACGGGAGGAAGCGGAGAAACTCTTTTACTTTACCCTACGGGGCAGAAAGAGCCGCGCTTTTTGCTTTTAGGGCTTGGCGATCCCAAAAAAATGAGCGTGGAAACCCTGCGCCAGGCCTACGGGAAGGCGGCCATTCAGGCAAAGAAAATAAAGGCTGCCCATATCAATATCCTTTTTCCGGATATTCAAAGTTTTTCAAAACAGGATCTGCTCCAGGGGGTGGCGGAAGGACTTCTTCTGGCACAATACCAATTCGAGGGCTACGAATCGAAAAAAGAGTCTTCCGGCCTCTTAAAAGAAGTTACCTTGATCGGGATAGAGCCCGAAGATCTGAAAAAGACCGAACACTACAGAAGCATTGCAAAAGGCGTTTATCTCACGCAAGACCTTGTCAACCGGAACGCCGACGAGGTCAACCCGCAATACCTTGTCGATGTGGCAAGGGCTTTGGATGATCAGTTTCAGACTATCAATACTTCTGTTTTCGACAAAAGAGAGCTGGAAAAAGAGAAAATGGGGCTTCTTCTCGCAGTCGGCAGAGGAGCTGCCGTCGGTCCGGCATTAATCATTTGCGAGTACCGCGGCGATCCCGAGTCTAAAGATGTGACGGCAGTTGTCGGAAAAGGAGTAACTTACGATTCCGGAGGCCTGAATCTTAAAAAAGATATGCTGACGATGAAATGCGATATGGGGGGCGCGGGGGCATGCTTTGGGCTTCTTCTTGCGGCAGCTGCGACCCGTTTGAAGCAAAACCTGACAATCGTCATTCCAACGGCGGAAAATAGCATTGATTCCAAAAGTTATAAGCCAGGCGATGTGTACATCAGCTATTCGGGAAAATCCGTCGAGATCGGCAATACCGACGCCGAAGGGCGCTTAATTCTTGCAGACGCGCTTTCTTTTGTCTGCAAAAACATCAAGCCGTCGCGTGTGATCGACTTGGCGACATTGACAGGGGCCATGGTGGTTGCATTGGGATCGGAGTATACCGGAATGATGGCGAATAACGACGCGCTGGCGCAGCAGCTCCTTCAGGCAGGAGAGCAAACTTATGAGCGCGCGCTCAGATTCCCCTTGATCGAGGAATACAGGGAGAAAATGAAGTCGGATATAGCCGATCTCAAGAACGTCTCCGGCCGAGACGCCGGGTCCATTAAAGCCGCTCTTTTTCTGCAGGAATTTGTCTCCAATATCCCCTGGGCTCATTTCGACATTGCCGGCAGCGCCTTCCTTTCCGAGGCCAGCGGCTACCGTCCGAAATATGCAACCGGAGTCGGGGTCAGGCTTCTGATGCAATTCTTTGAAAATAGGATTACCAAATGACAATGAACGTAGAGTTTTATTATCGTAAGAAAATTCCGGTCTCGATTTTAGGAGCCACAGGACTTGTCGGCCAGCGCTTCGTGCAGCTTTTAGCGGAGCATCCGTGGTTCACGATCGAATGTCTGACCGCTTCTGAAAATTCTGTAGGCAAATTATACGGTGAGGTTGTCGATTGGCAAATGCCCGTCGCTCTGCCTGAGGAAATTGCCGAAATACGCATCAGCAAAACTGAACCTGTCCATCAGACAGCCATTGCCTTCTCAGCCCTGGATTCTTCGGTGGCGGGACCTATTGAGGAGCAGTACGCAGCTGCAGGCTATGCTGTCATTTCCAACACAAAAAGCCACCGCATGGATCCGCTCGTGCCGCTAGTCATCCCTGAAGTGAATAGCCGCCATTTTCAACTGCTGGAAAAACAAAAGCATCATGAGAGCGGATTTATCGTCACCAATCCCAACTGCGTGGTCATCGGCCTTGCGATGGCTCTCAAACCCATTTATGACCAATTCGGTATTCAGGCCGTCCAGGTTTCGACAATGCAGGCCATATCGGGCGCCGGCAATCAAAAACTGGCAAAACTCGAAGTTGAGGACAATGTCATTCCCTACATTGCCGAAGAAGAGCAAAAGGTAGAACTTGAACCTCTAAAAATTCTGGGGAACCTGACCGGTGAAAGGATTGTTCTTGCCGATTTTAAAATCAGCGCTCAATGCAACCGCGTGCCTGTTTCGGAGGGGCATCTGGAGAATATTTCGGTGAAATTCAAGGAAAATGCCATCAAGCAAGATATTATCGACCTTTGGAAAAACTTTAAAGGGGAGCCGCAGGGGTTGGGCCTCCCTTCTGCTCCCAAACATCCAATTCATTATTTTCACGAAGATCAGTTTCCCCAGCCTAGGAAGCAGCGCGACATAGAAAACGGCATGGCTGTCAGCATCGGCAGGCTCAGAGAGTGTTCCAATTTCGACTGGAAGTTCTCCATTCTGTCGCACAATACCATAAGGGGCGCTGCGGGATGCGCCGTCCTCAATGCCGAGCTGCTCGTGAAGCAGGGATATATCTACTGGTAATCAGAAAAAATATTCTTATCTCTTGACCCTCACGTTACGTCATTCCTTATTATTGTGTCATCCTTTATAATCAAAGGGATATGAAGGAGATAAACGATGGCCTACACAGTCAAGCAAATATCTAAGCTTTCGGGGGTGAGTATCCGGACGCTCCATTGGTATGATGAGATCGGACTTTTAAAACCGGCTTATTATGGGTCCAATGGGTACCGGTACTATGAAGAAGAGCAGCTTTTGACCCTCCAGCAGGTTCTCTTTTTTAGGGAGCTGGGGATGGAGCTGAAGCGCATTCAAAAAATCCTTGGAAGGAGCGATTTTGATAAAATTGCGGCCTTGGGCACGCATCGGAAGGTGCTGCTCAAAGACTTGGAAAAAACAAAGGCTTTGATTAAGACCATCGACAAGACAATAGAACATTTAAAGGGAACTAAGAAAATGAAAAAAGAAGATATATTCTCCGGTTTTAGCAAAGAACAACAAGCGGAATATGAGAGACAAATCATAGAACGCTTTGGAGAGCAGGGAAAAAAGCATATTGTTGAATCAAAGCAAAATGTCAAAAAAATGTCAGAATCCGATCTGGAAAGAATAAAACAGGATTCCGATCGAGTTTGCCGAGATTTGACCACTCTTTTAGAGGAAAACTACGAGGCAGGATCGGACGAGGTGAAACAAGTCATCTCGCGGCACTTTCAATGCCTAAAGCAGTTTTGGACTCCGAATAAGGAGACCTATGCCGCTCACGCCCAGCTGATCCTTGAGAGCGACCTTAAGAAATTCTATGAGGCCTACCATGCCCATCTGCCTGAATTCATAGCTGAAGGAATTCAGGAATTTGCTAAAACGGAACTATAACCAAAAACAACCGGCAGCCGGATAAGCCCGGCTGCCTCTATAGAATATTTTATGTATGCGAGATGTCTCGGTATTGTGGATTTTTGAAGAGATGGGAAACTCCCGAGAATGGCCTTTTAGAGAACAACGCCATAACGTTCTATCATCGCAAAGCAGGGGTATATTTGTTGGTAATTTCTCATGGGAAATATTTTCAAATACATGTAGGGGCACAAAAAATAATTATATTTTATCTCTTAGTTTTGCAATTCGCTCTAAAATCAAATATATTAGTTGGCAGCGGTTGCTTTTTCACGGCCTTTCGACAACTCGAGATAGAGGATGCCTGATAAAATTATCAGTCCTCCTATCAGTGTATAAATTTTGGGAGGTGTCCTAGTGATCAGCGTATCGAAAACCGCCGCAAAGACAGGTTCTAAACTAAAGATAAGCGCAGTACTTTGAATCGATACATATCTTTGATATTTGGATTGCAGCTTGATTGCCAGAATCGTCGCAAGAAAACTGCAGACAAATAGTGAGGTCAAAACCGTAGGGTATCTCAACGAGACAAAATTGAACTCCGAAAATATAAACGTCGGGACCCAAGAAAAAAGACCGGTCATCACGATTTGGCCATAGGCCAACATGTTAGGATCCATGTCATCTTGAGAATGCTTGCCGATATAGATAATCGATGCCGCGATGAAAAAATCCGCGACTAATATCCACGTATCGCCTAATGAAAAAGCACCAATGTTGCATTCAGTCAGGATATACACGCCGCCACAGCAAACCGCGCCGCTGATCAAGTCGTTGACCTTGGGAAAACCCATTTTTAAAAATGGGGACATAAAAGGGATCATCAAAACATAGATTCCTGTTAGAAATGCCGCCCTTGAAGCGTTCAAGGTCTGCACCCCGATCGTCTGAAATAAAAAGGCTCCGCAATGCATCACGCCCAATGCGGCGCCGACACGAAAGCTGGTTTTATTTAAATTTTTTAAAAAATAGGGAATCAGCGGAAGGGCTGCAAGCGTAAACCTTAAGGAAACGAACAAATAGGGGTCTATTTTACCGACTGTGAGTTCGATAAGAGGAAACGTCAATCCCCAGAGGGCGGCGACGGTCAGCAAATAGAGCCCAGCTAGTTTATTTCTCATCTTCTAAGAAAATTTATAGGTTATAATTCTTTCTTTTTTAGAAAACACTTCCTGTGCTCTCGTGAGGTCTTTTGTGATGAAAAGCCGTTTCAGGAAACGATCCCTGCCGTCATAGAACGGCCTGAAAGATGTTCTGCCATGTACGGCGCGTTTATTATCGATCATGAGAAGTTCTCCTGGTTCAAGTATCAGTGTCGCCTTATGATGATAAAGAATCTCCTTCAGCGTTGAGATCGCCTCATGCCCCTCCTCAAGATCGCACTCCATCATATCGGGATCGAAATTAAGAAAAGGATCCATAGGGTCTCCATAAAGTATAGGTACAGGTTTGCCGTTTCCAGCGATAGTATCTAAGTTCCCGAAAGAATGGTCTATCCCGGTAAAATAAATAGGCTTCCTCAATATCTGCCTAGTTTCAGGTGGTATCTCTTCGTAGCAGGATCGGATTGAAGAGACATAAGTTTTTGCCTCGCGGTTTCTGTCTCCGCGGATGCAGAATAACAACAAGTAGTCTGGAATGAAGTGATGGAAGACCAGCTCGGTGTGAAAATCAAGCGTAACCAAAGAGCTTTTCGAAGAGATATCGTTCTCATGGGTTTTAAAAGGGGTTATGTCGTGATAAAGTTTGCCGTCGCCTTCTTGGACATAACTGTAAGGCTCTCCAAGTAAACTTCCATATATGGTAAGACAATATTCGCTTTTATTTGCGGGAAGCCCTTCAAATAAAAGATAGCCATCTTGATTGCCGTTGGTTTTAAAATTATAAAGCTGCTCGCGAATGTTCAAAGGTAGGCAATGCGCTTCGAGGCTGCAATTTTTTATAAACTGCTCATAGGATGAGCTGGACGTAGAAGGAGTGGATATTTCCGTATTTTCTTCAATAGCGATTGTCATAATGAACCCCTTTTTATAAATTGTTCATGCGAAAAATTATAGTCATCATGAAACAATTAAGTCCATGTTTTTCATTTTGATTTGTGTCAAAAAAATTTTTTTAATTGTGTTAAAAAAACGACTGGAGTAAGCTTTCATTTTTATTTAATTAAAAAAAGACAAACGATGAAACACTACTGTATTGGATTGAGTTCAGGAATAGGCGCAGGAATATTTGGTTCCGGAGAAGCTCCAGAGTTTTTGAAAAAAAACCTTGGCTTCCCCAATCTGACATGGAGAAAAATTGTCAGTGCGAATGAAATAGAAAGCGACAAATTCGACTATATCGCAAACATTAACAGCAAGTACGCTGAAGAAGCTTTGAACCTTTCTTATGAAACACCATTCTTCTTTTCCTTCGGAGGCGACCACTCGACAGCACTCGGCACTTGGTCGGGAGTTGCAAAGAGATACAGAAAATCAGGCGGCCTTGGCCTGATCTGGATGGATGCCCATATGGACATGCACACCCACAAAACAAGTGAATCAGGCAATATCCACGGTATGCCCCTTGCAGCGCTAATGGGATATGGCGACAGCCGCCTCACAACCATTTTGAGCGAAAAGCCTAAAGTCAAACCACAGAATGTCGTTCTGATCGGCATAAGAAGTTTTGAGGATGCGGAACTGCAGCTGGCAAAACAGCTTGGAGTCAAGGTATATTTTATCCAAGAGGTATTCGAACGGGGGCTGAACTGCATTCTTAAAGAGGCCGTAGACATCCTTTCGGAAAGAACAGCCGCCTATGGGGTTAGCTTCGATCTGGATATGGTCGACCCGGCTTTCTGCAAGGGAACAGGAACGCCTGTGCCTAATGGTGTTCACGGCGAGGAGGCCATCGCTGCGATGGAATTTTTCGTAGATAATCCCCCGGCTGCGTTTGAACTTGTGGAATACAATCCGCTTCTCGACAAGGATGGGGAAACACTGTGTTTTATTAAAAATCTTCTCAAACCTTTGGCTCTTCTTGATACTTTGTCTCTACAGAAACAAGGCACTTTAACAAAACAATTAACCCCTCTATAAATACTTATGAGCTCTACAGCAACAACTCAACCTATCAACCAGGACCTTAATCAATCCGTTGTAAATGAATCGGGCAAAAGTTCATTTTGGGCCGTAACCCTTCTTGTTTCGGGCACATGTATCGGAGGAGGCATGTTGGCCATGCCAGTTCAAACTGGAGGAACCGGTTTTGTTCTTTCTTTTTTTGGACTTCTGATTTGCTGGATGTTTATGACTTATACGGGGCTGCTTCTTGTTGAAGCCACGCTTTGGATTAAAAACGAGACGCACTTTTCTTCTTTATCCCGCATACTGGTAGGAAATGGCACCAGAATTTTAGCGATGATAGTTTACCTTTTCATGAATTATACATCTTTGATCGCCTATACCGCCGGAGGCGCGCAACTCATCGGAAACCAGGCCGAAATCCATTTGGGAATGAACCTCAGTTATGATGTATGCTGTGTAATCTTCACACTCATTTTCGGTTCGTTGATATGGCTTGGGGCCAAAACTGTAGGAAATTTGAACTTTTTGTTCATGATCGGGCTTGTCACGACATACTTTTTCCTTGTCGGACTCGGATCAGGGCATATAGATATGGCCAACCTCGCTTTTCGCCCTGCTTGGAGGGAAGGATTGGGCATTTTCTCCATAATTTTGGCGACTTTCAGCTATCAAATGGTGGTGCCCTCGCTCTGCCTGCAACTAGATTACGAT